>NZ_JACARO010000060.1 GCF_013386585.1 Pseudomonas sp. P7548 | reverse complement strand
CGATAAACCTCGCTTTCACCTGCGGCGTTGGTCGCACTGATAAGCCGGCCAAGGTCGTCATAGGCGTAGGAAACAACGGTGTACTCGGTAACCCAGACAAACTCACCCGGCCCTTCGGCCCGATGAATCTGATAGTCCACACCAACAATGCGGCCCGACGAATAGCGCAAGAACAACGACCGCCCGACGCCGTTATCCAACCGCTCAATGCGCCCCCTGAAATCCCGGGAGATACGCAGCCAGTTGTCATACGCATCGCTGATCGCTGTCAGAAAACCATTAACGAAATGGTAGAAGCGCGAGCCTTGCGCCAGCACTAATTCATCGGGCAAGACCCCCAGATAAATCGCTGCTTCGGCCAAGCTGTTGGTGATCGCAGGGCGGGCGGAGGAGGGCAGCGGAAACTCAGTCGAACGGTTTTCATGATCGGTCCACACCACCGAATCACCCGCAACCACCAGGCGATGCGCCAGGGCATGGCTCCAACCAAACCCCAACCCGCAATCCACTTCCACCGCGCTGGTGCGATAAAGCCGGGTCCACTCGAACGGCAATATTCCATCGAGCGTGCCATCGGTGAGGGTGAGCAATTCCTCGCCGGTGACCATCGACACCGGGCAGCCGTTCTTGCACGTAGTCGCCGAGCAGGTCGCCGCATCGCCGTTCTGGTTCTTCCCTGACGCAGGCACATCATCCACATGCTCTTTCTGCGTCAGCACCGCGTTCTGCCGAGCCCGCCAGCGCATCTGCATCGTGCCTTGCTTCAACCCGCCGACCACGCCGCGAACCGCCACCGCCTTATAGCGATCCACCGCGTGCATGAACTTCGTCAGAATTGCCAAAAGGCTCTTAACAAAACCCACCGCCGCATCAAGGATCTGCGCGCCGTACTTGACCAGGCGTAACCCCAGGTAAGCCACGCCCGCCGCTGGCAACGCGATGGTCAAGACCGCGCCAATCACCAGGTCAATCAGCAACGAGACCGCCAACCCGGCTGCCTTCTCGGCCATCTCGCCGGGGGGCAGCGCGTCGAGCCAGAGCATCGCCGTGCGCAGCATCAGGTACAGCGCCGCCTCGTCACTGGCCAGCAACATGGCTTGTTCCATGACCCTGGGCGTGTCAGCGGCCAATTGCGCCAACTTGATGGCCTGGTCACCGAGCTGCTCGCCGAACTTCAACGGGTCTTCAAGAATCGCCTGGACCCGCTTGATGCTGTCCCACACCTCTTTGACCGCCGCCCAACTGCCGGCCAAAATACCGTTGCCAATGGCACTGGCGGTCGAGCGCTCCCAGTGCGGCTTAAACCCAGACCACTGCGATCGCAGCCACTCTTCCAGATCCGCCGTCAGCCCGGCATAGGAGGCAAACAGTGCGTCCACCTGTTCCTCGGAAACGCTCCCTCGCACCCGCACCTGATAGCGTTTGCCCGCCGCGCAGTGGTGCGAGCCTTTGCCGTGCTCATCGAGCATGACCACGGTGGAGGTGCCGTCATCGAGCCCGATCACCTCAACCGGGATGTTGCCGATCGGCACGTCATACACCGATTCGAACAGGCTCTCGATGTTCAGCTCGCCGCCCAGCGAGCAATGGGTGACCGTCGAAAAATCAGCATCGGACACACTCACCGATTGCTGCGAATCACCCACCCGCAACACCCGCTCCATGCCCAACAACGAAGGCAAGTCCGCTGCATGGCTGGCTGAATCCAACGTGCGTGAGTACCAGGCGCCCATCTGCTGGCGATACTCCGCCAGGCTTTGATGGAAGCCATCCAGCTCGTGTTCGATAAAGGCAATGTGGGCGGTGTGAGTCATCCGTGACGTCTCGTCGAAGGGCAAGGCGTCGGAGTCTGCCGCAGCAAAAAGCGGCTGGATGAACGGTTGGAAAAATCAGAATGGGACGACGTGAAGCAGGAAAAAGCCGCGAAAAACTAGCCCGGGGGATTACGTCAAAAGACGATCCGGCTCATTGCGAAAAGCTGCGCAAATAAAAATGGCTCTCATCCTTGCCCGATTTTCCGACCTGGCCGTCATGGTTAATAGAACCTCTATTACGCAGGATTTCCCATGTCGCGCCTTGCTCGTCCCTTGCATCCACTGGCCCTGTCAGTGGCGTTCGCCTTTGTCGCCGTGCCGTTGCTGTCTGTTCAACCTGCCTTCGCCGAAGAAAGCAGCAGCGCGCTGCGCCGTTTCTCGATTCCCGCGGGTGATTTGAGCCAGGCACTCAACAGCCTGGCCGAGCAGGCCAACCTGGTGCTGGCGTTTGATGCGAGCCTGGCGCGGGGCAAGCACAGCAATGGATTGAGCGGGCAGTACGACACCGACGTGGCGCTGAACCAGTTGCTCGCCGGCACTGGCCTGCAGGCCCTGAAGCTCTCCGCCGACCGCTACCGGCTGGAGCCGATTCCGGATAACGGCGGTGCCATGGAGTTACAGGCCACCACCATCAGCGGTGCCTACCGCACCGAAAGCCCCACCGGGCCGGTGGCCGGTTATGTGGCCACGCGCAGCCTGTCGGGCACCAAGACCGACACCGCGCTGATCGAGACCCCGCAGTCGATCTCGATTGTCACCAAGGACCAGATGCGTGCGCAGAACGCCGAGAGCCTCAACCAGATCCTGCGTTACAGCGCCGCCGTGATCCCGGAAACCCGTGGCGCCACGGCGTCGCGCCTGGACCAGCTGACGATCCGTGGCTTTTCCCCGGCCACCTACCTGGACGGCTTGCGCATGCCGTCGAGCCGCGATGCATTGCCGCAAAAGGACGCCTTCGACCTGGAGCGCGTCGAAGTGCTGCGCGGGCCGGCCTCGGTGCTGTACGGGCAGGGCACGCCGAGCGGCGTGATCAACATGGTCACCAAGCGCCCGCTGGACACGCCGTTTCATGAAGTTGGCGTGGAGTACGGCACTTTCAACAAGAAGCGCACCACCTTCGACCTGAGCGGGCCGATCGATGATCAGGGCGTTTATTCCTACCGCGTCGCCGGGCTTTTCGACGATGCCGATGGGCAAGTGGACCACACCGAGACCCGCCGTCAGTCGCTGTCCACCGCATTCACCTGGCGCCCGGACGAGGCGACGTCGCTCACGTTGCTCGGGCACTTTCAGAAGGACCCCAAGGGCGCGTCCTACGGTTCGGTGCCAGCCTGGGGCTCGGTGTTGCACAGCCCGACCGGGCGCAGCATCGACGTGGATTTCTATGACGGCGAGAAGAACTTCGAGAAGAGCGACCGCGAGTACTATTCCATCGGCTACGCCTTCGAGCACCACTTCGATGACGTGTGGACCGTACGCCAGAACGCGCGTTACCTGCGCAGCGAAGGCCAGTACCGCAGCCTCTACAACAACTACCTGATGGCGGATTACCGCACCATCCGACGCTCGACCATTGCCGCTGACGTCGACATGGATGCCTACACCCTCGACAACCAGTTGCAAGCCAAATTCGACACCGGCCCGTTGCAGCACACGCTGCTGATGGGGCTCGATTACCAGAACACCAGCACCGACACCAAGCAGGGCTCCGGCGTGTACACCGCAGGCCCGACCCTGGATATTTTCAATCCGGTGTACGGCGCGGCGGTTCCGGTGCCTGCGTATACCACCGACGGCACGTCGCGTAGCGAGCAGACCGGCGTGTACCTGCAAGAGCAGATGAAGTGGGATAAGTGGGTGCTGCTGCTGGGTGGTCGCTATGACTGGGCCAGCACCGACAACAGCACCCAGACCCTCAGCACCGGTGCCAAGGCCAAGTCGTCCCTGGACAGCAAGGCCTTTACCGGCCGCGTGGGGCTGGTCTACCTGTTCGATAACGGCCTGGCGCCGTACGCCAGCTATTCGGAGTCGTTCCAGCCGCAATCGGGTACGGGGTATGGCGGTTCGGTGTTCAAGCCTACTGAAGGCAAGCAGTATGAGGTCGGCATCAAGTACCAGCCGCCGGGCAGCAACAGCTTTATCACTGCCGCGATCTTCGACCTGCGCCAGACCAACGTACTGACCACCGACCCGGACCCGACGCATTTGTGCGGTACCGGCCGCTGCCAGAGCCAGGATGGCGAGGTGCAGTCCCGTGGTTTCGAGCTCGAAGGCAAGGCCAGTCTCAATGACAACCTGGACATCACCGCGGCCTACGCCTACCTGGACAACCGTATCAGCAAGTCCAACAGCACCGTGCGTTATGCGCCGATCAGCGACATTGCCGTAGGCCCGGCCGTTGCCGCCGAGGGCACCACCACCTACGGCGTGCCGCGCCATACCGCGTCGGCGTGGGCGGATTACACCTTTCATGATGGCAGCCTGAAAGGCTTTGGTGCGGGCGCCGGTGCGCGGTATGTCGGGTCGTCCTGGGGCGATACCGCCAACACCCTGAAGGTGCCGGGCTACACCTTGTTCGACGCGGCGGTGCATTACGACATCCCGAACATCACCCGCCTCAAGGACAACCTGCGCCTGGCATTGAACGCCACCAACCTGGCGAATAAAGAGTACGTGGCCTCGTGCTACTCGTACTCGTGGTGCTGGTACGGCTCGCAACGCACCGTGCAGGCGAGTGCGACTTATCAGTGGTAAAAAACCACCGATAAGGCAATTTAATGGCCCCTTTGTAACAAAATCCTCGCCAGAATCGCTTTTATTTTCAGGTGGTTAGGTGGGGATGCAAATGCGCACTGTTGGAATCATGCTGATCGCCTGCTCCCTGGCAGGCGGCGCGGCTGCCGTGCAGGCACGGGAGCTGCGCGAGGGTGACAAGTACATGTGCAGTTGGGGCGCTGGCACGGCCGCCAGGGCCCAGGAACTCAAGCTGTCGGGTGTGTCGCTGTATGCTGCGCGGCAGAAGATCCAGACCATCAAGTTCAGCAAATCGTGGATGCGCATGATGGCCATGGGCATCACCGAGCAGACCTATGACAGCCGTTCCCGGCTGAAACCCGAGGCCATCCGCCAGAGTTTTTACCAGGATTGCCTGCGCTACAAAGTGGCGCGCAAGTAATGGCCTGACTGACTCAGCGTGACAGCGGTGAGCCGGCATCTTCCTGGAAAAATACCTTGGCGGTGTCGATAAAGCGCCGATTGGCTTGTGACAGGTATTCATCGGCGCGCCAGCACAGGTTGAAGTGCATGAATTGCGCTGGCGCAAAAGACACCCCCACCAACCCTGGCTCCTGCTCCTGAACGGAGCGCAGCAGAGTAGAAGCGCCCATCCCGCTGCGCGTGGCCGCTATCACCAGCGGCACGAAGTTGCTTTCCAGGGCGATGTTGAGCCGCACCCGTGCGGTACTGCAAAAAGTATCCAGCAGGTGACGTTGCAGGAAGGTGTTGTCGAACACCAGCATCGGTTCGTCATGCAGGCGGTCTGCTGACAGCGATTCCGCTCCCGCCAAAGGATGATGCTCGTTCACGCACAGCACCATCTCATCGCTGCCCAGCAGCACCGACTCCCAGCCAGGTTCGACGCGCCGCGACTCCAGCAACGCGACATCAATCGCCCGTGTCGCGAGGCGTTCGCTGATGTCGTCAGCGCTGCCTTCGATCACGTGCATGGCAATTCCGGGGTAGCGGGCACGAAATTGCATCAACAGATCCGGAATATGGCGGATGCCATACATCGGTGGCACACCGACACGGATTTCGCCGCTGTGCAGTTGCGTCAAGTCCTGCAGTTCGCGGCGTGCGCCGGCCAAACCCTCCAGGCACGCTTCGGCGCGAGCCAGAAACAGCTGGCCTTCGGCCGTCACGCTGATCTGGCGTGTGGCCCGGTTGAACAAGGCCACGCCCAGCTCATCTTCCAGGCGGCTGACCGCCATGCTCAATGCCGGCTGCGCCACATGCAGGGCCTGCGCGGCTTTGGTGAAGCTGCCTTGGCGGGCGATTTCGACGCAGTATTCCAGGGCTCTGAGGTTCATTCCGGCTCACATAACAAAGAGTGATGAATGGCTTCACAAATGGATATTTTTTGTGATGCGCGGCAGTCTATAACCTGTCGGCATTCTTCTCCATGCCGGATGTCATCATGCCCCTCCACCTTCGCTGTTACTGGCTCGCCACCCTTATTGTTGGCGCCTTGGGCGGCAGCCTTGCCCAGTGGGCAGGGTGGCCTTTGCCTTGGGTGGTCGGCTCATTGCTCGCGGTGTTGCTGACCCGCTGCGCGGGCAGCCGGGTGCCGGAAATTCCTCACGGGCGCAAAGCCGGGCAATTGATCGTGGCCGTGGCCATCGGCTGCCATTTCACCGTGCCGGTGATGCAGCAGGTGGCGGGGCATCTGGGGCTGATCGTAACGGCAGTATTGCTCACGCTGGTGTTGGCCCTGGGGTCGGTGCTGGTCTTGCATCGATGGGGCGTTGCCTTGAACACCGCGTTCTTCGCGCTGATGCCGGCCAACTCCACTGAGATGGTGCACCTGGGGCGGCAGCGTCAGGCGGACACCAGTTTTATCGCGGCGGCCCACAGCATCCGGTTGCTGCTGATCCTGTTGGCGGTGCCCGCGGTGGCTACCTTTGGCGTGTCCCATTCCGTGGCGCACGAGCCGTTGCCGGTCATCTGGCCTTGGCTGATCTTTATCCTGGCAATGGGCTTTCTCGCCGCGCTGGCGTTCAAGCGTTGTAACCTTCCCAATCCCTGGACCTTCGGGCCGTTCCTGATCTGTGCGGTGGGGGTGGGTTGCAACCATTTGTCGATGAGTATGCCGGGCTGGCTCAGCGGATGTGGGCAGTTGCTGATCGGGTGTGCGTTGGGTGTTGCGTTCGACCGCCGTTTTTTCCGCCGTGCGCCGGGTTTTCTGGCCAAGGTGCTGGTGCTCTTGACGGGCTCAGTGATTGCCACTGCGCTGGCCGCGTGGGGGCTCGGTGCCGGGTTGGGCATGCAGTGGCTGTCGCTGGCCCTGGGCATGATGCCCGGCAGTGCCCCGGAAATGAGCCTCACCGCCGAAGCCTTGGGGTTGGCGGTCACCTTGGTCACGGCCATGCAAGTTATCCGTATGCTGTTGATCCAGGCTGCGTGTCTGCCGCTGTACCGCCTGCTGGACCGAGCGCTGCAAGAGCAAGCACCGGCCAGTACAAAATCTGCGTAAGCCTGTCCAACTTTGCCCTCGTGCCCCTCGCCATACTGGCGCCAGGTAAACGAAGAGGCATAGGCCATGACTGATTACGTATTCACCCCCGCGCACATTCCCTCCCTTGCCATCCAGGGCAGCGACGCACGTTTCCCGCTGCGCCGGGTGTTTTGTGTGGGGCGCAACTACAGCGAGCACGCCCGCGAAATGGGGCATGACCCCGACCGCGAGCCGCCGTTTTTCTTTATGAAGCCGGCGGATGCCGTCGTGCCCGCCGAAGGGGTGATCGCTTACCCGCCACTGACTGCCGACCTGCACCATGAAGTGGAGCTGGTGGTGGCCATCGGCAAGGGTGGGGTGGATATCAGCCCTGAAGAGGCGTTGTCCCATGTCTGGGGGTATGCCGTCGGCATCGACCTGACCCGCCGTGACCTGCAAGCCCAGGCGAAAAAACTCTCCCGTCCGTGGGAATGGGCCAAGGCGTTTGATGAGTCGGCGCCGACCACTGCCTTGCAACCCGTGAGTGCCATCGGTCACCCCTCAACGGGGAAAATCTGGCTCAAGGTCAACGATGAACAACGCCAGGTGGGTGACCTGGCCGACCTGATCTGGTCCGTCAGCGAAGTGATCAGCCACGCGTCCAAATCCGTGGCGCTCAAGGCGGGCGACCTGATCTTCACCGGCACGCCCGCAGGTGTGGGTGCCGTGCAGCCGGGGGATGTGCTCACGGCCGGCATCGACGGCATTGGCGAGTTGAGTTTCACCCTCAGCCAGGGTTGAGGCTAAAGTGGTGCCCAGGCCACCCGAGAGACTGTTATGCCAGGCACCCGCGTCACCACCTATGGCATGGAACAACGCAGCGACCGCCCCGACTTCTACATCCGCGACAAGCGCGGGCGGGCGGCGCTGACCACTCCCCATCGCCATGAGTATTTCCAGATCCAGATCAACCTCGGTGGCGACACCGTGCAGCATATCGGCGGCGCGGTGCGGCCGTTTCCGCACAAGGCCCTGGCGTTCATCCTGCCCCATCGCCTGCACGTGATCCCTCATCCCGAGGATGGCGAGTTCATGCTGATCAACTTCAGCCAGGCGTTTTTCCTGCCGCAGCTGACGTGCGACCCACTGGACCTGGAAGACATCCCCATCGGCCAGGCGCCGGAACTGGCACCGTTCCGCTTCCAGGAACAGCTGGACTTCATCCTCGACGACGCCGCCTTCGAAGAAGTGAAAACCTGGCTCACCCAGATGCGTACCCTCGACGCCCACCGCACCTTCGGCGCGCGCGAGCGCCTCAAGGGCTACCTGTTCCAGCTGATCGGCCTGGTGTGCCAGGCCTACGCCGAACCGCTGCAGGCATTTGCCGCCAGCAATGCCACCCGGCGCGGGCGCAAGGACGCGTTGGCACGGGTTCAGGGGCACATCCGCGAGCACCTGCACGAACCCACCCTCAACCTGACAGACACGGCTGCTGCGGCCTTCCTGTCGCCCAACTACCTCACCCACTTGTTGCGCAAGGAGACCGGCAAACCGTTTTCCCAGTTGGTGCTCGACCGCCGCATGCAACTGGCGCGCACCTTGTTGCTCAACAGTGCGCAATTGATCGGCGTTATCGCCCAACGCTGTGGCTTCACCGATGAGGCGTACTTTTCCCGCTGTTTCCGCAAGGCCCACGGCTTGGCGCCCGGGCAATTCCGCCGCCAGCAGCACACTGAATCCCTGTAATCCCGCGCTTTTTACAAAACCACGACAATGCATATGTTTCTATTTGCATACAATTGCGTGCTTCAACGGAGGAAGCGCCCATGAATACGCGGATACGGCTGGCGACACTGCAGGACATCAGCACATTGTTTGCGATTCGGACCTCGGTGACGCAGAACCACCTGAGCCGAGAACAAATGGCCGAGCGGGGTATTACCCCTGAAGTGCTGGCAGACAGCATCCGTGAAGCGCCCTGTGTGTGGATCGCCGAGGTGAATGGTGAGCCTGCCGGGTTTTCCATGGTCGACCTGGACAGTGGCGAAGTGTTTGCGATGTTCGTGCGGCCGGCCTATGAGAACCAAGGGCTGGGCCGCCAATTGATGGCGGTTGCCGAGGCAGCCTTGTTTGAACGCCATGACACGTTGTTCCTGGTCACCGACGGGCGTGATGAGATACGCGCCAATGGGTTTTACCAACGCCTGGGTTGGTCGGTGGTGGATCAGGTCGACGGCGACGACGTTCGTTACCAGAAGAGCAGGGCGCTGTAGTGCCATGACCCCCCCGAAGCCCCGTCCTCCAAAAGCTTTCGCTACTTTGTGGTCGGCGTGCTGTGCGTCGCGGTTTTGCTGGGCGTTTACTTTGTGCGGCTCAATGCGCGGGTGGACCAGGAGCGGGAGGAAGCCGCCGAGCGCCTTACCCTTTGCCAACATATCGAAAGCGTGGCCCGTGCGGCCTTGCCGGCCAACCTCCAGCCGCCCGAGGCGTGCAGGCAACTAAAGGCTCGCTCTTCCGAAAGTGTCGCACCGTTATAATCAATAACCTTATTTATACAGCGGATATATACCGACGAAGTGTCAGGTGATAGTCGCAGTACTTGCACCAAAAAGTGGCACAAGTGCGTCGTGCTACCTTAAAAAATGTGTGGTTATTGAATGACTTACGCGACTTTTAATCCGACGAAAGGATTAAAATAATCTTGTTACAGGTTTTTACAATCGGTACTATAGCCGGGCGTTCACCTCCCACGGTTTATGCATTTTTAAATCCCAAGTTTCCATCAGCTACTTGGGATTTTTTTTGCCTGCGATTTGACTCAAACGTCAAACTTCCACCTCGGCGAACTCCGCGCGCATGCGCCCGTTGCGCTTGGCCTGGTACAGCAACTTGTCCACCTCCTCGACAAACCCCAGCATGGCGCTGTCGGGCGTGACGAGGTGGGTGCCCACGCCCAGGCTCAGGGTCAGCAATTTCGACACCGGTGAAAAACCGTGCTCGATCTGCTGCTGGCAAATCAAGTGCAGGCAACGCTGCGCCACCTGCCTGGCCGAAGCGGCATCGGTCTCCGGCAGCAACCACACAAACTCCTCGCCGCCGATGCGCGCAATGAAATCCCGTGGCCGGTTGGCCGCCAGCGACAGCGTGCGCGCCACCTGGCGCAGGCACTCATCGCCTTTGATATGGCCGTAGTGGTCGTTGTACTGCTTGAAAAAATCGATATCCAGGATGATCAGCGACAGCGACAGCGGCAACTGGCTGCGCTGGGCGCTGGCCCACTCGCGTTCCAAAACCATGTCGAACATGCGCCGGTTGGCGATGCCGGTCAGGCCGTCCTGGTAGGAATATTCTTCGAGCTGCTTTTGCAAGCGAATCAGGTGCTCTTCGGTCTTCTTGCGCTCGCTGATATCGAACATGAAGCCGATCAGTGCTTCGACTTCGCCGTCCTTGCGCACCACGTGCACCACGTCGCGAATCCACACGTAGTCGCCATTCACCGTGAGCGCCCGGTAGTCGGCCTCGTGGTCCACGCCGGCACGGGACTGCGACACGCAGAAATTCACCACGTATTCGCGGTCATCCGGGTGCATGCGCTCGACCCAGTCATCCACGCTGACCCAGCTTTGCGGGGTCCAGCCCAGCAGTGTCTCGATCTGCGGGCCGATGTAACTGAAGGTCATGGTCTGCCAGTCGATGCGCCAGGGGATGGCTTTGGTCGACTCCAGCAGGGTTTTGTAGACGTCGCTGTCGGGCTGGCTCGGTGGGGCGATGCTCATGGGTGGGCTGCTCGAAGGGAGGGCGAAATGCCATGAGCGTCTTTTGAACCGGCCCTTGAGTCAAGCCTTCGCCAGCGCACCGGACGAGAGGTCAAGTGCCGGGTTCCTGGCGCCAACGCACCAGCGTTTACGAGGCAAAATGCGCGGTAGCTAACACTTTTGCATTAATTGTTACGCCAGGTTCGCAAGCTCATCTACTCTGGTTCCATCACACCGACAGGGCAGGGCCCAGGGACGGGGGCTTATGATGATTTCGATCACTGAATTCAGTCGCATCATGGCGTCAGGCTTCTTGCCGCTGTCTTGTGATTGCAGCCTCAACAGCGACGGCTCGCTGCGCATCAGCGTGTTCGAGCCGGTGACGGGGCGCGTCGACTTGCTGCTGACCCGCGTCTCGCCCGAAGGCCTGGACAGCATCCGTTCCATTTCAAACCTGATTGGCGAGTTGCGCACCGAGATCAAGGCCGGGCGCCGCGGGTTTGCAGCCGTAGGCTAAGCGTCATGACACGGCGCTGTCGGCCTGGGTCGAGACCGCGCCGTAGTAGCGCCAGCAGCAATGCCGATGTTCCGGCAGGATCACACAGCCGCTCAGGCTCACGATCAGCAGGGCGGCAACCAGCATAGATAGGCGACGGGACATGATGTTTCCTCTTGGTGTGTTCGGCGTTACAGGTTGAACGCCGCCACCCTGGAATATCCGTCGCGATGCTTTCAAACATTTCATCAAGCGCCGCCATCCCCTGGGCAATACTCCTCTTACGCATTGCGTAAAAAAATCTGCGGTGTTCGCGACGGATTCTTCCCGCACCTGGCGTTCAACCCATCAGCAGCGTGCACTTTCGCTCGCCGTATGAGGAGTTGCCATGAAACCACTGGCCAACTTGCGCCTTGTCTTGCTTGCCCCGCTGGCACTCGCTGCGTTTGTCAGCACCCCGACGTTTGCCCAGACCGAAGTCATCATTCGCCAGGCGCCACCGGCCGAGCGCGTTGAAGTGATACCCGCCGAACGCCCCGGCTACGCCTGGGACCGTGGGCACTGGCGCTGGGAAGGCGGTGCCTATGCCTGGGTGCCGGGGCACTGGCAGCCAGTGATGCGCAACGCGCGCTGGGAGCCCGGCCATTGGGAATCCCATGGGCCGAACTGGTACTGGCGCGAAGGGCATTGGATCCGCTGAACCCTGAAACTTAGCCTCCGGACCGAGTATTACCCGATTGAAAGACACTGATCCGGACGTTGAGCTACTGGCACGTATCGGCAACAACGAACCTGCGGCCGTCAACGAGATGGTGACGCGCAAGCTGCCGCGTCTGCTGGCGCTCGCCGGTCGGATCCTGGGGGACGCCGACGAGGCCAAGGACGTGGCCCAGGAAAGCTTCTTGCGGATCTGGCGCCATGCGGCGAACTGGCGTGCTGGCGAAGCGCGGTTTGACACCTGGCTGCATCGGGTGGCGCTGAACCTGTGCCACGACCGCTTGCGTCGGCGCAAGGAGCGCCCGTTGGACGAGGACGAAGTGCTGGAGCTGGCGGACAGCGCACCGTCCCTTGATGAGCAGTTGGAAACCGCCGACCGCAGTGCGAGGATGGCCGCCGCGTTGGCGACGTTGCCCGAGCGCCAGCGCGAAGCCATTGTGCTGCAGTATTACCAGGAGCTGTCGAACATCGACGCCGCGGCCCTGATGAATATTAGCGTCGAGGCACTGGAGAGCCTGCTGTCGCGGGCCCGACGCCAGTTGCGCAATCAACTTGCCGACACACCAGGGCTTGCCCGCCCAGGAAGGGAAAAACCATGACGCCCGAACGATTTGCTCATCTGGCTGATGCCTACGGGGCCAGCCTGCACCGCTGGCCCGTCGCCGAACAAGCCGCCGCCCAGGCGCTGCTCGATAACGGCAATGCCAGCGCCCGCGAGGCGTTGCGCGAAGCCAGTTGGCTGGATGCCCAGCTGGACAGCCATCAGCTGGCGTTCGCCGACCCGGCGCTGGCCCGACAGATTCGCCAGTCGGCGCCGCGCCGGGCGTCATTCTGGTCGCGCTACGCCAGTTGGTTGTCACCCGCCGGCCTGGTGGGGGTGGGCATCGCCGGTATTGCGGCCGGGGTGCTGGTGGCGTCGCTGAGCGTGCCGCTGCCGATGTCGTCATCCGAAGTGCTGCCCAGCGTCTTCGATCAGGGCGACGCCGACGTCGTCTTTACCGTCAACGCCGAGGAAACCGAGCAATGACCCCCAAATCCCTCAAGCCGTGGTTGGTCGTCTCGGTGTTGCTCAATGTGTTTTTGATCGGCGGCGTCGGCGGTGGCTTGTACCACTGGACCACAGCCGCCAAGCCCGCCGAAGCGGTGGTCAACCAGCATGGCCTGCGCCAGGCGATGATCAAGTTGCCGCCCGAGCGGCGCAAGGAACTGCGCCAACTGCTGCGCCAGAACCGTGCCGACAGCCAGCCGCTGATCATGGCCGGTCGCGAAGCACGCCTTGGCGTGATCAAGCAGCTGGAATCGCCGACCCTGGACCGCGACGCGCTGGTCACCGAACTGGCCAAGGCCCGCGAGGCAGACGTTGCGCTCAGGGCCCTGGTGGACACCACCCTGGCGCAATTTGCGAGCAACTTACCCCAGGACGAACGGCAGAAACTGGTCGAGGCGCTGTACCAGCGCGGGCAGGTCAAGGCTAAAGAAAAATTCATCCAGACGGCGGGGAATAAACCCCGCTCTTGAGTTGTTAAGCCCGCATGAACTCAATGGAAGTGTGCTTATGCCGGCTGCGAAAAAGAAACAGGCTTTTGATTTTTCCTGTGGGGCTGCGTCGTTGTTGTGCGCGGCAGTGGAGCTGGAGGCAACCTTGCCCGGTGGCATGACCGCAACCGATGCGTTGCGCACCAACATGTGTGAGGTGGAACTCTACAAGTTCACCTCCGGCGCGCTGACCGGCGGGGTGGTCAAACCCTTCGATCCGACCAAAGCCGGCTACTCCTACCCCCACAGCGTGGCGTTGGCGGCGCGGACGTTGGGGTTGAACGTGACCATCTACATGGAAGGCTTTCTGGCCAGCGCATTGGCCACCTTGTACCCCAAGTGCGAAGAGCTTTGCGTGAAGGCAGGCTTCCCCGTGATCCACGGCGCGCCGCCGCCGATGGCCGCGAATCGCCGAGCGTTGTGTGTGGTCACCACCTTTGTAGTGGGGCTGCACTACGTAATGCTGCGCCCGGGCGGAGACTTCATGGACCCGGCCGATGGCGACAACCACGATAACTTCAAGACGATGAACACCTGGTCGAAGGTGTACTCGCAAACGGGAATCACGTTGGTGTTGGAGAAGGAAGTGGAGGTTTAGGGCGCTCTTCAAGCCCGCCACCACAGGGGATAAGCGGTGTACCCAATTTCTCGACCGAACACAGCTCAAAATGTGGGAGCTGGCTTGCCAGCGAAAGCGGTAGGCCAGCTGGCATTTGAGTCGACTGACACACCGCCTTCGCGAGCAAGTCGAATCGTCGCACCGCCACTCCCACAGGGGATCAGCGGTGTACCCAATTTCTCAATCGGACACAGATCAAAATGTGGGAGCTGGCTTGCCTGCGAAAAGCGGTAGGCCAGCTGGCATCTGAGTCGACTGACACACCGCCTTCGCGAGCAAGTCGCACCGCCACTCCCACAGGGGGTTAGCGGGGTACTATTTTCGCCCATCCCCAAAAATCCCCACCACCTCCTTCCTCAACCACAAATGCCGCGGATCCTTCTGATTCCGCGCATGCCAGTGGTGTTTCAAGCTATACGGCGGTATCTCCACCGGCGGTTCAATCATTCGCACCGCCGAGTGCTTTTCATAGATATGTGCCACCGACCTCGGCATCACCGCGATCAACTCCGAGCGCTCGATGATGGCGGACATGCTCATGTAGTGGGACATCTGCACCACGATCTTCCTTTCGATCCCTTGCTCGGCCAAAAAGCTCTCGTACATTTCCTGGCTGCGGCTGCCGTCGCGTACCTGCAGGTGCTCCAGTGTGCAGAACTCTTCCATGCTCAGTTGCGGCGCGGTGATGCGGTGGTGGCGGCCGATGAGGCAGACCAGGTCGTGGTCGAACAGGCGTTGCTGGTAGATGTTCGGCGCGTCGAGGTCGGGGAAGTAGCCGAGTGCCGAGTCCACGCGGCCTTCGCGAAGGGCGTCGTGGAGGTCTTTGGGGCCGAGGCTCAGGCACTGGATCTTGGCGTGGGGCGCGGCGCTGCGCAGGCGGTCGAAGAGGGCGGGGAGGAACACCACTTCGCCGATTTCACTGAGGCAGAAGGTGAAGGTTTCGCGGCTTTGCGCCGGGTCGAAGGTGGGGCTGGGGAGGATTTCCTGGTCGATGGTGGCGATCACTTCGCGGGTGCGTTCGACGATGCTGCGCGCCCGTGGCGTGGGCTCCATGGCGGTGCCGCTGCGCACGAACAAGGGGTCGCCGAGGGAGTGACGCAAGCGCGATAACGCGGCACTGGCGGCGGGCTGGCTCATGCCCAGGCGCTTGGCGGCGGCGGTGACGTTGCCGCAATCGTGAATGGCCAACAAGACGCGTAGCAGGTTCAGGTCCGTGCGCATGACTATAACCAGATCAAATAGTTTGAATAACTAGAATTTGCTTCTGCTATTTGTGCCCCACGGCGAGGATGGTGTCCAGACAAGAATAAAACCAAGAGGCACCCTCATGATCAATCTGCATGACATCCGCTATGTGCGTCTGGGCACGGCGGACCTTGCCCAGGCCAAGCTGTACGCCACGCAGATGCTCGGCCTGCAGGTGGCGCGCGAGGCCAACGGTGCGATCTATTTTCGCTCCGACAGCCGCGACCACACCCTGTGCTACTACGAAGGCGACCCACGGGAAACCACCACCGCCTTCGAAGTCACCAGCTGGAACGAACTCGACCACGCCGCCCAATTGCTCGAAGACAACGGCTTCGCCGTGCGCCATGGCAGCCGCCAGGACGCCGAGGTGCGCCACGTCAATGAGCTGATTCAGTTTCGCGACCCCAGCGGCAATCACATCGAACTGGTGTTGCGCCCCCATGCCAGTGGCAGCCGTTACTTCGCCACCCGCGATGCCGGTATCACCGGTTTCAGCCATATCGGCCTGCGCACCACCGACGCCAAGCGCGACGAAGCGTTCTGGACCACCCTGGCCAACGCACGGGTCAGTGACCGCATCGGTGAAGCGCCGCTGCTGCGCATCGATGAGGTGCATCACAAGATCGCGCTGTTCCCCTCCAGCCATGCCGGCGTGCAGCACATCAACCACCAGGTGGAAAGCATCGATGACGTGATGCGCGCCTGGTACTTCCTCAAGGAACGCGGGATCAGGATTCTGTTCGGGCCGGGTCGTCACCCGACGTCAGGGGCGATGTTCCTGTACTTCGAAGGGCCAGACGGCATGACCTACGAATACTCCACTGGGGTGAGTCATATCGCCCCGGAAGACGAGGCCACCCACCAGCCCCGGCAATTCCCGCTGGTCACCAGCTCGTTCTGTGCCTGGGGTTCGAAGCCGGACATTCCGGAGTTCAAATCATGAGCCGCGTCAGCCAAGAAGCCGAAGTGCGGGTGGCCGCGCGTGCCCTGGCCAACGCCGGTTTTGTGCACGCCTACGGCCATTGCAGCCTGCGTCTGGATGCCGAGCACTTCCTGGTGTGCGCCGCCAAGCCCATGGGCCTGATCCCGCCCGGCGAGCCCGGCACCGTGGTGCCGGTGCACGGCCCGCTGCCGGAAGGGGTGTTGGGCGAAGTGCGCATTCATCAACAGATTTACCAGCGTCGGCCAGACGTCAACGCGGTGATCCGCTGCATGCCGATGCAGGTGATGAGCTTGTCCTGCGCTGGGCTGACCCCGCGTTTGCGCCACGGCATGGGCGCCTATTTCAAGGACGGCGTGCCGCTGTGGGATGACCCGCAACTGCTGCGCGACGACTCGCAGGCCGCCGCCCTGGCCGAGCAGTTGGGCCGCGCCCAGGCCCTGGTGATGCGTGGCAACGGCGCCATGGTGGTCGGCGGCTCCCTGGTGGAAGCACTGACCCTGGTGTTCTACCTCGAAGACGCCGCCCGTATCGAACTGCAACTGCTGGCGGCCGGCGTGGCCGACCACGCACCGCTGCTGAGCCGTGAAGAAGCGGACCGCCGCGCCACCGCCAGCGGGCGAATCTTTGAACGCATGTGGGACTACCTCACCGCCGGCGATGCCGAGCTGAACCTGATAACAAGAGACGAGCGCCAACCATGACCAAGCATTTTCATAACTTCATCGATAACCAATGGGTCGAGGGCGTGCGCACCTTCGACAACCGCAACCCGGCCGACAATAGCGTGATCGGCCAGGTTCACGAGGCCGGCCGCGAGCAGGTCGACGCGGCGGTCAAAGCCGCCCGCGCCGCACTGAGCGGCCCCTGGGGCAAGATGACCATCGCCCAACGCACCGCGTTGCTGCACAAGGTGGCCGACGGCATCGAACAGCGCGCCGAAGAGTTCGTCGCCGCTGAAGTGGCCGACACCGGCAAGCCCCACGCGCTGGCCAGTCACCTGGATATCCCCCGTGGCGCTGCCAACTTCAAGGTGTTTGCCGACCTGATCCGCAACGTGCCCACCGAAAGTTTCACCATGGACACCCCCGACGGCGGCAAGGCGGTCAACTACGCGGTGCGCAACCCGCGCGGGGTGATCGGGGTAATCTGCCCGTGGAACCTGCCGCTGCTGCTGATGACCTGGAAAGTCGGCCCGGCCCTGGCCTGCGGCAACACCGTGGTGGTCAAACCGTCGGAAGAAACCCCGGCCACTGCCACCTTGCTCGGTGAAGTGATGCGCGACGCCGGCGTGCCCGCAGGTGTCTACAACGTGGTGCACGGCTTTGGCGAGCACTCGGCGGGGGCCTTCCTCACCGAACATCAAGACGTAGACGGCATCACCTTTACCGGCGAAACCGGTACCGGCGAAGCGATCATGAAAGCCGCGGCCAAGGGCGTACGCCCGGTCTCGCTGGAACTGGGTGGCAAGAACGCCGGGGTGATTTTCGCCGACGCCGACCTGGACAAAGCCGTGGCCGGCATCGCCCGTGCGGTGTTCGAAAACAGCGGGCAGGTGTGCCTGGGCACTGAGCGCGTGTACGTGCAACGGCCGCTGTTCGAGGCGTTTGTCGCCGCCCTCAAGGCGCGTGCCGAAGCCATCAAGGTCGGCCCGCCAAATGCTCCTGGCGTCACCATGGGCCCGCTGGTTTCCGTGGGCCACCGCCAGAAGGTGTTGAGCTATTACGCCCAGGCGGCCAAAGACGGCGCCACCGTCGTGACGGGCGGCGGTATTCCTGACATGCCTGCCGAACTGGCCGAAGGCGCCTGGGTGCAGCCGACGATCTGGACCGGCTTGTCGGAAGACTCTGCTGTTGTGCGTGAAGAAATCTTCGGCCCGTGCTGCCACATCGCACCGTTCGATGATGAAGACGAGGTGGTGCGCCTGGTCAACGACACGCCCTACGGCCTGGCCGCCAGCGTGTGGACCACCGACCTGCAGGTTGCCCACCGCATGGGCGCCGCGCTGGATGTGGGCATCTGCTGGATCAATTCGTGGTTCCTGCGCGACCTGCGCACCGCGTTTGGTGGCGCCAAGCAATCGGGCATTGGCCGCGAGGGCGGGGTGCATTCCCTGGAGTTCTACACCGAACTGCGCAACGTGTGCATCCGTCTGTGAGGTCCGCCATGACACATCTCAACCCCCTCGGCGCGCAACTGCACCAGGCACTCACCGAGCGTAAACCGCTGGCGCCGCTGACCGAGCAATACCCCGAGCTGACGGTGGCCGACGCCTACCAGATTCAACTGGCCATGCTGCAACCGCGCCTCGATGCCGGGCAAACCGTGATCGGCAAGAAGATCGGCGTCACCAGCCAAGTGGTGATGGACATGCTCGGCGTGGACCAGCCCGACTTCGGCCACCTGCTCAGCGGCATGCTGGTCAACGACGGTGCCGCGCTGGCCTGCGCCGACTTTATCGCGCCCAAGGCCGAAGGCGAGATCGCCTTTGTGCTCAAACAGGACCTGATCGGTCCGGGCGTGACCGTGGCTGATGTACTGCGCGCCACCGCGTATGTGATGCCGTGCTTCGAGATCGTCGATTCGCGAATCAAGGACTGGAAAATCAAGATCCAGGACACCGTCGCCGACAATGCCTCGGCCGCGGCGTTCGTGCTCGGCGACGGCGTGGCCGACCCGCGTGACATCGACCTGGCGTGCGTGGGCATGACCCTGGAAAAGAACGGCGAGATCGTCGCCACCGGCGCCGGTGCGGCGGCCCTCGGCCACCCGGCGAATGCCGTGGTATGGCTGGCCAATACCCTGGGGCGTCTGGGCATCCCGTTGAAGAAAGGCGAGGTGATCCTGTCCGGCTCCCTGGCCGCCATGGTCCCGGTCCAGCCGGGTGATCAGTTGCGCATGAGCCTGGGCGGTATCGGCTCGGCTTCCATCCGTTTTGTTTGAAGGACCACCCCATGAACCTGTCAGCCGCAACCATCGCCGAACTGGCCATTCACCTGGAAAACGCCGAGCTTAATCGTGAAGCCGTGGCCAAGATCACCGACGCTCACCCGGACATGGACTGGGAGGACGCCTACGCGATCCAGAACACTATCCGCGCCAACAAGGAGGCCCGGGGCGTGCGCATTGTCGGCCTGAAGATGGGCCTGACGTCCTTTGCCAAGATGAAGCAGATGGGTGTCACCGAACCGATCCACGGTTTTATCACCGACTACGGCGCCTGCGCCGATGGTTCGGTGATCGACGTCGATAGGCTGATCCACCCCAAGGTCGAGGCCGAAATCGCCTTTGTGCTCAAGCACCCGCTCAAAGGCCCGGGCGTGCACGTGGGGGATGTGCTGGCGGCCACCGACTTCATTTTGCCGGCGGTGGAAGTGATCGACTCGCGTTATGAACACTTCCGCTTCGACCTTAAAAGCGTGATCGCCGACAACACCTCGTCCGCCCGTTTTGTCACCGGCGGGCAGGCTCGCAGCCCGCTGGGCATCGACCTCAAGTGCCTGGGCGTGGTGATGGAAAAGAACGGTGAAGTGGTCGCCACCGCCGCCGGTGCCGCCGTGCTCGGCCACCCGGCGCAAAGCGTGGCGATGCTCGCCAACATGCTGGCCACCCAGGGCAAGGAGCTGCCTGCCGGCACCTTCATCATGACCGGTGGCGTGACCGAAGCCATTGCGGTGGCGGCGGGCGACCAGATCACCGTGCGCTACCAGCACCTGGGCAGCGTGTCCATGCGCTTTGCCGCCAAGTCCGAGTGAGGAAAGCACCATGCCGATCATGCAGGTTTATCTGATTGAAGGCCGCGACGACGAGCAAAAGGCGCGGCTGATCGAGGCGTTGACCCAGGCTGCGGTCGACTCGATCCAGGCCCCGCCGGAGTCCGTGCGGGTGATCATCACCGAAGTGCCGAAGACCCAGTTCGGGATCGCCGGCAAAACCGCCAAGGCCCTGGGGCGCTGACATGAGCACACACAAGAAGAACGTCGCAATCATCGGCTCGGGCAACATTGGCACCGACCTGATGATCAAGATCCTGCGCCATGGCCAGCAGTTGCAGATGGCGGTGATGGTGGGCATCGATGCCGCCTCCGACGGCCTTGAACGGGCGCGGCGCCTGGGCGTTGCCACCACCCACGAGGGGGTTGAAGGCCTGGTGCGCATGCCGGAGTTTGCCGGGATCGACTTTGTCTTTGACGCCACCTCGGCCACCGCCCATGTGGCCAACGATGCACTGCTGCGCCAGCACAAGCCGGGCATCCGCGTGATCGACCTGACGCCGGCAGCCATTGGCCCGTATTGCGTACCGGTGGTGAACCTGGACGCCAACCTGGCGGCGCTGAACGTGAACATGGTCACGTGCGGCGGCCAGGCGACCATTCCGATGGTGGCGGCGGTGTCCCGGGTGGCCAAGGTGCATTACGCGGAAATCATTGCCTCCATCAGCAGCAAATCCGCCGGCCCCGGCACCCGGGCGAACATCGACGAGTTCACCGAAACCACCGCCCAGGCCATCGAGGCGGTAGGCGGCGCGGGCAAGGGCAAGGCGATCATCGTGCTCAATCCGGCCGAACCGCCGCTGATGATGCGTGACACGGTGTACGTGTTGTCGGAGGCGGCGGATCAGGCTGAAGTGCAAGCGTCCATCGAAGACATGGCCAATGCGGTCACGGCCTACGTGCCGGGGTATCGCCTGAAACAGCAGGTGCAGTTCGACGTGATCACGCCCGACGCACCGTTGAACATTCCCGGGCTGGGCCGCTTCAGCGGCTTGAAGACCACGGTGTTCCTCGAAGTCGAAGGCGCCGCCCATTACCTGCCGGCTTACGCCGGCAATCTCGACATCATGACCTCCGCTGCGCTGGCCACCGCCGAGCGCATGGCGCAGGCTTTGTGAGGCCCCGACCATGACCTTCAACCCTGGCAAGAAGCTGTATATCAGCGACGTGACCCTGCGCGACGGCAGCCATGCCGTGCGTCACCAGTATTCCCTCGACAACGTGCAAACCATCGCCCGCGCCCTGGACAAGGCCCGTGTCGACTCCATCGAAGTGGCCCACGGCGACGGCCTGCAAGGCTCCAGCTTCAACTACGGCTTTGGTGCCCATACTGACCTTGAGTGGATCGAGGCGGTCAGCGATGTGATCAGGCACGCCAAGGTCGCCACCCTGTTGCTGCCGGGCATTGGCACGGTGCACGACCTCAAGGCCGCGTACAACGCCGGGGCGCGGGTGGTGCGGGTAGCCACCCATTGCACCGAGGCCGACTGCGCCCGCCAGCACATCGAGTTCGCGCGCACCCTGGGCATGGACACCGTGGGTTTCCTGATGATGAGCCACCTCACCAGCCCGCAGAACCTGGCCGTCGAAGCCAAGAAAATGGAAAGCTACGGCGCCACCTGCATCTACGTGGTGGACTCCGGCGGCGCCATGGGCATGCACGACATCCGTGAGCGTTTCCGCGCGGTGAAGGCCGTGCTCAAGCCTGAGACCGAAACCGGCATGCATGCCCACCACAACCTGTCGCTGGGGGTGGCCAACTCCATCGTCGCCGTGGAGGAGGGCTGCGACCGCATCGACGCCAGTCTCGCCGGCATGGGCGCCGGTGCGGGCAATGCGCCGCTGGAGGTGTTCATCGCCGCCGCCGACCGCATGGGCTGGAACCACGGCACTGACCTGTACGCACTGATGGACGCCGCCGACGACATTGTGCGCCCGCTGCAGGACCGCCCGGTGCGGGTGGACCGCGAGACCCTGGCCCTGGGTTACGCCGGGGTGTATTCGAGCTTTTTGCGGCATGCCGAAGTCGCGGCCAGGCGCTACGACCTCAAGACCGTGGACATCCTCGTGGAACTGGGCAAACGCCGCATGGTGGGCGGGCAGGAGGACATGATCGTCGACGTCGCACTCGACCTGCTTAACCGGTGATTTCACTTGCGGGTGGAGAACCCACAGGTGATCGGATTTCAAACTGGAAAATCTGCGTTGCAGTACATTGGCTTCACCCCAAGACAACTCCAAAAACAGGGGAACATTGATGAACAGCAAGACTGCCAACCTAGGCGCAACAATTGATAACAACAGGATTTCCGGCTACCAGATCATGGTGCTGGTCTTGTGCTTCCTGGTGGTACTGGTGGACGGCTTCGACACCGCCGTCATCGGCTACATCGCCCCGGCCCTGCGCCAGGAATGGGGCCTGCAACCGGCGCAACTGTCCCCGGCCTTCGGCGCCGGGCTGTTCGGCCTGATGGTCGGCGCGTTTATCTTCGGCCCGTTGGCCGATGCCTACGGGCGCAAGAAGGTGTTGCTGGTCTCGGTGCTGATCTTCAGCCTCGGCACCCTGGCTTCGGCATATTCCACCTCCATCGACATGCTCACCGCCTTGCGCTTTCTCACCGGCATCGGCCTGGGCGGGGCGATGCCGACGTGCATCACCTTGAGCGCCGAGTATTCGCCGGCCCGGCGCCGGATGATCATGGTCACCTTGAGCTACAGCGGGTTCACCACCGGCCTGGCGCTCGGCGGTGCGGTGGCCAGCCAGATCATCCCGGTGTTCGGCTGGCGTGGCGTGCTGATGATCGGTGGCATCGTGCCGTTGCTGTTGCTGCCATTGCTGGCGTGGTTGCTGCCCGAATCGGTGCGCTTCATGGCTGCTCATCCGCAGCATGCCGACGCGTTGCGCAAGGTGATGGGCAGGATCACCGGCCGCAACGACCTGCACGACGTCACGTTCATCGAGCCGCAAAGCCCGGTGGCCGTGCGTTCGCCGATCTCGCAACTGTTCATCGAAAACCGTGCCCTGCGCACCGTGCTGTTGTGGGGCACGTTCTTCTGCTCCTTGTTTGTGTTCTATCTCCTGACCAGCTGGCTGCCGAGCATCCTCAAGGACGCCGGCTACGACATCGCCGCCGCTGCGCGGATCGGTGCGATGGTGCCGCTGGGCGGCACCGTGGGCGCCATTCTCATGGCGTTGCTGATGGACCGCGTCAGCCCGTATCGGGTATTAGGCCTGGCCTACCTCGGTTCGGCGCTGGTGATCGCGCTGATTGGTTTTGTGCTGGCGGACGCGTTCTGGCTGGGGCTCACCGTGTTCATGGTCGGCTTTGGCGTTGCCGGGGCGCAGAACGGCTTGAACCTGCTGTCGGCGAGCATCTACCCGACGGCAGCACGGGCGACCGGCGTGAGCTGGGCCATGGCCAACGGGCGGGTGGGTTCGATCATCGGTTCGGTGCTCGGCGCATGGCTGATCGCGCAGCTGGGCCAGCCCTCAGTGTTCTTTGTGGTGCTGGCGATTCCCGCGTTGTTCGGTTCGATTGCGATCTTCTCTTTGCAGCGCATGACCGAAAAAAAGCGCGGGCCTGAGGTCACCGTACTCCCAACCTGACACCCCTGTTTTTGTAGGAGCCGGCTTGCCGGCGATGAGGACTTTGCCTTCATCGCAGGCCTCAAGGCTGCCATCGCCGGCAAGCCGGCTCCTACAGGTTTTAGCTGCACCCCACACAACAATAAAAGCCAACGGGTACACCCAATGAAAACTTCCGTATTCCAAGCGGCGCCTGCGTGCGCCTGCGTTTTGCTCGCCGTCAGCTCGGTCGCCCAGGCCGAAGGCTTCATCGATGATGCCCACGCCAAGCTTGAGGCGCGCAACGTCTACTTCAACCAGGACAACCGCAGTGGCCCGGCCCAGCCGTCCAAGCTGGAAGAGTGGGGCCAGGGCTTTATCCTCAACTTCACTTCCGGCTACACCCAGGGCCCGGTAGGTGTTGGCGTGGACGCACTGGGCATGCTCGGCATTCGCCTGGATTCCGGGCGCGGCACCCACGGCAACCCCAACAGCGTGACCCAGGGCGGGTTCGTCTTCCCCACCGACAGCGACGGGCGCGCGGTCAGTGACTTCAGCAGCCTGGGGCTGACCGGCAAGGTGCGCGTGGCCAAGACTGAACTGAAAGTGGGCACCCTGATGCCAAGGTTGCCGGTGGTGGTCTACAACGATGGCCGGTTGTTGCCGGAAACCTTCCAGGGTTGGCAGGCCACGTCCAAGGACTTCGACAACCTCACCCTGATCGGCGGGCGCTTGAGCGGTGTGAAAAGCCGTAACTCGTCCAACAACGAAGACCTCGCCATCAGCGGGGCAGGCGGCCCGGCCGGCAAGCGCAGCAACCAGTTCTACTACGCCGGCGTGGATTACACGCTGCGCCCGAACTTGCTGTTGCAGTACTACTACGGTGACCTCGAAGACTTTTACCAGCAGCACTTCGTCGGCCTGGTCCACACCCTGACCCTGCCGGTGGGCAGCTTCAAAAGTGACCTGCGCTTTTTCGACAGTTCATCGGACGGCCGCAACGGCAACGTTGCCGGGCGTGCCGAGGGCTATCGCAGCACCGGTTACCACAACAACGGTGAAGTCGATAACCGCGTGCTGGCGGGGCTGTTCACCTACAGCCTGGGCGGCCATGCGCTGAGCCTGGGCTACCAGCACCTCAACGGTTCCAGCGACTTTCCGTTTCTCAACCAGGGCGACGGCTCGGCGACCTACCTGATCACCGACCGCCAGACCGGCGCACGTTTCCAGCGCGCCGGGGAGAACACCTGGGTGGCACAACATGCGTTCAACTTTGCCACGGTAGGGTTGCCGGGGTTGACCTCCCAAGTGGTCTACCAGCGCGGCGGGGATATCAAGTCCGACCAGGGCGCGCAGCACGAGTGGGAACGTGATGTGATGCTGACCTATGCCTTCCAGAGCAAGCCGCTCACCGGGTTCGCCGTGCAGTGGCGCAATGCGATGCTGCGCAGCACCGTGGCTACACAGCGGGACCTGGATGAGAACCGGCTTTATCTGACCTATACCCACGCGTTTTTCTAAGGCTGGGCAAAAATCAAAATGTGGGAGCGTCGAACCGCCGCTCCCACATTTAGGATTGTGTTGTACTCACCAGCACTGCCTGCTCGCGCTCTGCGCTGTTGACGTTGACGGTGCGCGCGAAGCTCACGCCGTCACCTTCGAACACGCACACCACCCGGTCCCTGAAGGCCGTCTGCGGGTAGATCCAGGTCATTTCCAGGGTCTGGGCATCCAGCCAGCGAGCGCCGGCGACGATCTGCGCATTGTGGAATTCATAGCCATGGTGCAAGGCGCGGCCGGGCATGCTGGTGTTGCCTGGCAGCCAGTCGTCGATGCCCACGCTCAGGCGATGAGCCGCTTGGTTATCGGTCAATTCGAACGTCAGCACACCCGCCCGGAAGTCGAACGACAACTGCTTCACGCCCAACCCGTTCTCGGCCATCGCAAACACGCGCGTCGAGTCTGCGGGTGCCGCACAGGCTGAAACCAATAACGGCCGCTCAGCCATGCTCGCCAACCGCGCCTCCAGTCGCGCATCCGCCTCGGGCGTCCCACCGCCGCCAAACGCCGCCGGAAAATACCGCTCGATAAACGGAATGATCTCGGCCGAGTTCTTCATGCCGCCGACCACTACCAGCGTCGCGCCATGTTCGCGGTACACCGCCGCCATCTGCACAAACACACCCAGCGCACTGAAGGCGCCGCCCGGTTTCATCATCCAGTGGTAGCCGTAGCGGCTGTCCGGCCCGCCCTGGGGCCGGGTCGCGGCTTCGACCCAGGCTGCCGGCAGGATTTGTCGGCCTTCCCATACGCCATTTTGCCCATGCAGCACCGCCAGCTTGAGTGCCGCCGACACCGGTGCGGTGAGGCCATTGCCGCCGGGGTTCACGCCGTCGGGGCCGATGTCCCAGGTTTCGTTGTGAATGGCCAGCGGCTCGAACAGGCGCGGCTTGAGGTAGTCGTGGAGGGTTTGCCCGGTGACGCGGTTGATCAGCGCCGAGAGCATGTAGCTGGCGGCGCTGGTGTAGACGTATTCGGTGCCGGGCGCATAGGCCAGGGGAATCTTGAAAAATTCGGCGATCCAGCTGGTGTCGATGCCGCGCCACACGGAACCGGAGGTGTTGCTGGCATGGCCGGTGCGCATGGTCAGCAGGTGTTCGACGGTCATATCGGCCAGGCGCGGGTCGGCGTCGGCCGGTACGTCGTCGGGGAAGAAGGTCACCAGCCGGTCATCGAGCCTGAGCAACCCCTCATCGATCGCCAGGCCGATGGCGCAACCGGTGAAGCTCTTGGCCATGGAGTGCAGCACGCGAGGCTCATTGGGGTCGACCGGCCAGGTCCAGCCTTCGGCGACGACGTGGCCATGGCGATGCAGCATGAAGCCGTGCAGGTCGAGGCCAGCGGCCTTGACCTCGTCGAGAAAGGCGATCAGGCGGTCGGGGTCCACGCCCACGCTGCTGGCACTGGCGCGGGGCAAACCATCATAGGAAATCGGGGGCATGTAGGGGCTCGCGGGTAGGGTGGGTCAACGGTTGCGGTGCACCAGCCGGGAATAGGAAATCAGCATGCTGGTGAGCTCCTGGCTGACCCCGGTGAGGGGCGAGGAGCGGCGACTGATCAGGCACACATCGCGCGACGCCAGCGGCTCTTCGATGGCGATGGTGGTCAAGGCGCTGGAAAACAGCTTCATCCCCGGCAGCATGCGCGGCTCGATGGTGAGGTAGTCGGTTTCGGAGACGATGTGCAGGGTTTCCAGCAGGGAGTCGGTGGTGATGGCGATTTTCGGCGGGGCCAGGCCCTGGGTGCGGAACAGCTCCACCAGGCGGTTTTCCGCGCCGCCGATGACGCCGGTGGAGCGCACGCTGATCCATTGGCAGTCGACCAGTTCCCGCACCGACCTGGCCTGGGCCAGGGGATGGCCCTTGCGCGCAATGATGCCGGCGCTGGACGGGTAGAGGCGGTCGATGGACAGGTCGATGTCGGTGACATTGGGCGCCAGCGGGCACAACACGAAATCCAGCCGACCGTCGCGGACCTTTTCTACCAGGCCCTTGGTGGTGCCGCTGGCCACGTGCACCTGGATACGCGGGAAGCGCTGGGTGAAGTTGCTCAGCACCGGCACCAGCAGCTCGGCCAGGGGTTCGGAGGTGACACCCAGGTCGATATGGCCTTCAGGCTCGCCTTTCCAGGGTTGCAGGTCGAGCAAGGCGCGTTCGCAGTCCAGGGTGATGGAGCGGGCACGCACCAGGAACACTTCGCCGGCCGGGGTCAGGTTGATGCCTTGGTTGGAGCGTTGCAGCAGCACCACGCCCAGTTCCTTTTCCAGGGTCTGGATCGATTGGGTCAGGGTGCTTTGCGCCACATCCAGCTGGCGTGCGGCAGAGCGGAAACTGCCTTTTTCGACCACGGCACAGAATGCACGAAGGTGGGTGAGAGTCATGAAGGACTGCCTCAGGTTTCAGCATTTAAACCATTGAATGCCCGCCAGCTTATCTGATGGCTATAGGTGCGCACAGATCGGTTTGGCCGATCAGGTTCATTATTTTTGAACGCATGCAAACGGCTCCAACCCCTGATTTTTCGGTAGGCTGCAGGCAGGTCACGCGCGGCTCGGCAGGTGATCGGAAAAGCCGAGCCTGATCACTTGGAGCGTTCTTCTCAAGCTTGCCGCACGAAGAATAAGATCGGTCCAGGAACATTCGCCAACCGTGAAGGCGACCAGAACAACAACAATTATCCAGGAGTTCGGCCGTGCCTCTTATTGGGTCCTGCCAGCGTCCGAACTCCATGCGTAAGGAATCTTTAAGGTGCAGTTATCCATGAACAAGACTTTTATCCTGGCAGGCGCCTTGTCTGCGGCACTGGTGGGCACTGCCCATGCTGAAAGTGTGTTGAAGGTGGCGCTCAACGCTGACATCCGCAGCACCGACCCGGGTGTGAACCGCGACACCAACTCCGATGCGGTGATCATGCACATCACCGAAGGGCTGGTGGCCTTTCGCGAAGACGCCACCGTCGGCCCGCTGCTGGCGAAGGACGTGCAGGTGTCCGACGACGGCCTGCGCTACACCTTCCACCTGCGCGACGGGGTGAAGTTCCAGAATGGCAAGCCGCTGACCTCCGCCGAGGTGCTGTGGACCTGGAAGCGCTTCCTCGACCCCAAGACCCAATGGCGTTGCGCGCCTGAATTCGATGGGCATGGCGGCGCAAAGATCGTCGGCATGAGCGCCCCGGACCCGCTGACAGTGGTGTTCACCCTCGATAAGCCCAACGGCCTGTTCCTCACCAGCACCGCGCTGCCTGAATGTGGCGGCAGTGGCATCCTGCACCCGGACTCCGTGGCGGCCGACGGCAGCTGGAAAGCCCCGATCGGCACCGGCCCGTTCCGCTTGGGCGACTGGAAGCCCGGTCAATATGTCGAACTGCTGCGTAACGCCGACTACAGCGCCCGCGATGAAAAAGCCCCCGACGGCTACACCGGTAACAAGAGCACCACCCTTGACCGCGTGCGCCTGCTGGTGATCCCGGACCCGGCGGCGGCCAAGGCGGCGCTGCTGTCGAAGAACGTTGACCTGCTGATCGACGTCACCCCGCTGGACGCCACCGAACTGGCGGCCAACCCGAATGTGCGGGTGACCTCCAGCGGCACCATGTCGGTCAACGCCTTGCTGTTCCAGACCCGCGACCCGCTGCTCAAAGATGTGCGCCTGCGCCAGGCCATCGCCCATGCGCTGGACTCGGCGCAAATCGTCGAAGCCCTCACCGGCGGGCGTTCCAAGGCCAACAACTCGATGGTCGCCAGCGGCAGCCATTACCACACCGCCGTCGAGGACCAGGGCTTTGCGTTCGACCCGGCCAAGACTGCGCAACTGCTGCGTGAAGCCGGCTACAAGGGCGAGCCGATCAAGCTGATCGTCAACAAGCGCTACGCCGCGATCTTCGACATGGGCGTGTTTGTGCAAGCCATGGCCAAGGCCAGCGGCATCAACCTGGAGCTGGAAACCCTGGAGTGGGGCACCCAGTTGGAACGCTACCAGAGTGGCAACTACCAGATGATGGCCTTCCCGTATTCCGAGCGCCTCGACCCGGCCCTGAGTTTCGACTCGATGACCGGCGACAAGGACAAGGAAGCGCGCAAGGTCTGGGACAACCCCGACGCCCGTCACTGGCTGCGTGAAGCCCAGCGCGAAGGCGACATCACCCAGCGCCAGGCGCTGTTCGACCAACTGCACCAGCAGATGATCAAGGACGTCCCGATGATCCCGATGTACAACGGCAACGCGATTGCCGCCAGTCGTGACTACGTCAAGGGCCTGCGCACCTGGCCGGTGTCCAAGCCGCGCCTGTGGACCGTCAGCGTCCCCAACTCCGGGAGTAATTGAGGATGTTCCGTTTTATCTCTCAACGCCTGGCCATGTCGATTCCGACCTTGCTGCTGATCTCGCTGATGGTCTTCGCGATCATCCGCCTGGTACCAGGTGACCCGGCGTTGCTGATGCTCGGCGACATGGCCGATGCCCACAGCCTGGAGGTGGCGCGTGCGTCCCTGGGCCTGGACCAGCCGTTGCCGATGCAGTTCCTGATCTGGTTCAAGGCGGTGCTCAGCGGCGACCTCGGGCATTCGATCACCACCAACGAAGCGGTGCTGCCGCTGATTCTCGACCGTTTCCAGGTGAGCGCCGGGATTGTGTTGGTCTCGGTGTTGCTGGCCGCCCTGATTGCGGTGCCGGCGGGCTTGCTCGCTGCTTGGAAACAGGACAGCGCGCTGGACTTTGGCGTGGTGTCGACCGCTACTCTGTTGCTGTCGATTCCCAGCTTCTGGTTGGGCCTGCTGTTGCTCTATGCGTTCGGCATCAAGCTGGGCTGGTTGCCGGTGGTGGGGTACGTGTCGTTTGGCCAGGCGCCATGGCAGGCCTTGAGTTTTATCGTGCTGCCGATTGTCACCCTGACGCTGGTGGAGCTGGGTGCGATTACCCGCATGGCCCGGGCCAGTGCGATTGAAGTGCTGCGCCTGGAGTACATCACCCATGCCCGTGCCAAGGGCCTGTCGGAGCGTGCGGTGTTGTGGCGGCATGCGCTGCGTAACTCGTTTGCACCGACGCTGACCCTGATCGGCCTGATCCTGGGCAACCTGCTCAGCGGTATCGCGGTGCTGGAAACCGTGTTCACACTGCCCGGCATCGGCCGCCTGATGGTCGACGCCATCTACGCCCGGGACTACCCGGTGCTGCAAGGCTGCCTGTTGCTGGTGACCTTTGTTTATGTGCTGGTCAACCTGTTGGTGGACCTGCTGTACCCGCTCTTCGACCCCAGGGTTAAGTTATGAATAAGCCGCTTCCTGTTGCACCCGAGGTGCTGTTGCCTGCACCGGTGCGTGCCCCCAGGGCCTGGCGCGTGCCGCCGTTGAACGCGCTGATCGGTGCGTTCCTGTTGGGCTTGCTGTTGATCATGGCCGCGCTCGGCCTGGTGTGGACGCCCCATGACCCGCTGGCGCTGAACCTGCTGGCGCGGTTGCAGGCACCGACCGCCGCGCATTGGCTGGGTACTGATGAATACGGCCGCGATGTATTGAGCCGCCTGATGATCGGCGCGCACACCAGCCTGTGGGTCAGTGTGTTGACCGTGAGCATGGCGATTATCGCCGGCACCTTCCTCGGCTTGCTGGCCGGCTTCCTGCGCGGCTGGGTCGACCGTGGCCTGATGATGATCAACGACGCATTGCTGGCGTTCCCGGGGATCCTGTTGGCCCTGGGCCTGATGGCGATCATCGGCCCGAGCCTGTACGGCATTGTGTTTGCCCTGAGCCTGGCCTACACGCCGTCGGTGGTGCGAGTGGTGCGCGGTACCGTGCTGTCGCTGCGTGAGAAAGAGTTCGTCGAAGCCTCCCGGGTGATCGGCAACTCCGAGCTGTACACCATGCTGCGCCACATCGCACCGAACTGCGTGGCCCCGGTGTGTGTGCTGGCCACCAGCATGTTCGGCTGGGCGATCCTCGCGGAAAGTGCGTTGAGCTTCCTCGGCCTGGGTGTGCCGCCACCGGCGGCGACCTGGGGCAACATGCTCGCGGCCAGCCGGCCGTATATCGCCACGGCCAGTTGGCTGGGGCTGTTTCCCGGTGTCTGCATCGCCATGGCGTTGCTGGCGTTCAACCTGTGTGGCGATGCCTTGCGTGACCGCCTTGATCCACGGATGAGTAAATGAGCATGCCTGACGTACTTTTGGCAGTCGATCACCTGAAAATCCGCGTCGGCGCCCACGGCCCGCTGGCGGTCAATGACTTGAGCTTCACCATCGCCCCCGGCGAGATCGTCGCCCTGGTGGGTGAGTCCGGCAGCGGCAAGACCATGGCCGCCCGCGCCGCCATCGGCCTGCTGCCGCCGCCGCTGGAACATTGTGGGGGCCAGGTGCGGTTCCAGGGCCATGACCTCAACAGCCTCAAGCCCGAGCAACTGCGCGAGCTGCGCGGGGCGAAGATCGGCATGGTGTTCCAGGAACCGATGGTGTCGCTCAACCCGTCCATGAGCATTGGCGAACAAATGGCCGAGGGGCTGCGCCTGCACACCAAGCTGACCGAGGCGCAGATTCGCGAACGCAGCCTGGAGATGCTCGGCCACATCGGCATCAAGGATGCCGAGCGTTGCCTGGCCGCATTCCCCCATGAGTTCTCCGGCGGCATGCGCCAACGCATCATGCTCGCTTCGGTGATGCTGCTGCGCCCGGCGCTGCTGATCGCAGACGAACCCACTACCGCCCTGGATTGCCTGGCGCAGCTGGACGTGTTGAAGCTGATGCTCGACCTGACCCGCGAACAGGGCACGGCGATTCTGTTCATCAGCCATGACCTGTCGCTGGTGGCGCGCTACGCCCACAAGGTGGTGGTGATGCGCGAAGGCCGTGCGGTGGAGCAGGGCACCATCGAACAGATCCTGCTGGCGCCCAAGGCCGACTACACCCGGCAACTGCTGGAGGCCCTGCCGCGTCGCGGGGTGCTGGCAGACTTGCCGCAGGCCGACGGCCCGCTGCTGACGGTCAAGGACGTGTGCATCGAACATCCTGGCCCGCGCAGCCTTTGGGGGCGCACCGCGTTCAAGCGGGTGGTGCACTCGGCCAACCTGACCATTGCGCCGGGGGAAACCCTGGCCCTGGTGGGCGGCAGCGGTTCGGGCAAGACCACCCTCGGCCGTGCCATTGTCGGCCTGAACAAAGCCTGTGCCGGCGCCATCGAGTTCGAGGGCGTGGACATTCTGAAGTCCGGCAACCGCGAACATCGCCTGCAATGCCAGATGATTTTCCAGGACCCGTACTCGTCCCTCGACCCGCGCATGAAGATCGGCGACATCCTTGCCGAACCCTTGCGTCACGTGCCCGGCATGAGCGCCGAGCAGAAGCGTGAGCGGGTGGCGAAGACGCTGCTGGACATCGGCTTGGCCGAGCAGTTTGTCGACCGCTTCCCGCACCAGCTTTCCGGGGGCCAGCGCCAGCGTGTCGCGATTGGGCGCGCCCTGGTGCGCCACCCCCGACTGGTGATTGCCGATGAGCCGATCTCGGCGTTGGACATGACCATCCAGAAGCAAATTCTGGAGCTGTTCGAGCGTTTGCAGGCCCAGTACGGCTTTGCCTGCCTGTTTATCTCTCACGACCTGGCGGCAGTAGAGCGCATCGCGCACCGGGTGGCGGTGATGAGCGAGGGCAGGGTGGTGGAAATGGGCGCGCGCGATGAGATCTTCGACCGCCCGCAACACCCGTACACCCGCAAGTTGCTGGCCGCCGCCAGCCCCTTGGAGAAGCTTGAAAACGGGGGCTACCGCATCCGCCAGGGCCCCGTACCGCTAGCGCTGTAACCAGGACTGACTTCACCCGCCGCGCAAATCAGCGATTTGCGCGAACGGCGAAGCCATGCCCGAAGAACAATAAAAACACCCCCAACCCCTCACTGCCAGGAGCTAAAAAAATGAAAAAATCCCTGACTCAATTCATCACCGGCGTAGGCGTCGTGAGCAGCGGGATGATCCCGTTCGCCGCCCATGCGGACTTCGTCAAGGACAGCAGCGGTACGCTGGAATTGAAGAACTATTACTTCAACCGTGACTACCGGGAAGCCGCTTCCCAGTCGATGCGTGCGGAGTGGGCCCAAGGCTTTCTACTCGGTATCAAGTCCGGGTTTACCGACGGCACCGTGGGTTTCGGCCTGGATGCAATCGGCATGCTGGGCCTGAAGCTCGACTCCAGCCCAGGGCTGTCCGGCACCGGCCTGTTGCAACGTGACAGCGACAAGCGCGCCTCCGACAGTTATTCCAAGCTCGGCGTGACCGCCAAGGCGCGCTTCGCCAAGAGCGAGCTGCGTGTGGGCTACCTGGTGCCGGACCTTCCGACCCTGCAACCCAACACCAGCCGGTTGTTCCCGCAGTCGTTCAGCGGCACGCAACTGGTGTCCAACGACATCAGCAACCTCAAGCTCAGCCTTGGCCAGCTGGACCAGGCCAAGGATCGCGACTCCACCAACTACGAAGACATGAAGCTGACCACCGTCAGCAAAGTCTACAAAAGCACGGCCCTGAGCGATCAGTTCCGCTTCGCCGGTGGCGATTATTCGCTCACACCCAACACCTTGCTCAGCTACCACTACGCGGCGCTGGACAGCATCTACCACCAGCAATATGGCGGCTTCAAAAACAACTTCGGCCTGGGCCCCGGCACCCTGAAAACCGACGTGCGCTACTTCAAGGCGGACAAGGACGGCGCGGGCCTGGCGGGGAATGTCGACAACCGCGCACTGAGTACGCGCCTGACCTACCAATACGGCGGCCACAGCATCGGCGGCGGTTTCCAGCGCCAGTACGGCACCACGCCGTTTACCTACCTGGACGGTTCGATCACGTACCTGTTCACCGAGTACCAGTTCACCAACTTCACCCAGACCAAGGAACAGGCCTGGCACGCGCGCTACGACTACAACTTTGCCGACCTGGGCCTGCCAGGCCTGCTGATGGGCATCAAGTACGCCAAGGGTGATTCGGCCGAGGTGGTCGGTTTCAACGGCGAAGGCCGTGAATGGGAACGTGACCTGGACATCAGCTACGTGGTGCAGAACGGTCCGTTCAAAGGCGTGTCGATGCGTTGGCGCAACGCCCTGGCCAAGGGCAACTTCTACAACGACGTCAACGAGAACCGTGTGCTGTTGGGCTACACCCTGGCGCTCTGGTAGTCGACCCCTGTGGGAGCGGGCTTGCTGTGGCGAGCAAGCTTGCTTGCGCTGGGGTGCGAAGCGCCCCCAGAAAGTCTGCTCCCACACTGATCGGATTATCAGATCGAGATAGCTGTAGCCGCCCTTACGGGCGATCACCCGGTCTCGTTAGTATTTTTCTCAAGGTCCATCACTCGAATATCGAGATTTCCGGTTTATGAAACTTAATCAACACCCCTTGCTGCAAGCGACACCGGGCACCCACAGGTACGTGGAAAGTGAGCATTACGGCGCGGCGGGTGCAGGTCGAAAAATCTATATTCAGGCGGCGCTGCACGCCGATGAAACCCCGGCGATGCTGGTGGCCGCGCAGCTGCGTCGGCACTTGGTGGCGCTGGAAAGTGCCGGGCGCCTGAATGCGCACGTTGTGCTGGTAGCAGTGGCCAACCCGGCGGGTCTGGGCCAGTACATCATGGGCGCCCCGAGCGGGCGTTTTGAACTGGGCAGCGGGCGCAATTACAACCGGGGTTTCCCGGTGCCGTACCAGGCGATTGTCGGCAAGGTCGAACACCAGTTGGGCCAGGATATCCACGCCAACCGCGAGCTGATCCGCACTGCCTGGGGCGAATGCCTGCGCGCCGCCCAACCGATGGACGAATACCAGTCGCTGCAACAGACCCTGATGCTGCTGGCCCATGACGCCGACATCGTGCTGGACCTGCATTGCTCCCGCGAAGCGGCGATGCACCTCTACACCGGTGAGTCGGTGTGGCCGACCATCGAACCCCTGGCCCGTTACATCGGCGCCGAAGCTACGTTGCTGGCCACCGACTCCCAGGCCAATTCCTTCGATGAAGCGCTGTACCTGCTGTGGGTGAACCTGCGCGAACAATTGGGCGAGCGTTTCCCGATCCCCGACAGCAGCATTGCGGTGACGGTGGAGCACCGTGGCCAGCGCGACGTCTCCTATGAGCTGGCGGAGCATGACGCCGCCGCCATTATTGATTACCTGACCCACCTGGGCGCCATCGAAGGCACGCCGTGCCCCTTGCCGGCCCTACGCAACCCGGCCACGCCACTGGCGGGCAGCGAGCAGTTCTACGCGCCGAGCGCGGGCGTGCTGGTGCACCGCGCCGCGGTCGGCAGCCGCATTGAGGCGGGGCAGGCGTTGTTCGACATCGTCGAGCCCCACAGCGGCCAGACCGTGACGGTCAACAGCCAGACCACCGGTGTGCTGTACATGCGCCGTGATGTGCGCTTCGTGAAACCGGGCGACCCGCTGGGCCGGGTCTCCGGCGCCACGCCGATTCGCAGCGGCAAGCTGCTCAGCGCGTGATCTTGCGGCCATGAAATGCAATTCACTGTGGGAGCTGGCTTGCCTGCGATAGCGGTACATCAGACAGACCGTTATCGCAGGCAAGCCAGCTCCCACAGTTGATCTTCATTGTTTGATAAACCTTCTTCTTGCAGGACACCCCCCATGCACTCCAACCCGGCAATCACCCTCGAAAACCGTTTCTGCGCCCATAACTATTCGCCACTGCCGGTGGTCATCGTCAAGGGCGAAGGCGTGTGGGTCATTGGCAATGACGGCAAGCGCTACCTGGACATGATGTCGGCCTATTCGGCTGTCAGCCACGGCCATGTGCACCCGCGTATCCGCGCCGCCGCCGTGGCGCAGATCGACAAGATCAGCGTGGTGTCACGGGCCTTCTACAGTGAGCCGTTGGGCAACTTCCTCCAGGCCCTGTGCCGCATTACCGGGTTTGATTCGGTGCTGCCGATGAACAGTGGCGCCGAGGCGGTAGAAACCGCGATCAAGGCCGCGCGCCGCTGGGGCTACCGGGTCAAGGGCATTGCCGCGAACCAGGCCAAAATCGTGGTGGCCGACAACAACTTCCATGGCCGCACGTCCACGATTGTCGGCTTCTCTTCCGAGCCGGATTACAAGGCCGATTTCGGCCCGTTCTGCAATGGCTTCACCGAAGCGCGCTTTGGCGATATCGACAGTTTTCGCCAAGCGATCACCGCCGACACCTGCGCAGTACTGATCGAGCCAATCCAGGGCGAAGCCGGTATCCGGGTGCCGCCCGCCGGTTTCCTGCGTGCGCTGCGCCAGCTGTGCGACGAGACCAACACCTTGCTGATCCTCGATGAAATCCAGTCGGGCCTGGGCCGTACCGGCAAGTGGTTTGCCTTCCAGCACGAGGGCATTCGCCCGGATGCGCTGATCCTCGGCAAGGCCCTGGGCGGCGGGATCATGCCGGTGTCGGCGTTTGTGGCGGACCACTCGGTGATGGACCTGTTCGATGCCGGCAGCCACGGCTCCACGTTTGGCGGCAACCCGCTGGCCGCCGCCGTTGGCCTGGAAGCCTTGAATGTGCTGGAAGAGGAAGGCTTGATCGATAACAGCGCGACGCTGGGCCAGTACCTGGTGGAGCGCCTGGAGGCGATGAACGCCCCGGCGATCCGTGAGATTCGCGGGCGCGGTTTGTGGGTGGGCGTGGAGCTGGACCGCGATGCGCGGCCGATCTGCGAAGCGTTGCTCGCCGAAGGCCTGCTGACCAAGGAAACCCACGAAAACGTGCTGCGTATCGCGCCGCCACTGTCCATCACCCGTGAGGAACTGGACTGGGGCCTGGCCCGTATCGAGCGGGTGTTTGCAGCGCTATGAGCGACTTTCTCAACCACCTGACCATCGACCAGCAGCGCTACGCCTACATCGACCTGCATCAGCTGTTGACCCCGGCGCAGTTGCACCGGCTGCCGTACTCCCTGCGCATTCTGCTGGAGAACATCGCGCGTTGTGCGCCGGCATCCTTGCCACAGGTGCTGGCGCGGGCGACAGGGGTGGGGCCGGACTGCGAGGTGCCGTTCCAGCCCAATCGCCTGATGTTCCATGACACCACGTGCCTGCCAGCCCTGGCGGATTTTGCCGGGATGCGTGACGTGGTGGCGGAACTGGGCGGCGACCCGACGGCAGTGAACCCGTCGATTCCGGCGGTGCTGACCATCGACCATTCGGTGATCGTCGAGCACTACGCTGAAGCCGGTGCGGTGGACGCCAACCTGGACATCGACTTTCGCCGCAACAGCGAGCGCTACCGGTTTATCAAGTGGGCCCAGGCCAGTCTGGACAACTTCAAGGTGATCCCGCCGGGCACCGGGATCATCCACCAGATGAACATGGAGTCCATCGCCCGGGTGGTGTGGGAAAGCCCAGCCGCCGACGGCGGTGTACTGCTGCACCCCGACTGCATGGTCGCCACCGACAGCCATACGCCGATGATCAACGCCATTGGCGTGCTGGGCTGGGGCGTGGGGGGGCTGGAAGGGCAGGCGGCCATGCTCGGTGAGCCGGTGCCGATCCCGTTTCCCCAGGTGGTGGGGATTCGCGTCAGCAATGCCCTGCGCCCAGGCGTGACCGCCACCGACCTGGCGCTGACCGTCACCGAGCTGCTGCGCCAGCGCAGCATGGTGGGCAAGTTTGTCGAATTCAGCGGGCCGGGCCTGTCGAACCTGACGTGGGCGGCACGCGGTACGGTGGCGAACATGGCGCCGGAGTATGGCGCGACCGTGGTGTTTTTCCCGTTCGATGACGAGACGCTGGCCTACCTGGAATTGAGCGCCCGACCGGCGCCGCTGCTGGCCAAGGTCTCGGCCTATATGGCGGCGCAATCCTTGTGGCGGCAGGCGGGTGAACCGGAGCCGCAGTTCGATGAGTTGATCGAACTGGACCTGGCGCAGGTCGAGCCCAGTGTCGCCGGACCCCATCAGCCGCATCAGCGCCAGTCGCTGGCGGGCGCCGGCGCGTCCTTCCACCGGCATGTGCAGGGTGAGCCAGGGCAGCAGTTCTTCGAGCCGTCGTTTGAGGCGCCGCTGACCCATGGCGCGGTGGTGATATCGGCCATTACCAGTTGCACCAACACCGCCAACCCGGCGCAGATGATCCAGGCCGGGCTGTTGGCGCGCAACGCCCGTGAGCGTGGCGTGGGGCGCAGGCCGTGGGTCAAGACATCGCTGTCGCCGGGGTCGCAGGTGGTGGCGGACTACCTCGGCGAGGCCGGGTTGCTGGAGGACTTCTCCGCCCTGGGGTTTGACCTGGCGGGGTTCGGTTGCATGACGTGCATCGGCAACTCCGGCAGCCTGGAGGCGCATGTCGAGGCGTTTGCCGGGCAGGGGCTCAAGGGCGTGGTGGTGCTGTCGGGCAATCGCAATTTCGAAGGCCGGGTCAACCCCCGGGTGCCCGCCGGATACCTGGCCTCGCCGGCACTGTGCGTGGCCTATGCGATTGCGGGCAGCATCGACATCGACCTGTCCTCCCAGCCATTGGCGCTGGATGACCGGGGCCTGCCGGTATACCTGCATGACCTGATGCCCAGCGATGCCGACGTGGCCGCGCTGGTGGCGCGGGTGGTGCGCCCGCAGGTGTTCCGGCAGCACCAGGACTTGCTCTGGCGCGGCACCCACCATTGGCAGGCGCTGGAGGCCGATGGCAGCGTGCAATTTGCTTGGAACCCCGATTCCACCTACCTGCGCCGCCCGCAGTATCTGGTGGGTGTGCAACCCCGACCGGTCAACCGCCTGGCCCTGAGCAATGCGCGGGCGTTGGTGGTGCTTGGCGATAACGTGACCACCGACCATATCTCGCCGGCCGGCACCATCCCGGCCCACAGCCTGGCCGGTGCCTGGCTGCGTGAGCGTGGCGAGGCCGAGGCGGACTTCAACCAGTATTCGACTCGGCGCAGCAACCATGAAGTGATGGTGCGCGGTGCCTTCACCAACCCGCGTCTGAACAACCTGCTGGACCGCACCCAAGCACCGCGCCAGGGCGTGTGGGCCTGGAATGCCGATCACAGTGAATACCTGCCGCTGTACCTGGCAGCGCACAGCTACGCGGGCACGCCGACGGTGTTGTTTGCCGGGGTCAACTACGGCGCCGGTTCCAGCCGCGATTGGGCGGCCAAGGTGTTGAGCTTGCTGGGGATCAAGGCCGTGGTGGCCCGCAGCATCGAGCGTATTCACCGCAGCAACCTGATTGGCATGGGCGTGTTGCCGCTGGTGTTTGCCGAGGGCGCTTCGGTGCAGGACTTGCAGCTCGACGGCAGTGAGCGGTTGACGTTCCTGGGGCTGGAGACCCTCCAGGTGGGTGAGAACCCGATCACCCTGCTGATCGATCGCGCTGACGGCAGTGTGTCCCACTGTGCATTAGCCTTGCGCCTCGACTCGCAGCAGGAGCTTGGGTACCTTGAGCACGGTGGGGTCTTGCCATTCGTGATTCGCAAGACCGTGCAACGAACCCGCCAAGGAGCACTCGATGGTTGACCCACGTGTCATGCAACAACTGGCCCCTGAGGGCGTGCTGCGCGCCGCGATCAACTTCGGCAACCCGGTACTGGCGCAACGCGGTGCAGGTGGCGAGCCCCAAGGGGTTTCGGTGGAACTGGCCAAGGCGTTGGCCGAGGTATTGGGCGTCGAACTGCAATTGATCACCTTCGAGGCGGCGGGCAAGGTCTTCGCCGCCTTGGCCGAGGATGCCTGGCGTGTGGCATTCCTGGCGATCGAGCCGGTGCGCGAGCAGCAGATTGCCTTCAGCGCGCCTTACGTGGAGATCAAGGGCACGTGCCTGGTGGCCATGGATTCGTCCCTCACTCACGTCGCCCAACTGGACGCACCGGGCCGGCGCATCGCCGTCGGCCAGAGCGCCGCCTATGACCTGTATTTGAGCCGTACGCTCAAGCATGCGGAACTGGTGCGTGCGCCCACTTCGGCGGCGGCGGTGGACTGGTTTGTCGAGCAGGAACTGGATGCGGCGGCGGGCGTGCGGGATTTCCTGCGTACCCAGGTCAGTGCGCAACGGCGCCTTTTGGAAGATGACTTCATGACCATTCGCCAGGCCATGGCCGTACCGGTGGCGCATGCAGCCGCTGCCGCGTTCGTCAAATCCTTTGTCGAACGGCAGATCGCAAATGGCAGTGTGAAGCGGGGGTTGCTGGCCAGCGGCCAGAGTGCTGAGTTACAGGCGACGTAGGAAGGCTTTGACGATGTGGCGGGTGGCGTCGGTGGTGTCCAGTTCATCCATGGCGCCATAGGGATGCCACTGGCAATCGACTATTTCGTTGCAAGGTTTTGCATCGGTGATGTTTACCACTGACGCTTCGAACACGTGGTGGACGGTGTCGCGGGCTTTCAATTCCTGCAAATACAACAGGCCGTCCACGTTCAATCCGGTTTCTTCCTGCAGCTCGCGTTCAGCCGCGCCGACCGCGCGCTCATGGCGTTCGACCTTGCCGCCCGGCAACGCCCATTTCGATCTGGCCTTGCGCACGAAGAGGATGTGCCCCTCGTGTTCGCAAATGACCGTTGCCCTGATTTTCATCGTGTCTGCCCCTGCACGGGATGAATGTCATAAAAGTGTAATGCAATTGTCATGCTCAGTGGTTATGGCGCGTGGCGGTGGGGATGTGGATACTGCCGGATTGATGAAAACGGACGAGGAGAACAGATGAACACCGTACGTTGGGGCATGATCGGTTGCGGCAGTGTCACTGAGTTGAAGAGTGGACCCGCTTTCTACAAAGCGCCAGGTTCGGCGCTCGTGGCCGTGATGGGGCGCCGCGAGGACGCCGTGCGCGATTACGCGGCGCGCCATGGCATTGCCCGTTTCTACACCGACGCCCAGGCCCTGATCGACGACCCCGAGGTGGACGCGGTGTACATCGCTACGCCCCCTGACAGTCACCTGGAGTACAGCCTGAGGGTGGCGGCAGCCGGCAAGCATTGCTGTGTCGAAAAGCCCATGTCATTGAATGCCGAGCAGAGCGCGCTGATGCAGCGCACCTTCGAGAAGGCCGGGCTGCATCTGTTTGTGTCGTATTACCGCCGCTCGCTGCCACGCTTCCAGCAAGTGCGCGACTGGTTGCACGAGGGACGCATCGGCGAATTGCGTCACCTGACGTGGACCCTGTGCAAGCCCGCCGCCGTCGAGGATGCCAGCGCCGCCAACTGGCGCACAGACCCGGCCATCGCCGGTGGCGGTTACTTTGCCGACCTCGCCAGCCATGGCTTTGACCTGTTCCAGTACCTGGCCGGGGATATTGTCGACGTGTCCGGCTTTACCGCGCGCCAGGAGGGCCGCTATGCCGCCGAGGACGCCGTCACCGCCAGCTGGCGCTTTGCCTCGGGCGCACTCGGCATGGGCTGCTGGAACTTTGTGGCGGACCGGCGCGAAGACCTTGTGGAGATGATCGGCAGCCGCGGGCGTATTCGGTTTTCCGTGTTCGACGACCAGCCGCTGCGGCTTGAGGGCGAGTCCAACGAGGTGCTGGAGGTGCCGTGCCATATGCATATCCAATGGCATCACGTACTGGGCATGAATGCGCATATCCGGGGTGAGGCTGAACACCCGTCGCTGGCGATCGAAGCGTTGAAAACCGACAAGATTCTGGACCGGGTGCTACTGCGTAACCCCCATCAACCCGAATAGTCGGGCTAGGGTTGATGGGTGAATGACTTTCTCAAGGAATAGACCGATGAAGTACTGGATGTTGATGTGGCTGGCGATTGCCACGGGTGCGATGGCAGCGCCACGGGAGCAGGGGACGCCTGGGGCATTTGATTTTTATGTGTTGTCGTTGTCATGGTCGCCGACGTTTTGCCTGACGCACCCGGACAACGAGCAGTGTTCCGGCAAGGGCTACGGGTTTGTGTTGCACGGCTTGTGGCCGCAATACGCACGGGGAGGGTGGCCGGCCTCGTGCGCGCCGCAATCGCAACTGAGCCGCGAAGAGATCGACAAGGGGGCGACGCTGTTTCCGACCCGTTCGCTGCTCAGGCACGAATGGTCCAAGCATGGCACCTGCAGCGGGCTGGAGCCGCTGGCGTACCTGGAAAAAACCGATGCGGCACTGGGCGCGGTTGTGATTCCGCAGCAGTTGCAGCCGTTCAACACGCCGCCGTCGTTGCAGGCCAGCGATATCGAGGCGCTGTTTCGCCAGAGCAACCCGCGCATGGGCAACCATGGGCTGGCAGTGATCTGCAAAGGCAAGGTGCTGTCGGAAGTGCGCGTGTGCCTGACCAAGGACCTGGCCTTCGCCGGCTGCCCGCGCAGTGTCAAAAGCCAATGCCGTGACGGCGATATCCGCATCCCTTCACAGCGCTAAGGCAGCATGGCCACGCGGTAGCGCTCGTCAAAATCGTCGGCCAACTGCGCCAGGGTGACATCGCCCAGGCGCTTGAGCAGTAGGGTCTGGGCTTGTTCGAACGCGTCCGTCAGTGCCGCGTTCACCGCTTGCTCCACCAGGCATTGCGGGTGGTCGGTGGACAGGCCGATGGCAAAGATCGACGGCGTGCCCAGCGCGTTGTGGATCTCCAGCAAGGTGATTTCACTCAAGGGCTTGCCCAGGGTCCAGCCGCCCTGGTGGCCTTTTTCCGAGCGCACATAGCCTTTTTCCTTGAGCAACCCGAGCGTGCGTCGCACCACCACCGGGTTGGTGCCCAGCATTTGCGCGATGGTGTCCGACGTGGCGCGCGCTTCGTGGCGGCCCATGTGGATCAGCACGTGGAGCATGCGGGACAGCCGGGTGTCGTTTCTCATCAAAAAACCTCAGGTCGATTCGACGCAAAGTATCGTTCGTAACCTAAAAAGTTGCGAGACTCTTGACGGCGTATTTTTACGTAACTTATGGTGTGTCGTGAAAGTGCCCGGACAACCAGGGCGCATGCACAGCGAGAGCAGAGCCATGATGTACGACGTCATTATTGTAGGCGGCAGCTATGCCGGCTTGTCCGCAGGCCTGCAACTGGCGCGGGCGCGGCGCCAGGTGCTGGTGGTTGATGCGGGGCTTCGGCGCAACCGGTTCGCGGCCACTTCCCACGGTTTTCTTGGCCAGGATGACGAGTCACCCGCGGTCATCGCGGCCGAAGGGCGCAGCCAATTGATGGAGTACCCGACGGTGACGTGGGTACAGGACACCGCGCTTGAAGCGCTGCGTCAGCCTGAGGGTTTCAGCCTGCGTACCCAATGCAACGGCACGTTCAGCGCCAAGCGCCTGATCCTGGCCAGCGGTGTGGTCGATGACTTGCCGCCGATCGACGGCTTGCAGGAACGCTGGGGCACGCGGGTGTTTCATTGCCCTTACTGCCACGGCTATGAGCTGGACCAGGGCCGAATCGGCGTCCTGGCCACTTCACCCCTGGCGATGCACCACGCGTTGATGTTGCCGGATTGGGGCAGCACCACCTTGTTCACCAACGGTGTGTTCACGCCGGATGCCGAACAGCAGGCGCAACTGGCACGGCGGGGCGTCAGGGTGGAAAGTGCTGGGGTAAAGCGCATCAGCGGTGAGCGTGCGGATCTTGAGTTGGTCGATGGGCGCGTCTTCAAGCTCGACGGCATCTTCACCCTGTCGCGTACCCGCATCAGCCCACTGGCGGCCCAGTTGGGATGCGAGCAGGTCGATGGCCCCACAGGGCCGTATCTGCAGACCAACGAAACACGCCAGACCTCGGTGGACGGCGTGTTTGCCTGTGGCGATGTCGCCCTCGCGGGAGGCTCTGTGGCCTTGGCAGTGGGTGAGGGCGTGCGCGCCGGGGTGGGCGCGCATTTTTCGTTGATCAGCGGGTGAGGTAGATCGGACGTTCGGTGGACAGCGACGCCTTCACCGCGTGGCCCATGTCACTGATCACCACTTCTTCGCGGCCTTCGCTGAGCCCTTGCAGGGTCAGTGCAACCACTTCTTGGGGTGTGCTCTTCGGCGCTTCGATACCGGCGGTCATGTCGGTGTCGATGTAGGCGGGGTGCACGCCGATCACCAGTGTTTGCTGCTCGCGCAATTCGCTGCGCAGGCCGTTGGTGAGGCCCCACTGGGCCGATTTTGAAGCGCTGTAGGCCCCGGCGCCCGGGCTGCTCAGCCAACTCAATACCGAGATGATGTTGATCAACGCGCCGCCGCCGTGTTTGGCCAGGACCGGCGCAAAGGCACGGGTCACGCGCAGGGTGCCGAGGGTGTTCACATCAAAATGGTGCTGCAGGTTGTCGACGCTGTCGGCATCCAACAGGGCGCCGCGATTGAGAGCACCGGCATTGTTGATCAGCACACTGACATCGCTGCATTGCTCGGCGGCGCGCTGCACGCTGGCTTCGTCGGTAATGTCGAGGGCAATGGGGGTGCTGCCGGGAATATTCACGCTGGCCACATCCCGTGCACCGGCATACACCTTGGCGGCACCCGCTTGCAGCAGGGCCGTCACGAAGGCTTTGCCCAGGCCACGATTGGCGCCGGTGACCAATACCACTTTTCCACGAATATCCATGATGAGCTCCGTACGCTGATTTAGGTTTAATGATGAAACTGTTTTTATCCTGAGCGCATCGGTCCTATAATGCAACCTAATATTTCTGACTGCCGGGAGGCCCCACGATGAAACGCAAATGCCTGGAAGGTGACGGTTGCCCGGTCGCCCGTGCATTGGATGTGGTGGGGGATTGGTGGACGCTGCTGATCATCCGCGATGCGTTTGCCGGCGTGACGCGCTTCGGTGATTTCCAGAAACGCCTGGGCGTGGCGAAAAACATCCTCGCCACGCGCCTCAAGGACATGGTCGAGCAAGGCCTGCTGCAAACCAGCGAAGTGGGCGCACGCAGTGAATACCAACTGACCGACAAAGGCCGCGCACTGATGCCGGTACTGGTGACCCTGGCGCAATGGGGCGAAACCCACACCCAGCCGGAGACGGTAGGGCGGCGAGTACTGGACGCGCGTTCACTCAAGCCGTTGCGCAAGGTGGAGGTGCTGTCCGAGGACGGTCGCGTGCTGGGCCTCGAAGACATCGTTACCCAGGCACCAGTGGCTTGATCAGGCGCACGCGCTAGACTCTACACACCGCCTCTTCGCACAAAGGACATCGCTTGAGCGCCGACTTCGAAAGCAAGACCACGTTCCAGGGGCTGACCTTCAAGCTGTACCGTGGCGAGGGGGCGGCGCTGTTGGCCTTCGATTTGGCGCCGGACCTGGCGACGCCGGATTTCGTCGGGTTCAGCATCGAAGTGCGCTACCCCGGCGCCGACCACTGGGGCGTGCTGCACAACCGCCTGCACTTCGACTACCCGCCCACCCCGGAGCAGCCGCGCAGCTTTCCGTCCACCGAGGCGCCGTTCCAGAAATTCCGCTGGATCCACGTGCCCAGCGAGATCCTGCCCGGCGTGTTCCGCTACCGCGTCACCGCGTGCTACATGGGCGCAGACGGCACGTTGTCCAAGGGTGTCAGCCTGGAAAACCAGGTGTCCCTGGAAGCGCAAACCATCAGCGACTTCGTGAACATCGGCTTTACCCGAGGGTTCGCCTCATCCCAGGCCTACGGCGATCGTTTCAACAATGAAACCCGCATCCTGCCGCCCTCAGGTTCCGCGCCTCGGGCCTACCTGGACCTGGACATGACGCCCTTCGAACGCAACTACGCCTGGCTGGGTTTCGAAGCGCGGCAGCTGATCCTCAACGTGCTGGATCAGGTGGCCAACGACCCCGAGCTGACCCTCGACGCGCTGATCTACGAGAGCAAGGAACCCGATATCCTGCGCCGCCTCGAAGGCCTCGGCCCACGCTTACGGGCGATCATCGATGACCACGGTGACCAGGGCGCCGCCGACAGTTGCGAAAGCCTCAGCGCTGCACGCCTGGCGGCAGCGGGGGCGCAGATCCAGCGCCTGCATTTCTCCAGCCAGCAACACAACAAAGTGCTGATCGTGCGGCGTGCGGGAGAGGCGATCCGGGTGTTGGGCGGCTCGACCAATTTCGCCCTGCGCGGCTTGTACATCCAGGCCAATAACGTGCTGCTGTTTGACGACGCCACGGTGGCCGGCAAGTTTGCCGAAGTGTTCGAGGCCTATTGGTCGGCGCCCACCACCTTTCGCAAGCACCCGCTCTCGCAACAATGGTGGGTGGTGCGCGATCAACCGGGTTCCAAAGTCTCGTTGTGCTTCGCGCCCCATGCTGACAGCGCGCTGTCCCTGGACCCCATCGCCACCAGCATCGAGCAGGCCACCAGTTCGGTGTTGTACTCCATCGTGTTTCTGAGCCTGATCAACGGCAAGGTGCGTGACGCCCTGGACACGCTGATGCAGCGCTCATTGTTCTCCTACGGCGTGGCCCAGCGCACCGGCAAGCTGGCGGTGCGCAAGCCGGATGGCTCGGTGGGCTTGCTGCCGTTCGGTTACCTGGCCAGCAACGTGCCGGCGCCGTTCAAGGCTGAATGGTCGGGCAATGCGGGGAACATGGTGCACAACAAGTTTGTGGTCACCGACTTCAATGGCGCCAACCCCACGGTGTACACCGGTTCGTCCAACCTGGCGGGCGGCGGTGAGAAGAACAACGGTGACCACCTGATCCGCATCGAAGACCGCAAGATCGCCGTGGTGTATGCGATCGAGGCGCTGCGCCTGTTCGATCACTTCCACTTCCGGGTCAATGCGAGCAAGCCCGGCGCGCTGCAAACGTTGCGCCTGGCCAAGCCGCCCGCCGCAGGACAGAAGACCTGGTTCGACGCGTATTACAGCCCCGGCCACGTCAAGGCCCGGGACCGCGAGTTGTTTGTGAAATAAGCGCGCTCAGCCGTCCACCAGTTGCTGGAACAGGGGCGTCAACAGATCGATCAGCACCTGCGGATCAGCCTTGGCCAGCGCCGACAGTTCGAGCATCTGGCGCATCACCTGAAAGCCCGAGACCAGTGCCATCACCAGGGCCGCACGTTCTTCGTGGTGCGCGCCCTTGAGCGCGGCGGCCATGGTTGCCTGATGGCCTTTTTCCACTTGTTCGCGACCGATCACGGCGGCGCGTTTGCTCGACGCCGAATGCAGCATGATCAGGAAACCTTCCAGCGGTGTGCTGCCGGCTTCGGTGATGCTGACCAGTGCCGTGGCGATCGTGCGGCCGAGGTTTTCCGCGCTGAGGTTGCTTTCGGTGAGGATGATCGGGCTGGCCATGGTGTCGGCGATCACTTCCGCAAACAGCTGTTCCTTGGAGCCGAAGTAACGGTTGACCAGCATCGCCGTCACGCCCGCACCGGCCGCGATTTCACGCACGCCGGCGCCGTCGTAGCCGGATTGGGCAAAGGCCTTGCGCGCTGATAACAGGATGGCATCGCGGGTGGCGGCGGCATTGCGCCGTCGTGGAGTGGGGTTGGGCATGGGCGTCCTGACATGACTGGGGGCTGTGGGTGCGCAGGTCGTGCGCGCCCACAGGGTACAGGGTCTATTTGCTGTCGAGGAAGCCCAGTACCGCGGCATTGAACAACGCCGGGTCCTGCAAGAAGGCAAAGTGGCTGGTGTTGGGCAGAATCAGCAGGCCGGCGCCAGGGATGGTCGCGGCCATGTACTCGGTGTGTTCGCGCTTGATCGCTTCGTCATGGTCGCCATCGGCGATCAGGATCGGCGTCTTGATGCTCGCCAGTTGTGCGTCGGTCCAGTTCGGTTGGCTGGCCCACATGTGGCTGATCTGCTCGACGAACGCGTCGTACTCTTTCGGCGTCGGCGACAGCTTGGCGTACTCCTTGCCGGCGCGTTCGATAAAGGCGGCAAAGGTCGGGTTTTTCTCCACGGCGTCTTTTACGCCGGCGGTCTGGGTGTTGGCGGCAAACGCAAAGACCTTGCCGATGCGGTCCGGATGACGCAGGGCCAGGTCGATGCCGATGATTGCGCCGTCGCTCCAGCCGACGATGTCGGCACGCGGGATTTTCAGGTTGTCGAGCACGGCCACCACATCGTCGGCCATCAGGTCATAGCCGTACGGCTGTTCATTGCGTGAGCTGCGCCCGTGGCCACGGCTGTCGATGCTGATCACTTCGTGCTTGGCCGACAGGGCCTTGACCTGGTTGCCCCAATAATCCGAGTTGGACAGGCCGCCGTGCAGTAACACCACCGGCGAACCGTGGCCGGTGCGGGTGTAGTAGACCTTGATGCCATTGACCGGGGCATAGCCGGTTTTTGCGCCGGCCACGGGGGCGGGTGTCGGCGGCAGGGTTTCCCAGCGTTCAGCGGCGTGAGCCGCGGAAAAAGACAGCAACAGGCAGGCGGCTGCCAGTAGACGGCGTGACATGGCGGTTCCTTTTTGCAGTGAGTAGGCGCTGAACTCTAGCACCGCCGCTGATCGGCAAAAACGCATTTTTGCCTATCGGAAATCGTCGGCTGAAAGAAAAAAATTCAGCTATATCAATGGAATAAAAGCGTCTAAAGCGCCTTGTGGTCGATCAGGCCAGTGGCACAATCGATCAATGTGTCCTCCGCCGGGCGCGCTTGCCAGCCCAACAGCAGGCGGGCCTTTTCCGCGCTGTGGCGGTGGGCGCGGCCAAGGTTGGGGGTGAGGCCGCGCAGCAGGGGGTCGAAGCGCGCCAATAGGCGCAGCAGCCAGTCGGGGATAGTGCGCGTGGGCACTTTGTGCGCGGCGTCACCCAACCGGTCGCGCAGCACCTGGGAAATCTCGGCCATCCACATGAACCTGCCAACGCCGAGGAGCCGTTGGCCCGCAGCGGCGGGGGCGGTCATGGCGCGGATATGCAGGTCGGCCAGGTCACGCACATCCACCACTTCGAAGCCCAGGCGCGGGTTGCCCTTGGCGCGGCCTTGCAGCAGGCGCGCGATGACTTGCACCGAACCCAGGGTATCGCGGCTCATGATCGGCCCGAAGACCGCACCGGGCAATACGGTGGTCAAGGTCGTCGGGCCTTCATGCCTAGCCATGAAGTCCCAGGCCGCCCGCTCGGCTTGGCGCTTGGCGTGGCGGTAAGGGGTGACATGGGTTTCAGCGGGGTCGAACCACACCGTCTCGTCGCTCAGGCTGTCGGGGCTTTGCAGCGGCGGGGTGGCGACGGTGGCGGCGCTGGTCATCACCACCCGGCGCACGCCAGCCCCGGTGGCGGCACGCAGGATGCGCAAGGTGCCGTCCCGTGCCGGGGCAACCATGTCGTCCAGGTGTTGCGGCGCGTCCAGGCCCAGGGGCGAGGCCACGTGCAGTACGTAATCACAGCCGATCATGGCAGCGTCCCAGCCTTCATCGCGGGTGAGGTCGGCGATGAAGAACGTCAGCCGGTGATGATCGATACCCAGGCCGCTCAACGCGGCGCGCACCCCAGCCTCTTTGTCAGGGCTGCGCAAACTGGTGCGCACCTGATAACCCTGTTGCAACAGGCCTGCCAGGCACCAGCCGGCGATGTAGCCCGTACCACCGGTGACCAGAACGGTCTCAGCCATCACTTTTCTCCCGCTTGTGTGAACGAAGTGAGGCTGACTCTAGGGCTGAAATCAGTATAAGTCTACAGTCGTATACAAAATAATTCACAGAGGGTTATTTTCTTCAATACCCCGCGAAGCCGGCCCTTTACCGTGTCCCCTCGTGACTCGTCGACTAAAAGGAACTGCAATGAGCGCTCTTCTTTCCATGGCCGCTTTTGCCCTGGCCACGTCTATCACGCCGGGCCCGGTGAATGTGGTTGCGCTGAGTTCGGGGGTGCGCTTTGGCTTCGTCGCCAGCCAGAAGCACGTGTTCGGTGCCGCCAGCGGCTTCACGGTGCTACTGGTGCTGATTGGCCTGGGGTTGCACGAAGTGCTGGTGCGTTGGCCGATCCTGACGCAATTGATTCAGTGGGGCGGGGTGGCCTTTTTGTTGTACATGGCGTGGAAGCTCGCGGCGGACGATGGCCGGCTGGACGCCGACGGCACGGCCACGGCGCCGTCGATGCTGTATGGCGCGATCATGCAATGGCTCAACCCCAAGGCGTGGCTGGCCTGTGTGGCGGGGATGGGCTTGTTTGTGGCCGATGGCGATGCGCGGCAGGTGTGGCTGTTTGCGGCGCTCTACCTGGTGATCTGTTACCTGTCGGTGGCGTGCTGGGCCTATGCCGGGACCTTTCTGCGTCGCTACTTGAGCAACCCTCAGGGCATGCGCCTGTTCAACCGCTCAATGGCCGCGTTGCTGGTGGCCAGTGTGGGGTATTTGCTGATGGCTTGAGCACGTCACGGTATTGCCCGGGCGTGGCCGCACAATGCTGTTTGAAGGCCCGTTGGAAATGCGCCTGGTCGGCAAACCCTGCGGCCAGCGCCACATCGGCGATCAGCTCGCCCTGACGCAATTGGGCGCGGGCAAACTGGATGCGCAGGTTCACCAGGAACGCATGGGGCGTCAGCCCGTAATACTGCTTGAAGGCACGGATCAGGTAGGAGGGCGACAGCTCGGCCGCCAGGCAAATGTCTCCCAGCTTCAGGGCCTGAGTGCAGTGCTCGCGGATGTAGTCGGCCGCGCGCTCCAGCTTGCCATTGACCTCACGCAACGGCGTATCGACCGGGTTCAGTCGCTGCTGCACTTCAGTGAAATAACTCACCAATGCGCTTTGCTTTTGCAGAGGTTCAGCGCGCTCATCCACCAGTATCCGGTACAACGCCAGCAGGCCCGCGTACAACATCGCGTCGCGGGTATAAGGCGTATTGAAGGGGCGGTAGCCCTGATCCGTGCTGAAACCCAATTGGTGCTGCAGGTCAGTCAGCCAGAGGGTGTCGATGTACAGCATCTGATAAGACCAATGCTGGTCATGGATGGGGTTGCAGGCATGTACATCGCCTGGGTTCATCAGCACCACGGTGCCAGCGCTGATCTCGAACGTCTGCGCGCCGTAATGGTAGTAGCTGCACCCCGTGGTCACGGCGCCGATGGAAAAATGCTCGTGGGAATGGCGGGTGTAAGTCACCTTGCGCCCGTCAGCGATCGTGCGCGCTTCGATAAACGCCAACGCCGGGTCACGCCAGAACAGCGGTGCCGTCGCGGCGGTCATGAGCGAGGCACCAGGAACGCCGCTTCCAGCAACTGCCGCGTATAGCCATGCTGCGGTGCGGCGAAGATCGCCTGGGCATCGCCTTGTTCCACCACCTGCCCATGTTTGACCACCATCAGCTGATGACTCAGCGCCTTGACCACCGCCAGGTCATGGCTGATGAACAGGTAGGTCAGGTTGTACTTGGCCTGCAAGCTACGCAGCAATTCCACCACCTGGCGTTGCACCGTGCGGTCCAGGGCCGAGGTGGGCTCGTCCAGCAGGATCAGGCGCGGCTTGAGCACCAGGGCGCGGGCGATGGCGATGCGTTGGCGTTGGCCACCGGAGAACTCGTGGGGGTAGCGGTGGCGGGCGTCCGGGTCCAGGCCCACTTCCTTGAGCGCGGCGATGATCGCCGCTTCCTGCTCGGCCGGGGTGCCCATCTTGTGGATGCGCAGGCCTTCGCCGACGATCTCGCTGACGCACATGCGCGGGCTCAGGCTGCCGAACGGGTCCTGGAACACCACCTGCATTTCCCGGCGCAGCGGGCGCACCTGTTGCTGGTTGAGCTGGTCCAGTGGTTGGCCTTCAAAACGAATACCACCCTTGCTGCTGATCAACCGCAGAATTGCCAGGCCCAGGGTGGATTTGCCCGAGCCGCTCTCGCCAACGATGCCCAGGGTCTGGCCCTGAGGCAGGCTGAAGTTGATGCCGTCCACGGCCTTGACGTAATCGACGGTGTTGCGCAGAAAGCCCTTCTTGATCGGGAACCAGACCTTCAAGTCATCCACTTCAAGCAACGGCGGGCCGACCTCATTGGTCGCCGGGCCACCGCTCGGTTCCGCCGCCAGCAGTTCCTGGGTATAAGGGTGCTGTGGCGACTGGAACAGCGTCTCGCAATCGGCCTGCTCGACGATGCAACCCTTCTGCATCACACACACGCGGTGGGCAATACGCCGCACCAGGTTCAGGTCATGGCTGATCAGCAGCAGTGCCATGCCCAGGCGCGCCTGCAATTCCTTGAGCAGTTCAAGAATCTTCAGCTGCACGGTCACGTCGAGGGCGGTGGTGGGCTCATCCGCAATCAGCAGCTCCGGCTCGTTGGCCAGAGCCATGGCAATCATCACGCGCTGGCGCTGGCCGCCGGACAATTCGTGGGGCAGGGCCTTGAGGCGCTTATGCGGCTCGGGAATCCCCACCAGTTCCAGCAGTTCCAGGGTGCGTCGGGTGGCGACCTTGCCCTGCAGGCCTTTGTGCAGGCCCAGCACTTCGTTGATCTGCTTCTCGATGGAGTGCAGCGGGTTCAACGAGGTCATCGGCTCCTGGAAGATCATCGCGATGCGGTTGCCGCGAATATGGCGGATGGTTTTCTCTTTGAGGGTCAGCAGGTCCTGGCCGGAATACTCGATGCTGCCCGACGGATGCCGCGCCAGCGGGTAGGGCAGCAGGCGCAGGATCGAGTGGGCCGTCACCGATTTGCCCGAGCCGCTTTCACCCACCAGCGCCAGGGTTTCGCCGCGCTTGATATCGAAGCTGACGTTGTTCACCACGCGGTGGTGGTGATCGCCGGTGACAAACTCGACGCTGAGGTCGCGGACTTCGATCAGATTGTCCTGATTCATCTCATTTCCTCGGGTCGAAGGCATCGCGAGCAGACTCGCCGATAAACACCAGCAAACTCAACATGATCGCCAGCACGGCAAAGGCACTCATGCCCAGCCACGGCGCTTGCAGGTTGGATTTGCCCTGGGCCACCAACTCGCCCAAGGACGGCGAACCGGCCGGCAAGCCGAAACCGAGGAAGTCCAGCGCGGTGAGGGTGCCGATGGCGCCGGTGAGAATGAAGGGCATGAAGGTCATGGTCGAGACCATCGCGTTGGGCAGGATATGGCGGAACATGATCGCGCCGTTCTGCATGCCCAAGGCCCTGGCCGCGCGCACGTATTCCAGGTTGCGCCCGCGCAGGAACTCGGCGCGCACCACGTCCACCAGGCTCATCCACGAGAACAGCAGCATGATCCCCAGTAGCCACCAGAAGTTGGGCTGCACGAAACTGGCGAGGATGATCAGCAGGTACAGCACCGGCAGGCCGGACCAGATCTCCAGGAAGCGCTGCCCGGCCAGGTCGACCCAGCCGCCATAAAAACCCTGCAAGGCGCCGGCGATCACGCCAATGATAGAGCTGAGCACCGTGAGCGTCAGGGCAAACAGCACCGACACCCGGAAGCCATAGATGACCCGCGCCAGTACATCGCGACCCTGGTCATCGGTGCCCAGCAGGTTCACAGAAGACGGCGGCGCAGGCGCCGGCACCTTGAGGTCGTAGTTGATGCTCTGGTAGCTGAACGGGATCGGCGCCCACAGGGTCCAGGCGTCCTTGGCTTTTAGCAGTTCCTGGATGTACGGGCTCTTGTAGTTGGCCTCCAACGGGAACTCGCCGCCAAAGGTGGTTTCCGGGTAGCGCTTGAGCGCCGGGAAATACCAGTCGCCATCGAAGTGCACCGCCAGGGGTTTGTCGTTGGCGATCAACTCCGCGCCCAGGCTGAGCACGAACAGAATCAGGAACAGCCACAGCGACCACCAGCCACGCTTGTTGGCCTTGAACCGCTCGAACCGGCGGCGATTGAGGGGGGACAGGTTCATCTCAATGCTCCCGGCTGGCAAAGTCGATACGCGGATCGACCAGGGTGTAGGTGAGGTCGCCGATCAGTTTCACGATCAGCCCCAGCAGGGTGAAGATAAACAGCGTGCCGAATACAACCGGGTAGTCGCGGTTGATCGCCGCTTCAAAGCTCATCAGGCCCAGGCCGTCGAGGGAGAAGATCACCTCCACCAGCAACGAGCCGGTGAAGAAGATGCCGATGAAGGCCGAAGGGAAACCGGCGATCACCAGCAGCATCGCGTTACGGAACACATGGCCGTAGAGCACGCGATGGTTGGTCAGGCCCTTGGCCTTGGCGGTGATCACGTATTGCTTGTTGATCTCGTCGAGAAAGCTGTTCTTGGTCAGCAGCGTCATGGTGGCGAAGTTGCCGATCACCAGGGCTGTGATCGGCAGCGCCAGGTGCCAGAAGTAATCGAGGATCTTGCCACCCCAGCTCAGTTCGTCGAAGTTGTTGGAGGTGAGCCCGCGTAACGGGAACCAGTCGAAATAACTGCCCCCGGCAAACACCACGATCAACAGGATCGCAAACAGGAACGCCGGGATCGCGTAGCCGACGATGATCGCCGAACTGGTCCACACGTCGAAGTGGCTGCCGTGTCGCGTAGCCTTGGCGATCCCCAGGGGGATCGACACCAGGTACATGATCAGCGTGCTCCAGAGCCCGAGGGAAATGGACACCGGCATCTTTTCCTTGATCAGGTCGATGACCTTGGCGTCGCGGAAGAAACTGTCGCCAAAGTCCAGCCGGGCGTAGTTCTTGACCATGATCCACAGGCGTTCCGGCGCCGATTTGTCGAAGCCGTACATCTTCTCGATTTCTTTGATCAGGGCCGGGTCCAGGCCCTGGGCACCGCGGTAGCTGGAGCCGGCCACCGACACCTCGGCACCGCCGCCGGCAATGCGGCTGGTGGCGCCTTCAAAACCTTCGAGCTTGGCGATCATCTGTTCCACGGGCCCACCGGGGGCGGCCTGGATGATGATGAAGTTGATCAGCAGGATCCCGAACAGCGTGGGGATGATCAGCAACAGGCGGCGAATGATATAGGCCAGCATTTAATCGCCTCCACTCGCCGGATCGGCGCTTTGGGTTGTGTCCAGGGAGACCGCCGGCTTGGCGTCCGGTTTGGCCCACCAGGTGGCGGTGCCGACGTCATAACGCGGCGAGACCTTGGGGTGGCCGAGGTGGTCCCAATACGCCACGCGGAAGGTCTTGATGTGCCAGTTGGGGATCACGTAGTAGCCGAACTGCAGCACGCGATCCAGCGCCTTGGCGTGGGCGACCAGGCTCTTGCGCGAGTCGGCATCGATCAGCTCTTCGACCAACTGGTCGACGGCCGGGTCCTTGAGGCCCATGTAGTTGCGGCTGCCAGGTTTGTCGGCACTGGAAGACGACCAGAATTCGCGCTGTTCATTACCCGGCGAGGTGGACTGCGGGAAGCTGCCCACCAGCATGTCGAAGTCCCGCGAGCGAATGCGGTTGATGAACTGCGAGACGTCCACCCGACGGATCACCAGGTCGATGCCCAGGTCGGCGAGGTTGCGCTTGAACGGCAGCAGGATGCGCTCGAACTCGGTCTGGGCCAGCAGGAATTCGATGGTCACCGGCTTGCCCGTGGTGTCGACCATCTTGTCGTCGACGATGCGCCAGCCGGCCTCTTGCAGCAGTTGGTAGGCCTCGCGTTGCTGGGTGCGGATCATGCCGCTGCCGTCGGTTTTGGACGGTTCGAACGCCTGGGTGAAGACTTCTTCGGGGACCTTGCCGCGCAGCGGTTCGAGGATTTTCAGCTCATCCGGGCCGGGCAGGCCGGTGGCGGCCATCTCCGAGTTTTCAAAGTAACTGCGCGTACGCGTGTAGGCGCCGTTGAACAGCTGCTTGTTGCTCCACTCGAAATCCAGCAGCAGGCTGATCGCCTTGCGCACGCGCACGTCCTGGAACATCGGCTTGCGCGTGTTGAACACGAAGCCCTGCATACCGGTGGGGTTGCCGTTGGGGATTTCTTCCTTGATCAGGCGCCCCTGGGCCACGGCCGGGATGTTGTAGGCATTGGCCCAGTTCTTCGCGCTGAACTCCAGCCAGTAGTCGAACTGCCCGGCCTTCAAGGCTTCCAGGGCGACGGTGCTGTCGCGGTAGTAGTCGGTGATGCGATTGTCGAAGTTGTAGAAGCCCCGGGTGATCGGCAGGTCCTTGGCCCAGTAATCCTTGACCCGCTCGTAGCGCACCATGCGCCCGGGCTTGACCTCGGCCACCTTGTACGGCCCGCTGCCCAATGGGATTTCCAGGTTGCCCTTGGAGAAATCGCGGGTGGCCCACCAGTGTTTGGGCAATACCGGCAATTGCCCGAGGATCAGCGGCAATTCGCGGTTGTTGGTGCGCTTGAACTTGAACAGCACGCGCAACGGGTCTTCGGCCACTACTTCGTCAATGTCGGCGTAGTAGGTGCGGTAGATCGGCGAACCTTCTTTCATCAACGTCTGGAAGGTGAAAATCACGTCTTCGGCGCGGATCGGGTGGCCATCATGAAAGCGTGCTTCGGGGCGCAGGTAGAAGCGTACCCAGCTGTTGTCCGGGGCCTTTTCGATCTTGCCGGCCACCAGGCCGTACTCGGTGATTGGCTCGTCCAGGCTCTGCATGGCCAGGGTGTCGTAGATCAGCGGCACGTTGTCGGCGGGCACACCTTTACTGATATAGGGGTTGAGGCTGTCGAAGCCGCCCATGCTCGATTCGCGGAAGGTGCCGCCCTTGGGCGCATCGGGGTTCACGTAGTCGAAGTGTTTGAAGTCGGCGGGGTATTTCGGCGGTTCGTTGTACAGCGTCAGCGCATGTTGCGGTGCGGCATGGGCCACGGCACTCAGCAACAGGCTGGAGAGCAGAGCAGTACGCAAAAACATCATTGGGCTTTCTCCGAAGCTTTCAGCCACCACGCGCTCAGGCCCAGGCTGTAGGGCGGTGTGGTGACAAAGGCGAACCGGTTGCGGTACGCCAAGCGATGATAGTTGAGATACCAGTTGGGAATACTGTAGTGCTGCCACAGCAGCACCCGGTCGAGGGCTCGGCCAGCGGCCAATTGCTCTTCGCGGGTCTGTGCGGCCAGCAGTTGCTCCAGCAGGTGATCGACCACCGGGTTGGCGATGCCTGCGTAGTTCTTGCTGCCCTTGATGGCCGCCTGGCTGGAGTGGAAGTACTGCCACTGTTCAAGGCCGGGGCTCAGGGTCTGGTTGAGGGTGATCAGGATCATGTCGAAGTCGAACTGATCCAGGCGCTGTTTGTATTGCGCCCGGTCAACGGTGCGCAGGCGGGCGTCGATGCCGATGCTGATCAGGTTTTCGACGTAGGGCTGCAGGATGCGCTCCAGGTTCGGGTTCACCAGCAGGATCTCGAAACGCAACGGCTGGCCGTCACTGTTGAGCAAGCGCTGGCCCGACAGTTTCCAGCCGGCTTCGCCGAGCAGGGTCAGGGCGCGGCGCATGGTCTCGCGCGGGATGCCGCGGCCGTCGGTCTGCGGCAGGCTGAAGGGTTGGGTGAACAGGTTGGCCGGCAACTGGTCGCGGTAGGGCGACAGCATCAGCCACTCGTGACCCACCGGCACGCCGGTCGCCGAGAATTCGCTGTTGGGGTAGTAACTCAAGGTGCGTTTGTAGGCGCTGCTGAACAGGGTGCGGTTGGTCCATTCGAAGTCGAACATCAGCCCCAGGGCTTCGCGCACCTTGGTCTGGCTGAACGTGGGCCGCCGCGTATTCATGAACAGGCCCTGGCTCTGGGTCGGGATCTGGTGGGCGATCTGCGCCTTGATCACGTCGCCCCGGTTGACCGCCGGGAAGTTGTAGCCGGTGGCCCAGTTTTTTGCCTGGTGCTCGATATAGATGTCGAACTCGCCGGCCTTGAAGGCTTCGAAGGCCACGTCGCTGTCGCGGTAGAACTCCACCTCGACCTTGTCGTAGTTGTAGAGCCCCTGGTTGACCGGCAAGTCCTTGCCCCAGTAGTCCTTGACCCGCTCGAACACCAGTTGCCGGCCCGGCGTTACCTTGGTGATGCGGTACGGGCCGCTGCCCAGCGGTGGTTCAAAGGTGGTGGCCTTGAAGTCGCGGTTTTTCCAGTAGTGCTGGGGCAGTACCGGCAGCTCGCCCAGGCGCAGGATCAGCAACGGGTTGCCGGCGCGCTTGAACACAAAACGAATGCGATGGCGGTTGAGAATATCGACCCGGGCGACTTCCTGCAGGTTGGTGCGGTACTGCGGGTGGCCTTCGGTGAGCAGCGTGCGATAGGAAAACGCCACGTCATAGGCGGTGATCGGCTTGCCATCATGGAAGCGGGCTTCCGGGCGCAGGTTGAACACCACCCAGCTGCGGTCTTCGCTGTACTCCACCGACTGCGCAATCAGCCCATAGCTGGAGGTGGGCTCATCACCGGACGGCGCGTACTGGCCGGTGCCGACCATCAACGGCTCATTGAGCTCATTGACGCCGTACTGCAGGAAATTGGGGGTGGAAACCGGGCTTGAGCCCTTGAAGGTGTAGGGGTTGAGCGTGTCGAACGTGCCAAACGCCATGACCCGCAAGGTCCCGCCTTTCGGCGCTGCAGGGTTTACCCAATCGAAGTGGGTGAATTTGGCCGGGTACTTGAGCCTGCCGAACTGCGTGTAACCGTGGCTCTCGGTAATCGTCGCGTTCGCAGCAAAGCTCAAGGCCAGACTTATTAGAAGAAGGAGGGGACGCTTCAAGTCAGAGATCCGATCCAGGCGGCTTGGGCTTTATGATCGGTACAGTAACAGCTTGTTCCGGTTGGAAAAAGCGTGCCGAGAGCACTGGGGATCCAATGTGGGAGCGGGCTTGCTCGCGAATACGGTGTGTCAGTCACTGGTTGCATTGACTGATCCTCTGCATTCGCGAGCAAGCCCGCTCCCACATTAGCCCGCGGTGTGCTTCAGGCTTCAGCGAGGCCCGGACACCACCAACATCTGCCCCGGCTTCAGCGCCTGGCCAGTGCGCGGGTTCCAACGCTTGAGATGTTGCATCTCGACGTTGAAACGCTTGGCGACGATGTACAGCGAGTCACCTTTCTTGACCTTGTATTGCACCGGCTTCTTGCTGTCAGCCTTGGCCACCAGCTTGCGGGTGTCCTGCATCACCAGGGTCTGGCCGACCTTGAGGGCCTGGCCGTTGAGCTTGTTCCAGCGTTGCAGGTCATGCACGTCGACCTTGTTGGCCTTGGCGATCAGCGTGAGGTTGTCGCCGCTGCGCACCTTGTAGCTGCGTGAACGCCCGGCAACACGTGCAGTCTCGACTTCGTCGAACACCTGCTTCTTCGGACGCATCGCCAGCAATTCCTCTGGCTTCATCGTCGACAGGGTGCTGGTGAGCAGCTGCGCCTTGGAGCTTGGCACCAGCAAATGCTGGGGGCCGTCCAGGGTGGTGCGTTGCTTCAATGCGGGGTTGAGCTGGAACAGTTCGTCTTCGTCGATCTCGGCCAGCGCGGCGACCCGGGACAGGTCCATGCTCTGCTTGACCTCGACCACTTCGAAATACGGCTGGTTGGCGATCGGGCTCAGGTTGACGCCGTAGGCCTCGGGGGCCAGCACCACCTGGGACAGCGCCAGGAACTTGGGCACGTAGTCCTTGGTTTCCTGGGGCAGGGGCAGGTTCCAGTAGTCGGTCGGCAGGCCGAGCTTCTCGTTGCGCTCTATCGCCCGGCTCACCGTGCCTTCACCGGCGTTGTAGGCGGCCAGCGCCAGCAACCAGTCGCCGTTGAACATGTCGTGCAGGCGGGTCAGGTAGTCCAGGGCAGCGGTGGTGGAGGCGGTGATGTCGCGGCGGCCGTCGTAGGCGCGGGTCTGGCGCAGGTTGAAGTAACGCCCGGTGGAAGGAATGAACTGCCACAAGCCAACCGCATCGCTGCGCGAATAGGCCATTGGGTTGTAGGCGCTTTCAATCACGGGCAGCAGCGCCAGTTCCAGCGGCATGTTGCGTTCTTCAAGGCGTTCGACGATGTAATGAATGTAGAGGCTGCCGCGTTCTCCGGCGTTCTCCAGGAAGGAAGGGTTGCTGGCGAACCACAAGCGCTGTTGCTCGATGCGCGGGTTGACACCCAGGCCGTCCTGCAATTGAAAGCCCCGTCGCATGCGTTCCCAGACGTCCTGGGGCACTTCGGGGCTGGGCTTCTCTGATAGCCAAATAGGTTTTTGCTTGATCTTGGCAGCAAGATTCGGTTTGGGTTGCACGGTGGATTGTGCAGCGAAATTTGTCGATTGGCAGCCCGCCAGAGTCGCGGACACAGCCACCGCCACAGCTTGAGCCAGGCGGGTCAATGCGTCTGAAGAAATGGATTTACGAATAGATGACGACATTGGCTGGAAGTAAGTTCCGGGCAAAAATGTCGGGCGATTCTAGAAAGCGCTTGGGTTCCGGTCAACCATTCAGAAAATACGTATCAGATTGCGATCCATTAGAACTTATCTTTCCAAGCCCTCAAGCTAGCAAACACCTCGGCCCCAGCGCGGTTGTCGCGGCCATTCCGTTCGTCCGCTTTTTGTTTAACGGATGTTTCAGTGGTACGCAGGAAAGGGTTAGTACGTTTTTCCAGGGCCAGGTTGGACGGCAGCGTCATCTCGCCGCGCGCCCTGAGTTGATTGACGTTCTCCACCCGTTCGGCGATGTCGGCGTTGTCCGGTTCCACGGCCTGGGCGAACCTCAGGTTGCTTTGTGTGTATTCGTGGGTGCAGTACACCAGGGTGTCGGCGGGCAGGGCCGCCAGGCGTTCCAGGGAGGTGTGCATCTGTTCTGGCGTGCCTTCGAACAGGCGGCCGCAACCGGCGGCAAACAGGGTGTCACCGCAGAACAGCACGCCGTGGTGATAAAAGGCGATATGGCCGAGGGTGTGGCCGGGTACGCTATAAACGTCGAAGTCCCAACCCAGTACGCTGATACGATCGTTGTCTTGCAAGGCCACGTCTCGCCCCGGGATCTTCTCGTTCGCCGGGCCGTAGACCTTGGCGCCGGTCAGCTGTTTGAGCTGTTCGACACCGCCGACATGGTCGTGGTGATGGTGGGTGATCAGGATGTCGCTGAGGGTCCATTGCGGGTTTTGCCCGAGCCAGGCCAGCACGGGCGCAGCATCGCCTGGGTCGACCACCGCGCAGCGTTGGCTTTGAGGGTCTTGTAACAACCAGATGTAGTTATCGGTGAAGGCGGGCAGGGCACTGATCTGTATCATTCTTCGATTCGCCAAGCTGAACACATTGGTGCATCTTAGAACGTCTAGGCGAGTTGGAGAATGCAATGACTGATAAAGCGTTCGCCCAGGCCGATCCTGAATGGCTGGCCCTGATCGGCGCGGCCCGTGAATGGCTGTCCGGGCCCATCGGGCAATTTTTGCTGGATGAAGAGCGGCGCATGCTCGAAGACGAGCTGGGCCGCTTCTTTGGTGGCTACCTGGTGCATTACGGCCCGTCGGCCGAGACACCGCCCACCGCGCCACAGGTGCAACGCAATGTGCGCCTGGGTGCGCCGCTGCCGGGGGTGGAAATCGTCTGCGAGGAACAAGCCTGGCCGTTGAGTGAACATGCCGCCGATGTGGTGGTGCTGCAGCATGGCCTGGATTTCTGCCTGTCGCCCCACGGCCTGCTGCGCGAGGCCGCCAGCAGCGTGCGCCCGGGTGGCCATCTGCTGATCATCGGCATCAACCCCTGGAGCAGTTGGGGCTTGCGTCATGTGTTCGCCCATGACGGCTTGCGCCAGGCGCGCTGCATCTCGCCGTCGCGCGTAGGGGACTGGCTGAACCTGCTGGGCTTTGCGCTGGAGAAACGCCGCTTCGGGTGCTATCGTCCGCCGCTTGCCTCGGCCAAGTGGCAAGGCCGCCTGGCCGGCTGGGAACGCCGCGCGGGTGCCTGGCAACTGTCGGGTGGCGGCTTCTATCTATTGGTCGCGCGCAAGATCGTGGTTGGGCTGCGCCCTGTGCGCCAGGTGCTGCGCCAGCCCATGGGCAAGCTGGTGCCGATGCCGATGGCCAAGGTCAACCGCAAGCAAAGCGAACCCTAATACCTTTTTTGATTTCAGACTTGCCTGTCTTGATGGATGTAACCGATGACCGATACCGTAGAACTCTTCACTGATGGCGCCTGCAAGGGCAACCCAGGCCCTGGTGGCTGGGGCGCGTTGCTGGTGTGCAAGGGCGTGGAGAAGGAACTGTGGGGCGGCGAACCCAACACCACCAACAACCGCATGGAGCTGATGGGCGCCATCCGTGGCCTCGAAGAACTCAAGCGCCGCTGCGACGTGCTGCTGGTGACCGACTCGCAATACGTGATGAAGGGCATCAACGAGTGGATGGTCAACTGGAAAAAGCGTGGCTGGAAGACCGCCGCCAAGGAGCCGGTGAAAAACGCCGACCTGTGGCAACTGCTCGATGAGCAGTGCAACCGCCACAACATCACCTGGAAATGGGTGCGCGGGCACATCGGCCACCCGGGCAACGAACGGGCTGACCAGCTGGCCAACCGTGGCGTGGACGATGTGCGCGGCTACAAGCAGAGCTGATCATTAAAGCGCGGTAACGCCCAGGGCCGGCCTTGGGCTGCGTGGGGCATGACGTGCTAATATCCCGCATCTTGAAATACACCCCCGTTGAGAGCTGAACCCTGATGGCCATCCGATCTGTTGTACTCGATACCGAAACCACCGGCATGCCGGTGACCGATGGTCACCGGATCATCGAAATCGGTTGTGTCGAACTGATGGGCCGCCGCCTCACCGGCCGTCACTTTCACGTGTACCTGCAACCGGACCGCGACAGTGACGAAGGCGCGATCGGCGTCCACGGCATCACCGACGAGTTCCTCAAGGGCAAGCCACGTTTCGCGGAAGTCGCCGATGAGTTTTTCGAGTTCATCACCGGCGCCCAGCTGATCATCCATAACGCGGCGTTCGACGTCGGCTTCATCAACAACGAATTTGCCCTGATGGGGCAGACCGATCGCGCGGACATCTCCCAGCACTGCTCGATCCTCGACACCTTGATGATGGCCCGCGAACGTCACCCGGGCCAGCGCAACAGCCTCGACGCCTTGTGCAAACGTTATGGCGTCGATAACTCCGGTCGTGAGCTCCACGGCGCCTTGCTCGACTCCGAGATCCTGGCGGACGTCTACCTGGCCATGACGGGCGGGCAGACCAGCCTGTCGCTGGCTGGCAACGCCTCTGACGGCAGCGGTTCTGCCGAAGGTTCGGGCAATCGCCCTTCGGAAATCCGTCGCCTGCCGGCAGATCGCAAGCCGAGCGTGATCATTCGCGCCAGCGAGCAGGACATGGCCGAGCATGCCGCGCGCCTGGAAGCCATCGCCAAGTCGGCGGGTGCACCGGCGTTGTGGTCGACCCTGACCCAGCAATAGGCTGACTCGACGCGGTAAACAATGTGGGAGCGGGCTTGCTCGCGAATGCGGTGGTTC
>NZ_JACARO010000006.1 GCF_013386585.1 Pseudomonas sp. P7548 | reverse complement strand
CTGCGATGGCGGAGTATCAGCCGACGGATGTTTTGCTGACCTACCGCCATCGCAGGCAAGCCAGCTCCCACATTTGCAACCCGCGTTTATTCAGTTGAACGCCGAGTCATAAGCAAACAGCGCTGGCGCCCCGCCGGTGTGCAGGAAAATGATCGGCCCGTCCTCGAACCGCTGACGCCCGATGCCGTCCAGCAAGCCGGCCATGGCCTTGCCAGTGTAGACCGGGTCCAGCAACAGCCCCTCCTGGCTTGCCAGCAACTTGACCGCCGCCAGGGTGCCGGCGTTCGGCTCGCCGTAGCGCGGGCCGAAATATTCGTCCCACAGGATCACTTTGAACGCCTCGGGAATCGCCACGCCCAACAATTCGGCGGTGCGCTCGGCCAGGCCCTGCACCTTCGGGCGCTGGGCTTCGTCGGTACGTGACACGGTCACACCAATGACCGGCAGGTCCGGCAGCACTTCACTCAAGGCCAGCGCCAACCCGCTGTGGGTGCCCGCGCTGCCCGATGCCAGCACCACGGCGGCAAACTCGATGCCGCTGTCTTCGATCTGTGCGGCCAGTTCCAGCCCGGCGCGCACGTAGCCCAGCGCGCCCAGGGCGTTGGAGCCACCGATGGGCACCAGGTATGGTTTCTTGCCGTTGCTGCGCAAGCGGTCGGCCAGGGCGTTGAGTTGTTCGTCGGCGTTATCGAGGTTCTCGACCAGCTCGACTTTGGCGTCGAACAGGTCCAGCAGCAGGCGGTTGCCGTTGCCCAGGTAGTTGGGGTCTTCGGTGCCGGTGGGGTTCTCCAGCAGCGCCACGCAGCCCAGGCCCAATTTGGCGGCGAGTGCGGCGGTCTGGCGCACGTGGTTGGATTGCAGGGCCCCGGCGGTCACCAGCGTGTCAGCGCCCTGGGCGAGGGCATCGGCGGCCAGGTATTCGAGTTTGCGCAGCTTGTTGCCGCCCATGGCCAGGGGCGTGGTGTCATCGCGTTTGACGTAGATGTCCCTGCCCAGCCAGGCCGACAGCCGCTCGAGTTTTTCCAGGGCAGTGGCGCCGCCCAGCAGTTCCAGGCGGTTAAAACGGTCGAGCTGTTGTTTGATCATGGCTACGCACGGTGGCTAAGAGATGAGGCGACTATAGGCAGGCACTTTTCATCGGGCAACCGCCAATCGCTTATGTCGTATGGTTCTTAGTATCACACCATTGGTTCTTAAGGGCCGCCCGGGTGCATACCGTAAAGTGAGGGCCATTTCGTCAGGAGTGAATACCGTGAGTGAGCGTTCCAGTCATTGGCAATTGCAGACCATCGTTAGCCAACTGCGCGGCGCCCGGGACCAGTGGCGAACGCGCAATGGCCGCCTGAGCGGCGAACACGGTGGACGTGAGCTGCCGTCACGCGAGGCGGTGGCGCAGATTCTCGAATCGCTGTGCGGTGCGCTGTTCCCGATGCGCCTGGGGCCGGTGGACTTGCGTGAAGAGAGCGAAGATTTCTACGTTGGCCACACCCTCGATGTCGCGCTGAACGCGCTGCTCGCCCAGGCCCGCCTGGAATTGCGCTATGCCGCCCGCCAAGGCGGCAAGGACGACCGGGAGGTCGATGCCCACGCCATTCGCCTGATCCAGGATTTCGCCCTGGCCTTGCCGTCCTTGCGCAGCCTGCTGGACACCGACGTACTGGCCGCCTACCACGGCGACCCGGCCGCGCGCAGCGTGGATGAAGTGCTGCTGTGCTACCCGGGGATCCTGGCGGTGATCCATCATCGGTTGGCCCACCATTTGTACCGCGCCGGCCTGCCGCTGCTGGCGCGGATCAGCGCGGAGATTGCCCACTCGGCCACCGGCATCGATATCCACCCCGGCGCGCAGATCGGCCCCAGCTTCTTCATCGACCACGGGACCGGCGTGGTGATTGGCGAGACAGCGATCATTGGTGAGCGCGTGCGCATCTACCAGGCCGTGACATTGGGCGCCAAGCGCTTCCCTGCCGATGAGGATGGGCAGTTGCAGAAGGGCCACCCACGCCACCCGATTGTCGAGGACGACGTGGTGATATACGCCGGCGCGACGATCCTGGGGCGCATCACCATCGGCAAGGGCTCGACCATCGGCGGCAACGTGTGGCTCACCCGCAGCGTGCCGGCCGGGGCGAATATCACCCAGGCCAACCTGCAGCACGATGACGGCACGCAAAAATAGGAAGCTTACGCAAACCTCTGTAGGAGCCGGCTTGCCGGTGATGAGGCCATTAGCCTTGCGCTGATTTTGAGGCCGTCATCGCAGGCAAGCCAGCTCCCACAGGGTTAACCGCATTCCAGATTTCCCGCGTAATCGCTGAACGATTTGTCGTCCTTCGCTCAGGCCAACCTGGCACACGAACCCCCTGTAGGAGCCGGCTTGCCGGCGATGGCGGTGTGCCAGCCGCGAATGGACAGCTGACCCACCGCCATCGCAGGCAAGCCAGCTCTCACAGGGTTACCCGTATTCCAGATTTCCCGCGTAATCGCTGAACGATTTGTCATTCCCGCCCGTCATACCTGTCCTTGAGCTAGTGTAGGAATTGTCTACCGCTCAGCCCTGCGATTAGTCCCGGACCGCCTATTCATGTTTAACTTGAATGCTCGTTCAAGTTAAACCCGGTGGTTCGCTGCCCGCTCACAACAGGAGGCTTACCTTTGCTGAGTCCGTTATTTACAGCCACATTCCACTCCCTCGGGGTGCATCGTTCATGAGTGCATCGTCCACCCCATCCAGCGGCCTGGTGCGCATGAACGCGCCGGTTTTCTACTTCGCCGCTACGTTCATCCTGCTCTTCGGCGTCACGGTCATCGCGATCCCGCAACAGGCCGGTGCCTGGCTGCTGGCCGCGCAAAACTGGGCGGCCAATACGGTCGGCTGGTACTACATGCTGGCGATGACCCTGTATCTGGTCTTCGTGGTGGTCACCGCGTTATCGGGCTACGGCAAGATAAAACTCGGTGCCGACCACGACGAGCCCGAATTCAGTTATCTGTCCTGGGCTGGCATGCTGTTCGCCGCCGGGATCAGCATCACGCTGTTCTTCTTCTGCGTCTCTGAGCCGCTGACGCACCTGGTGCAACCGCCCCAGGGCGAAGCGATGAACGCCGACGCGGCGCGCCAGGCCATGCAGATCCTGTTTCTGCACTGGGGCCTGCATGGCTGGGGTGTGTTCGCCTTTGTCGGCATGGCTCTGGCGTACTTCGCCTACCGGCATAACCTGCCGCTGGCGTTGCGTTCGGCGCTCTATCCGCTGATCGGCAAGCGCATCAATGGCCCCATCGGCTACGCCGTGGATGGCTTTGGCATTATCGCCACGGTGTTCGGCCTGGGTGCCGACATGGGTTTTGGGGTGTTGCACCTCAATTCCGGTCTCGATTACCTGTTCGGCGTGGCTCACACCCAGTGGGTCCAGGTTGGCCTGATCACCCTGATGATGGGCGCCGCGATCCTGGTGGCTGTCTCCGGCGTCGACAAGGGCGTGCGGGTGATGTCCGACATCAACATGCTGCTGGCCTGCGCGCTGCTGCTGTTTGTGTTGTTCGCCGGCCCCACCCAGCACCTGCTCAACACCCTGATCCAGAACCTGGGCGACTACCTGGGCGCCTTGCCGACCAAGAGCTTCGACGTATACGCCTACGACAAACCCAGCGACTGGCTGGGCGGTTGGACGGTGTTCTACTGGGCCTGGTGGATCGCATGGTCGCCGTTCGTAGGCCTGTTCATCGCACGGATTTCCCGTGGCCGTACCATCCGCGAGTTCGTGTTCGGCGTGCTGCTGATCCCGCTGGGTTTCACCCTGGCGTGGATGTCGATCTTCGGCAACAGCGCCATCGACCAAGTGCTCAATCACGGGCTGACCGCACTCGGTCAGTCGGCCATCGACAACCCGTCGATGAGCCTCTACCTGTTGCTGGAAACCTATCCGTGGAGCAAAACCGTCATCGCGGTCACGGTGTTCATCAGCTTCGTGTTCTTTGTCACCTCGGCCGACTCGGGCACCGTGGTGCTGTCCACCCTGTCGTCCAAGGGCGGCAACGCGGATGAAGACGGGCCGAAATGGCTGCGGGTGTTCTGGGGCGCCATGACCGCGCTGGTCACCAGTGCGTTGCTGTTTGCCGGCAGTATCGATTCGCTCAAATCGGCGGTGGTGCTGACCTCACTGCCGTTCTCGATGATCCTGCTGCTGATGATGTGGGGGCTGCACAAGGCCTTCTACCTCGAGTCGCAGAAGCAGATTGCCCAGTTGCATTCGCTGGCCCCCATCTCGGCCGCACGCAAGGGCAGGGGCGGCTGGCGCCAGCGTCTGAGCCAGGCCGTGCACTTCCCTTCGCGGGATGAGGTGTACCGCTTCCTCGACACCACCGTGCGCCCGGCGATCGAAGAAGTGACGGCGGTGTTTGTCGAGAAGGGCCTGAACGTGGTCACCCAACCGGACCCGGCCAACGACAGCGTCAGTCTGGAAATCGGTCACGGCGAGGAGCGCCCATTCGTGTATCAGGTGCAGATGCGCGGCTACTTCACGCCGTCGTTTGCCCGGGGTGGCATGGGCAAGAAAGAGATCAACAACCGCCGCTACTATCGGGCGGAAGTGCACCTGGCCGAAGGCAGCCAGGACTACGACTTGGTGGGCTACACCAAGGAGCAGATCATCAACGACATCCTTGACCAGTACGAGCGTCACCTGCAGTTCCTGCACCTGGTGCGTTGAGGCTCAGGCCCTGAGGTACAGGGCCAGCGCCACCAACGGCACGCCGAACACGCCACTGCCGATCACCAGTTCCGACACCAGGGGCTGGCCGGCAGTGAGCACGCCGACGGTGCCGTTGGCCACTGCGGCGATCAACCAGATCCCGACAAAACTGTAGGCCAGCACCGTGCGGCTGATGCCGAGTTTTTGACCGATGAACAGCGTCAGTGCTAGCAGAATCAAGCCGCAACTGATGACGATGAGGGTGTGCATGACGGTGATCTCCTGTGGGAGCGGGCTTGCTCGCGAAAGCGGAGTGTCAGCCACTGAATATGTTTCTGATGAACCGCTTTCGCGAGCAAGCCCGCTCCCACATGAGGCACTGCATTCCTACTGAAGAGGTGTAGTGGGTTTAAGCAAGTCTTGCAAACCCACCTTCCAGAACAGTTCTGCCCGCACCCGATCCGCCACGCCATTGACGACCTCGCAGCCATCCTCGGAGGGGTCGATATGCCGGCGGAACGGACGTGTGCCGAACGGCAAGCCGACGATCTCGACAATGGCCTTGGCCACCTCGCCCACATCCGCATCCGCAGGTTCCAGCGCCGCTAAACCTTGCAGTGCAGCGTCCGCAACACCCGCATAGGGTCCGTCGTTGTACAGATCGACACGCGCCTGATCGCTGGGCTTGCCGGAGTGGGCAAAGTGGTTGGTGCCCTTGGTAAACGCGCCAGGCACGATGATCGACGTCTCGATGCCCCAACGACTCAGCTCGCTGGCGTAGGATACCGCCAGGGAGTCCATCGCCGCCTTCGCCGCAAAGTACGGCGCCAGAAACGGCGGCGTACCCCCGCGAGCGCTGCTGGACGACACCCACACCACCAACCCTTTGCCCTGCTTGCGCAGGTACGGCAGCGCCGCACGGTTGACGCGCTGGGTGCTCAGCACGTTGATGTCGTACAGCTGGGCGAACTGCTCCGGCGTGAAGGCTTCGGCCGGGCCGAACGACATGTGCCCGGCGTTGTGGATGATCACATCCAGGCGCCCGCAGTCGGCGACGATCCTGGCGACGCCAGCGTCTACCGATTCGCTCGAAGCCACGTCCAGCTCCACGCTGCGCAGGTCCACCTGGTGTTCGTCGGCATAGCACTGCACCTCGGCCACCTGCGGCGCATTGCGCCCCAGGGTTTCGCGCATGCTGGCGTAGACCGTGTGGCCGGCATCGGCCAGGGCGCGGGCGGTGAGGGCGCCAAACCCACTGGAGGCGCCGGTAATCAGGATGATCGATTTCATGTGATTGCCCTCGATTGCGTTCAGACCAGCCCGCCGTTGGTGCGCAGGGTTTGCCCATTGATCCAGCCAGCGGCCGGGCTGACCAGGAACGACACCACGCGGGCAACATCTTCCGGTTGGCCCAGGCGTTCCAGGGGCGCCATCTTGGCCATGCCCTGGATCTGCTCTTCGCTCTTGCCGTGCAGGAACAGGTCGGTGGCGACCGGGCCTGGCGCGACCGCGTTGACGGTGATGCCACGCCCGCGCATTTCCTTGGCGAACACGTGGGTCAGGGACTCCACCGCCGCCTTGCTGGCGATGTACACCGCGTAGCCGGGGAAGTTGAGGCCGACGGTGCTGCTGGAGAAGTTGACGATGCGCCCGCCGTCGTTGAGGCGCGTGGCTGCTTCGCGCAAGGCGTTGAAGGTGCCACGGGTGTGGATGTCGAAGTTCTGGTTGTAGAGCTCGTCGCTGTGCTGGGCCAGGGGCAACGCCTTGAGGATACCGGCGTTGTTGACCAGCACGTCGACCTTGCCCAGCTGGGTTTCGGTTTCATCGAACAGGCGCTTGATATCGGCAGGCTTGCTGACATCGCCCTGGATCGCTATGGCTTGGTGGCCGGCCTGACGCAGTTCCACCACCAGCTTCGACGCTTCGGTGGCGCTGCTGGCGTAGTTGATCGCCACGGCGTAACCGTCGGCGGCGAGTTGCCGGGCCACCACGGCGCCAATGCCACGGGAAGCGCCGGTGATGATTGCGACTTGAGTTGTCATGGTGCGAAGTCCTCTGGAGTGGGTGTGGACGCAGATTCACATGTTTACCAGGGCCGATAAATGCGCCAGAGTTGCCTTGACTGTTCAATAATCGCCAACAATAAGTCCGGGGAAGGCCACATGGATCAAGTCAAAGCGATGAAGGTGTTTGTGCGCATTTACGAGCGTTCAAGCTTCACATTGGCCGCCGATGACCTGAACCTGCCGCGCGCCACGCTGACCCACACCCTCAATCAATTCGAGGCCTGGCTGGGCACTCGCCTGCTCGAACGCAGCACCCGTCGCGTGCGTCCCACCCTCGATGGCGAGGCCTACTACCAACGTTGCGTGCTACTGCTGGCGGAGCTGGAAGAGGCTGAACTGGCGTTTCGCGGCGTGGCGCCCAAGGGCCGTTTGCGCGTGGATTTGCACGGCACCCTGGCCAAGTATTTTGTGATCCCGGCACTGCCGCAGTTCATGGCGCGCTACCCGGAAATCGAGCTGTCGATCAGTGAGGCGGATCGCTTCGTCGATCTCATCGCCGAGGGCGTGGATTGCGTATTGCGCGCGGGCACCCTGGGGGACTCTGCGTTGATCGGCCGGCGCGTGGCGACCCTACGCCAGGTGACCTGCGCCAGCCCCACGTACTTGCGAAAATACGGCGAGCCAAAGTGCCTGGCGGACCTCGCGACACACCGCGCGGTGAACTACGTTTCGCGCACCACGGCCAAGCTTTTTCCGTTCGAATTCATGGTCGATGGCGAGCTTGAAGAGGTGAGTATCGAGGGCGCGCTTTCGGTCTTCGGCGCCGAGATTTACTCCGCCAGCGCGGTGGCCGGATTGGGCATTATCCAGTGCCCGCATTACCGCATGGCCGAGCTGATCGAGCAGGGTGTGATGCGTGAAATTCTCACCGATACGCCCCCGCCGCCCATGCCGGTATCGGTGCTGTATCCGCATAACCGACACCTGTCACCGAGGGTGCGCGTGTTCGTGGATTGGCTGTCAGAAATCTTCGAAAATGCCCGCTAACCCGCGTAGTTAAAGGGTTGCTTAAATTTAATTTCATTCGTGAACTATCGGTTTTGACTCCGAACTGTCATCTGGCCACTGCGTAATTGTGTGAAGCGTTTGACGCTTTCATTTCAGAACAGTGACGGAGACCGGTAACAATGAAGACGTTATTAAGCCCCATGGTGGGTGCCGCCATGGCGAGCTTTATGCTGTCCGCCCATGCCGATTTTATCGATGACAGCCACGCCGATGTGACCCTGCTCAATCGCTATCTCAACCAGCAGGGTCGTGATGTGGTGAACAGCACGGCCAAGGCGCACAGCGTGCGTGATTGGGGCCAGGGTTTCGAGTTCAACTTCAAGTCGGGCTACACCGAAGGCCCGGTCGGTTTTGGCCTGGACCTGCAAGCCTTCTACGGCTTGAAATTGGATTCCGGTGGCGACCTCAACGACAAGGATCACCAGGGCCGCTACCCCGGCAGCATGTTTCCGCTGGACAACGGCAAGTCCGCCGACCAGTTCGGTGTGTTGAGCCCTACGTTCAAGATGCGTTTTGCCCAGGATGAGTTGCGCCTCGGCACGCTCTACGGCAACAACCCGGTGCTGGCCAACACTGACGGCCGCCTGTACCAGCAGACCAACACCGGTGTGCAACTGGTGTCCAAGGACCTCACGGACTTTACGTTCACCGGCGGCGATATCTTCAAGACCAAGATCCGCAACGAAACCGGCGACCAGGGCATGATCACCGCCGGGGGCACCAAAGAGAGCGATCGCTTCCTGTTTGGCGGTGCGGACTACACCGGTATCCAGAACACCACCGTCAGCCTCTGGTACTCCAACCTTGAGGACTACTACCAGCAGTTCTTCCTGGGCGCCAAGCGTCATGACGCGTTGTCGGTCGGTGCAATCGACACCGATATCCGCGTATTCCGCAGCCTGGGTGTGGGCGAAAACGCCGACGGCGACAAGGACTTTGCCGGGGCTGGTCTCTACGGCGACGGCAGCTCCAAAGGCCGCATCAACCAGACCACCGCCAGCTTGCTTGAAAGCTACAGCCTGGACGGCCACACCGTCGGCCTGGGCATCCAGAAAAACAGCGGCGACAGCGACTTCCCGTACCTCGATTCTGGCCTGAACAGCGGCGATAACCGCCAGGGCCCGGGCTCTGGCGCCGACACCCCGGCGCTGACCAACATGCAGTTGAATAAATTTCAACACGCCGGTGAGCGCACGTGGCTTGCGCAGTATAAGTATGACTTCGGTAAGCTGGGCCTCACGGGCCTGTCGTTCTCGGCGGCCTACGCCCACGGTGATGACATCCGCACCGTGCAAGGCACCACCAGCGAGTGGGAACGCAACATTGCCGTGGCTTACCAAGTACCGACCGGCACCCTCAAAGGCCTGGGCGTGACCTGGAAAAACGCGCATGCCAGCCCGGATATCACCGGCGCCACCGTGCAGGATGAAAACCGCTTCTATGTCAGCTATGTCGTTCCCCTCTGGTAGGAAATTGCTGTAGAACGGAACGGCAGACTTAAGCGATTCAGCTGCTTAAAAGGCCTGGGAATAGCGTTATTCCCGGGCCTTATTAGTCCCAAGTTCAAGAGAGGATTCGATGACTTACATTGCTGCCGAAAACCGCTATGAATCTATTCCGTATCGCCGCGTAGGCCGCAGTGGGTTGGTGCTGCCGGCACTGTCCCTGGGCCTGTGGCACAACTTTGGCGACAGTACCCCGATCGACACCCAGCGCGCCCTGCTGCGTACGGCGTTCGACCTGGGGATCAACCATTTCGACCTGGCCAACAACTATGGCCCACCGTACGGCAGCGCCGAGATCAACTTCGGCCGTTTGCTGCGCGAAGATTTCAAGCATTACCGCGATGAACTGATCATCTCCAGCAAGGCCGGTTGGGACATGTGGCCCGGCCCTTACGGCCAGGGCGGCGGTTCGCGCAAATACGTACTGGCGAGCCTGGACCAGAGCCTGCAACGCCTGGGCGTCGACTATGTGGACATCTTCTACTCCCACCGCTTTGACGCCGATACCCCGCTGGAAGAAACCGCCAGCGCCCTCGCCACTGCCGTGCAACAAGGCAAGGCGCTGTACATCGGCATCTCTTCCTATTCGGGCGTGAAAACCCGCGAAATCGCCGCCCTGCTCAAAGAGTGGAAAGTGCCGCTGTTGATCCACCAGCCGGCCTACAACCTGCTCAACCGCTGGGTAGAAAAAGACCTGCTGGACACCACCGAAGAACTCGGCGCCGGGGTGATTGCGTTTACGCCGCTGGCCCAGGGTTTGCTGACTGACAAGTACCTCAATGGCGTGCCGGCCGATGCACGGGTCAACCGCCCGGGCGGTGGTTCATTGCAGGCCAAGCATTTGTCGGATGCCAACATTGCCCACGTGCGTGCGCTGAACGAAATCGCCAAGCGCCGTGGTCAGAGCCTGGCACAACTGGCGTTGGCCTGGACGTTGCGAGATCCACGGGTGACCAGCGCGCTGATCGGTGCGAGCCGGCCGGAGCAGATTGTCGAGAACGTCGGTGCGTTGAAGAACCTGAGCTTCAGTGCGGAAGAACTGGCGGAGATCGATCGGTTTGCCCAGGAAGGCGGGATCAACTTGTGGGAAAAGCCATCTTCCGCTGAATAACCTGACATCACTCGGTCAAAAATGTGGGAGCGGGCTTGCTCCCACATTTGATCTTCGCCGGGGGTTAGAAAGGTACGTCGCCCAAGATGGTCGCCCGATGCATCACCCGCCGCTGCGGCCGGTAATCATCCACCGCGTAGTGCTGGGTCACGCGGTTGTCCCAGAACGCCACGTCATTTTCCTGCCAGCGCCAACGAATGGTGAATTCCGGACGGGTCGCGTGGGCGAACAACAGTTTCAGGATCGCCTCGCTTTCGGCCGGTTCCAGTTCGTTGATCTTGGTGGTGAACCCATCACTGACAAACAGTGACTTACGCCCACTCACCGGGTGCGTGCGCACCACCGGATGGGACAGCGGTGGGTTTTTCTTACGGGTTTCTTCCCAGCGCGCCAGGTCTTCGGCGGTGTTGCCAAAGCGCTCCAGCGGGAAGGACTTGGTGAAGTCGTGGGTAGCCGTCAGCCCGTCGAGCAAACGCTTCAACGGCTCGGACAACGCCTCATACGCCGCAATGCCACTGGCCCACAATGTGTCGCCACCAAACGCGGGTAGCAGTTTGGCGCTCAGCACTGCACCGAGTGCGGGTGTCGGCAGGAAGGTCACGTCGGTGTGCCACACGGCGTTGTCGCGCACGTCGGTGACGGCGGTGTCGAGGATCAGCACTTCAGGCTGTTCCGGCACGTTGGGGTAGATCGGATGGATATGCAGGTCACCAAAATTCGCCGCGAACCGCGCTTGCTGTTGCGGGTTGATCGGCTGATCACGGAAGAACAGCACCGAGTGCTTGAGCAACGCCTGTTCGATGGCATCGCGCTCTTCAATGTTCAACGGCTGGGTGATGTCGACGCCACTGATCAGGGCACCCAATGCGGTGCTGATGGGGGTAACGGTCAGGCTGCTCATGCTGTTCTCACTCAATGTGCCTGGCCATGCCACGGCACTAATTTACGCTGCAGGGCGCGCAGGCCCATTTCCATGGCGAAGGCGATCAGGGCGATGACGAGGATGCCCAGCACCACCACGTCGGTGACCAGGAACTGCGCCGCCGACTGCACCATGAAACCCAGGCCGCTGGTGGCGGCGATCAATTCGGCGGCGACCAGTGTCGACCAGCCCACGCCCAGGCCGATGCGCACGCCAGTCAGGATGTCGGGCAGAGCGCTCGGCAAGATCACGTGGCGGATCAACTGGGCGCGTGTGGCGCCTAACGACTGAGCCGCGCGCAGCTTGGCCGGGTCGACGGTGCGCACGCCGGTCGCGGTGGCGATGGCGATGGGCGCAAAGATTGCCAGGTAAATCAGCAGCACCTTGGACAGCTCGCCAATGCCGCACCAGATCACGATCAGCGGCAGATAGGCCAAGGGCGGAATCGGACGGTAAAACTCGATCAGCGGGTCGAGAATGCCCCGGGCAATACGGTTGGAACCGATGGCAATCCCCACCGGTACGGCGGTCAGTACGGCAAAGCCCAGGCCCAGGCCGATACGGCTGAGGCTGGCGCCCAGGTGCTGCCACAAGGTGGAATCCATGTAGCCGGTGGTCGCCAGCAGCCAGCCTTTTTGCAGCACGGCCGACGGCGGTGGCAGGAACAACGGTTCAATCAAGCCGGTGGCGGTCACGGCCCACCAGAGGGCCAGCAGCGCGACCAGGGTCAGTACGCTGATCCAGCGGGTGCTCAGGCTGCGGCGCACCGGGATCACCGCGTGTGTCACCGGCTTGGCGACGGTGGCGGGGAGTTCATAGCTGCTCATGCGGACACCTGCCGTTGAGAGAACACTTTGCCCAGCACGTGTTCGCGGGTTTCGATAAAACGCGGGTCGGATTTGATCGCCCGTGCTGATTCGCCCGCCGCGTAGCGCTGGCCGAAGTCCAGGTTCAGGCGTTCGACGATCTGGCCCGGGTTGGGCGCCAGCAGGATCAAGTCAGTGGCGAGGAACACCGCTTCTTCGATGTCGTGGGTAATCAGGAACACCGGTTTGGCCGTGCGTCGCCATACCTGCAGCAGCAACTCTTGCATCTGCTCGCGGGTGAAGGCGTCGAGGGCGCCGAAGGGTTCGTCCATCAACAAGACGCGCGGGTCAGCGGCCAACGCGCGGGCCAGGCCGACGCGTTGCTTCTGCCCGCCCGAGAGTTGCCAGATGCGGCGGCTGTCGAAACCGGCCAGGTCCACCAGCGCCAGCATTTCCCGGGCGCGCACTTCGCGTTGCGCCTTGGGCACGCCGGCCAGCTCCAGGCCGAAGGCGACATTGGCCAGCACGTCCTGCCAGGGCAGCAGGGCGTCGTCCTGGAACACCACGCCACGTTCGGCGCTGGGGCCCTTGACCGGCACGCCGTCGAGGGTAATGCGCCCGGCGGACGGTTCGACAAAGCCGGCAATCAGGTTCAACAGCGAAGTCTTGCCACTGCCGGACGGGCCGAGGGCCACCAGCAATTGCTGGGGCCCCAGGTCGATTGAGATGTCAGACAGTACCGGTTCTGTGGCGCCTGGGTACTGTGCGCTGATGCGCTCCAGTTGTAGCAAGGCCATCGCGATGAACTCCTGATCAGTTGGTAATGAACTTGGCGCTGACGTAAGGGGCGTAGTCCGGCAGTACCGCGTCGACCTTGCCTTGTTCCTTGAGGAACGCGGCGGTGTCGGTCACGGCCTTGGTGGTCGGTGCGCCCAGTAGGGTCACTTGGTCAGCGGCCAGCGGGTAGACGTTGCCTTGCAGCAGCAACGGGATGTCGCTGGCTTTGGCGCCGGAGAGCTTCACCAGCTTGTCGACGTTGCCTTTGTCAGCGAGCCAGGCTTGTGGGTCTTTGCGGTAGGCGGCGTAGGCGTCCAGGGTGACTTTGGCGAAGGCTGTGACGATTTCCGGGTGCTTCTCGGCAAAGTCCTTACGCACGATCCATGCATCGAAGGTCGGCGCACCGAACTTGGCCAGCTCGCCGGAGGTGATCAGCACTTTGCCGTTCTCCTTGGCCACGCCCAGGGCGGGGTCCCACACGTAGGTCGCGTCGATGTCGCCGCGCTTCCAGGCGGCGATGATGGCCGGTGGCGCGAGGTTGAGGATGGTGACTTTCGACGGGTCGATGTTCCAGTGCTTCAGCGCGGCCAGCAGGCTGTAGTGGCCGGTGGACACGAACGGCACGGCGACTTTCTTGCCAACCAGGTCCTGTGGGCTGTTGATCCCCGATCCGTTGCGCGCCACCAAGGCTTCGGCACCGCCGATCTGGGTGGCGACGAGGAAGGTTTCCACCGGCACTTTGCGGGTGACGGCGGCGGTCAGCGGGCTGGAACCGAGGTAGCCGATCTGCACGTCACCGGAAGCAATAGCGGCGATGATGTCGGCGCCATTGTCGAATTTGCGCCAGTTGATCTTGGCGTTGGTGGCTTTTTCATACGCGCCGTCGGCCTGGGCGACTTTGGCCGGGTCCACGGTGGTCTGGTAAGCGATGGTCACATCCGCCGCCTGGGCAAACAGGCTGGCACCGGCCAGGGACAATGCGGCCAGGAGACGCAGAGGGGTTAACAGTTTCAAGGGGAAGCTCCTCAATCAGGCGGCCGAGGATCGGCGTGTGAGGAGACTAAATGATCTAAGAATTCGAAAATAAATAACATTTTCGAATTAGCTTATTAGAAGAACAATGCTGCCCTGTAGTGAGCGGGCTTGCCCCGCGCTGGGTGGCGACGCGGCCCTAAAACCTGGCGCCGCGTGTTAACTGAAGCAATGCGGTTGCCTTGTTGGGGCGGCTTCGCCACCCAGCACGGGGCAAGCCCGCACACTACAGAGTCTGCATTCGGCGAGTAAGGCTTTAGTTGCTGATGGCCAGGATGCTCGCCTGGTACGACCCGACAAACACATCGAAATCGCCCACTTCGTTCTGCTCCAGCTCCGCCTGTTGCGCCAGCGACGTGCGTGCCAGCTCTTCGAAGCGTGCCTGCTCTTCGGCCGGCAGCGCTTCCTTGCGGAAATGCTCGGCGTGCAGCTGGCTCTGGTGCAGGGAGAACTGCGCAAAACTCTCCTTGCGCTCGGCCATCGCCGCCAACACCTGGGCCGATGGGGTCAGGGACGGGTCCTTGACCTTCGCCAGCTGGGCGTCCAGCGCTTGGCTGTGCTCGGTGATACCGTGGCTTTCATCGAGCAGGGCAGCCAGCGGCGCGATTTTCTCCAACAGCTCGGCGGCCCATTCCTTCATGTCCACTGGCTGGCCATCGCGCTGCAATTGCAGGCCTGGGCGGCGACCTTCCTTGACCACGCTGAGGAAGTTGGACGTGGCATTGCCGCACTCGTTGTTGGCGAACAGCGGGCTGTCGTTCAACGCGCAATACAGCAGGAAGGCGTCGAGGAAACGCGACTCCGGCAGGTCGATGCCCATCGGCAGGAACGGGTTGATATCCAGGCAACGCACTTCGATGTACTGGATGCCACGGGCCATCAGCGCCTGGATCGGACGCTCGCCGGTGTAGGTCACTCGCTTGGGGCGAATGTTGGAGTAGTACTCGTTTTCGATCTGCAGGATGTTGGTGTTGAGCTGTACCCACTCACCGTCCTTGTGGGTGCCGACTTCGACGTACGGCGCGTAGGGCGTTGCCACCGCTTCACGCAGGCTGTCGGTGTAGCTGTTCAAATCGTTGTAGCACGGCGTGAGGCCGGCCTGGGCGTTGCTCTGGTAACCCAGGTCGCTCATCCGCAGGCTGGTGGCGTACGGCAGGTACAGGGTATCGGCGTCCAGCACTTCGAGCTGGTGCGAGCGACCACGCAGGAAGCCGGCGTCCAGGGCCGGCGAGGCACCGAACAGGTACATCAGCAGCCAGCTGTAGCGGCGGAAGTTGCGGATCAGCGCGATGTAGGCGGTGGACTGGTAGTCGCGATCGGTGCCGACAAACCCTTCGGTTTCCTTGAGCAACGGCCACAGCGCCTCGGGCAACGAGAAGTTGTAGTGGATCCCGGCGATGCACTGCATGGTCTTGCCGTAACGCAGAGCCAGGCCTTTGCGATACACGTACTTGAGCTGTCCGATATTGGACGTGCCGTAGTAGGCAATCGGAATGTCTTCCTCGGCCGGCAACGGGCACGGCATCGAGGGGCTCCACAGGTATTCGCTGCCCAGCTTGGTGTAGGCAAAGCGATGGATCTTGTCCAGGCTGCTCAGGGTATCGGCCGGGTTCGGCAGGGCTGGGGTGATGAACTCCAGCAGCGATTCCGAGTAGTCGGTGGTGATCTGTTCGTGGGTCAACGCGGCGCCCAGGGCTTCAGGGTGCGGCGTTTGCGCCAGGCGGCCTTCACCGGTGACGCGTAGGCATTCGCGCTCGATGCCGTGCAAGCACTGCTCTAGCAGGGAGAGGTGTTCGCGCTTGCCGAGCAGAGCCAGGCGGCGGTTGAGAAGTTCGCTCAAGTTGGATTCCTTCACGCGTCAGTCGCCCCAATATGGGGGTGGGCAGGACGGTCTACAAGGGTGAAGTTGAAACTGGCGTTATCGCCTGGTTTTCGAGCCGATTTAACTGGCCCTGAAAGTGCCGACTTCAGTCCCTGAATCTGGCTATCGCGCAGGAAGAAACTTCCGACGCCGCTTTCGCAGCGCCGAAATTAACTCAAATCGAGGGCGGGGAGCTATAGGACAGCGAAGGTGCCTTGTGCTTTTGCGACCAGTTTTTCGTCCTGGTACACATCCGCTTCCACCACCAACGTGCGGCGGCCGGCATGAATCACCCGGCTGGTGCACAGCACGTCGCCCTCTTCGACGGCGCGGATGTAGTTGATTTTGCATTCGATTGTCGCACTCTGCTGGTCAAAACCATGGGAGCTGGAACACGCCAGCCCCATCGTGATGTCCACCAGGCTGAAAATCGCCCCGCCGTGGAGCTTGCCCGCGCGGTTGCGCAGGTGCGGCTCCAGGGTCAGGGCCACCTCTGCAACGCCTTGTTCGAGGCGTTGAAGGCGGCAGCCGATCAGTTCGCTGAACGCGCTCTGGGTCAAACCGGCCGGAATTTCCATCAGCGCTTCTTCAACTGTTTGGCGTTGGCGAACAGCGAGGCCATGGCGTTGTTGCTGGGCGCTGCGGCGGTGGTTTCCTTACGCGGCGCAGTGTTCTGCGACTGACGCGGCGTGGAACCGGGGCGTGCGCCACGGGCACCGTCGATTTTCTCTCCCGGGGTGTCGCTCATGCGCATCGACAGGCCGACGCGTTTACGCGGAATGTCGACTTCCATGACCTTGACCTTGACCACGTCACCGGCCTTCACCGCTTCGCGCGGGTCTTTGATGAATTTCTCCGAAAGCGCGGAGATATGCACCAAACCGTCCTGATGCACGCCGATGTCCACAAAGGCACCGAAGTTGGTCACGTTGGTCACCACGCCTTCGAGGATCATGCCCAGTTGCAGGTCCTTGAGGTCTTCGACGCCATCCTGGAACTCGGCAGTCTTGAACTCGGGGCGCGGGTCGCGGCCAGGCTTCTCCAACTCTTGCAGGATGTCGGTGATGGTCGGCACACCGAAGGTTTCGTCGGTGTACTTTTTCGGGTCCAGGCGCTTGAGGAACGCGGCGTCGCCGATCAGCGAACGGATGTCGCGGTCGGTCTCGGCAGCGATGCGTTGCACCAGCGGGTAGGCTTCCGGGTGGACCGCCGAGGCGTCCAGCGGGTTGTCGCCGTTCATCACACGCAGGAAGCCGGCAGCTTGTTCGAAGGTTTTTTCGCCCAGGCGTGCAACCTTTTTCAGCGCGGCGCGGGTTTTGAACGCACCGTTTTCATCGCGGTGGGTGACGATGTTCTGCGCCAGGGTGGCATTGAGGCCGGAGATACGGGCCAGCAGCGCCACGGAGGCGGTATTCACGTCCACGCCGACGGCGTTCACGCAGTCTTCCACCACGGCGTCCAGGCCGCGCGCCAGTTTCAGCTGCGACACGTCATGCTGGTACTGGCCGACACCGATGGATTTCGGGTCGATTTTCACCAGCTCGGCCAGCGGATCCTGCAGGCGACGGGCGATGGACACCGCGCCACGGATCGATACGTCCAGGTCCGGGAATTCCTTGGACGCCAGTTCCGAGGCCGAGTACACCGAAGCACCGGCCTCGGAGACCATGACCTTGGTCATCTTCATGGCGGGGTATTTTTTGATCAGCTCGGCGGCCAGCTTGTCGGTCTCGCGGCTGGCGGTGCCGTTGCCGATGGCGATCAGGTCCACGGCGTGCTTGGCGCAGAGGGCGGCCAGGATGGCGAGGGTCTGGTCCCATTTGTTGTGCGGCACGTGCGGGTAGACGGTGGCGTGGTCCAGCAGCTTGCCGGTGGAGTCGACTACCGCCACCTTGCAGCCGGTACGCAGGCCCGGGTCGAGGCCCAGGGTAGCGCGCGGGCCAGCCGGAGCGGCCAGCAGCAGGTCGTGCAGGTTGTGGGCGAACACATTGATCGCCTCGGTTTCGGCGCCGTCGCGCAGCTCGCCCAACAGGTCGGTTTCCAGGTGGGTGTAGAGCTTGACCTTCCAGGTCCAGCGCACAACTTCACCGAGCCACTTGTCCGCAGGACGATTCTGATTCTGGATGCCGAATTGTTGACCGATCATGCCTTCGCACGGGTGCATGGTGCCCGGCAGCTCGTCGCCGACTTTGAGTGCGGAGCTGAGAATGCCTTCGTTGCGGCCACGGAAAATGGCGAGTGCGCGGTGGGACGGCATGCTTTTCAGCGGTTCGTCGTGTTCGAAATAGTCGCGGAACTTGGCGCCCTCTTCCTCTTTGCCGGCGATGACGCGGGCGCTGAGGGTGGCTTCCTGCTTGAGGTAAGTGCGCAGTTTTTCCAGCAGGCTGGCGTCTTCGGCGAAGCGCTCCATGAGGATGTACTTGGCGCCTTCGAGGGCGGCCTTGGTGTCGGCGACGCCTTTTTCGGCATCGATGAAGCGTGCGGCTTCGGTTTCCGGGGTCAGCGACGGGTCGTTGAACAGGCCGTCGGCCAGCTCGCCCAGGCCGGCTTCCAGGGCGATCTGGCCCTTGGTGCGGCGCTTTTGCTTGTAGGGCAGGTAAAGGTCTTCGAGGCGGGTCTTGGTGTCGGCGAGCTTGATGTCGCGCTCAAGTTGTGGGGTCAACTTGCCTTGCTCCTCGATGCTGGCGAGGATGCTGATGCGCCGTTCGTCGAGTTCTCGCAGGTAGCGCAGGCGCTCTTCCAGGTGACGCAGTTGGGTGTCGTCGAGGCTGCCGGTCACTTCTTTACGGTAACGGGCGATGAAAGGCACCGTGGAGCCTTCATCCAGTAGAGCGACGGCCGCTTCGACCTGTTGTGGGCGTACACCGAGTTCCTCGGCGATGCGGCTGTTGATGCTGTCCATAAAACCACCTGAAATTCTGAAAATCAGCTCGCAGGCCCGGAAAACAAGGCCCTGGGAGGCTGGTTGAGCGGCCCGACTGGCGCCGCTGCCTGGGTCAAGAGGCAGCCTATTGACCCTCGAAATCGAAAAAATCACGACAAGCGGGTGAAAAAAAGCCCGGCAGTAAACGGTAACGATCTGACGTTGCCCTGCACGAAGGCGCCGCATTATAACCAGCGTTCTGCACTTGGGGGGTACTGCGCCGGTGGTTGTAGGGCGCGGGTTCGCTGGCGGTGGAGGAAAAATCTGCTAACAATGCACACGGTGCGTATAACGGCAGCTACGCCATAATGCGCGCCGAGATAAGAGGAGCATCTAATGAGCAGCACTGCACAAACTGCTGAAGGCGAAAAAATTCTCATCGTTGATGACGATCCGGGGCTGAGCAGCCTGCTGGAGCGTTTCTTCAACTCCAAGGGTTACCGTGCCCGCGCGGTGCCGAACACCGAACAGATGGACCGCCTGTTGGGGCGTGAGGTGTTCAACCTGGTCGTGCTCGACCTGATGCTGCCCGGCGAAGATGGCCTCACCGCCTGCAAACGCCTGCGTGGCGCGAACAATCAGATTCCCATCATCATGCTCACCGCCAAGGGCGATGAGCTGAGCCGCATCAAGGGCCTCGAGCTGGGCGCCGATGACTACCTGGCCAAGCCGTTCAACCCTGACGAGCTGATGGCACGGGTCAAGGCCGTATTGCGCCGCCAGGCTCCTCCTGTACCAGGCGCACCGGGCAGCGAAGACGAAAGCGTCACCTTTGGCGACTACGAGCTGTCGCTGGCCACCCGTGAACTCAAGCGTGGCGATGAAGTGCACATGTTGACCACCGGCGAATTCGCGGTGCTCAAGGCCCTGGTGATGAACGCTCGCCAACCGCTGACCCGTGACAAGCTGATGAACCTGGCCCGCGGCCGTGAGTGGGACGCGCTGGAACGCTCCATCGACGTGCAGATCTCCCGTCTGCGCCGGATGATCGAGCCGGATCCGTCCAAACCTCGGTATATCCAGACGGTGTGGGGCGTGGGTTACGTGTTTGTGCCGGATGGCACTGCGACCAAGTGACCCATGATTTGCGGCGGCAGGCATCCCGGTGTTCAGTTTCATGAACATCGACAGGGTGCCGGGCCTCCGCAATTCTGCGAGCGTCGCTCGTTTCTGCAAGGTGCCTAGCTGTCTCCTATGAAAACCCCGTTGTGGTTCCCACAAAGTTTTTTCTCGCGCACCCTTTGGCTGGTGCTGATCGTCGTTCTGTTTTCCAAGGCACTGACACTGGTTTATCTGTTGATGAACGAAGACGTGCTGGTGGATCGACAATACAGCCACGGTGTGGCCCTGACCCTGCGCGCCTATTGGGCCGCCGACCCCGAGAACCGCGAAAAGATCGCCAAGGCCGCCACACTCGTGCGCGTGGCGGGCGCCGGTGTACCCGAGGGCGAGCAGCACTGGCCCTACAGTGAAATCTACCAGCGCCAGATGCAGGCCGAACTGGGTGAAGACACCGAGGTACGGCTGCGCATGCACGTGTCCCCGGCCCTTTGGGTGCGGGCCCCGAGCCTGGGCCAGGACTGGTTGAAAGTACCGTTGTACCCGCATCCGCTGCGTGGGCAGAAGATCTGGAACGTGCTGGGCTGGTTCCTGGCGATCGGGTTGCTTTCAACTGCATCCGCGTGGATTTTCGTGCGTCAACTCAACCAGCCGCTCAAGCGCCTGGTGTTTGCCGCTCGCCAATTGGGGCAGGGACGAAGCGTGCGATTGCCGGTCAGCGACACGCCCAGCGAGATGACCGAGGTGTACAGCGCGTTCAACCAGATGGCGGAGGACGTCGAACAGGCCGGGCGTGAGCGCGAGTTGATGCTCGCGGGGGTGTCCCATGACTTGCGCACGCCCCTGACGCGCCTGCGGCTTTCACTTGAGCTGATGGGCAACCATAACGACCTGACGGACGACATGGTGCGCGATATCGAGGACATGGACGCGATTCTCGACCAGTTCCTGGCGTTTATCCGTGATGGTCGTGACGAGGTGGTCGAAGAAGTCGACCTGACGGACCTGGTGCGCGAAGTGGTCGCGCCTTACAACCAGAATGGCGAGCAGGTGCGCATGCGCCTGGAGCCTATCCAGCCGTTTGCCTTGCGCCGTGTATCGATGAAGCGTCTTTTGAACAACCTGATCGGCAATGCCTTGCACCATGCCGGCTCGGATGTGGAGGTGGCTGCGTATGTGTCCGGCGACAGCACGGCACCTTACGTGGTGCTCAGCGTGATGGACCGTGGCGCCGGTATCGACCCGGCTGAGCTGGAGGGCATTTTCAACCCGTTCACCCGTGGCGACCGTGCCCGGGGTGGCAAGGGCACCGGACTGGGGTTGGCGATCGTGCGGCGAATTGCTTCGATGCATGGTGGCAACGTTGAGCTGCGCAACCGTGAAGAAGGTGGCCTGGAGGCACGGGTGCGCTTGCCGCTGGGGCTGATGTTGCCCCGCGACGCGGTCTAGACAACAACACAACCCGAATGTGGGAGTCGGGCTTGTGTGGGAGCTGGCTTGCCTGCGATGGCATCACCAAGGCGTGCCTGACACACCGAGGTTCCTGCATCGCGAGCAAGCCCGCTCCCACATTAATTTGTGGTGTTTCAAAAGCTGTGTTTTATCAGCCCTTGCCCTTGGTCCGCGTCATATTCGGGCCGCCATTCTTCTCAAGATGCTGAATGATGATCCCCGCCACATCCTTGCCGGTGGTGGTCTCAATCCCTTCCAGACCCGGCGATGAGTTCACTTCCATCACCAGCGGCCCATGGTTGGAACGCAAGATATCCACACCTGCCACGCTCAACCCCATCACCTTCGCTGCACGCAATGCGGTCATGCGCTCTTCCGGGGTGATCTTGATCAGGCTGGCGCTGCCGCCACGATGCAGATTGGAGCGGAACTCACCGGGTTTGGCCTGGCGCTTCATCGCTGCAATCACCTTGTCGCCCACCACAAAGCAGCGGATGTCGGCACCACCGGCCTCCTTGATGTATTCCTGCACCATGATGTTCTGCTTGAGACCCATGAAGGCCTCGATCACCGACTCTGCAGCGGTGGCGGTTTCACAGAGCACCACGCCGATGCCCTGAGTGCCTTCCAGCACTTTGATCACCAGCGGCGCGCCGTTGACCATCTCGATCAGGTCGGGGATGTCGTCCGGGGAGTGGGCAAAGCCGGTGACGGGCAGGCCGATCCCCCGGCGTGACAACAGTTGCAGTGAACGCAGCTTGTCCCGCGAGCGCGCAATGGCTACGGACTCATTCAGGGGGAACACCCCCATCATTTCAAACTGGCGCAGCACCGCGCAGCCGTAGAACGTCACCGAGGCGCCGATACGCGGGATCACCGCATCGAAACCTTCCAGCGGCTTGCCCCGGTAGTGGATCTGCGGCTTGTGGCTGGCAATGTTCATGTAGGCACGCAACGTGTCGATCACCACCATTTCGTGGCCACGTTCGGTGCCGGCCTCAACCAGGCGGCGGGTGGAATACAGACGCGGATTTCGCGACAGCACAGCAATCTTCATGCAGCACCTGGGGCAGAAAGGGTAGAGACCGGGAACACCGGCTTGTCTTGAACGTATTTGACGCCGGGATTGACCACCAGCTGGCCGTCAATCAACGCCTTGGAACCCAGCAGCAGGCGGTAGCGCATGGCCTTGCGGCAGGCCAGGGTGAACTCCACCCGCCACACCCGGTCGCCCAGCGCCAGGGTGGTGCTGATCACATAGCGAACCTGCGCGTGGCCGTTGGAGCTCTTGATGGTTTTCATCGTCACCAGGGGCGCTTCGCAGCGGCGGTGACGCAGTTGCACCACGCTGCCCAGGTGCGCGGTAAAGCGCACCCACTTCTCACCGTCGCGCTCAAACGGCTCGATGTCGGTGGCATGTAGGCTGGAGGTGCTGGCGCCGGTGTCGATCTTCGCGCGCAGGCCCGCCACTCCCAAATCGGGGAGTGCCACCCACTCACGCAGACCCACAACGGTCAAATGGTCAAATGTCTTCAATATGGGTAACCGATCAATTCGCCCAGGCGCGAGGGGAAACCTCAACCAGGGCATTGAATGCAGGTTTGGCGAACCAATAGCCCTGCATCAGAAATATTCCGCAGTCAGACAGGAAGTCACGCTCTCCGGCACTTTCGATACCTTCGGCGATGACAGTAACGCCCAACTGCTCACAGATTGTGACAATCCCCTGAACGATGACTTGGCGGACGCGATCCTGGTCGACATCGCGGATCAGTGCCATGTCGAGTTTGATCAAGTCAGGTTGGAAATCGGCCAGCAGGTTCAGCCCCGAATAGCCCGCACCGAAGTCGTCGATGGCGGTCTTGAAGCCGAATTCGCGGTATTCACGCAGAATATTGGTCAAATGGCGATTGTTATCTACATGCTCGCTTTCGAGGGTCTCGAAAATCAGCCTGTCCAGCGGAAAATTATGCGCGCGGGCTGCTTCCAGCGTACTGCGGATGCAGAGTTCTGGCCGGTACACGGCGTTGGGCATGAAGTTGATCGAAAGGTGGGTTTGCATTCCCAATGCAGCGGCCCCGGCGATCGCCTGTGTACGGCAGCGCTGATCGAAACGGTAGCGATTGCTTTCATTCACCTTGTCCAGCACCGACAACGCGGCTTCGCCATGAGTGCCGCGCACCAATGCTTCGTGGGCAAAAATCGACTTGTCGCGCAGGTCTACGATAGGTTGATAAGCGAAGGCAAAATCGAAACCCAAGGGCTCGCTTTGCTGGCAGCCCGTGCAACGCTGGTCTGGCGAGGTGAGTGAAGTTGGAAAATCGGTCACAGCGTATCCTCGCGAAAACAGGGGGCTACCTGGCGTATCTTAGGTGAGCCTTGGGGTTTATGCGTCGAAGGGTTTCAACGGTACAGTTGCGACATTTTTCAGAGCGAGGAATTCAAGTGGCTCAAAAGCAGGAAGAGGAAGAAAAGGTCCGTCTGGACAAGTGGTTGTGGGCCGCGCGTTTCTATAAGACGCGTGCCCTGGCCAAGGCCGCCATCGAGAGCGGCAAGGTGCACCATCGTGGTGAGCGCTGCAAGCCGGGCAAGGAACCGCGCATCGGCGATGAATTCCAGATTCGCACCGGTTTTGATGAAAAGACCATCGTGGTCCAGGCGCTTTCCATCGTGCGCCGTGGGGCGCCCGAAGCGCAGACGCTGTATGCCGAGACCGAAGCCAGCATCGCCAAGCGCGAAAATGCGGCGGCGATGCGCAAGGCCGGTGCCATGGGCTTGAGCACCGACGGCAAGCCGAGCAAGAAACAACGCCGCGACCTGTTCAAGTTTCGCGGCAGCGGCAATGATGACTGATTGTGCAAATCTCCAGTGCGAAGGAGATCAAGTGTGGGAGCCGGCTTGCCCGCTACGGTGTCAGGTCAGTCGGCATCCAGGCCTCTGACCCAGCGCTATCGCAGGCACGCCAGTTCCCACATGCGCCAGCGGTGTTATGCGGTTGTGCGCAAGACGCTCAATCGTCCAAGCAGAGGTAGCCTGCCCATCAACTCAAACACCGGCGCCGTCACCCGCAGCAACCCACTCGATACCTTTGCCGCAAACGGCGTGTAGTACCCCCACCCCAGCGCCAACAACGCCAGTAGTACGCCGCCGATATAGTCGTCCTGGCCCCAATGCGCTCCCGCCACCAGCCGCGGCATCATGAACAGCAGCGCCAGGCCCCAGATCACCAGGGTCTGGCCGATGCGTTTGGCGAATACCGTCATGAACATGCCCCAGATCAGCAACACCGAGGCGTGATCACCGGGAAAACTCTGGCTCGAACGGTCCTTCAATTCCCAAGCTTTCTCCAATGCCGGGAAGTAGTCGCTCATCTGGATCGCCCCGCTGATCACCATCGACGGGCTGCTGTGCTGCCAGCCCAGCTGTGCCACGAGTTTGGAAAACAGCATGCGGATAAACAGCAATAGCAGCAGAATGCCGATAAAACCCAACAGTGCCTGACGCACCTGCACGGCCTTGAATACCCAATCGCCGCGAATCAACAGTGTCAGCAGGATGACCCCGACCACCGCATCGAACGGTCGCAAGCTGGCGACAGCCCACACATGCAGCCAGGCCGAGTTGCTCGCCAGGGGATCATTGAGCAGATGAAACAGCCATTCGTCGAAAATCACACACAGCATCTGGCCCGTGGGCCACAGCCAAAAACACAGCAGCCCGATAGCGAGTAGATTGCAAAGGGCCCATCTCCCGAGGTTCCACTTGGCTTGGAACAAACTCGGATTGTTCATAAACTGTCCTCCAACGGCTCTAGAAAACCGCACCAAAATGGTGCTAAAGCGTTTAATTCTATAAACCTCGTAATCAATTTGTCATCAATTCAGATACCCAGACCTATGACTGATCTACCGGATACCGACTTCACCCAACGCTTCATCTTCGACGAGACCGACGCCCGTGGCGAACTGGTGTCGCTGGAGCGCAGCTATGCCGAAGTCCTCGCCAAGCACCCCTATCCGGAGCCGGTCGCGCAACTGCTCGGTGAGCTGATGGCGGCGGCGGCGCTGCTGGTGGGCACGATGAAGTTCGACGGCTTGCTGATCCTGCAGGCGCGCTCCGAAGGCCCGGTGCCGATGCTGATGATTGAATGCTCCAGCGAGCGCGAAATCCGCGGCCTGGCCCGCTACGAAGCCGACCAGATCTCCCCGGACGCCACGTTGTCCGACCTGATGGCCAACGGTGTGTTGGCCATCACCGTCGACCCGACCGAGGGGCAGCGCTACCAAGGCATCGTCGACCTGGACGGTGAAACCCTGTCGGACTGCTTCACCAACTATTTCGTGATGTCCCAGCAGGTCGGCACCAAGTTCTGGCTCAACGCCGATGGCAAGCGCGCCCGTGGCCTGCTGTTGCAGCAATTGCCGGCCGACCGCATCAAGGACGAAGACGAGCGCACCGACAGCTGGCGCAAGCTGACGGCCCTGGCCGGCACCCTGACCGCTGAAGAGCTGTTGGGCCTGGACAACGAAACCATCCTGCACCGCCTGTATCACGAGGAGGCCGTGCGACTGTTTGACGCACAGAGCCTGCGCTTCCATTGCAGCTGCTCGCGCGAGCGTTCGGCCAATGCCTTGGTCAGCCTGGGCCTGGAAGATGCGCAGAATCTGGTGGTGGAGCACGGTGGCAATATCGAGATCGACTGCCAGTTCTGCAACCAGCGCTACCTGTTCGATGCGGCTGATGTAGCCCAATTGTTCGCCGGAGCAGGCATCGACACCCCTTCCGACACCCGCCACTAAAACGTTTAAGCACAGGTAAATCACCTGACAAACGCCGGATTAGCGCAGTTCTGACGGGAGGGCCCTACTCTTTTTGGGCTTTTCTGGCATAATCCGGCCCACTTTTTTCGCGGTAGTAGTGCGCAACTTTCTACTACAAAACGTTTGGAGCACTCGGCCATAGGCCGACGGGGAACCTCATGACGCAAGCCAATAACGCCGTATACACCGATCTGAGTGTTGACGATCTGGTCAAAGAAGCCCTGCAGCGCGGTGAAGGCGTGCTTGCCGATACTGGCGCGCTGGTCGTAGAAACCGGTCACCGTACCGGTCGTTCGCCAGTCGACCGTTTCATCGTTGAAGAGCCGACCACCCAGGACGCTATCGCCTGGGGCCCGATCAACCGCAAGTTCCCGGCCGACAAGTTCGATGCCCTGTGGGCTCGCGTCGAGGCCTTCAACAACGCGCAAGAGCATTTCGTTTCCCACGTTCACGTTGGTGCTGCGCACGACCACTACCTGGCCGTGAAAATGACCACCCAGACTGCCTGGCAGAACCTGTTCGGTCGTTGCCTGTTCATCAACCCGGCCCAGTACAACCCGGCCGGTCGCGAAGAGTGGCAAGTACTCAACGTAGCCAACTTCGAGTGCGTGCCAGAGCGTGACGGCACCAACTCCGACGGTTGCGTGATCCTCAACTTCGCACAGAAGAAAGTGCTGATCGCCGGCATGCGTTACGCCGGTGAGATGAAAAAAGCCATGTTCTCGGTGCAGAACTTCCTGCTGCCGGCTTCCGACGTGCTGCCAATGCACTGCGCCGCCAACATCGGCGAAGCAGGCGACGTGACCCTGTTCTTCGGTCTGTCGGGCACCGGTAAAACCACCCTGTCGGCCGACGAAAGCCGTTACCTGATCGGTGACGACGAACACGGCTGGGGCGAAGGCGTGGTGTTCAACATCGAAGGCGGTTGCTATGCCAAGTGCATCGACCTGTCCGAGAAGAATGAGCCGGTTATCTGGAAAGCCATCAAGCACGGCGCCGTGCTGGAAAACGTGGTGATCGACGATGCCAAGCACGCCGACTACACCAACGTCAGCCTGACCCAGAACAGCCGTGCCGCCTACCCGCTGGAGCACGTGGCCAAGCGTTCCGAGAAGAACCTGGGCGGCGAGCCGAACGCAGTGATCTTCCTGACCTGCGACCTGACTGGTGTCCTGCCACCGGTGTCCATCCTCAGCGAAGAACAAGCGGCCTACCACTTCCTGTCCGGTTACACCGCACTGGTGGGCTCGACCGAAATGGGTTCCGGCGGCGGCATCAAGTCGACCTTCTCCACCTGCTTCGGCGCCCCGTTCTTCCCGCGCCCGGCTGGCGAATACGCTGAGTTGCTGATCAAGCGCATCCGTGGCTTCGGCTCCAAGGTCTACCTGGTCAACACTGGCTGGACTGGCGGCGGCTACGGCGTCGGCAAGCGCTTCAACATCCCGACCACTCGCGGCGTCATCGCAGCGATCCAGAGCGGCGCGCTGGTGGGTGCTGAAACCGAACACCTCGACACCATCAACCTCGACGTGCCATTGGCCGTACCGGGCGTTGAGACTGGCCTGTTGAACCCACGTAACACCTGGGCTGACAAAGCGGCCTACGACGAAGCGGCGAAGGCACTGGCGGGTCTGTTCATCGAGAACTTCAAGAAGTTTGAAGTGAGCGATGCGATCAAGGCAGCCGGTCCTAAGTTGTAAGATTCGGTTGTTGTGAAAAAGCCGCCCTCAAGGGCGGCTTTTTTGTGCGCGAAAGGTCAATCGACCATGTGCAAAACAACGGCACCGACCAGCACCAGTACCACGCCTAGTACTTGTACCGCCGACAACCGCTCCTTGAAAAACACATACCCCAGAATCGCCGCAATCCCGCCCGACAACGTGCTGATCACCGTCACCACCGACACCGACCCTGCCATCGCTCCCCAGGAAAACGCCGAGAAGCCGCCGAGGTTCATCACGCTCGCCCCGGTCAGCGTCGCGCAGTTCTTCAGCGGAGGGGGTTTCAAGCCGTCCTTGATCCTCATCACCATCAGCACCAATACACATAGCCCTACCAGGTAACCCAGCCACAGCATGGTGATTGGTCCCAGCGCCGGCAGTGTATAGCGGCCTTGCAGCCAGAAGCTGGTGCCATACAGCAAGGCGGCGAGCATGGCGTAGGCGATGGACAGGTGTGGATTGTTGTGGGGAACGCCGTTGTCCTTGTGGATGCTGGAGAGGACGACGCCAATCACGCACACGGCGATGCAGCCCAGTTGCATCAGGTTGATGTGCTCACCGGTGGCCCAGGACAGCAGGGTGGTCACCACGCCGTAGGACGTCACCAGTGGCGCGACGATAGCCGCTTTGCCGAGTGCAAAGGCCTTGGACAGCGCGAGGGCGCCGGAAACGGTGAGCAGTGCGGCGGCGATGCCCAGGAGCCAGATGCTCGACGGGGCGTCGAGGGATTTGAACAGGAAGCTTGGGAGAATGGCCAGCAGCAGGGTCATGATCAGGAAGCCCAGGGCTTGGCCGAAATACACCGCGCGTTTAACGCCGACGGCGCGGGCATTGAGGCCCACGAGAAAGTCCGTGCCGCCCCAGAGCAGGGCGGCCAGCAGGCCCATTGTTACGTCCATGTAAGGTCCTTTTGAATGCTGTAGGAGCCCGGCTTGCCGGCGATGAGGCCCTTAGGACCGCCATCGCCGGCAAGCCGGGCTCCTACAGTCAGCTCAGGTTTTCCAGCGTCTGCGTGTCCCAGCTGTGGGTCTTGATGGCCAGGTAGAGCATGCCGATGGTCAGCGGCACTTTTTCGCCGCGACCCTTGGCACGGCGTTTGAGAAATACGTCAAACACCGGCGGGTTGAAGTAACGATAAGTGTCGAAGTCCCCCAGGTCGAGCGCAAATTCCTGCTCCAGCGCTTCCATCAATTGCTTGGCCTCACTGCCGTCGCAGCCCAAGTCGAAGTTGATCGAGGTTTGCAAGCTGATGGTCTTGTGTTTCGGCTGGCCGATTTCTTCGT
>NZ_JACARO010000059.1 GCF_013386585.1 Pseudomonas sp. P7548 | reverse complement strand
CCGTTGTACAGTAGCCCCAGCCACGGAGTATCGGCGTAAACAACGACTGGCCTTGGGAGCCAGCCCACGCAGGAAGCGCATATATGGACGATACATCCGACAGCAAGCCGCTACGCAATGATTTTTCCGACCTCAATGCCGACATGCTGCATGCCGTCATGGAGCTGGTCAGCGACGGTATCTGGGACTGGAACGCCAATACCGGGTTCGTCTACCGCAACCCCGGCTGGTACGAAATGCTCGGCTATCCCCGCCACTCCCTGGAGAACAGTGTGTTCACCTGGGAAAACGTGATCCACCCCGAAGACTACCCGCAGGTCATGACGCTGTTTGATGCCTACATCAGCCGTCGCGCGCCCCACTACCGAGCCGAATACCGTTGCCGCAAGAAGGATGGCACCTACCTGTGGATAGAAGACCGCGGCTACGTGATCGCGCGTAACCCCGACGGTACGGTGGCCCGCATGGTGGGGGCCCATCGCGATATCCATACGCGCAAGTCGTCGATCGAGCAGTTGGAACGACGTAACCAATCCCTTGAAGCCCTGGTGGCAGAGCGCACCCGCGAACTGTCGCGGGTCAATCAGCAACTGCAAGTGCAGCTGGACGAAAACCGCTCCCTGGCCGAACTCGACACCCTGACCCGCGTCGCCAACCGATACCGCCTGGAAAAAGTGCTGCGGGAAGAATGTGACCGTGCCGAGCGCTTCCGCCTGCCGTTGACGCTGATCGCCATGGACATCGATGATTTCAAGCCGATCAATGACAAACATGGTCACGCGGTGGGCGACCAGACCCTGGTGCGTGTGGTGCAAAACCTGGTGGCGCGCGTGCGCCCCGGCGAGTTGCTCGCCCGCTGGGGCGGTGACGAGTTCATGCTGATCCTGCCCAAAAGCAACCTGGAGGCGGCGAAGGCTGTGGCCCAGAGCATTCGCCAACAGATCATTCAGGTGCCCGCCGTGGGCGATTTCAAGGTGACCCTGAGCCTGGGCGTGGCCGAGCGCCAAAGCGGTGAATCCCCTGCCGCACTGATGGCGCGTGCCGATCAGGCGTTGTACCGCGCCAAGGCGGCAGGGAAGGACACCGCGTCGGAATAACTAGCGCACGGGCGGTGCGTACTGGATACCGCCTTGGCTCCACAGGGCGTTGAGCCCGCGCTTGATCTTCAGCACGCTGCCCTGGCCGATGTTGCGCTCGAACACTTCGTCGTAGTTACCCACCTGCTTGACGATCTGCACCACCCAATCCTTGCGCAGTTTGAGGTCCCGCCCGTATTCACCGTCGGCACCGAGCAAGCGCGCCACATCCGGGTTCTTGGTGGTCTTGGCCTGCTCCTCGACGTTCTGCGAGGTGATGCCCATTTCCTCGGCATTGAGCATGGCGAACAGGGTCCATTTGACGATGCTGAACCACTCATCATCGCCCTTGCGCACCAGCGGCCCCAGCGGCTCTTTGGAAATCACTTCCGGCAGCACCACGAACTCATCCGGGTGGGCCATCTTGATGCGTTGGGCATACAGGCCCGACTGGTCGGTGGTCAGCACGTCGCAGCGCCCGGACTCCAGGCCCTTGGCGCTTTCATCGGCGGTGTCGAAGGTGATCGGCGTGTACTTCATGCCGTTGGTGCGAAAGTAATCCGACACGTTGAGTTCGGTGGTGGTGCCGGCCTGGATACAGATGGTCGCGCCGTCCAGTTGCTTGGCACCGGTCACGCCCAGCTTGTTGTTCACCAGGAAGCCGATGCCGTCGTAGTAGGTCACGCCGGTAAATACCAGGCCCATCCCTGAGTCGCGGGAGCTGGTCCAGGTGGTGTTGCGCGAGATCACATCCACCTCACCCGATTGCAGCGCGGTGAAGCGCTCCTTGGCGGTCAGTTGGCTGAACTTCACTTTCGAAGCGTCACCAAACACTGCCGCCGCAACGGCGTGGCACACATCCACGTCGATACCGGTCATCTTGCCCTTGCTGTCCGGCACACCAAAGCCTGGCAGGCCATCGCTGACACCGCACTGGATAAAGCCCTTCTTCTGGATCGCATCCAGCGTGGCCCCCGCCTGCGCGGTACCGGCCAAGCCCAATACGGCGGTGGCGCCCAGTGCGGCCAAGGTGGTTTTGAATGGATTCATGCAAGGCACTCCCTGTCATTCCTTATTATTCGGCGCTTCACAGCCCGCGCCGGTTTATAGTGCTGCCGGGCAGTATCCACGGCTTTACGGCGCTGCCACAAACGACCTTTAGGCAAAGGCTCCTTCCGATTTGGAATGAACTGCATGATTTCAAAACGTTTGACCCCTTCGATGACCGCCCTGCAATGCTTCGAAGCCGCCGCCCGCCACCTGAGCTTCACCCGCGCCGCCGAAGAGCTGCACCTGACCCAGAGCGCAGTGAGCAAACAAGTCGCGCAGTTGGAAGAGATGCTCTGCCACAACCTGTTCGAACGGGTGCGCCAGCGCCTGTACCTGTCACCGGCGGGCTCGCTGTACCTGGCCGAGGTGCACAAGATCCTGACCCAGGTGGACATCTCCAGCCGTTACATCCTCACCTACGGCGGCGAGACCGAAGTGCTGCGCATCGCCACCCAGCCGACCTTCGGCGACCGCTGGCTGGTGCCCAAGCTCAAGGATTTCGCGGCCAAGCACCCAAACATCCACCTCGATGTGCGCAACGAACTGGAGCCCTTCGACGTGCTGCAGGCCAAGGCCGATATCGCGTTTTTCTTCGGCCAGGGTTCGTGGCCCGGGGCAACGTGCATCGAGCTGTTCCGTGAGGCCGTGGTGCCGGTGTGCGCGCCGGGGTTTGTCGCCGACGGCAGCGACGCCTCGTCACGCCACACCCTGCTGCAATGCACCTCGCGCCCGGAAGCCTGGCACGAGTGGTTCCTGGAACAGGGCCTGCATTCGCAGAACAGCTACCACGGGCCGCGTTTCGACACGTTCTACATGTGCATCCGCGCCGCGCAATCGGGCTACGGGGTGGCGCTGGTGCCCCAATACCTGGTGGCCGAAGAGCTGGCCAACGGCAGCCTGATGATCCCGTGGAAGTACACGATGCCCAGCGCCGGCGCGCACTTTATCGCCCACGCCGAACACGCCGGCGAAGTGCCAAAAGTGAAGGCCTTCCTGAAGTGGATGGTGAGCTACATCAAGGCACATCCCGACTTTTAATAATGACCCGGCGACTTTATTTCGTTTGCGGCAAGGCCGGGCGCACGGCTTAGATAAAAAGACGCCCGCCATTGCCGAGTCCAAGATTCATGAGCCGCGAAACCATCAGCCAATCGATTTCCGTCGTCCACCCCATCAGCCTCAGCCACGGCAAGAACGCCGAAGTATGGGACACCACGGGCAAGCGCTACATCGACTTTGTTGGCGGCATCGGCGTGCTCAACCTTGGCCACTGTCACCCCGGCGTGGTGGAGGCGATTCGTGAACAGGCCACCCAGCTCACGCACTACGCGTTCAACGCCGCCCCGCATGCGCCCTACATTGAGCTGATGGGACGTCTGACCGCGTTCATCCCGGTGGGCTACCCGGTCAGCGGCATGCTCACCAACAGTGGCGCAGAAGCCGCAGAAAACGCCTTGAAGATCGTACGCGGCGCCACTGGCCGCACGGCGGTGATCGCATTCGATGGTGCGTTCCACGGGCGCACCCTGGCCACCCTCAACCTCAATGGCAAGGTGGCGCCCTACAAGCAAAAGGTCGGCGTGCTGCCCGGCCCGGTGTACCACCTGCCCTATCCCAGCGCCGATAACGGCGTGAGCTGCACCGAGGCCCTGAAGGCCATGGACCGCCTGTTCAGCGTGGAAATCGACGTGGACGACGTCGCCTGTTTCATCATCGAACCCGTCCAGGGCGAAGGTGGTTTCCTCGCCCTGGATGTCGAGTTCGCCCAGGCGCTGCGGCGTTTCTGCGACGAGAACAACATCCTGCTGATCGCCGATGAAATCCAGTCGGGGTTCGGGCGTACCGGCCAGCGTTTTGCGTTCTCGCGCCTGGGCATCGAACCGGACCTGCTCCTGCTGGGTAAAAGCATTGCCGGTGGCGTACCGCTCGGTGCCGTCTTGGGGCGCAAAGCGCTGATGGACAACCTGCCCAAAGGTGGCCTGGGCGGCACCTATTCCGGCAACCCTATCGCTTGTGCGGCAGCGCTGGCCACCCTCGATGCAATGACCGATGAACACCTGCAAGCCTGGGGCTCACACCAGCAAGAGGCCATCGCCGGCCGTTATGACACCTGGCGCGCACAAGGCCTTACGCCCTACCTCGGCCGCTTGACCGGGGTCGGAGCGATGCGAGGTATCGAGCTGGTCAACGCCGACGGTTCGCCCGCGCCGAAACAGCTGGCTCAACTATTGAGCCTGGCGCGGGACGCCGGTTTGCTGCTGATGCCCAGTGGCAAATCGCGGCACATCATCCGCCTGCTGGCGCCACTGACCATCGAGCCTGCAGTACTCGAAGAAGGCCTGGATATTCTCGAGGCCTGCCTCAAGCAGTTGGACTAATAGCGCGCATCGGCGGGTTTGCCGCCGTTGGGCCAGTCCTTGACCTTGTCCGGGAAGTCCGGACGCGGCTGGCCCGAAAAGTACGCCGCCACGTCCACCGCCTCCTGGTCCGACAAACCGCCCTGGCCCAGCGGGAATTTTTCGTGGAAGCCGATCGGCATGTTGCGTTTGACGAACGCCGCAGCCGTGTAAGGGCGGGCCATGCCGGCGCCGATGTTAAACGATTGCTCGCCCCACAGCGGCGGGTACACCAGCTCCCCGTCGGCACGCGCCAAGCCCTGGCCGTTATCGCCATGGCACACCGCACATTGCTGGGCGTAGACCGCCTTGCCATTGGCCAGATCCGGTTTGATCGCCGGGTCGATCTTGCCCACGCCGCGCCCGGCTACTTTGTCTTCGGGGCGTGTGTTGTTTTTCATCCAGTCGAAATACGCGACCATGGCCTGCATGTCCGCCGATTGCGGCGCCAACGGCGTGCCGTTCATCGACCGGCGGAAGCAGCCGTTGATGCGCTCTTCGAGGCTGACCACCTTGCCCGCACGCGGCGCATAGCTGGGGAAAAACGCCGACACGCCTACAAAGGGCGAACCGTCCGCCACGGTGCCGGCGTTGAGATGGCAGCTGGTGCAATTGAGTGAGTTGCCGACGTTATCCGGCAGCAGCGCCTTGGTTTGCAGGTGCAGGCGCATGCCACGCACCACCTGGCCGGCGTTGGGGGCGGCGAGCAGGTCGGCCAGGCGCGGGGTTTCAAACGCCGATGAATCGGTGGTGGCCGGGTTGAGTTGGGCACGCAGTGTCTTCACTTGGGCGGCGCTGATCGGGGTGCCCTCATTGCCCCAACGGGTGCGCACGAAGCTCAGGATCTCGGCAATTTCCGAGTCCGCCAGGCGCGCGAAACCGGGCATTGTGTAGACCCGTGGATGGGCCGCCGTTTGCGCGGTTTCCCAACCGGTGAGGGTGATGTGCAGCAACGACGTCGGGTTGCTGGACGCAATGCTCGGGTTGCCAGCCAAGGGCGGGAACAGGCCCTTCACCCCGGCGCCATCGGCACGGTGGCAGTCACTGCAGAACTGCATGTACCCCAACCCGCCCCGGCTGGTGAACAAATCGGCAGGCGGCGCGGCCGGGGCGCGGGCGACGGCGGGCATCGGCAGGTCGTCTTTGCCCGGTGGCAGGGATTTGAGGTAACTGGCGACGGCGGTGAGGTCGTCGTCACTGAAGTGCTGGGTGCTGTGGTGAATCACATCCGCCATGTTGCCGGCCACCGTGGCAAAGCGGTTCTGCCCGGTCTTGAGCAGTTGCACGGTGTCTTCCACGGTCCACAGGTTGCGCAGGCTCAAGGCGCGCCAGTGCTCGACGGTTTCGCCTGCCAGGTAATGCCGGCCGCTGCGGCCCTCATCGCTCATGGCCTTTTCCTGGAAGGCGATGCCGCGTGGAGTGTGGCAAGAACCGCAGTGACCGAGACCCTGGACCAGGTAGGCGCCACGGTTGAGCACCTCGTTACGGGCTGGATCGGGGGTGAAGGGTTGCTTGTCGAGAAAGGCGAAATTCCACAACGCCAGGCCCCAACGCTGGTTGAAGGGGAAGCCCATGTCGGCGTCGAGGTTGGCCTGTTGCACGGGCTCCACGCCCTGCATCAGGTAGGCGTACAAGGCACGCATGTCCGCTTCGCTCATCTTCGCGTAGGAAGGATACGGCATCGCCGGGTACAGGTTCATACCGGCCGGGGTAACACCTTCACGCATCACCCGGTCGAACTGTTCGAAGGTGTAGGCGCCCATACCCGTCTCACGGTCCGGGGTGATATTGCTGGAGTAGATCGTGCCCATGGGCGTGCTCAACGCCAGGCCACCGGCCATCACTTTGCCCTGCTGGGCAGTGTGGCAGGCGATACAGTCGCCCAGTTGTGCAACGTATCGGCCGTGTTCGATGAGAGGGGTATCGGGTACGTTGGCGTGCAGGGGTAGCGCCAGACACAGCGTCGCCCCCAGCAAGACCAGGCGGGAGAGGGAAAGCGCCATCGCATTAGTCCTTTAATAACCCGGCGTGGGGTGGGCCCCTCGGCGCAGGTCGGTGGTCATTTTTATGGGTTCATCAGGCCTCTGTGTTGTAACGGTTTTGTCGACATGGCGTTTTGATGTGGGTCAGGCTCAATTCGATAGACAAACCCCTGAACGCTCGACGACTATCCACCGCTCACCCCTACCGCACGGACGCAGCCCATGCTCGATATCCTCCAAGGCACGCCCCTGTGGGTGTACGCCGTTTACCTGTGGATTTGCTACTACGGCATCAAGGCCAGCCTGGGTGGGCGCGAAAGTCGTCGCTCGTTGATGATCCTGCCAGTGGTGCTGGTGGTGTGGTCGTTGATGGCGTTGCCGCCTTCGCTGCTGTCGAGCAGCGCCTGGGTGGGCGGCGCCATCGTGGGCAGCCTGCTGGGCATGCGGTTGTTCAATGCCAACGGTGCGCATCTGGATGCCAACGGCGAAAGCCTGGTGCTGACGGGCACCTGGAAAACACTGTTGATCTCCCAGCTGTTCTTTGCGGTGAAGTACTACTTCGGCTACCAGCAGGCGGTGCACCCGTTGCTGTTGAGCACGCCAGAGATGCGGGTGGCGGTCGGCGCGGTCTCGGGGTTTACCGTTGGTCTGTTCTGCGGGCGGGCCGTGCGGTTGCACCGGGCGCTGGCCGCGTTGCGCGGCAAGGTGGGCAGCGTGCTGCCTTGACCTGATCCCCCTCCCCCCTGAAAATGCCCGACGCTTTTTTGTCTCCGTTTACTGAAGTAGTGAAATTTCAATGTCCGATTCCTACACCGAAGAAGAATCCGTAGTCGCCTTGCAATCCAAAGCTGAATACGAAAACGCCATCAATCTTTCACAGCATGTGCCAGCGGCCAAGATCATCAGTGAAATGGTGCTGGACGCCTTCCACACCTCCAAGGAAAGCGACCAGATCCGCGAACTGCGCGTCGCTATCCGCCAGGCCCACGATGCCTTCGATGACGACAAGGCCTACGAACTGATGGGCCAGCTCAAGCAACTGAAAGACGCCGAGGCTGCCGACAACGCCGCCCTGGAAAACCTCAGCAGCCAATTCTCCATCAGTCGCATCCTGTCCAGCTTCAAGGACGACCCCGCGTTCCAGGAGCTGGTCTACGGCCTGGCCCTCAAGGTGCTGAACCAGAGCCACCAGGCCATCAGCAACCCGAGCGCCGGCAAGAGCAAGGCCGCACGGGCCAAGAAAGAAGCCGAAGTGTTCGTGATCAGCAAGGACGGCATCAGTGTCACCCTGCCGTTGCGCACACCGCGCTCCAAGCTCAACGTCGACCGTGAAGCGTTGGAGTTCCTCGGCTTTGCCTTCGTGGGCGAAGGCAGCGAGGCCGAACTGGAAAGCGAAACCTTCTTCGACAACAGCGGCGTCGAGCAGTCGGTCACCCGCAAAAGCATCGTGACCGCGCTGCAGCAGCAGAGCGCGTTCGACGGCTACACCATCGCCGCGCAGTGACTGCCTGACACTACAAGCTGCGCAGTGTCACCAGGGCCTGCTCCACCTGGGCCAGGGTGACCTGCCGGCCGACCGAGGCGCGCACGAAATGCGTGGCGCCCAAGTCCTTGAGCAGCAACGGCGTGTGGGCGGCAGTGCCCGCCCACAGGTTGAGGCCCAATTCGCGGGCCAGGCTGACAAACACCTTGGCCGAGCTGTTGCGCGGCACGAACGACACAATCCCGGTTTGCTCGAACTGCTCACACAGCAGTTGCACCTGCGGCAAGCGCCGCAGCTCCTGCACCAGCAACGCATAAGGTTCGGTGTTCACCGCCGCGCCCACCTCCGCGTATTCGCCCATCGCCGTGTGCAAGCCCACCAGGGCCGAAAAACTCTTCTCGGCAATCTCCAGCACCCGCGCACTGGACACCTCGATACGGTTGACCTCGCCGTCGGTGCTGGCCGCATGCAGGTCGGCAAAGTTCAGTTCCAACTGGCCAAGCAAACGCGGCGACACATAGGCAATCCCGCTGCCACGCGGCCCGCAGAGAAACTTGCGCCCCGCGCCCGTCAACACATCACAGTGAATGTCACGTACGTCCAGCGGCAACTGGCCCAGGGATTGGCACGCGTCGACCACGTACAACGCGCTCGAGTCCTTGAGCAACGCGCCCAGCGCTTCCACCGGGTTGATCACGCCGCAGCACGACGGCAGGTGCGACACACTGACCAGGAACACCTCGTCGTCCAGGTTGCGCTGCACCCAATCCAGGTCCAGCGGGGTGGTCGCGGTGGTTGGGATCACCTCGACACGGATGTCGCGAGACAGCTTGAGGTAGTTGAAAAAGATCAGGTTGGCCGCGTACTCCGAGGTCGACACCCACACCCGCTTGCCCCGGGGGAAGTCGAGCTTGCCAAGGATGCTGGTCCAGGCCTCGGTGGCACTGCTGAAAAAACCGATGTCGGTCGGCTGCGCATTCAACAGCCCGGCGGCGACCCGGTACAGGTCGACGTTGAGCAGCTCCTCGTAGGCCAGTTCCGTCTCATAACTGCCAATGCGCGCTTCGATCGAGGTAAAGCGCTGGATCGCATTCAACGTGGCCGTGGACATCAGGCCCGCGCCAGCGGTGTTCAAGTGCACGATGCTCATTTCACGCTTCCTTGTTCCACAAGAGGGTTGAGCTTTTCATCACGCCCACCGCCACCGCGAACAGCAGCAACACGGTGCCGGACAGCAACCACGGTGATGGCAGGGACGGCTGCGCCACCAACATGAACGCCAGCGACGGCGTGATCATGACCCCGATGTTGACCCCCGCCGAGTAGTAACCCAGGTTGCGGTCCACGGTGTGCCGGCTGGAGATGCTGCTCACGTAATGGGTGATGCCGGGGAACACGATCATCTCGCCCAGGCTCCACAGCACGGTGGCCACCAGCAGCATCGCGCCGACATGGCTGAAGCCCATCAGGAAAAAACCGACCCCGGCCAACAGGAACCCCGCCACCAGTGAACGGCTGCTCGACAGGTGCGCCATGCGTTGGTTGATCGGCACTTCGAACAGGATCACCAGCAAGGCGTTGATGAAGAAAATGATGCCGACGTAATACGCCGGCAGTTCGGTGTAAGTGATGATGTAGGCCGACAGGAAAGTCGGCGGCAAGGCGTAGGCCACATGCACCGGCAGCGCTGCCAGCAAGATCACCAGCAAGCGCGAGCGCTCATGCGGTGCCGTCTCCGGCAAGCCATTGCCCTTGCTCGCCAGTGGCGCTGCCTGTGCCGCGCCAACCGTGACCGCACGGCCGAATCGCAGGCAGGCGGCAAACGACACCAGGGACAACGCTGCGTTGATGTAAAACACTGCGTCGGCGTTGCTCAGGAAAATCAGGCTGCCCAACAGCGGCCCGATCGCCATGCCGATGTTGATCGCCAGGCGGTTGCAGGAAAACGCCACCTTGCGCGTCTCGCTGCTGCTGTGGGTCACCGTCTCGGAGAACGTCGCCGGCGTGAAGGCTTCGTAGCAGGCGCCCCAGAGGAACGACAGCACGAACAGCGCGGCGGTGTTGTCCACCGACGGGATGATCAACAGCAGCAGCGCGTTGAGCAGCAACGAGCCGAGGATCACCCGGTTGGCCCCCAGGCGCTTGATCACCGCACCGATGATCAAGTCCACGAACAGCGCTCCCGCGCCATACACGCCGACCAACAGGCCGGCCGTGCCCGCCGACACGGCGTGCTGATGAATCAGGTACGCCGCGTAGAACGGGAACGCCATGGTGCCCATGCGGAACACCAGGGTGATCATGAACAGCGATTGCAGCCGGGCGTTGAGCCCGCGTAACGCGCGATAAGTGCCCATCAGCGGATCACGTAGACGTTGTCTTTGTACTGGCGGATCTGCTCGTAATCCTGGTCGATATCACGCTGGTTCTCCGACAACAGGAACACACGCAACGGGCTGCTGAGCAGGTCGACGGTCTTTTTCATCAGCTTGCCGGCCTTGTACTTCACGCTCAGTTTGTGCACCGAGGGCAGCGCTTCGATCAGGTGAATGGCCGCTTCGTTGAAGCCGGTCACTTCGCCTTGCAGCGTGGTGTCGGTGTTGATCACGCAGGCTTCCTTGAGCTTGTGGTAGCGCTTGCCGGCGTAACCGGCCTTGAACGCCTCGCCGTCGCAGTAGGCCAGGTAGGTCAACTGCGCCTGGTTGCCGCCCAGGCTGATGTCGTGGAAATTGGGTTCCATGTTGCCGTTCAGCCGCGCACCGACTTCCACCAGCGCAGGGCCGGCCTCGGTCAGGATCACCTCCGAGTGCGCCGGGCCGTTGTTGATTCCCAGGGCCTTGAGCACCTTGACGATGTAGTCCACCAGCACGTTGGCTTCCGGGCTGTCAGGGGCGATCAGCACGTCACGGTCGTAGATGTTCTTGCCGCCGCTGACTTCGCGCTTCACATAACGCCAGATCCCGCAGACATACACCTGCCCGTCACGGCTCACCGTATCGACGATGAACTCCGGCCCCTTGAGGTAGGACTGGCAGAGGATCTCGGTGTTGGCCAGGCCGAAGATGTCCAGGTTGGACACCACTTCCTGGCACGCGCGCTTCACGTCCTCGACGTTGTGGCAGATCGAAACCCCGTCGGTAGACGCCGAGCTGAGTGGCTTGACCACGCACGGGAACACCTGGCCGGCCTCGACCCAGGCCAGCAACTCGGCAGGGTCGGCGGACTTGATCTGCCGCGCGGTCAGCAGGCCGGCAGCGGCCACCTTGCCGATCATTTCAAACTTGTCGCGGCGCGCCCGGGAGCCGGCGCTGCCGTTGGAGGTTGGCAATTGCAGTTGCTCGCTCAGGTAGTCGGCAAACGGCACGCCAGGCTCCTGGCCGGCGATCACCGCCACCACGTCGAACTCACGCAGGCGGCGCACCACGGCTTCGGCGCTGCCGTTGAAGATCAGGTTGTGCTCGAACTCATCCAGGTTCGGCCCGAGCATGCTCGGCATCAGTTCCGGGGTGCTCTGCACGTGAATCAGGCCCAGGCCGGCGTCCCGAAAGAATTTGGGCAGGAAGTTACCGCTGGAGTAGACATCAACCAAGGCGACGTACTGTTTCATGAGGATGTCCTTTTCAGTAATGAGTGGCGGTTTCGGAAGGGCGCGGCGACGCCACGTCGTCCAGCGCGAGGAAAATGTTCTGGGGGAATTCAGCGACGCGGTGCAGCAGGTGCAAATACCAATTGGTGCCGTACACCGCCGACACGCGGGTCTTGACCTGGCCAGCGTCCTTGACGGCCTTGATCAACTCAGGACGCACGCCGTGGAGCATCTCCAGCTCGCCACGGCTGGCGATGCCGCTGGCGAGGATCTGCTCGACCAGTAGCGGGTCCTGGGTGGCGAACGCGTAGTTGCTGCTGGCGCCGTTGATGCGGTCGAGCAGGCCCAGGTAGCGCTCGTTCAATTGCGCACCACGGGGCAAGGCAATGGCGGCCGGCTCGGCGTAGACGCCTTTGACCAGGCGCACCTTGCAGCCGGTGCCGAGGATCTCGCCCAGGTCATCGGGCGTGCGGTTCAATTGCGCCTGCAGGGTGATGCCCAGGTTGGGGAACCGCCCACTCAGGTGCATGAAGATGTCGAGGATCGAGTCGGTCCACTGGGACCGCTCCATGCTGAGGATCACGCCGACGTCCTTGTCGGCCGCATGGGTGAGGATCTTCGAGCAGTTCTCGATTGCCAGTTCCCGGGAAATGATGGTGCCGACGTTGGACAGGTCGAAGCCCAGTTGCGGCGGTTCGCTGAGTGTCGGGTGCAGCGCCATCAGGTCGATCAGCTTGAGGTATTCATCGGTGGCGGTGGTCACCTCGGCCAAGGTGGTGGCCTCTTCGCCCACGTATTCCACACCGGTGCGATAGCCCTTGCCCTGCAGGGCGGCGAGCTTGTCGAGCATCTCCAGGCGGTCTTCGGAAATGATGTAGCGCAAGGCGGCCGGGCGCAGGAAATCACGCAGGGTGTCGCTGGCCAGGAACAGGTCGCGGTAGGTCTTGTTGGCCGCCAGTTTTTTCAGGGCCAGGGTCGCCAGCAGGCTGTTGTCTGTGTCGTTCATGGTGTCAAACCCCGTAGGCCTGGTTGAGCATGCGACGGGCGAAGCTTGAGTCGTCGGCATGATTGGCAATCTTGTGGGCGCGGAACTTGGCCGCGTAGCTGAGCATGGTTTCCTTGTGCGGGCTGTGGCGATCGCGGGTAAAAATCCCGGCCCACAGGTTGTCCCAACGGGCGTACTCGGGGTGCGACATCAGCAGCTCGTGGGCCTTGCGCATGTTCCAGTGGGGAATGGCCGGGTGCAGGTGGTGCACCAGGTGGTAGTTGTCGTCGTGGCGGCCGAAAAAGAAGTTCTCCAGTGCATTGCCCTTGCGGTTGCGGGTCAGCAGCAGCTTCTCGGTTTCAGCGGCGGGCAGCGGGTAGTGCTCGGCCAGCTCGATGATCCAGCCCACGGCCACGGCGGTGGTGAACAGCGGTACGAGCCAGAACAGCAGCAGCTCGGTGACCACGCCGAAGCTGGCGGCCACGGCGAAGATCGCTGCCCAGTAGGTCCACAGCATGAGGCGTTCGTTGCGGATCTTCTTGTCCGAACCCTGGGCCTTGACGCGGTCTTTGATGATGTAGCGGATGTACTGCAGGGTGCGGTAGCCGGACAGGGCCAGCAGCACATTTTTCAGGAAGAACTCACGCTCGCTCTGCTTGACGTCGTACAGCCCGCATTTGAGGTGGAAGTTGTAGTCCGGGTCTTTTTCCGGGTGGCCCAGGTGCACGTGGTGGTTCTTGATGTGCGAGATGCTGTAGGACTGGTGCAGGTGGAAAATCAAATAACCGGAGAGGAACGTGCCGGAAAACCAGTTGATAAAGCGATTTTTGGCCAACATCTTGTGCGCCGACTCATGCAGCACGTTGGCCAGAGCGCGTTGGGTGGTGCCAATCAGAAACAGCGAAACCGGGTAGAACCAGTAGCTGATCCCCAAGGACAGGTAGATGGCAAACGCGATGATGGCGTAGTCCTTGCCCAGCGCGACGGCCCAGTGATAGTTATCTTTTTTGCATAAGTGCTTGAGCATCCCGAAGGTCTCGCGGGAGATACCCGCGGCGTATTCGCCAGCAGCTTCTTTGTTCTGATTGACCAGCATAATCACTCCATTAATTAAGCGGCACGCTGTAACACCCAACCCGCGCGAGTGGCACTGGACTTCCTGGCTCATTACCGGCTCGGGCATTTTTTTAGGTATTACAGCTAACGTTTTTTTTGCCTGAGCTAGACTCATCGGCTGCGAAAAAAACTAAAGCACCGCCCTATCGCTAACAAGCTGCCCTTTTAGACAGGTAGGCCCCAATGCCACGCGCACGCGAACGCGCGCCTGCGAAAAATCGCAGGCGGGCGTGGGATTAACAGGTGTGGGTCAGGCTTGTTCGCGGATATAGCCCAGTTGCAGGGCCTTGCGAATGGCAGATTTGCCGTTGGTGACGTCCAGTTTGTCGAAGACGTTTTTCATGTGGAACTTGACCGTGCGCGGGCTCATTGACGTCAGCAGGGCAATTTCGTTGTAGGTCTTGCCCAGGCTGGTCCAGGACAGCACTTCGGTTTCACGGGGGGTGAGGACGGTCTGCTGGGTCTGTGCGGGCGCACAGCTCTCCAATGCCTCGTCGTACACCGAGACCAGCAACATCTGCAGCTCGCTCTTGTTGGCCAGCACGGTGTCGCGAAAATGCTGGCCCTCGCCGAAGCTGCACAGGTTGAGGATCGAGTAAAACCCACGGTTGCCGTGCACGATAAAACTCGCCCCCTCCCCCACCGGCGCGCAGGGCCCGGGAACCGGGACGGCCTCTTCAGCCGGGGCCAGCAGGTTTTCATCGCTCCAGAAAAAAGGTTTTACCCGGCCCTTGGACAAGGAGAGCAACTGGCCACGCTGATAGAAGTCGTCGGCGGAGTCCGCTCGCTCCAGGGCGTCGGGGTAATTGGAGATGATCTCCGCCTCATCCAGCGTCGGCCCGCATTGATAGACCTCGAAGTGCCCAAGCCCCCGTCGGGTCAGCTCGGCATCGAGCAGTTGGCGCACGTCGGCAGGCTGCATGGGCGTGCTGTTATTGGGTTGACCATTGCTTCGCATGAATCTCGTCCCTGATGAGTGACTACGGGTGAGCCTAGCGTTCTGGCCAGGGCGCTTCAATCCCAAAGCTCCCGATTCAGAGTCGACTCACCCAGTAGGAAATATCCCTACACAACAAGAAGAATGAAACATGCCCCAAACGCCTTGTCCAGTGGTTCCCATGGCGAGCCGACCATGGGCACGGGATTCACCTGGCTCAGACCACCTGCGCGGCAAACACCTCACGGAAGCGCTGCATCTGCTGTGCACTACCAACGGTTACTCGCACCCACTGCGGCCAGTTCTTCCACACCCGCCCGATCAACACGCCGTGCTCGGCCAGCCGCTCGATGACCTGCTCGGCGGGGCGTTTCACGTCGATCATGAAGCAGTTGCTGGCGGACACCGTACAGGTGAAACCGCGCGCCTTGAGCCAGGCCACCGTCTCATCCCGCGCCCGGGCGTTGAGCGCCTTGCGTTGGGGCAACAGCTTCACGTCTTCCAGGCTGGCATGGGCGCCCAGCAGGCTGGAACCGGCCGGCACGTTGTCGCCGCCGAACACCGCCAGCCGCTCCAGTAGCGCCGGGTGGCCGATCGCCAGGCCCACACGGGCGCCGGCCAGTCCGTAGATTTTCGAGAAGGTCCGTAGCACCAGCAGGTCGTCGTGCTCCTTGACCCAGCTGATGCAACTGGGCGCATCGGAGAAGTCGATATAGGCCTCGTCCACCACCAGCACGCTGCCTTTGGGCTTGTTTGCCAGTGCCTCGCGGATGGCGTCGGTGGGGGTCAGGGTGCCGGTGGGGTTGTTGGGGTTGCACACGTAGAGCATGCCGGCCTGGGGGTCGGCAGCGAGCATGGCGGGAATGTCGTGGGCATGCGCGGCGTCGAGGTCCACTTCCTGCACGGGCGCCTTCCAGTTTTCGGCCGCCTGGCGCGGCACTTCATAGGACGGCGTGGCCATCACCAGGCCACGGGTGGTGCTGGTGAACGCCAGCACCGCATAGCGCAGGGCCGCCATCGAGCCGGAAAACACCGCCACCTGGTCTTCGGCAATGCCTTGTTGCTGGGCGAACAGTTCGGCCAGCGCATACATATGACCATAGGGATACAGCGCAGCAGTAGCGATCCCGCGCTGCATGGCCTCCTGCACCGCGCCGGAGGGGCCGTAGGGGCTTTCGTTGTAGTTCAGCCGCAGCCTGTCAGCCTTGGCCGGTGGCGGGCTGGCAACGGCCCAATCCAGGCGCCCCAGCAATGGCAGGGCTGCGCCCACGGTGAGAAGGGACCGGCGACTGACGCTGAACATGGAGCTACTCCTTGTAGGCGGGCGATGAATTCTCACTACTCATTCAGAGGGGTATGACGAGAATGGTCCCGGCCGATTTAACCAGCGCCCAAGAAAAAGCCCCGCGCTTCTCTCGAAGGCGGGGCTCTTTCACTGCAGGACCACTCAGTGAGCGTAAGTCAGCAGCAGCTCTTTCGGCACTTGGAAATCCAGGGACATCATCACGCTGAGCGCGGTGATGGTGAAGATCGAGAACACGAACAGCTTGCGCGCCCAGACGGTGTCATCCACCGCCTTGTAGCCGGTCCAGGCCATGTACAACCAGTACATGCCCATGGCGGCGGCGACGGCGAGGTAGCTCATGCCGGCGTAGCCACTGAAGGTCAACATCAAGGTCGCCACGAGGAAGGCCAGGATGTAGAGCAGGATGTGTTTCTTGGCCACCTGAATGCCACGCTTGACCGGCAATACCGGAATCGACGCAGCCAGGTAGTCATTGAAGCGGAAAATCGCAATGGCGTAGGAGTGCGGCATCTGCCACAGGCTGAACATCACCAGTAGCGTCAGCGCGGCCATGTCGAAGCTATTGGTCACAGCCACATAACCAATCACCGGCGGCATCGCCCCCGACAGACTGCCCACCAGCGTGCCGTGAACCGACTTGCGCTTGAGGTACAGGCTGTAGAGGCCGACGTAGATGACAAACCCGATCACGGCAAACAGCGCCGCCAACGGGTTGGCCACCTTGTACAACAGTGCCACACCGGCAACACCCAGGACGGTCGCGTAGACCAGTGCCAGTTTCAGGGAGATTAAGCCCTGGACCAGCACGCGGTTCTTGGTGCGCTCCATCTTGATATCGATGTCACGGTCGATGCAGTTGTTGAACACACATCCGGAAGCTACCACCAGGGAGGTGCCGATCATTGCAGCCAGGAAGATGGCCAGATCGACATGTCCCTTGGAGGCCAGGAAGAAACCGCCCGCCACAGAAAGCACGTTACCGAAAATGATCCCCGGTTTGGTGATTTGGATAAAGTGCTTAAGCGACATCGGGTCTTACCTCACTTCGCCATCATGAACGTATGGATGCTGAACATGATCCATATCGACAGGCCAACCAGCAGCACGATTACGATCCCTGCGAACACGAAGGCAACCACGTTATCGCGCTGTTCCTTGGAACGATCCAGGTGCAGGAAGTACACCAGGTGAACCAGAACCTGAATCACCGCGAATGCCAGCACGATCATCAAGGTGATCGACTTTGGCAGGGTCGGGTACATCACCAGACCAAACGGGATGAGCGTCAGGATGACCGACAGGATGAAGCCGATAGCGTAGGACTTTACGCTGCCGTGGCTCGCATCATGGCTGTCATGGTCATGGGAGTGTGCATTAGCCATTACAGAGTCCCCATCAAGTAGACGACGGTGAATACGCAGATCCAGACCACGTCCAGGAAGTGCCAGAACAGGCTCAGGCAGGTCAGGCGAGTCTTGTTGGTGTTGGTCAGGCCGTGTTTATTGACCTGATACATCATCACCGCCATCCACAGCAGGCCAGCCGAAACGTGCAGACCGTGGGTGCCTACCAGCGTGAAGAACGCGGACAGGAAGCCGGAACGGTGCGGGCCGTAGCCTTCGGAGATCAGCAGGTGGAACTCGTTGATCTCCATGCCGATGAAGCCCAGGCCGAACAGGAAGGTCAGTGCCAACCAGCTCAGAACGCCTTTCTTGTTGCCCTTGTAGAAGGCCAACATGGCGAAGCCGTAGGTGATCGAACTGAACAACAGCAAGGCGGTTTCGCCGAGCACGTAAGGCAGTTCGAAGATGTCGTGGCCCGACGGGCCACCCGCTACGTTGTTTACCAGTACCGCGTACACCGCGAAGATCGACGCAAACAAGATGCAGTCGGTCATCAGGTAGAGCCAGAAACCGAAAACGGTCATTGGCCCCGAGTCGTGGTGATGGTCATCGTGCCCATGGTCATCGACATGGGCGTGTCCAGCATTGGTCACTAAGTTCGACATGGTTTAAGCCTGTTCCAACGAGGTTTCTACACGGTTGGCCGGAATCTTCTTCTCGGCTACCAGGCGAGCGTGCTGCTCGGCTTCGATGCGCTCGATCGTCTCGACCGGCACCATGTAGCCTTGATCATCACGGGCAGCGTGAATGATGAAGTAACCGATAGTGCCCACCAGGCTCACGATCGCCAGCCACCAGATGTGCCAGATCATCGCGAAACCGAACACGGTCAGCAGGCCGCCCATCACCACGCCAGTGGCGGTGTTGTTTGGCATGTGGATCGGTTCGTAGTGCTTCGGACGCTGGTACGCAGTACCGTCTTCCTTGGCTTCGGTGAACGCATCAATGGTGTTCGCAGTAGGGATCACGGCGAAGTTGTAGAACGGCGGTGGCGACGAAGTCGACCATTCCAGGGTGTGGCCATTCCATGGGTCGCCAGAGTCGCAAGCGTTTTGCTTACGGTCACGGACACTCACGTACAGCTGGATCAGCTGGCAGGCAATACCCACAGCGATCATCACCGCACCGAACATGGCGACGTACAGGTACGGCACCCACTCAGGGTTGGTAGTAGCGTTCAGACGACGGGTCATGCCCATGAAGCCCAGCGCGTAGAGCGGCATGAACGCGACGAAGAAGCCCGAGATCCAGAACCAGAATGCAGCCTTGCCCCAACCTTCGTGCAGCTTGAAGCCGAACGCTTTCGGGAAGTAGAAGCTGAAACCAGCGATGTAACCGAATACAGCACCACCGATGATCACGTTGTGGAAGTGAGCGATCACGAACAGGCTGTTGTGCAGGACGAAGTCAGCACCCGGAATGGCCAGCAGTACGCCGGTCATGCCGCCGATGGCGAAGGTCACCATGAAGCCCAGGGTCCACAGAACCTGGCTGGTGATACGCAGACGGCCGTGGTAGATGGTGAACAGCCAGTTGAATAGCTTCACCCCCGTCGGGATGGAAATCAGCATGGTCGCCAGGCCGAAGAAGGCGTTGACGCTGGCACCCGAACCCATGGTGAAGAAGTGGTGCAGCCACACCATGAAGCCCAGTACAGAGATTGCGCCCGATGCGTAGACCATCGAGTGGTGACCGAACAGGCGTTTGCCGGTAAAGGTCGAGATCACTTCAGAGAAGATACCGAACGCTGGCAGGATCAGGATGTACACCTCAGGGTGACCCCATGCCCAGAACAGGTTCACGTACATCATTGGATTGCCACCAAGTTCGTTGGTGAAAATGTGGAAATCCAGGTAACGGTCAAGCGACAGCAGCGCCATGGTAGCGGCCAGGATCGGGAACGAAGCCACGATCAGGACGTTGGCCCAGGTGCAGGTCCAGGTGAAGATCGGCATGTCCATCAGTTTCATGCCAGGGGCGCGCATTTTCAGTACGGTGGCCAGGAAGTTGACCCCCGTTAGCGTCGTCCCGAGCCCTGATAACTGTAGCGCCCAGATGTAGTAGTCCACACCCACGCCCGGACTGTACTGAATGCCCGACAGTGGCGGATACGCAACCCAACCGGTCTTGGCGAATTCGCCGACGCCCAGGGAAACGTTGATCAGCACAACGCCGGAAACCAGCAGCCAGAAGCTCAGGGAGTTCAGGAACGGGTAGGCAACGTCACGGGCACCGATCTGCAGCGGCAAGGCAAGGTTCATCAGGCCGGTGAAGAATGGCATCGCCATGAAGATGATCATGATCACACCGTGAGCGGTGAAGATCTGGTCATAGTGTTCAGGTGGCAGATAGCCAGGCGAACCCTCGGTGGCCATGGCCAGCTGGGTACGCATCATGATGGCGTCGGCAAAACCACGCAGCAGCATGACCATGGCAACGATGACGTACATGACGCCGATTTTCTTGTGGTCGACCGACGTCAACCACTCGGTCCACAGGTAGGACCATTTCTTGAAATAGGTGATACCTGCTACGAGCGCCAGACCACCCAGCGCGATCATGGCGATAGTCACCATTACGATCGGCTCGTGGAACGGGACCGCATCCCAACTTAATTTACCAAACATCGTTTACTCCTCTGCCCCAGCAGTTGAATGCGCGCCCGTTTCAGAACCTTCAACCGCGGCCACTTCTTTCTTCTCGTGCTTGACCGGCTTGCCTGGCTTCATACCTTCGTACTTGTCGACGATTTTCTGAAACAGGTTCGGCTCGTACGTGGAGTACAGGGCGACTGGGTTGTTCTGGCTTGGTTTGGTCAGGGCATCGTATTCAGCTTGATCAAGCTGTTTAGGTGCGGCCTTGACTTCGGCTACCCAGGCGTTGAAATCGTCCTGGCTCGTCGAGATCGCTTTGAATTTCATGCCGGTGAAGCCAGCACCGCTGTAGTTAGCGGAGATGCCTTCCATTTCAGCTTTTTCGTTGGCGATCAGGTGCAGGCGAGTCTGCATGCCTGCCATCGCGTAGATCTGACCGCCCAGGGCTGGGATGAAGAACGAGTTCATCACGGCGTCGGAGGTGATCCGGAAGTTAAGCGGGGTGTTCTCTGGGAACTTGATCTCGTTGACCGTGGCGATACCCAGGTCCGGGTAGATGAACAGCCACTTCCAGTCCAGCGCGACCACTTCGATGTTGATCGGCTTGACGTCGGATTCCAGCGGACGGTACGGGTCCAGCTCGTGGGTCGACTTATAGGTGATGTAACCCAGGGCGATGATGATGAGGACCGGTACCAGCCACACCGCGATTTCAATCTTGGTGGAGTGCGACCACTTGGGCGCGTAGGTAGCGCTGGTGTTCGACGCGCGGTATTTCCAGGCGAAGGCGAAGGTCATGATGATCACAGGGACCACGACCAGCAGCATCAGCAGAGTAGCGGTGATGATCAGGTTGCGTTGATCCAGACCGATCTGTCCTTTTGGGTCCATCAAGGTCCACTTGCAGCCTCCGAGCATTAACATCATGCCAAGCAGCGGCAAAAAGCCTAGTAATCGGGGGTACCTGTTTTTACTCATCTCACGACCTCTAAAGCAGCTTGCGCAATGCAGTTGGGTTTTGATCGCCAACACTTCACCCTGCCAAGGGTTGGCATTTCTCTTCGATTGAATAAGAGCCTGCCCGCTACGCCATAACGGAGCGTTTCACGGACCTGCGGTGAGTTCTTATTCGATTTCGTGGTTAAAGGCCTTGTTACAGACCAATTCCATTTGGTGCGGATAGTTGAAAGGCTGCCGGAACCTGGGGTCGCACAGAGCCATCCATCTGCCCCTCGACCGCTCCAATGCTCAAATATTGAACAGCACCGGACATTCAGTGCGGGCGATTGTAGTTAGCTAGCGATGTATAAACCATGTCTTATAAAGAAATAATTTTTATCGATTACAGCAATAATCCTTCACCATTATTGCAACGGTTCGCGATCTTATCGCGTTCGATTCTCAACAAAAACCACAAAAATTGCCGTGTTATTCGGTAAACCGTCACATCCCTTACACGCTGTAAGGGCATGCGAAACGGATCCAACCCCCCATAAAACAAGGCATTCGGACATCACCGAACGGCTCGGACGACAGGCGTTTCGCGGGATCGTTCAAACGACGAACTGACAGCACACATCACGCGCCCGAGGCAAATTTAATAGGTTGCGCATTGGGTCAGAAACGTCCTGCGACAGGTTCCGTGTGACAACATGTCGCACGCTGCGCACGCCCGAAATTGCTCCTCGTCACGGCAATTTCACAAATTCCTACACAGCAAAACGCCCCGGCCTCCCATCAGGAGAACCGGGGCGTTTTGCATAACCGACTCAGGCCCTGCGTTGGCGATTACGGTAGATGCCCAGCGGCACCAGGATCACCGTCAGCACGAACGCCACCAGCGCCCACTGCGCCAGGGACAGGCCGAGGATCGGTGGGTACGGCGTGCTGCAGAAGCCATCCACCTGGAACCCCAACGGGAACACCTTGGCCAGGGGCAGCTCATCGACGATCGGCTGCAGCACGTCCACGCCGCAGCTGACCTCTGGGAAGAACTGGGTGTACACATGATGACCGGCCGCCGCGACGCCACCCAGGGCGCTCAGAATCACCAACCCTTCGAACAGCGTGACCGCGCCTTTGGTGCGCATGGCCGCGCCGATGAACGCGAACACGGCAATCAGCAGCAACGCATAGCGCTGCAGGATACACAGCGGGCAAGGCGCCTCGCCCAACACCACCTGCATGTACAGCGCACCGCCGATCAGCGCCAGGCAGATGATGCCCAGCAACACCAGAAAGCGCCGCTCCCTGCCTAAACGCAATTCGTCACTCATCTCGGGTTCCCTTTGTTTGGTTGTGCCAATGGCCGCAAGTTTACACACAGAGAGTGGTTTAAACAGAAGGGGGTTAACGGGGGATTAATCGGGGGGAATAGAGAAACAAATGTGGGAGTGGCACCGCCACTCCCACATTTTTGACCGCGTTATTCCAACGCCGACGCCGGGCCGAAGAATTCATAACGGCTTTGTTTGTCCGGCACACCCAACGCCTTGAGGTGGCGCTTGACCGCGCCCATGAAACCCTTAGGCCCCAGGAAGTACGCATCCACATCACGCTGCTCCGGCAACCACGCCGCCAGTTGCTCCTGGGTCAGCATGCCCACCTTGTCTGCGGCCGGGCTGATGCCATCGTCCTCGGCATAGCAGTAAAAGCGCTTGAGCTGCGGGTGCTTGGCGGCCAGGCCGTCCACCCAGTCACGGAACGCATGCACCCCGCCGTTACGCGCACAATGGATAAAGTGCACCGGGCGCTCGGTGGCCAGGGCCGCTTCCAGCATCGGCAGGGTCGGCGTGATGCCCACGCCGCCGCTGATCAGCACCAGCGGTTTGTCACTGGCCGCCAGGGTGAACTCGCCCGACGGCGGGAACAGGTCGATGGTCGCGCCGACGTGCATCTGGTCATGCAGGTAGTTGGACACCCGCCCACCGGCTTCGCGCTTGACGCTGATGCGGTACAGGCCCGCATCGCTCAAGGCCGAGAGGGAATAGTTGCGGCGCACTTCTTCACCGTCGAGCACCAGCTTCATGCCAATGTATTGGCCAGGTGCAGCCGCCAGGATCGGGCCATTGTCCACCGGGGCAAAATAGAAGGAGATGATTTCATCGCTCTCCTCCACACGCTTGACCAGGATGAACGGCCGCGCACCGCGCCAGCCGCCCGGGGCCTGGGCTTTTTCGTCGTAGATGGCGGCTTCGGCGCCGATCAGGATGTCGGCCAGTTGGCCATAGGCGGCGCCCCAGGCACTCATCACCTCAGGCGTGGCGATCTCGCTGCCCAGCACTTCGGAAATCGCACGCAGCAGGCAGGCGCCGACGATCGGGTAGTGCTCTGGCAGGATCTGCAGGGCCACGTGCTTGTTGATGATCTTGGCGACGAGGTCGCCCAGTTGGTCCAGTTGGTCGATGTGCCGTGCGTACATCAGCACGCCGTTGGCCAAGGCGCGGGGCTGGTCGCCACTGGCCTGGTGGGCCTGGTTGAACAGCGGGCGAACCTGCGGGTACTCGGAGAGCATCATGCGATAGAAATGGGTGATCAGCGCTTCGCCGCCGCTTTCCAGCAGGGGCACAGTGGATTTGACGATGGCACGGTCTTGGGCACTAAGCATGGCAGACTCCTGGGTCTTTTGACTGATTGCCTTTAGATACTCAGTATTCGTGCCAATTTTTTAATCCTTATATTTCAATGACTTGAATAATTTATAGTCATTTTGACTTCCTACACCGTATAGTCATAAGGACTACAAGGAGTCATTATGACTGCACACTCCCTGCTCACCACCCTGCTCCCCCTGGTCGCCGACCTGTCCCGCGATCTGCCCGAAAGCGAGCGCTACCGCCGCCTGCTGCAGGCCATGCGCGCCCTGCTGCCCTGCGACGCCGCCGCGTTGTTGCGCCTGGACGGCGAGTGGTTGGTGCCGCTGGCGGTGGATGGCTTGAGTGCCGACACCCTGGGTCGACGCTTCAAGGTCAGTGAGCACCCACGCTTTGAGGTGCTGCTCAGCAGCCCCGGCCCGACCCGCTTTGACAGTGACAGCCAACTGCCCGACCCCTACGACGGACTGGTGGACGGTATGCACGGGCACCTGGAAGTCCACGATTGCATGGGCTGCCCGTTGTTTGTCGACGACCGGCCGTGGGGACTGCTGACCTTGGACGCCCTCGACACTGAGCGTTTCGAACGGGTCGAACTGGACGCCCTGCAAGCCTTCGCCAGCCTGGCGGCGGCCACGGTGAATGTCGCCGAGCGCATCGAACGCCTGGCCCTGCGCGCCGAAGATGAACACCAGCGCGCCGAAATCTACCGCCAGGCCAGCGGCCAGCAGCACAAGGAAATGATCGGTCAGAGCAAGGCACACAAGCGCCTGGTCGAGGAAATCAAACTGGTGGGCGGCAGCGACCTGACGGTGCTGATCACCGGCGAAACCGGCGTGGGCAAAGAGTTGGTGGCGCAGGCGATCCATGCCGCGTCCGCACGCGCCGACAAACCGCTGATCAGCCTCAACTGCGCGGCCCTGCCGGAAACCCTGGTCGAGAGCGAACTGTTCGGCCACGTGCGCGGCGCCTTTACCGGCGCGCTGAACGAACGCCGTGGCAAATTCGAGCTGGCCAATGGCGGCACGCTGTTCCTGGACGAAGTGGGCGAGTTGTCCCTGACCGTGCAGGCCAAGCTGTTGCGCGTGCTGCAAAGCGGTCAGTTGCAGCGCCTGGGGTCGGACAAGGAGCACCAGGTGGATGTGCGCCTGATCGCCGCCACCAACCGCGACCTCGCCGAGGAGGTGCGTAACGGCCGCTACCGCGCCGACTTCTACCACCGCCTGAGCGTGTACCCGCTGCAAGTGCCGGCGCTGCGCGAGCGTGGCCGTGATGTGTTGTTGCTGGCGGGTTACTTTCTGGAGCAAAACCGCTCGCGCATGGGCCTGGGCAGCCTGCGCCTGACCAGCGATGCCCAGGCGGCGCTGCTGGCCTACAACTGGCCAGGTAACGTGCGGGAGCTGGAACATTTGATTGGCCGCAGCGCACTCAAGGCCCTGGGCAATTGCCGCGAGCGGCCGAAGATCCTCAGCCTGAGCGCCCAGGACCTGGACCTGCCCGACGTCAGCGCGCCGCCTGCACTGGAAGCCGCGACCGAAACAGCCCCCGTGGTCACCGGCGACCTGCGCCAGGCCACCGAGGAGTACCAGCGCCAGGTGATCAGCGCCTGCCTGGAACGCCATCAGCACAACTGGGCCAGCGCCGCCCGAGAACTGGGACTGGACCGCGCCAACCTCGGCCGCATGGCCAAGCGCCTGGGCCTCAAATAGAAAGGTCAACACAATCCAAATGTGGGAGCGGGCTTGCTCGCTCCCACATTAGATTGTCTTCGCCTTTAAGATTACGTTCGCAGGTTTGGGCTTTCGAAACACCAACACATTGCCCAACATCACCAACACCAACCCCGCCAGCGCGGGCGCGGTCCATTGGTAGCCCTCGGCAAACGCCGAGACGTTCAGCGCCACCACCGGGAACAGCACGGTGCAGTACGCCGCACGCTCCGGGCCCATACGCCCGACCAGGGTGAGGTAGGCGGTAAAGCCGATCACCGAGCCCGGGATCACCAGGTACCACAGGGCGCCGATATAACGCGCGCTCCAATCCATGTCGAACGGGATGCCGCGCACCGCGCAGTAGGTCGCCAGCATCGCCGCCCCGTAAGCCATGCCCCAGGCGTTGGTGGTCAGCGGCTTGAGCCCGGCCTTCTGTTGCAGGCTCGAGAGCATGTTGCCCGCCGAGAAACACATCGTGCCGAGCAACGCCAGGCCTAACCCCAGCAAGGTCTGCGGGCTGGCGGTATGCCCGACCAGTTCCGGCCAGAACAAGAAGCCCAGCCCCAACAAGCCCAGCGCGCCGCCCATCAATACGTTGCGCGCTACACGTTGGCCAAAGAACACCCGGGCATTCAGCGCGTTCCACAGCGTGGCGGTGGAAAACACCACGGCCACCAGGCCGCTGGGGATCCATTGGCTGGCGGTGAGAAAGCACATGAAGTTCACGCAAAACAGGCACAAGCCCTGGGCCAGGCAGATCAGGTGCCCGCGTCGGTTCATCACCTGCAACTTGCGGCTGAGCAACAACAGCGCAAACAGCACCAGGGCCGCGAGGCCAAAGCGATAGACGATCGACACGGGAATCGCCACAACGCCCAACTGCCATTTGAGGGCGATCCAGGTGGTGCCCCAGATCAGCACGGTGAGTAAATACAGGAAAAGGTTCATGGTGGGCTCCGGTGATTGAGCCACAGTGTCCCTCGCAGCCAGCCCCGATCTCTTGCACATTCTTGCGCTTTTGTCGGATCACGGGATCACAGCGCAACCCGCGCGGAGTAGGATGCAAGGCGTCGGAGAATACACACCATGCCTGATCTGCAATCCCTGCAAGTCTTTCAAGCCCTCAACCGCTCGCCCCACGCTCGCCTCGAAGCCTGCGCCGAGCTCGGTGACGGCTTGTCGGCAGCCTTGTGGAGCAACCACCACGACTCCCAGGATTACCAGGCGCCGGGCCACCATACCTTGTCGTGCTATATCGGCGGCGGCACCGGCACGTTCCGCCGCGACCAGCCGGGCACCAAGGGCGGCCCCGACAAGCTGTGCATCCTGCCGGCCGAACACCGCTCGGCCTGGGTGATCAACGGCGAAATCCGCCTGGCCCACGTGTATTTCAGTCCGGAGCAGTTTGCCCTCGGCTGCGTCACCCTGCTCGACCGCGAGCCCCGCGAGCTGCAATTGCGCGAAAGCACCTTTCTTGAAGACGCCCGCCAGGCCCAACGTTTTCACCAATTGATCGCGCTCAACTGGCAAGAACCGGCCGAGCGCTTGCTGACCAGCAGCCTGGCCCATGAAATGCTCAGCCACACCTTGCTCAGCCAGGTGGGCGCACGTGAAGGGTTGCGCTTGAAAGGCGGGCTGGCCGCACACCAGCGGCGGCTGTTGGTGGACTACATCGAGCATCACTTGGAAGAGCCGATCAGCCTCGGTCAACTCGCCGGTTTGTGTGCGTTGTCGGAATACCACTTTGCGCGGATGTTCCGCCAAAGCTTCGGCCTGCCGCCGCACCAATACCTGCTGGCGCGCCGTCTGGCCCGCGCACAAGCCTTGCTGCGTGGGGGCACCCTGCCGCTGGGCGAGATCGCCTGGTTGTGCGGCTTCTCCAGCGCCAGCCACTTCACCCACCGTTTCCGCCAGGCCATGGGCGCGACGCCCGGGGAATACCGCCAGGCGTTCGCTTAACCTTCAACCGCCCATCAAGCCCAATGTCTTGGCCTTGGCCACCGCTTGCGTGCGCCGCTCCACGCCCAGCTTGCTGTGAATACGCCGTGCGTGGGTCTTCACGGTGTGCAGAGAGATAAACAAACGGTCGGCGATTTCCAGATTAGAGTTGCCCAGGGCAATCAATTGCAGCACCTCCAGCTCGCGCTGGCTCAGCGGGTTGTCCACCGCACCGGCGGGCGTCGCCTGTGGCTCCAGGCCCAGCTCACTCAACAACCCGGGGGAACGCAGGCGCAACTCGCGAATGGCTTGTTGCACCTGGCAACGCCCTGCCAACTCCAAGCCCGCACGCAACGCACTGCGGGCCTGGACGGCGTCACCCAGTTGCCAAGCCACCTCCCCCAACACCAACTGCAGCTCGGTTTCCAGGCACAGCATGCCGCGCTCGCGGGTGGCGTCGAGCAAGGCCGTGAGCCGTGGGATCGGTTGCTCGGCGCAGCCCAGTCTGACCTCGGCCAATACCAGCAGGTATTCCAGGCGCGGTATCAATTCCAGCGTGGCCGGCGGCGCCTGGCGGGCGTTTGGCCCACGGAAGTGGCGCAACACCCGGCGAACCGCTTCCACCGTCAATTCAGCGCGACCTTGCTGCAACCAGAAATGCCCGCTGACCAACAACAACACCGCGCGATACACCGTGTCCGGTACGTGGCGTTGTTGCATCAAGCGCTCGGCCTCACGCAACTGGATAAACGCCTGGGCGTAATCGCCACGGTTCGCCGCCAACAATGCCAACCCAAGAAACCCGTACAGCACGCGCTTGTCCTGACTGTGCAGGCACATCTTCAAGCCCGCGTCGAAACACTCGGCCGCCAATTCATCCTGGCCTTGGCGCAACGCCAGGTGCCCGCGCCGCAACGCGATGCGCCCCACCAGCGGGCCGGCCTTCAGCCGCTGTTGAAGCAACCTCGCTTGCACTTGTTCGAGCAGGCTTTGTGCCCGGTACGGCGCGCCCCGCTGTTCGAGCAATTGCGCGTGATCCAGTTCCAACAGAGACTCCAGCAGCAGCGAGCCGTGGGCACGCGCCAGGCACAGCGCCTCACGGCTCAAGGCTTGGGCGGTATCGAGCTCGCCGCGCAGCAAGGCTTGCTGGGTCAGCCCCGACAAGCACATCAGGCGTGACGTCCACGCACTGTCGGGCAAGGCTTGCAGCGCCTCCAGAAAGTGCTCGCGGGAACGCTCGGCATCGCCGCCCAGGTGCAACAACCAGCCCCACTGCGCCTGCCAGCGCGCCAGCAGATAACGTTGCTGGGCCGCCGTCGGTTGCGGCGCAAAACGTGCCAGTTGGTCGATACATTGCGCGGCCTGCTCAAAGCGCCCGGCGAACAGCAACGCAGCCGTGACCAGCCCGACCAGTTGCGCAGAGCCGAGCATCAATTCATCGCCATGCTGCTCGTGCAGGCGCAACAACAACGCGGCGTTCTGCTGGCGGAACAGGTCTTCGAAACTGAAGTGCTGCAACAGGCTCACGGCCACTTCGTACTCTTCGGCGAGCAGCGCCTGCTCGAAGGCGGCCTGCCAGTCCTGCTCGGCGGTGAACCACTGGCAGGCCCGCCGGTGCCAGGAGCGTTTGGCCGGCCAGGGCTCGTCACTCAGTAATCGGGCAAGCGGCGGGAAGACCTGGAGCCAGTCGGTGTCTTCCCAAGGTTGGATAAACGCGCCGAGCGCCTGCAACTCCCGCAGGTAGTGGTCACCGTCACCAAAACCGAACAAGTGCTCGCACAGCCCTGCATTAAAGCGTGGCAGATGGGCGAGTACGCGCCAGGCCTCTGCCAGCTCGGCGGGCAAGGTGCCGAACAGTTCGTGTTGCAGGTAGTCGAACAAGGTTTTTTCGGGGTGGCCGTCCCCCAGCAAAGCGATGCGCACGCCCGCGCACCAGCCGCCGCTGAACTGCATGACACGTTCAACCGACTGCCCTGGCGTATGCCGCAGCAGTGACTGGACCTCCGCCGGGTTGAATGCCAATTCGGCGCCGCACTCCAACAGCTCATCATCGAGCAGCAAGCGTGGCCAGTTGCATAACGGCCGTCGGCGCGCACCCAGCCACCACGTCAGCGCGGGGCTGCTGGAGGTGAACAGGCGGTCGAGCAAGGCGTCGGTGCCTGGCGTGGGTAGACGACAGAAGTCGTCGAGGAATACCCATGCTGGGGTTTGCCATCGGGAAAGGTCCAGCAGCAGCGAGGCTTCATCGGTAAACACCAGGCCAAGGTTTTGCGCCAGCCGCTGGCACAGCTCGAGGGGGCTCAAGACCGCGCCATTGAGTGGCAACCAGTACACCTGGCAACCCACCGGCGCCTGCATGGCGCACTCAGCGAGCAACGCACTTTTGCCGCTGCCACCGGGCGCGCACAGCAACTTCACGCGCACCTGCGCCGCCAGCAACGGTTCGGCCAGGCGCGGGCGCAATAAATGGTGGGAGGACAGCCGTGGCATGAATCCAGGACGGTCCAGGCAGCGTGTCATGGCGGTCATTGCTGCATCCTGCTTTTTTATTGTTATGCAACCTGGCGCCTACCCTAGTCCTGTGGTCGGCGGTTGTTGAAGAAGTATTCAGCGAACTGATTTCAAGCCATAAAAAAGGCCGGAATTCCCAAGGGAGCCCGGCCTTTCTCTGTAGGAGCCGGCTTGCCGGCTCCTACAAGGGGGGGTGCGATCAGCGAATGCCTTCGGACCTCAGGGCTGCCGGGGTGTAGTCCGCTGCTTTTGCCGCGAAGCCGAACACGAAGCTGCTCTTCTCTTCGTTTTTCATGCCCAGGGCGATGTAGCGCCCGGCGATGAGGTCGTACAGGGTTTCCACGGTGTAGGCCGGCACCTGGTGGTCGTAGTAGAACTGCGCATGACCTTCGGCCACCCGCCACAGCTGGCCACGGCCGTCGTAGTGATCCACCAGTGCCACCTGCCAACTGTCTTCGTCGATGTACATGTGGCGCTTGGCGTAGATGTGCCGCTCGCTCGGCTTGACCGTGCCGACCACTTCCCACACGCGGTGCAGCTCATAGCGGGTCAGGTCCTGGTTGATGTGGCCGGCCTTGATGATGTCGTCGTACTTGAGGGTCGGCTGGTCCAGCTTGTAGCTGTTGTAGGGAATGTACATCTCCTTCTTGCCCACCAGCTTCCAGTCGTAACGGTCCGGAGCGCCGGAGAACATGTCGAAGTTGTCGGAGGTGCGCAGGCCGTCGGACGCCGTGCCCGGCCCGTCATACGCCACTTGCGGCGCGCGGCGTACCCGGCGTTGGCCGGCATTGTAGATCCACGCCAGGCGCGGTTCCTTCACCTGGTCGAGGGTCTCATGCACCAGCAGCACGTTACCGGCCAGGCGCGCCGGCGCGGTCACCGACTGCTTGAAGAAGGTCAGCACGTTGGCGCCCTTGGCCGGGTCCATGTCCGGAATCAACTGCGGCACCGCCACTTCTTCCTCGAAGCGGATCGGGGTGTAGCTGCCGTTGGTCTGCGGGGTGGCCTGGGTGATGATGCGGCGCAGGTTGCCACCGTGGTAACGGGTGATGTGGTTCCACAGCACCTCCACGCCATTCTTCGGAATCGGGAACGCGTAGTAGCGGTTGCCGGTGAAGTTCTCCAAGCCGTTGCCGTCGTTGATCGCGTGCACATTCAGGGCGCTGCGCTTGATCGACTCGTAGATGTCCGCCGGCAGGTTGACCGTGCGGTGGCTGGGGTAGACCGGGATCTTGTAGGTCTCGGGGTAGCGCTTGAACATGGCGACCTGGCCGTCGGAGAGTTTGTCCTTGTACTTGTCGACGGTGGCCGCGGTGATCACGAACAGCGGTTTCTCACTGGCGAACGGGTCGGCGAGAAAACCCTTGCTGTCCACCGCGCCGGCGTTTTTCGGGATGCCGCCCGTCCAGGCCGGGATCGAGCCATCGGCGTTGCCGGCCTTTTCCGAGCCCATGGGGGTCAGGGTGGTGCCGAGCTTGGCGGCTTCGTCCGGGGACACAGCGGCCATGACATTGGCGGCCATCAGGCTAAGGGCCAATACGCCGCATTGCAGAATCATCTTGCGCATGAAGTTGTCCTTTTCAAACCGTGATCAGAAGTTCGCACCGACGCTGAGGGACAGGAAGTCGCGGTCGGTCAGGGTGTTGTAGTGGCCACCGAAAAAGTCGGTGTAACTGAGGCTGGCGGTGTAGGTGTTGCGGTAGTCGGCATCGACACCGATGCTCACCGCCTTGGCGCCTTCGTTGAACAGGCCGTTGGGGCCGTAGCCTTTCACGTCATGGGACCAAGACAGGTTCGGCTTGAGGTTGACCCCGGCAAACACGTTGCTGTAGTCGAGGATCGCCCGGGCGCGGTAACCATAGGAGGTGGCGGTGACAAACCCATCGGTATCACCTTGGTAGCCGTAAACGCCGTAAACCGAATCACGCCCATAGCGCAGCTTGCTCTTGGATTCCAGGCCCGCCACATAGGTGACGCCCGCCTCGCCCACCAAGGTCAGACGGTCAGCGCCCAAGACCTGATCGAAGAACTGAGTAAAGGTGGTTTGAGCCTGGGTGATTTGCTTGCGGCGGTAGCCTTTGTTGTCGGCGCCGGCAGAGGAACTGATGACCGAAGTTCCGGGAGTTGCCGGGTTAACCAGCGCCAGCGTCAGGTCGGTGGTGTTCAACTGCACGGGGGCGTTGGGCCGGTAGCTGATTTCGCCGCTCCACGCCGTGCCGGTGGGCAAGGTGGTCGAGAAGCTGGCGCCGTAGAGGCGAATGTCTTCCGGGTATTCGAGGTAGTACTGGCCACGACCAAGCATGACGCTTGATTTGAGCGACGGCAGTAACGCCGCAGGGACAAACCCTGCCATACCGGCCAACGCATTCAGCGTGCCCTGCCCGGCACTGGTGGTACCCACCGTCGGTGTACGGCTGTGGTAATTCATGAAATACAACGCGTACTCAGTGTCGTCCCCCAGCCAGCGCAAGGCACCGCCAAACTGGCCGCCGTCGCGGGCCTCACGGTCCTTACCACGCTGTACCACAATCCCTTCGTTGGTCACTGCAAAGCCTTGCCCGAAAGCCCTGGCCAGCGGCTGGAACCCCGCCGCCGCCGCAGTCCCCACGGTGTAGTTGTTGTTACAACCGTGGGCTACTACGTCATTGCCAAAGAACGTCCCGCAGTTATCCACCACGGTGTTTTCCCAGTTCAACTGGTAGAAGCCTTCCACGGTCAGTTGGTTGGTGAGGCTCTGCGAAGCGAACAGCATGTTCACCGGAATCAGCCCTTCCTTGATCTCCGCACCTGGGCGGCGGAAGGCCGAGACATCGATGGGGTTGATGCTATTGATGGAGTTGCCGATAAAGGTGCTCTCGCCCCAACTGACCACTTGCTTGCCCACGCGCACGTTGCCCGGCAGGTCGGCGATGGAGTAGTTGTGATAGACAAAGGCATCGAGCAATTCGTAGCCGGAGGAGCGTGCGCCTTCATCGCGATGGTGATTGCTGATCTGCTTGAACTCGCGGTCTTCGTCCTGCAACTCAAAGTCGTACCAGTACTTGCCGCGCACGAAGACGCCGCTGTCACCGTACTTGAGCTCCAGGTCGTGAATGCCCTTGAAAATCTTGGAGAAGGTCTCGCCCTTCTTGAAGTTCAGCCGCCCGTCATCCCCGGTAGACGCCTGCCCCGTACCGCCATTGGTCACGCCCACCAGCTTCTTGTCGGCATCGCGCATGCCCCAACTCGCGCCGACCGACAGCGAGGAGTCGAATTGCCCTTCGATCTCGCCAATGTTGAACGAAACAGCCTGCGCCTGGGCGCAGCAACCCAGTGCAACCGCAGCCGCCAGCGCTTGCGGCGTGAAGATGGCGCGCATTGTTGTTTTTGTCATGCGTCTTCCCCGGTGAGTGACAGAAGGCCCCACCCTACTGCCGCACATCAGGAGCGATAAGCGCACCAAAGGGGTATTCGTGCTGTCGCTCAAAAGGATTAACCGGCGCTCCGGCCGGGGTTTTCGCGGGGGCATGGACCGGGTGGATGGCGGGTTATCAGGGGCATGGATGGTGCGCCGCGCAACTGTTGCCAATTCAGTAACAGTCCTTGTCCCGATCCGCTATTACTCATTCTGTTACAACCGAATATGCTTACCGGGCTTTCAGGGCGAACCGCCCGCTTCCGTAACCGGAAGAACAGCTGGATTCAAATGGATTGAGGCCTGTTTTCAATCTGTTATCGGTGTTCACTGACGTTGATTTGTCGCTCCTTGATCCAACGTCTTACTTCGGCCGCTGCCTGTGCAGCGGCCTTTTTTATGCCCCAAATAAAACGGGGCGCTCTCAGCGCCCCGTGGGATTCAACCGTGTTCCAGCAACGATCAGAGGCTGAACTTCTGTAAGTTGGCCATCATCTCCTTCAATGCTTCGATGTTGTCCTTGGGGTGCGCCGCGCCGTGGAAGTCGCAGATCTGCGCCCAATGCGCCGCCACATCGTCAGGGGAGAAACCGGCCTCGGGGTCAAAGCCCACGCCCAGGCTGCGCTCCCAACGGGTCTTGCCGATCCATCCGCCGCCCACCTCGAACAACCCCGAGGTTTCCTGGCACGCCTCGCTGCCCAGGTACACCACCAAGGGGCTGACCAACTCCGGCTTGAGGCGCTCGAACACTTGCGGCGGGATCAGGCCTTCGGTCATGCGCGTGCCGCCCGTGGGGGCAATGGCGTTCACCAGGATGTTGTTCTTGCGCCCTTCCAGCGCCAGGGTGCGGGTCAGGCCATACAAGCCGAGCTTGGCCATGCCGTAGTTGGACTGGCCGAAATTGCCGTAGATGCCCGAGGTGGAGGCGGTGAAGATCACCCGGCCATAGCCTTGCTCACGCAGGTGCGGCCAGGCGGCGCGGGTGACTTTGTAGGCGCCTTCGACATGCACCCGGTAAACCAGGTCCCAGTCGCTGTCGTCCATTTTGTGGAAGGTCTTATCGCGCAGGATGCCAGCGTTGTTGACCACCACGTCGATGCGACCGAAGGCGTCCAGCGCGTTCTGTACGATCTTGTCGCCGTCGGTGACGGAATCATGGTTGGCTTCGGCAATGCCGCCCGCTTCGCGGATTTCGGCGACCACGCGGTCGGCAGCGGAGGCATTAGCGCCCTCGCCCTGGGTAGAGCCGCCCAAGTCGTTGACCAGCACCTTGGCCCCATGCCTGGCGAACAGCAGCGCATGGGCCCGGCCCAACCCGCCGCCGGCACCGGTGACGATCACGACCTTATCCTGGAACTGCACTGACTCACTCATACCGAACTCCGCTGGCGACAATGGGAATGGGTTGAGTGTCAGGCACAGCGCCTGCGGTCACAATAAAGTCGCCCGAGGCTGAATGGTGCTCGATAAGGCAGCGGGATGATTGTGCCGCTCAGGAATAGGCAACCCGAGGCGCCGGATGGCCAATACGCTCGCGAAACGCCAGGTAATGCTTGAGCACCTGCACCGGCGCCTCAATCTGCGGGTAGTGGCCGATGCCTGCCAGCAGCACCGTGTCAGCGTGCGGTACCAACTGGTGATAACGCTCCACCATGTGCGCGCCGGAGATCGGGTCGACCTCACCGTCGATCACCCGCAAGGGCACGTCGCCACGCTGCATCGCCGCGACCCATCGCTCGCGCTGGCGACGGCGCTGGGGAATATAGGCGATCAGTTTGTGCAGGATGCGCGTGCCGTCGTTGCAGTGGATCAGGCTCCAGAAGTCATCCAGGGCGCTTTCGCTGGGCCGGGTGTGGGGCCCGAAAATCTGGCTGAAGCTGTCCGACAACGCGTTGCGCCCAAAGGCGCGACCGATCATCCAGCCCAGGGGGCTGAGCAGCAGTTTCTGTACCAGGGCCGGGCGATGGGTTTCGGGAAACAGGCCGCCGTTGAGGAACACGCAACTGGCCATCTGAAAGCGACCCTCGTAATGCCGCGCCAGCAATTCCTGGGCAACGCTGTCGCCGTAATCATGGGCCAGCACATGCACCGGCTGCTCCACCCGCAGGTGTTCAAGCAAGGCTTGCTGCAAATCGGCCTGTTCCAGCAGGCAGTAGTCGTGATCCAACGGCTTGGCGGATTCGCCGAACCCCAGCATGTCGCACGCGATCACCAGGTTGCGCTGGGCCAGGGGCTGCCACAGGTAATGCCAGTCCCAGCTGGCGGTGGGAAAGCCGTGAATCAACAATAGCGGTTCGCCTTGCCCGGCCACCCAGTAACGGATCGTGCGGCCACGGAAGTCGAAGGCCTGGCTGCGCTTGCGCCAGGCTCTGAGCGGGATCTCGGCGAGTGGCATCAGCTTTTATACCCCGGGTCTTGGCTGTCCAGCTTACGCAGCAACGCCGGCCAGGCCAGCGCGCCTCCCATACCTTGGGCGCTCTTTGTGACAGCCGCCACCATCGCCTTGGCCCCGGCCAGGATCTGCGGCCCGATGGCAATCAACTCGGCCCCGCCGTTTTGCGCCAGCACCTGGATTTCGCAGGCGCGCTGGAAGGTGAACATCATCAGGAAAGAGTCGGCAATGCTGCTGCCGCAGGTGAGCAAGCCGTGGTTGTGCAGCATCAGGAAGCTGTTTTCGCCCAGGTCGGCCTGCAGGCGGGCTTTCTCTTCGTGGTTCAGCGCCACGCCTTCATAGGCATGATAGGCCAGGCTGGACAGCACGAAGATCGATTGCTGGCTGATCGGCAACACGCCCTGCTTCTGCGCGGCGACCGCCACACCTGCTGCGGTGTGGGTATGCAGTACGCACGTCACATCGTGGCGCACTTCATGGATGGCGCTGTGGATGGTGTAGCCCGCCGGGTTGATCTCGTAGGGGCTGTCCATCAGCTTGTTGCCGGCCTGGTCCACCTTGACCAGGCTCGACGCCGTGATCTCATGGAACATCAGCCCATAGGGGTTGATCAGGAAATCATCGGTGCCCGGCACCTTCGCCGAAATATGGGTGAAGATCAGGTCGTCCCAGCCATGCAGCGCCACCAGGCGATAGCAGGCTGCCAGGTCGACACGGGCTTGCCATTCGGCAGCGCTGACCTGGTCTTTGACATTCTGTGGCGTTAGAACGGGGGCTAGGCTCACGGCAATGACCTCCTTGGCGCACTTCTTAATTATTGTTTTTTTCGGTGATGAGCCAGTCTAGTCAGACACCCCGGCCACCGTAGTTGCCTTGGCAGCCAGCTTGATGACCGTGCGAGTCAGTCAGAAGAATAGTCCAAATGGCGTCAGAGAAGCGCCGCCAATAAAGGCACGGCGAACAGGTTGAGCAGCCCGGTCAGCACCATCACCAGGCCCGCCACCGAACCCTCTTCGCCGCCCACTTCCCGCGCCCGGCTGACGCCTGCGCCATGGGCACCCACGCCAAACAGGGCACCCCGCGCCAGTGGTGTGCGCAACGGCAACCACTTGAGCAGCACGCCGCCGAGCATGGCGCCGAACACACCGGTGAACATCACGAACACAGCGGTGAGTTCCGGCACGCCGCCGAGGTCGGAACTCACCGGCATGGCAAACGGCGTGGTGATGGAGCGCGGTACCAGGGACATTGTCACCGAGCTGTCCAGCGCCAGCGCCTTGGCCAGGCCGAACGAGGTGGCGATGGACGCCGCGCTGCCCGCGATCATCCCCAGCAGCAACGCCGACCAGTGGCGTGCCAGCAACCGGCGCTGTTGCCAGATCGGCACGGCGAACGCCACGGTGACCGGGCCCAGTACCAGCATCAGCCAATGGGTGTCGGCGGCGTATTCGGCGTAGGCCGTTTTCATCGGCACGGCCACCGCCAGCAGCAACACCGGCACCAGAATCAATGGCGACAACAGGTAGCGCCCGGTGCGGCGGTAGATCCAGCGGCTGAAGATGTAGGCACCCAGGGTCAGGGCGAGCCAGAACACCGGCATCAGCTCAAGCTTCACGGCGCATTCTCCAGCGGCACACCAGCTCGACGGTAAACGCGGTCACCAGCATCACCGCCAGCGTGCTGAAGCCGATCACCAGCAGGATGCGCCAGCCGTCGTTGAGCAACAGGCCGCCGTAATCGAGCAGGCTCATCAAGGCCGGGATAAAGAACAGCAGCATCTCCGCCATCAACACCCCGGCGCCCAGTTGCAGGGCCGCCGGCTTGACCAGCCCACTGGCGAAGGTCGCCAGCAACAGGCCCAGGCCCACTACGCCGCCCGGAATCGGCCAGGCCAGCCATACGGCCAGTTCACACCCCAACAGGTAGATAGCCAATAGCACGACCAACTCCGCCAGCAGACGACCGAGGTGTTTGAAGGTGAAACGTTTCATGGGCTTGGGTTCCTCGCAGAACGCCATTTTAAAGAGGCCATGCCCATCCCCACAGCGAATTGTTAGACTGCCAACTATTCCAATCTGGAATCACGCCCCATGGAATTCAAACAGCTGCGCAGCTTTGTCGAAGTGATCCACCGTGGAGGTTTTACCCAGGCCGGTAGAACCCTGCACATCAGCCAATCGGCCGTCAGCAAACAGGTCGCGCAGTTGGAGGAAAGCCTGGGCACTCCCTTGCTGGAGCGCACCGGCTCGCAGATCCGCCTGACCGCCGCCGGCGAGGTGGTGCTGCAGCTGGCCGAGGCCATGCTGCGCCTGCAGGCCGAGTTACTCAGCGAACTGGATGACATGCAGCAACTGACCCGCGGCGAGTTGCGCCTGGGCCTGCCGCTGTTGGCGGGAGACACGTTGTTTGCCGGGCTGTTTGCCGAGTACCGCAGGCGCTACCCGAACGTCACCATTCAATTGCTGGAGGGTGGCAGTCGTACGATCGAGCAGGCGATCCTCAGCGGCGAGCTGGACGTGGGTGGCAGCCTGATGCCCAGCGACCCGGCCTTTGCCTGGCAAGCGTTCTGCGATGAACCGCTGGATGCCTTGCTGCCGATGGACCATCCCTTGGCGGACAATGCCCAGGTCCGTCTTGAGGAATTGGCTGACACGCCGTTCCTGATGTACCAGCGCAGTTTTGTGCTGAACGATCGGCTGATGCAGGCCTGCCAGCAATTGGGTTTCACCCCGAAGGAAATCGGCCGCAGCGGGCAGGCAGATTTCCTCGTGGCGCTGGTGGCGGCCGGCCAGGGCGTGGTGTTGCTGCCCAGTGTGGTCGCCCGTGGGCTGGTGCGACCAGGGGTGGTACGCCTGACGCTCAAGGCGCCGGAGTACCTGCGCTGGGACATCGCCTTTATCTGGCGTGAGGGAGCCTATCTGTCCAAAGCCGCCCAGGCCTGGCTGGCGTTGCTGCGCGAGTTTCCGGTCAGCCGCGCAGTGCAGTGACCAGCTCCGCCAGCCACGGCTCGGCGTCAGCTTCGGGGGTGACGCTTTCGCTGGCGTCCAGGCGCAGCATTGGCAGCACTTCGCGCACACCCAACTCGCCGAACAGCTCGCGCATTTGCTCGCCGCCTCCGCAGAAGGTATCGCCATAGCTCGCATCACCCAAACCGATCACCGCGCCTGGCAGGCCACGCCAGGCGGCAGGCAACTGGTCGCGGATGGACGAGTACAGCGGTTGCAGGTTGTCAGGCAACTCACCCATGCCGGTGGTGGAGGTCACTGCCAGGAACGCCTCGGGGGCGAAAGCCTGCACGTCGGCCAAGGTCGCACGCGGGTTGTGCCAGGCGTCAAAGCCGGCGGCCTTGAGGATGCCGGCGGCGTGGCGGGCGACTTCTTCTGCGGTGCCGTAGACCGAGCCGGAAAGGATGGCGACTTTCATCAATCTGATCCTGTAGTTGAGCGAAAGCGTGGGATATTAACAGCTGGCGCAAATATTTCGGCGTGTACCGTGCAACATTCAAGGCGTGCCATAAACTCCACATTCCAGAACTCGCCATAGAACGCTCAATGATCAACGCCCACCTGATGCAAATGGTCATCAACGCCTCCAACGACGGGATTGTCGTCGCCGAACGGGAAGGCAAAGACAAACCGCTGATCTACGTCAACCCGGCTTTCGAACGGATGACCGGCTATGACCTGGACGACATCCTGTACCAGGACTGCCGCTTCCTGCAGTCGGGCGACCGAGACCAGCCGGCCCTGATGGCCATTCGCGAGGCCCTCGACAGCGGCGGCAGTTGCCGGGAAATCCTGCGCAATTACCGCAAGGACGGCACCCACTTCTGGAACGAGCTGTCGATTTCGACGGTTTTCAACGAGACCGACAAGCAGACTTATTTTGTGGGCGTGCAAAAAGACGTGACCGCCCAGGTCAGGGCACAGCAGCGCGTTGCACAGCTGGAAGCACAGGTGGCCGAGCTGAAAGAGCAGGTGGCCGCCCTTCAGGCGACGAGTGGAATCAACAAATTGTAGAAAACGCGGTCTTTAGAGCGATAATGGCTTTTTAATGTCTCACCGTGAGCACCCTCATGCATCGCGACGCTCTACTGACCCAGGACGAACTGGACTTTATCCAGAACATGCAGCACAACCCGCAGCTCAACTTGCGGGACGCATCGTCGAGCCTGACCGTCAACGGCGGCGCGCAGATTCGTGATTTGCTCACCCGGCTGGCCGCTCACGACCACCTCACCATCCAGGCCCAATTCGACAACCAGCAACTGACCTTTCCCCTGCATCTGGTGGAAGATGAGTTTCACGCGGTGCATTTGCGCCTGGGCGTACCCAGCATCTTCGAAGACGGGCCCATGATCCGTCCGTGGCGCCTGGCACTTGAAACACCGGTGGCACTGGAAAACGTCAGGGGCAGCCCTGGCGCGCTGTGGGTGCATGAAGTGTCATTCAAGGGGGTGCTGGTGGAAATCCGTGGCCGGATCAAACCGCCAAAATCCTTTTCCCTGTGGTTCAGCCCGTCCGGGTACGAGCGTATCGCGCTGCGCGGCACGCTGGAGCGGGAAACCGCCCGCGGCTTGTTCGCTTACCGCCTGAGCCAGGGCGACGCGGATGAAACCGAGCGCCTGCGCCAGTTCATCCTGCACCAGCACCGCCTGGTGCATCCACAAGTCCACGCCTGATATCAGGTATCCAGCCGGCCGCCGAGAAACTGCTGCAAGCGACGCGGCATCAGCCGTGCGTCATTGCCCAGACAGCCAATCGACGACCCGTTCAAGCTCGTTTCTGCCAAGTCTGATGCATCACCGGCCAACAGCAACGGGCAATCCAGGGTCATGGCAAGGCGCTTGAGGCGCGACGGCAATTCGCTGCCTGGGAAACGATTGGAAAACAGCACCAGAGCCTGAGGCCGGGTCTTTTCGCAGACCAGCGTCAGCTCATCGAAGGGCTGACCAACCCCCAGGACTTTGACCGCGAGGCTTTCCGTCGACATCAACAAGCCTGCAACCAATAACTCCAGCTCGCGGCATTCCCCGGCGATGGCGGATAACAACACCCTGGGCGCAGGCGTTGCCGTCGCCATTTGTAGGCGTTGCGCGGTACGTGAACGCAGGAAGTTGTCGAAGAACAGCCATTCGCTGGCCTGGCCGAAGCCACCGTGGTGACGCAGCAGTTGTTGCCACAGCGGCATCAGGATGTCCTGGAACACCACGGCCATGGAGTAGGCCGAGAAGATCTGGCCGTATAGGCGGTCAAGCTGGCGGTCATCGAATGCGCTGATGGCCTGGCGCAATTGCACTTGCCATTGGCGCCACTCCAGCTCGGTATCGGCACGCGAAGCGCTGATCGGCTGGCTGCTGGCGTCATCTCGCGCGAGGATCTTGCCCACCTTGCTCACCGCGACGCCGCGCTCGATCCAGTCGAGGATGCGATGAACGGTGTCGATATCGGTGCTTGAGTACAACCGATGCCCACTTTCGGTGCGCACAGGCTGGATCAACCCATAGCGTCGCTCCCAGGCACGCAGCGTGACCGGGTTTACGCCGGTGAGCCTTGCGACTTCGCGAATTGGAAACAACACCACATCGTCAGCCTGGCTGTCTTGTGTGGTTTCACGCTGTGGGGCAATGATTTCGGGCATCAGAGGTCGGAAAGATCCGTGCAAATGTGGATCCTATTTAACGCCCATTGCCGTCGCCGGTTCAAGGTCTGCGGCGATCTGTCCGAAGTCTCTGGCGTATTTGGATAAAACAGGAATAATCCTTGCCTGTTTTTACGTGGCAGCCCCACCCGGCCGCTACGTTCGTGCGCCGCCTACCCGGCCCAGCGCACCTGATTACTCGGAGATACACAATGTCTACCTCACCCGTCACCCTGATGGTTGCGCGCCGCGTGGCCAAAGGACGCTATGAAGAATTGATGACCTGGCTGCGCGAAGGCGAGCAACTGGCCACCGACTTCCCCGGCTACCTGGGCTCAGGCGTGCTCGCACCGCCGCCCAACGACGACGAATTCCAGATCATTTTCCGTTTTGCCGACGAGAAAACCCTGCATGCCTGGGAGTTTTCCGCCTCCCGCAGCGCCTGGCTGGACCGAGGAAGCGAACTGTTTGCCGACCCGTCCGAGCATCGCGTGAGCGGCATCGATGGCTGGTTCGGCGCCGCAGGCGCGCGACCGCCGCGCTGGAAGCAAGCCGTGGCGATCTGGCTGGCGTTTTTCCCGGTGTCGCTGATTTTCAACTTTGTACTGGGCCCGTTGCTCGGCGAGTTGGACCTGCTTCCCCGCGTACTGGTCAGCACCCTGGCGCTCACGCCACTGATGGTTTACCTGTTCATTCCGCTGTCGACTCACCTGCTGGCCAACTGGCTGCATCCCGCCCCCACACCGCGTAAGGCCACCGAAGCCGCCGCGTGAGTACAGGGGGCCCGGTCGCTGGTATGATTTGAGCCTGCCAGCGAATCGAGCCCCCCATGACTGCAACAGACGCCCCGATCCTGATCACCGGTGCCGGCCAGCGTGTCGGCCTGCATTGTGCCGAGCGCCTGCTGGATGACGGCCACTCGGTGATTTTCAGCTACCGCAGCGAACGCCCCGGCGTACACACCCTGCGTGAGCGGGGAGCGGTGGGCGTGTTTGCCGATTTCTCCAGCGAGGCCGGGATCCTGGCCTTCATCGCTGAGCTGAAGACTCACACCGACAGCCTGCGCGCGATCATCCACAACGCCTCGGCGTGGGTTGCAGAAGCCCCAGGCGACGAGAGTCGCGCGTTCAGCGACATGTTCAGCGTGCACATGCTTGCGCCCTACCTGATCAACCTGCATTGTTCACCCTTGCTGCAACGCTCGACACCGGCGGACATCGTGCACATCAGCGATGACGTGGTGCGCAAGGGCAGCCGCCAGCACATCGCCTACTGCGCCACCAAGGCCGGGCTCGACAGCCTCACGTTGTCGTTCGCCGCGCAGTTCGCGCCGCTGATCAAGGTCAACGGCATCGCCCCGGCGATGGTGATGTTCAACGAGGGCGACGACGCGGCCTACCGCGCCAAGGTGCTGGCCAAATCGGCCCTGGGCATCGAGCCCGGGCCCGAAGTGATCTACCAGAGCGTGCGTTACCTGCTGGATAACCCTTATGTCACTGGTACCACCCTGACCGTCAACGGCGGGCGGCATATCAAGTAAGCCGTTTGTGAGGATGTTGTATGACCTTGTCCCTGCCCCAACACTACCGCGAGATCCTCAAAAGCCTGGGCGAAGACCCGGAGCGCGAAGGGTTGCTCGACACGCCCAAGCGCGCCGCCAAGGCCATGCAGTACCTGTGTCATGGCTACGAGCAGAACCTGGAAACCATCGTCAACGGCGCGCTGTTCACCTCCGACAATGACGAGATGGTGATCCTCAAGGACATCGAGCTGTATTCGCTGTGCGAGCATCACCTGCTGCCCTTCATCGGCAAGGCTCATGTGGCCTACATTCCGACAGGCAAAGTGCTGGGCCTGTCGAAACTGGCGCGCATTGTCGACATGTACGCACGGCGCCTGCAGATCCAGGAAAACCTCACGCGGCAAATCGCCGACGCCATCCAGAGCGTCACCCAGGCGGCCGGTGTGGCGGTGGTGATCGAGGCGCAGCATATGTGCATGATGATGCGCGGCGTGGAAAAACAGAATTCAACCATGAACACCTCGGTGATGCTCGGCGCGTTCCGCGAGTCGAACACCACGCGCATGGAGTTCCTGCAACTGATTGGACGGAGCAAGTAGCAATGCCACAACTTCAACCAGGCATGGCGCGCATCCGGGTCAAGGACCTGTGCCTGCGCACATACATCGGCATCAACGAAGATGAGATCCTCAACAAGCAGGACGTGCTGATCAACCTGACCATCCTGTATGCCGCGCAGGAAGCCGTGCGTGACAACGATATCGATCACGCGCTGAACTACCGCACCATCACCAAGGCGATCATTGCCCACGTCGAAGGCAACCGCTTTGCCTTGCTGGAGCGCCTGACCCAGGAACTGCTGGACCTGGTGATGAGCAACGAGTCCGTGCTGTATGCCGAAGTCGAAGTGGACAAGCCCCATGCGCTGCGCTTTGCCGAGTCGGTGTCGATTACCCTGGCGGCCAGCCGCTAACCCCTGAACCTGCGTGAGCCCTATGAACGATCAACAACGCCTCGAACTCGAAGCCGCCGCCTTCCGCCGGTTGGTGGCGCACCTGGACAGCCGCAAGGATGTGCAGAACATCGACCTGATGAACCTCTCGGGCTTCTGCCGCAACTGCTTGTCCAAGTGGTACAAGGCCGAGGCCGACGAACGCCACATCGAGCTGAGCCTCGATGACGCCCGCGAAGTGGTGTACGGCATGCCGTACGCCGAATGGAAAGCCCACTATCAGAAAGAAGCCAGCGCCGACCAACAGGCGGCGTTTGCCAAAGGAAAACCCCATGACTGACTTGAACACCCTGCGCGCCAGCCTCAACAGCGGCGAACACGTTTTTGCCGACACCCTGGCGTTTGTCGCTGCCGGTTACGACTACCAGCCGCAAGCGTTCACCAACGGTCCTGTGGATAACGCGGCCGGGCAGAACGAAGGCTCGTGCAAGACCCTGGGCCTGGCGTTGCTGGAAGGTTTGAACGACCAGGAAGCGCTGCTGGCGTTTGGTGAGCATTATCGTTCGGTGGTGGCCACGCCGGAAGGCAGCGACCATGGCAACATTCGTGCGTTGATCGCGCACGGCCTGGCCGGTGTGAAGTTCACTGCACAGCCACTGACCCGCAAATTCTGAGTCAGACATAGATAAAAATGTGGGAGCGGGCTTGCTCGCGAAAGCGGTGGATCAGTCGACTTATTCGGTGACTGACACTCAGCATTCGCGAGCAAGCCCGCTCCCACATTTGAACTGCGGTGATCATCAAATCACGCGCATAAAAAAACCGGCCTCTCAGCCGGTTTTTTTATTTCAACGGGTTTAGAACGCAGCGTCCTTCAACCCATCGAGGTAACGCTCGGCATCCAGGGCTGCCATGCAACCGGCGCCGGCCGAGGTAATGGCTTGGCGGTACACGTGGTCAGCCACGTCACCGGCGGCGAAGATGCCCTCGATGTTGGTGGCAGTGGCGTTGCCTTCACGGCCGCCCTGCACCACCAGGTAGCCGTCTTTGGCTTCCAGCACGCCTTCGAACAGCGACGTGTTCGGGGTGTGGCCGATGGCGATGAACACGCCGTCGACTTTCAGTTCGTCGAAGCTGCCGTCGTTGTTTTTCAGGCGGGCACCGGTCACGCCCATGTTGTCGCCCAGGACTTCGTCCAGGGTGGCATTGAGCTTGAGGATGATCTTGCCTTCAGCGACACGGGCGTGCAGCTTGTCGATCAGGATCTTCTCGGCACGGAAGGTCTCGCGGCGGTGAACCAGGGTCACGGTGCTGGCGATGTTGGCCAGGTACAGTGCCTCTTCCACGGCGGTGTTGCCCCCGCCGACTACGGCGACCGGCTTGTTGCGGTAGAAGAAACCGTCGCAGGTTGCGCAAGCGGAAACGCCCTTGCCCATGAACGCTTCTTCCGATGGCAGGCCCAGGTAGCGAGCGCTGGCGCCGGTGGCGATGATCAGGGCGTCACAGGTGTAGACGCCGCTGTCGCCGGTCAGGCTGTAAGGCTTCTTGGAGAAGTCGACCTTGTTGATGTGGTCGAAGACGATCTCGGTTTCGAAGCGCTCGGCATGCTCTTTCATGCGCTCCATCAGCACCGGGCCGGTCAGGCCATGGACGTCGCCCGGCCAGTTGTCGACTTCGGTGGTGGTGGTCAACTGACCGCCCGCTTGCATGCCGGTGATCAGCAGCGGCTTGAGGTTGGCCCGGGCAGCGTAGACCGCAGCGCTGTAACCGGCAGGGCCGGAACCGAGAATAATCACTCGCGAATGACGGGTATCAGACATGACTCACTCCTATCGACCACCCGGGCAACAGGGCGGCTGGAATAAAAAAGGACCGCGAAGCACTTGGGGAAGGCTTGAACTCGCACGTCCTGAAAATAATGGGTGCAGCGTATAGAGGGGGGCAAGATTAAGGAAATACGGAATAACAATCCAGCTCATAGGTGGTCTCTATGCAGTCGACCCGGTTGATCGATGGGTTTGTTACTGCTGATGTCGTGACTTTCGCCTGTTCAGCAAAGCCGGTAAGGTCGGCGCGTTCGTCCCTTTGCTCGGAGTTCTCCATGCCCGCCCCTGCTCTTTCTGGCCCGCAATACCTGCGTGAAGGCCTCAAACTGGTGCTGAGCCCTGGCCTGCGCCTGTTTGTGCTGCTGCCGCTGGCGATCAACCTGGTGCTGTTCGTCGGCTTGATCTATTTCGCCGGCCACCAGTTCAGCCTGTGGGTCGACCATTTGATGCCGACGCTACCCAGTTGGCTGGGTTTTCTGAATTACCTCTTGTGGCCACTGTTTGTGGTGCTGGTGGTGTTGATGGTGTTTTTCACCTTCACCATGCTGGCCAACATCATCGCCGCGCCGTTCAACGGTTTTCTCTCGGAGAAGGTTGAGGTGGTGGTGCGCGGCACGGATGACTTCCCAGCCTTCAGCTGGGGCGAACTGATCGCCATGGTGCCGCGCACCCTGGCCCGCGAAATGCGCAAGCTGGGCTACTTCCTGCCACGGGCCATCGGCCTGTTTATCCTGTCGTTCATCCCGGTGGTCAACTTGGTCGCCGCACCGCTGTGGCTGTTGTTCGGCGTGTGGATGATGGCGATCCAGTACATCGACTACCCGGCCGACAACCACAAGCTGGGCTGGAACGAGATGCTCGCCTGGCTGCGCCAGAAGCGCTGGCAGAGCATGAGCTTCGGCGGGATTGTCTACCTGGTGCTGCTGGTGCCGGTGGTCAACCTGCTGATGATGCCGGCGGCAGTGGCCGGGGCCACGCTGTTCTGGGTGCGCGAACAAGGTGCCGAGGCGATGGCACAGCAGAAAAAAGTGACCCCGTCATAAATCCATCATCCCGATGACACAATGACGACATGGCCCACGGTGACACTGTGGGTCATGACGACAGCCTCGCTTCACATCACCCTTATTACCGAAACCTTCCCGCCAGAAATCAACGGGGTGGCCAATACCCTTGGCCGCCTGTGCGAGGGTTTGCGCGCACGCGGCCATCAAGTCGAGCTGGTACGCCCACGCCAGGGCAGCGACCAGAGCCGCCCCAGCGACGACGAATTGCTGCTGTGTCGTGGCTGGCCATTGCCGGGTTACCCCGGCTTGCAATGGGGCCAGTCGTCGATGCACAAGTTGCTCAGGCGCTGGACGCGCCAGCGCCCGGATGTGCTGTATATCGCCACGGAAGGGCCACTGGGACTGTCTGCCCTGCGCGCAGCCAGGCGCTTGGGCATCAGCGTGGTCAGTGGCTTTCACACCAACTTCCAGCAGTACTCCAACCAATACGGCTTGAGTGTGTTGAGCCGGATGGTCACCCATTACTTGCGCTGGTTTCACAACCGCTCGACCTTGACCCTGGTGCCCAGCGCCAGCCAGCGCCTGGAACTGGAGCGCCGGCACTTCGAGCGCTTGGGCATGCTGTCACGCGGTGTGGACAGCCAGTTGTTCCACCCGGCCAAGCGCGACAGTGCGCTGCGTGAAAGCTGGGCCTTGAACGACGAGCAAACCGCTGTGCTGTATGTGGGGCGATTGGCGCAGGAAAAGAATCTAGGGTTGCTCAAGCGGTGCTTCGAGACGTTGCAAGACACCTACCCCATGCGCCAGATGAAACTGATCATCGTCGGCGATGGGCCGCAACGGGCCACCATGGAGAAGGAACTGCCCGAGGCGATTTTCTGCGGCACCTTGCGCGGTGAAGCGCTGGCGCGGCATTACGCATCAGGTGACGTGTTCCTGTTTCCCAGCCTGACGGAAACCTTCGGCAATGTGGTGCTGGAAGCCATGGCGTCGGGGTTGGGAGTGGTGGCCTACGACCAGGCCGCAGCGACCCAGCATATTCGCCATGGCTACAACGGTGTGCTGGCGATGCCCGGGGACGAAGGTGCGTTCTGCGATGCCGCCAACTGGCTGTTGGAAGACGCCGAAAGCCTGCGTCGCATGCGCCTCAATGCCCGGCAACATGCCAGCCGGCAAGGCTGGCCGGCAATTATCGAGCAGTTTGAGCGGCAGTTGCGCGGGGTGTGCGGCGAAAACTTTGCGCTTCCTACGCAGCCTTTCGTGCAATGAAGCGTTAAGTCTTTCCCTATGTTTACATCAGGAACTCCGATAGCGCTGAACGCCAATTATTGATACCTGCGATTCAAGCAGGCTCTTCAATTGACGGAGATACGAAAAATGTCAGCTTATGGAATGGGTGTACGTAATGGCGTCAACATGCCAAACGCCGAATGGGCGCGCCAGCAACACGTCTTGGATAAATCTCGAGCTGAACCCCCTGTCTACGGCCAGCCTGGGCAAGTCGACCCGCATAAAATCGATCGCACTAGAGAGCTGTACAAAGGGCCGCAATATTAACCGCTAAGGCGACAAGACTCCCTGTGCGAGCACAGGGAGTCGAGCCACTTACACCAGGGTCGTCAGCGCTTCACGGCTGAACGGCAGGATGTCACCCTCGCGACCTTCACGCACCTTCAGCGCCCAATCCGGGTCCACCAGCAGGGCACGGCCCACGGCGACCAGGTCGAACTCGTCGTTGTTCAAACGCTCCAGCAGCTTTTCCAGGCTGGCCGGTTGCGCGACCTTGTCGGTATTGACCATGAACTGCAGGAACTCGCCATCCAGGCCGACGCTGCCCACGGTGATGGTCGGCTTGCCGGTGAGCTGACGGGTCCAGCCGGCCAGGTTGAGGTCGGAACCTTCGAATTCGGGCTCCCAGAAACGGCGGGTGGAGCAGTGGAAAATATCCACACCGGCGTCGGCCAACGGCTTGAGGAACTCACCCAGCGCTTGCGGGGTTTGCACCAGGCGTGCGGTGTAGTCCTGCTGCTTCCACTGGGAGAAACGGAAGATGATCGGGAAATCCGGACCGACAGCGGCGCGGGTGGCCTGGATCAGTTCGATGGCAAAGCGCGAGCGGTTGGCCAGGCTGCCGCCGTATTCGTCGGTGCGCTGGTTGCTGCCTTCCCAGAAGAACTGGTCCACCAGGTAACCGTGGGCACCGTGGATCTCCACGCCGTCCATGCCGATACTCTGGGCATCCTTGGCGGCTTGGGCGAAGGCGTTGATCACGTCCTTGATGTCTTGCTGGGTCATGCCGTGGACGACCACGTTGCCGTCCTTGAGCTTTTCCATCGGACCGTAAGCCGGCACGCTGGCATCCGGCTCGGTACCGATACGGCGCACGCTGCCCACGTGCCACAGCTGCGGGACGATCTTGCCACCTTCGGCGTGCACGGCGTCGACCACTTTTTTCCAACCAGCCAAGGCGGCTTCGCCGTAGAAGTGCGGCACGTTCGGGTAGCCATTGGAAGCCGGGTGCCCCACCACCGTACCTTCGGTGATGATCAGGCCCACACCGGCTGCGGCGCGACGACGGTAGTACTCGATGACTTTGGAGTTGGGTACGCCACCCGGGGAGAACGAGCGGGTCATCGGCGCCATCACGACACGGGTCGACAGTTGCAATGCGCCGAGCTGGAAGGGTTTGAACAAGGCTTGCACAGGCATGGGAGCACTCCACGTCAGAGGGATTTATGATGTGGATAATATGGAGAGTGCAGCGTGTTGGATAGCACTATTGATTTGGGTGATTAAGGGGTAAAAGCGGCGCAATCCTGTAGGAGCCGGCTTGCCGGCTCCTACACAGGGATAGTGTCAGCTCAGGGCTTTTTCGATGGCCTGGACGATGGTGGGGTCATCCGGTGCGGTACGGGGAGAGAAACGGGCAAGTACGCGCCCATCCTTGCCCAGCAGGAATTTTTCAAAGTTCCAGGTGATATCGCCTGGAAACTCAGCGCCCTCACCCGCCAGCAAGCGGTACAGCTGATGACGGTCATGGCCATTGACGTCGAGCTTGCTGCCCAAAGGGAACGTCACGCCGTAGTTCAAGCTGCAGAACTCGCGGATCTCCTCTTCGGTGCCTGGCTCCTGGCCGGCAAACTGGTTGCACGGCAGGCCAAGCACGGTAAACCCCTGATCCTTGTATTGCTGGTAGAGGTTTTCCAAGGCCGCGTATTGCGGGGTCAAACCACATTTGGAGGCCACATTCACCACCAGCACAACGTGCCCCTTGAAGGGCGCCAATGGCAGCTCTTGTCCGTCCAAAGCTTTGAGTTTCAGGTCGTGGAAAGCACTCATGACGAACTCCAGATATCCCATGTTCTTCGCATTGCGGCGCTTTGAGATTACAACCCGCAAGCCTGCAATCATAGACGTCGATGACAAAACTCGCCTGCGGGTTACTGAGCGGTCGGCCAGGGCAGAATCGGTATGGCGGTCACCGCATTTTGCGGGCTGCCTTCGATCAAACGGTCGCTGTACACCAGGTAAACGAGGGTGTTGCGCTTCTTGTCGAGGAAGCGCACCACCTGCATGGTCTTGAACACAAGGGAGGTGCGCTCCTTGAACACTTCGTCGCCATCCTTGAGCTCGCCCTTGAAGCGGATCGGGCCCACCTGGCGGCAGGCAATCGAGGCTTCGGCGCGGTCTTCAGCCAAGCCCAGGCCGCCTTTGACGCCGCCAGTCTTGGCGCGCGACAGGTAACAGGTCACGCCGTCGACCTTGGGGTCATCGAAGGCTTCGACAACGATCCGGTCGTTGGGGCCGACGAATTTGAATACGGTCGACACCTGGCCGATTTCTTCGGCCGAGGCCAGCAGTGGCATGGCCAGCAGCAGGCCGAGCAATCCCTTTATCACGCGCATCATGTATTCCTTTGGTTAGACCAGGATCAGGTTGTCGCGGTGGACCAACTCAGGTTCCGCCATGTAACCCAATAATCCGACAATCGCATCGGAAGATTGTCCAATGATTTTCTGCGCTTCCAAGGCGCTGTAGTTGGCCAGGCCCCGGGCGATCTCACGGCCATCCGGCGCAACGCACACCACCATCTCACCACGGCGGAAGCTGCCCTGCACCAGCTTGACGCCCACCGGCAGCAAACTCTTGTTGCCCTGGGACAACGCCGACACCGCGCCATCATCCAGCACCAGGGTGCCACGGGTTTGCAGATGACCGGCCAGCCATTGTTTGCGCGCCGCCAGCATCCCGCGTTCCGGCGACAGCAGCGTACCGATGCGCTCGCCGGCCTTGAGACGGTCCAGCACACGCTCGATGCGCCCACCCACGATGATGGTGTGGGCACCAGAGCGCGCTGCCAGGCGTGCCGCACGCAGCTTGGTCTGCATGCCGCCACGGCCCAGGGCACCGCCGACGCTGCCGGCCACGGCGTCCAGGGCCGGGTCATCGGCGCGGGCTTCGAAGATCAACTGGGCATCGGGGTTGTTGCGCGGGTCGGCGTCAAACATGCCGTCGCGGTCGGTGAGGATCACCAGCAGATCGGCTTCCACCAGGTTGGCCACCAGGGCGGCCAGGGTGTCGTTGTCGCCAAAGCGGATTTCGTCGGTGACCACGGTATCGTTTTCATTGATCACCGGGATGACTTTCAGCTCTACCAGCGCGCGCAGGGTGCTACGGGCGTTGAGGTAGCGCTTGCGGTCGGACAGATCGTCGTGGGTCAGCAGGATCTGCGCCGTGTGGCGGCCGTGCTCGGCAAAGCTGGATTCCCAGGCTTGCACCAGGCCCATCTGGCCGATGGCGGCGGCGGCTTGCAGTTCGTGCATCGCGCTGGGTCGCGCGGTCCAGCCGAGGCGGCTCATCCCGGCGGCAACGGCCCCGGACGACACCAGCACCAGCTCCACACCGGCCTCATGCAAGGCCACCATTTGCTCGACCCAGACGCCCATGGCTGCGCGATCCAGACCTTTGCCATCCGCCGTCAGCAACGCACTTCCGATCTTTACGACCCAGCGCTGCGCACCTGTCACTTTGCTCCGCATCATCTTCAACCTTAGATTGAGGGCTGCGCGACCCAGCGCGGCCCATAACGTTAAACCCGGATACTAAAACGCCGCTCCAGGGAGCGGCGTTCAAGTTTACTGCAACGGATCAGTCGCGCACGTAAATGATTTCCGGACCGTCTTCATCATCCACGTCTTCTTCGTCCCAATCGTCGTCGCCGATGTCGTGGACCGACTTCACGCCACTGCGGCGCAAGGCACGCTGGTCGTCCAGGGCCTGCAGCTGGGCGCGGGCTTCGTCTTCGATGCGCTGATCGAGTTCGGCCAGTTCGGCCTTGAACACCGGGTCGGCCGCCAGGCGGTCGGCGCGGTCTTCCAGGTAGCGCATGATGTCGCGGGTCAGGCGCTCGGTGCCTTCTTTGGCGATGGCCGAGATCACGTAGACCGGGCCTTCCCACTCCAGGCGGTCGACGATTTCCTTGACGCGCGCCTCGTGCTCTTCTTCGAGGATCTGGTCGCACTTGTTCAGCACCAGCCAACGATCACGCTCGGCCAGGGACGGGCTGAACTTGGTCAGTTCGCTGACGATCACTTCGGCGGCATCCGGTGCGCTGGTGTCATCCAGTGGCGCCATGTCCACGAGGTGCAGCAGCAGACGGGTACGGGACAAGTGCTTGAGGAAGCGAATCCCCAGGCCTGCGCCATCGGAAGCACCTTCGATCAGACCGGGAATGTCGGCGATCACGAAGCTTTTCCAGCGGTCAACGCTGACCACGCCCAGGTTGGGCACCAGGGTGGTGAACGGGTAGTCGGCAACTTTCGGCTTCGCGGCCGAGACCGAGCGGATGAAGGTACTTTTACCGGCGTTCGGCAGGCCCAACAGGCCCACGTCGGCCAATACTTTCATTTCCAGCTTCAGGTCACGCTGTTCGCCCGGCTTGCCTGGAGTGGTCTGGCGCGGCGCGCGGTTGGTACTGGACTTGAATCGGGTGTTGCCCAGACCGTGCCAGCCGCCCTGCACAACCATCAGCTTCTGGCCGGCCTTGGTCAGGTCGCCGATCACTTCCTGGGTGGCAGAGTCGATGATGGTGGTGCCGACCGGTACGCGCAGTACCAGGTCTTCGCCTTTTTTACCGGTGCAGTCGGTGCTGCCGCCGTTGGAGCCACGCTCGGCATCGAAGTGCCGGGTGTAACGGTAGTCGACCAGGGTGTTGAGGTTTTCGTCGGCCATCATGTAGATGGAACCGCCGTCACCGCCGTCACCGCCGTTGGGGCCACCGTTTTCGATGAATTTTTCGCGACGGAAACTCATGCAACCGTTACCGCCGTCGCCTGCTTTTACTCGGATGGAAACTTCATCAACGAACTTCATAACAAAACGCCTCTCGTCGCGTGGACGAGCTTAAGAAACCAAGACATAAGACTCTTGCAAAAATGAGCGTAGCGACCTCAAGCAACCGCCGCAAATGCGGCGGCTTGCGCCCATTACAAACAGCTTTGCAAGAGACTCACCCCACAAACGAAAAAGCCCCGTCGCAAGACAGGGCTTTTCCAGCGATCTCGCAATTAAGCTGCGACAACGCTCACGTAACGGCGGTTGAACGCGCCTTTTACTTCAAACTTGATCACGCCTTCGATTTTCGCGAAGAGAGTGTGATCTTTACCCATGCCTACACCGTAACCGGCGTGGAATTGGGTGCCGCGCTGACGCACGATGATGTTGCCCGGAATGATTTTCTGGCCGCCATACATCTTCACGCCAAGGCGTTTGGCTTCTGAGTCGCGACCGTTACGGGTACTACCACCAGCTTTTTTGTGTGCCATGAGTCAATTCTCCTAGTGAGGAATTAGGCTGAAATTAAGCCTGAATACCGGTGATTTTGATCTCGGTGTACCACTGGCGGTGGCCCATACGTTTCATGTGGTGCTTACGACGACGGAACTTGATGATGCGGACTTTATCGTGACGACCTTGGGAGATCACTTCAGCCACAACGGTAGCGCCAGCAACAACTGGAGCGCCGATGTTCACGTCATCGCCATTGGCGACCAACAGAACGCGATCAAAAGTCACGGATTCGCCAGTAGCGACTTCCAGTTTTTCGATCTTCAGGTATTCACCTGGGGCGACTTTGTATTGCTTGCCACCAGTAACAATTACTGCGTACGACATGGTATTTCTCCGATAATCCTGCTCACCCAGCGCTTTATAAGAAGAGGTATTGGCTGGCATGGCTGCATGGGATGGACGTCCCGAATGCAATTGCGTAAGGCAGGTGCTGCCCAGGAAGTTCAGGGTGCGCGATTGTACGCAAGGTAAAGGGGTGTTGCAAGGGGCCGTCTATCGCGCCTTGACACCCGGGGGTCAGGGTCCTAGCATGCCGCGCAACCCTTCTGGAGCGACTGTCGCTGATGCAACCCCAAGCTTTCTACCGCGCGGTCGCGGACGATTTTAGCGCCGTCGACGGCATCATCAAGCAGCAGCTGACATCTAAAGTGCCGCTGGTCTCCAAAATCGGCGACTACATTACGTCGGCGGGCGGCAAACGCCTGCGTCCTTTATTAGTGTTGCTGTGCGGCAAGGCCCTGGGCCGTGAGGGCGATGACCTGCGCCTCTTGGCCGCCACCATTGAGTTCCTGCACACCGCTACCCTGCTGCATGACGACGTGGTCGACATGTCCGGCATGCGCCGTGGCCGCGAGACCGCCAACGCAATGTGGGGCAATGCCCCCAGCGTACTGGTGGGTGACTTCCTGTATTCGCGCTCCTTCGAAATGATGGTCGAGCTGGGCTCGATGCCAGTGATGAAGATTCTTTCACAGGCCACACGCATCATCGCCGAGGGCGAAGTGTTGCAGCTGTCGAAGGTCCGCGACGCCAGCACCACCGAAGAAACCTACATGGAAGTGATTCGCGGCAAGACCGCGATGCTCTTCGAAGCCTCGACCCACAGTGCCGCAGCGCTGTGTGGCGCCACCGCCGAACAGGCCGAAGCGCTGCGCACCTTTGGTGATCACCTGGGCGTGGCGTTCCAACTGGTGGACGACCTGCTCGACTACCGTGGCGACGCCGAAACCCTGGGCAAGAACGTGGGTGACGACCTGGCCGAAGGCAAGCCGACCCTGCCGTTGATCTACACCATGCGCGAAGGCACACCGGAACAGGCAGCCCTGGTGCGCAAGGCGATCCAGAAAGGCGGGATCGAAGACCTGGAGGCCATCCGTGCCGCCGTTGAAGCTTCGGGCTCGCTGGATTACACCGCTCAGTTGGCGCGTGACTTCGTCGCCCGTGCCATCCAGTGCCTGGAAGTGATTCCAGCCAGCGAATACCGGGACGCCTTGGTCGAGCTGAGTGAGTTTGCGGTAGCCCGCACTCACTGATCCGGCCCTATGTAGGAAAGGGCTTGTGTGGGAGCGGGCTTGCTCGCGAAAGCGGTGTATCAGTCGGTATATGTGCTGACTGAAATCCGCTTTCGCGAGCAAGCCCGCTCCCACATTTAGTTTGTATTGCCAGCTCAAGACTGCGTCCTCCCTCGCAATAAACCCTATATAATGTGCGCCCTTTAGCCATCCTGACTTTCAAGGAGCCTTAGTGAGCACGTTGCCACCCTGCCCGAAATGCAATTCCGAATACACCTACGAAGACGGCGCCCAGCTGATCTGCCCGGAATGCGCCCATGAGTGGTCCGCCAACGGCGAGACCGAAGCAGCCGGTGATGAAACCGTGAAGAAAGATGCTGTAGGCAATGTGCTGCAGGACGGCGATACCATCACCGTGATCAAGGACCTCAAGGTCAAGGGCACTTCCCTGGTGGTCAAGGTCGGCACCAAGGTCAAGAACATCCGCCTGTGCGACGGCGACCACGATATCGATTGCAAGATCGACGGTATCGGCCCGATGAAGCTCAAGTCCGAGTTCGTGCGCAAGGTCTGAACCGGCTGCTTCCATCCCGCGCCCGTCGCGGGATGGCGTTTCGCCCTCCCCGTTGATCCCGCGCAATATCCACACAGAAAAATCCAGAATCCGCCAATAGGCACTTGCTATTCCACGAATAAGAATTATTCTCATTGAAACCCATCAAGGAGAATGACTCATGACGTATTTGATCGATGCCTGGCTGGACCGCCCACACCCTTACCTGCGCATCCTGCATCGGGAAACCGGTGAAGTCTGTGCGGTGCTGGAAGAGGAAGCGCTGAATGAGCTGCAGGACCAGGGCGACCTGGACGTGAGTGGCCTGAGTTCCAGTGAGCCTGGGGTGTTGAAGGAGGTCGTGCGTAACCTGTTTCTGTTCTGCTATGCCCGAGCGTTGCGCCCGGCCACTGAGTTGAATGGCAAGTTCCATCCATGAAGCAAACTGTACAGTCTTTGGGAACGGGCTTTATGTGGGAGCGGGCTTGCTCGCGAAGCGGACAACACGGTGTATCAGACAGACCGCGTTGATGCATTCGCGAGCAAGCCCGCTCCCACACAAGCCCAACACCCGCAGTAATCAGCAGGTCTTACAGAACGTCGAGCAGCTCGACGTCGAACACCAGAACGCTGTGCGGCGGGATGCTGCCAACGCCTTGAGCGCCATAAGCCAGTTCGCTCGGCACGTACAGGCGCCATTTGCTGCCGGCATTCATCAGTTGCAGGGCTTCGGTCCAGCCAGCGATCACGCCACCGACCGGGAATTCTGCAGGCTGGCCGCGCTCGTAGGAGCTGTCAAACACAGTGCCGTCGATCAGGGTGCCGTGGTAGTGGGTACGCACTTGGTCTTCACGGGTTGGCTTGGCGCCAGTACCCGCGGTCAGCACTTCAAATTGCAGGCCAGAAGCCAGGGTGGTGATGCCATCACGCTTGGCATTTTCAGCCAGGAATGCCAGGCCAGCGCCAGCAGCCGCTTCAGCCTTGGCAGCCGCTTCGGCTTGCATGATTTCACGGATGACCTTGAAGCTGGCAGCCATTTGCTCCTGGTCAACACGGCTTGGCTTACCGGCGAACGCGTCGGTCAGGCCGGCCAGGATCGCGTCGATGCTCACGCCCGGTGGCGGATTATCGCGCAGTTGGTCGCCCAGTTGACGGCCAATACCGTAGCTGACGCGGGTTTCGTCGGTGGACAGATTAACTTCGGACATGAAGGTGCTCCGCTGTAGGACGGCACGAATGTCCGTGCCCTCCAGATCTAAAAGGGCCAGCAGACTAGCACACAACACCCAACCTTGATGAGCGTCCCGCTATAGCTATCTACAGCCGGACACCCGTCGCCACTCCCCATGCTGGTGGTTCCATTCATCACCCTGGGACCGTGCCGATGAGTACGCCGAATCACCGCCTCCCCCTGCAACAACTCCACAGTCACCTGCTGGAAATCGCCCCAACGCTGCGCCCCCATAGTCGGCGCCCCGTCACCTTGCCAGATGAGCGGCTGGCACTGGACACCCTCAACACCACCCTCAAGCGCATCAACCAAGCCTATATGACCCAGGCCAGCGCCCTTTACCAGGCGCTGGACCTGACCGACCCCGGCCAACTGGCCAAACTGAAAACCCGCCTGGACACCCAGCTGCAACACCTGGATGACACCAGCACCGTCAATGGCCAGAGCCGCAAGACCTACCTGACTGACACTGCCGGCATCAAGGCGCTGGAACAGGAAACCCGGCTCAATGTCAGCGATACCTTGCTGTCCCCCCTCGACCTGCAGATGCTGGAAGACTGCTCCCGGCCTCCGACGTTGCGCCCTGGTCTGTACGCCTTGACCTTTGATTACCAGGACCGACGCATCGAATTCGCCGGGGCGTTCGTGCTGACACGCCAGGCTACCCCGAGCGTTGACCGCTTGAGCGGCGATGCCGTCGTGGGCCCGGTGCTGCTCTTCACGCCCTCACGTGGGTTGGAAGCCTTCGCCACCTTGCAAGACCTTGACCAGGGCCTGCTGCATACCATGGCACTGCGCAGCGGCCACGCTGAATTCAGCCGTCACTTGCCGGTGCAGTATCAGCACCTGGATGTCACCGATATCTGGCCGCTGGCACTGCAACCGATCACCGATCAACCGCTGTTCGAACATGCTTATCAAGCCCTGCTCGACAAACGTAAAAAAGACATCCACCACGCCCTGAGCCTGGCCGAAAATGCTCAGTTGAACGCTACCCAACTCAAGCAGCACCTCGACGACGCCCTCCACGCCGCGCTGCCCGACCTCACGCCGCGCCTGGACATTCGCGCCCAACGCCTGCTGGAGCGCGACCTGTTCAATGCCCTGCCCGACTGGTATCGCAGCGCCAACACGCGCGAGCGCGCGACCGTCGACCAGCACCTGCAGCGCTACAATCAAGCCCGCCAGGCTTTCCTCGAACTGTTCGGCCCCGCCGCGACACCTCAAGCCCTGGCCCGCCATCAATGGGCCGAGCAACTGGCCGATGAGCTGGATATCCACGACCTGGACCCGGACCTGCTGCACATCACCACGCTTCGTACCGTGCCTCAGGTTGGCACCTACAACCAGCAACGGTCATTGGTGGAGCTGACCCTGCGCGGCCTGCACCCCGGCGACAGTACGCCCGGTTCGGCGTTCCTCGATCGCAGCACCTTGAGCTACGCCGGAGCGCCGCTTGGCGCCGCCCACGCGCACCTCAACCTGCCCACCTTGCTCACGCTGCTGCAAGACCTGCAACCGCGCCTGGACTTCGCCAGCACGCTGAAAACCGCACTGGCCGCTCCACAAGTCAAATTGGCGGCACGGAGGCTCTTCGATCAGCGCCTGGTGCTCATGGCCAACCTCGCCCGGCTGCAAGGCCATCTGGGCCCGGACGATTTCCAACGTTTCGAAGACTTGCAAAAACACACACGCCAATCGTTGCACGCCCAGACCGTGTTGCTCCACGGCGCACAACTCAAGGACCTGTGGCTGCTGCGCGAAGATGACGACCAGGGCCAGGTCAAACGCCTCCTGCTGTGTACGCCCGACGCACCGAGCGCCCGGCAGTTCATCGCGTTCAACACACTGCGCGAATGCCAGACCCATATCATCGGCTGGACGGACAGCAAGGCCCGCCTCAAGGGGCGCACCATGAGCGACTACCTGCTGGAGCAGGTGCCGCTGCGTTTCAGGCCAAAGATGCGTGACTTTCTGCGCAGTATCAGCCTGCGCCCTGACGCCAACGAGCACCTGGAAGTGACTTTTGGCAAACCGTGCACCTATGCCGACTGCCTGGAAGCGATCGCCGCGCACCAGTTGACGATACAGTTGGATGACTACGAGTTCAGCTCACCGGCCTGGTACCGCACGGCCTCTGTCAATGATCGCAGCCGCCTGGCAAGCCTGGCCGACGATGCGGCCGGCGCACTGCGTGTCTATAACGCAAGGCCAGACGCTGAATCCAGCGTCCCTGCGTTCGAGCGCTACCTGCACGACCAAGCCAGGCTCAGTCTCAACCGTCTGTTAGGTCGCCAGCAAAACGATATTGACCCGGATACAGTATTTGCCTATGCCCCCAAACCACTGGTGGGCGCTGCGGCGACGCCAGTGTCGTACACCACGCTGTATCGCGATGGGTATGAAGACGGCATCGGCTTTCTCAATGAAAAATTCTCAACCTCCGCGACCTTCCGCGGCCCGCCCGACGTAGACCTGAGCCCGTTGACAGCGCAGAACGTAGCACGCTCCGTCACGGGCGTCTGGATCGGTCAACGCTACACCGATGAAATCCGTCGACGCCTGCAAAACAGTGACAGCCCAGGCTATGACGAGCGACGCACTGCCGTGCTGGCCATCGTGCAACTGCAGATGAAAAGCGCGGCTCTGGAGTCCCGCCTGCAAGGGCATCTCACTCCAGCTGACCTGGCCTGGCTGGAGAGGGCCATTGAGGGTCTTTCCGACAGCGGCAACACCGAGCGCAACATCTACAGGGTGCACCGACTGTCCATTGATGGAGACTGGGTGATCGGCAACTACCTGTTCAGCCACGGCGACAAGCCGATACTGCTTTACACCCCTGATGCGCCGGACGGTATCCGTTGGCGCGAGGCCAGGCTGTTCAACTACGTGCTCAAAAAAGTTGAGGGGATGCCCGCTTACTGGGGCGCGCGGGTACCGTTGCCGTCAATGGCACGGGTTGCACAGTTCCTGAAAACCGCTCGTGAAGGGTTGCCGGTCGAGATCGACCGCACCACCCCGAGCCCTGCCCGGTATGACAGCATCCAGCACATCACACCGCTGACCGATCTGCGCCATGAGTTCTACAACATGAGCCTGCAACGCAAGATCGATGACGTGCACGCGACAACAGTCAATCGGCTCCAGATGATCACTGGCATTCTGTGGACCTGCGTCGAGTGGCTGACCGCGGTCGCCACCATGCCGTTCCCACTGCTCAGCCTGACCCTGGGCGGCCTACTGGCCTTCAAGGACGCCATGCTCGCCCTCAACGCCTACCACCAGAACGACACGGACAGCGCCCTGCAGCACTATCTCGGCTACCTGGCCAATGTGGGCGGGGCGCTGTTGTTCGACGCGCGTCCGGCATTGAAGGGCGCCTTCAAGTCACTGCGTCCGACGATTCGCACGAGCACACAAGCTGCCGACAACGCAGTGCTCAGCCAGGTAGACATGCTCAAACCCGAGGGCATGCAGCCGGTGCTGTTCGACGGAAACTCACTGTGGGCGTCACACACCCCGGATGCATTGGGTCGCTACTTGCTGTATCGCCATGACCCGCAGAGCGGCCAGTTGCTGTCCACCTCACGGTTGGTCAACCGCAATGCCGACGGCCAATGGGTGCGTTCCGGTGTGGTCGGTGGCGGGCGCAAGAAATACGAAAAGCTGTTGGCCGACGAGAGCAGCCCACTGGAGGCATTCGACGTCGCGCCCGAGCAAGCCAAGACCTTCCGCGCGATGCTCGACCCGGAGTTCAAGGCCCGCCTGGAGGGGATGGGGGCCGAATATGGCGGTGCCGCACAAGGTAATGCCTTCAACCAAGCGGCCCCCTTGCGCACGGCGTATGCCAAGCAGATCGAACTACTGAACCAGCGTGCCGACGCCTTCTTCCCGGCGCTCCCCGCTGCGGCGCCCAAGTCCCCCTTGCCCGTGTTCGCGGTCGATACCGCACCTGTGGATATCCTCAAGTCCCTGTTCAATCGCCACAAACGCCTGATCATCGGCGCCCTCGACAGCTCCATCGCCAGCAAGCAACTGTTGATCGAACAATTGCCTGCGCTGGCCGAACAGGGGCTCAAGCGCGTCTACATCGAAAATCTGCCCCGCGACCTGTTCCATCGCAAGCTGAAGGTCCTCAACAACCAGCTCGGCGGCAACAAGGCCCAGGCGCTGGCACAGATCGAGCGACATCTGATGCAAGTCGATCAAGCCCTGGGGCTCACGGCCGATGCCCCGTTCACTTATCGAAAATTGCTGCTGGAAACCCAACGCTTGAATATTGCCATCGATGGCATCGACGGGTCCGCCTCGTACCATATGGAGCACGTACTGGCTCTTGGGGAGGGTCCGCGCTTCATTCCCCGCAGCAGCAAGCTGCGCAATGCCTACTCCCACTCCGTGATTGAACAAAACCTGAAAAACAACCCCGGCGAAGGCTGGTTGGCGCTGGTGGACTCCAACCGCCTGGGCACTCATGAACAGGTCGCGGGCCTGGCAGATCTACAAAACACTCCGGCCCTGCGGGTTGAAGACGCCGCACCCGGCCAACGCATCGGCGTGTGGCCCGACACTGCCACCCGCGCGCAGTCTCGCGGTGACTTCATCCTGGCCCTGCCAACCATCCACGCCACGTTGCGCAGACCCAGTACGTCGGGCACACCGGCGGGCGCTGCCAGCCATTACGCCGCGTTCGACCTGCCCTCGGACATTCGCAGCGATATCAACCTGATCAGGCAGACCCATCGCGGCCTCGACACTCGCTACTCAATTGCCACCCCCCGACATGCTGCCGCGCAATCCACCTTCAGCCAAACCCGGCAGCGGCTTTCGGACAACGCCAAGATTTTTTTCAACGAGCTCACATTGCCCCCGCGCAGTTTGCCGGCGAACCTGGCCACGACCAGCAGTGAAACCGTGTTCATCGAGCGGCTGTACCAACAAAAACTCGGGCTGGTCATTGGCGAAGCCCACAGCGCCCGCGCCAGCAAGCGGCTGCTGATCGACAACTTCAAGCTCCTGAAAAAACAGGGCGTCAAAACGCTATACATGGAGCATCTGCTCACCGACCTGCACCAGGCCGCGCTGGAGACTTACCAGCGCACGCTGAAAATGCCGCCCATTCTGGAGCATTACCTGCTGAGTCTGGACGCCGGTCACATGCCGCAATACAGAGGCCCGGACACCTTCACTCAAGTCGTCAAGGCAGCCAACAAGCACGGGATCCGCATACGTGCACTGGACTGCACCGCCAGCTATCACGTCAAAGGCCTCGGTGGGGATACCCCCCGCGCCCGGCTGTTCAGCTACTTTGCCAACCAGGTGATCAGCGCAGACCAACAGGCCCTGGGTCCGCATAAGTGGGTAGCGTTCATGGGCAGTACGCACACGGACATGTATGTCGGCGTACCCGGTATCGCGCAGTTGCAGGATGCCGTCAGCCTGCATGTGCGTGATACCGCGCCGTCATTGGCCAAACCGTTGCACAGCGCTGGCTGGCAGAGGGTTGACGACCGCTACGGCGTGGCCTTGCGCAGCGACTACCGCGTTGAAGTGGGCATTGCAGGGCGGCCGCTACCCCCCGTCGAACCGCTGCCGGACCGCAGCAAGCTAACGGCGCCCGGACAGTTCTTCATCGAGCGCCCCACTGACGGCGAGGCCAACCTGGTGCACTTCTCGCGCAGCAATGAAATTCTCACCACGCCGATTCAAATCGACGACAAGGGCCAGTACTTCGTCGAGCGCTGGGAGTCCTTCAGCCCCCTGCGCTTCTACTACTTGTCTCAATTGGTCGAGGCGCTCAAAACCCCTCCCCCAAGAGGCATGGGGTTAACACAAGTGGCCGGATAAGCCGCCAGCACCCTGCCCGTTCATCGGGCAGAGTGCCTGTTTCACCCCACCAGCCGAAAAAGCCATTTCAGATTCATGTATCGCCGCCGATACCCATCTACTTACTTTGGCTGGCTCAAACAACAACACCGTCCAGCAGACAAACATCAACTTGCGGAGCATTCGATGAACAGCTGGTTCGGCAACATCAGCGTCAACCTCAAACTGGGCCTGGGCTTCGGCCTGGTATTGGTCCTCACCTCGATCCTGGCCTTGACCGGCTGGACCAGCCTGGGCGGCCTGATCGATCGCAGTAACTGGATGAGCGACATCACCCAGCTCAACGCCTCGTTGACCAAGCTGCGCATCGTGCGCTTGCAGTACATGCTGGCCAACGGTGATGAGGCCGTGGCGCAAAACGTGCAGACCAACCTCGACGCCTTCGCCGCCCAGCAACAGAAACTGCTGGACAGCTTCAAGAGCCCGGAAAACCTCAAGCTGCTCAACGAGCAGAAGAGCATCATCACCGCTTACCAGCAGTCTTTGAACAAGATGCGCGAGGCCTATCGCAACGGCAGCGCCGCGCGCCAGGTCATGGGCGACAAGGCTGACATCGCCAACGCCCAGATCAACGCCCTGGAAACCAACGTGCAGCAGATGCCCGACAGTGCAGAGCGCTTCACGCAATACCAGGCCGTGACAGATGCCAAGGAAGACTTCCAACTGGCGCGCTATGAAGTGCGCGGCTACACCAACAACGTCAACGCCGAGACCGAAGCCCGCGCCGCCGCACAAATCGAAAAAGCCATCGGCGGCTTGAAGAAGCTGAGCGCCGCGTTCGGCAGCAGCCAGCAAGCCGCATTGGCTTCGCTGGAAACGGCACTGGGCGCCTATCGCAGTGCCGTGCAGAGCTACAAGGCCGCCAACGCCAACATCGTGACCGCTCGTGCCGAGATGACCACCCAGGGCACCGACATCGTCTCGATCAGCGAAAAGCTCTACGACATCCAGCTAGATCGCCGCGACGCAGAAAGCGCCCAGGCCCGCAGCCTGCAATTGATCAGCACCCTGCTGGCCCTGCTGGTCGGCATCATTGCCGCACTGGTCATCACCCGCCAGATCACCCGCCCACTGCAAGACACCCTGGCCGTGGTTGAACACATCGCCTCGGGCGACTTGAGCCACAACATCCAGGTCACCCGCCGCGACGAACTGGGCGTGCTGCAACAAGGCATCCAGCGCATGGGCACCACGTTGCGTGAACTGATCAGCGGTATCCGCGATGGCGTGATGCAGATCTCCAGCGCCGCCGAAGAGCTGTCGGCCGTGACCGAACAGACCAGTGCAGGCGTGAACAGCCAGAAGATCGAGACCGATCAAGTGGCCACTGCCATGCACGAGATGACCGCTACCGTGCAGGAAGTGGCGCGCAATGCCGAGCAAGCCTCCCAGGCCGCGTCCGACGCCGACGGCCAGGCCCGTGAAGGCGACAAGGTGGTGGCCGAAGCCATTGCCCAGATCGAGCGCCTGGCCGCCGAAGTGGCGCGCTCCACCGATGCCATGACGCACCTGCAGCAAGAGAGCAACAAGATCGGCAGCGTGATGGACGTGATCAAGGCCGTGGCCGAACAGACCAACCTGCTCGCCCTCAACGCGGCGATCGAAGCGGCACGTGCCGGTGAAGCCGGTCGTGGGTTTGCCGTGGTAGCGGATGAAGTGCGCGGCCTGGCCCAGCGCACGCAGAAGTCCACCGAGGAAATCGAAGGCCTGGTAGCCGGTTTGCAGAACGGCACGCAGCAAGTGGCCAACGTGATGAACAACAGCCGCAGCCTCACTGACAGCAGCGTCGAACTGACGCGCAAGGCCGGCGTGTCACTGGAAAACATCACCCGTACGGTGTCGAACATCCAGTCGATGAACCAGCAGATCGCAGCCGCCGCCGAGCAGCAGAGCGCCGTGGCTGAAGAGATCAGCCGCAGTATCGTGAATGTGCGTGATGTGTCCGAGCAGACTGCAACGGCGAGTGACGAGACGGCTAAATCGAGTGTGGAGCTGGCGCGCTTGGGCAGCCAGTTGCAGCAGATGGTCAGTCATTTCCGGGTTTAAGCGTAATCAATGTGGCGAGGGAGCTTGCTCCCTCGCCACAGGTGCAAACTCAGACACACTCGGCCCTCCGTGAGTTGGGCCTTACCTCCAGCGCACTTACCGGAACACGTGAGCCCTCGGACGCAGGTCGATGCGTCCTTTGAGAGCGCAGCCCCAGCCACTAACTGGGTTTTTTATTGCCTGCGATTTCCCCTCAGCCCTCGCCTTCCTCGACAAACACCAGCCGATTCCCAAACGGGTCCTTGATGCTCATCTCACGCGAGCCCCAGGGCGTGTCTTCAACCCCTGGCTTGGCATACCGGTAGTCCTTGCCCACCAACTGCTGCTGATAGGCGTCCACCCCTTGCGCCTGGATCCGCACCGCCGCGCCCGGCGACGCATCGCCATGGTGCTCGGACAAATGCAGCACGCAGTCACCCAGCGATACTTGTAAATACAGCGGAAAATTCGCTTCGAAGCGATGCTGCCAATCCACCTTGAACCCCAGGAAATCGACGTAAAACTCCAGCGCCTTGGCCTCGTCGAAAATCCGCAAAATGGGGGTGACTTTTCCTAAGTGCATGCATCCGCCTCCGTGTCTGAAAACCACAACTATAGGGGGTTCCATTGTTGAATGGCAGATCGAAATCGCAGGCAACTCCCACAGTGGATCGCATTCATCCAGCCCCCCCGATCCACTGTGGGAGCTGGCTTGCCTGCGATGAAGGCCAAACCGATCTACCGCCCCTCCACAAACCCACCCCGCAAATCCCCACTGCGCGCCAGGAACCGCCCCGGCCTTTCACCGTTCGCCTGCCCTTCGCTGTAGCTCAACACGCCGTTGACCCACACGCCATCAATCCCTTCCGCTGCCTGCTGCGGCGCCTTGAAATCCGCCACATCGCGCACGCGCAACGGGTCGAACAGCACCAGGTCAGCCCAGTGCCCTTCGCGGATTTCGCCGCGTTCGGACAACCCAAATCGCGCGGCCGACAGCCCGGTCATCTTGTGCACGGCGGTATGCAACGGGAACAAGCCGACATCCCGACTGAAATGCCCCAGCACCCGCGGAAACGCCCCCCACAAACGCGGATGCGGGAACGGGTCTTCCGGCAGCCCGTCCGACCCGACCATCGATAAGGGATGCGCCAAAATACGCCGCACATCCGCCTCATCCATCCCGTAGTACACCGCCCCGGCAGGTTGTAGCCGGCGCGCGGCATCCATCAGCGAAACATCCCACTCGGCCGCAATATCCTGCAAATCACGCCCGCCCATCTCCGGGTGTGGCGTCGACCAGGTGATGGTGATGCGGAACGCATCGGTGACCTGCTTGAGGTCCAGCGTCGAAGAGCTCGCCGCATAGGGGTAGCAATCGCAGCCTACCGGGTGGGTTTTCGCCGCCTCTTCCAAGGACGCCAGCAACTGCGGACTACGCCCCCAGTTACCCGCGCCGGCACACTTGAGGTGAGAAATGATCACCGGCGCCCTGGCATGCCGGCCGATCAGGAAGGCCTCGTCCATCGCCTCCAGCACCGGTTCAAATTCGCTGCGCAAATGGGTGGTGTACACCGCGCCAAACGCGGTCAGTTCCTCACTCAATTGCAGCACTTCATCGGTCTCGGCGTTGAACGCGCTGGCGTAGGCCAGGCCTGTGGATAAACCGAGGGCGCCGGCTTCGAGACTTTCTTGCAGTTGCACACGCATGGCCGAAATTTCATCCGGCGTGGCGGTGCGATGCAGGTCATCCATATGGTTGCTGCGCAAGGCCGTATGGCCGATCAGCGCAGCGACATTGACCGCTGGGTGGGCGCTTTCCACCGCAGCACGGTAATCGGAAAACCGTGGGTAAGTGAACGCCGCGCGCGTGCCCAACAGGTTCATCGGGTCCGGAGGGTCACCGCGCAAACTGACCGGCGATGCACTGATGCCGCAATTGCCGACAATCACCGTCGTAACCCCTTGGCTGAGCTTGGGCAGCATCTGCGGTTGGCGGATCACCACCGTGTCATCGTGGGTGTGCACGTCGATAAAGCCCGGCGCCAACACGCGCCCCGTCGCATCCACTTCATGGGGGGCCGTCGCCTCGGATAAATCGCCGATGGTCTCGATGCGCCCTTCGCGCAGCCCGACGTCAGCAACATAGCCGGGCGTGTTGCTGCCATCGATGATCAACGCCTGGCGAATCAGCGTGTCGTACGTCATGTCAGTCTCCAAGCGGCAGGCTGTCGGGGCCGCCGCGATAATCGTCCAGCGCCAGCTTGATCCGGCGCAGGCGTTCCTGGTTGTCGTCCGGCATGGCCAGCGCCAGCTCGGTGGCGAGCAGGTCGATGGCCAACAGCAGTCCGTAGCGCGCCGCCGTGGGTTTGTAGATAAAACTGGTTTCAGCCGGTTGCAGCGGCAGCACCACGTCGGCCAGTTCGGCCAGCGGGGAACCGGCAAGGGTGATGGCGATGATGCGCGCATCGTAGTTGCGCGCCAGCCTGACCACGTCCAGCAACTCCGGCGTTAGGCCGGTGAGCGAGCACACAATCAACGCGTGCTCAGGGCCCAACGTCGCGGCAGTGACACGCATCATCACCGGGTCATGGCTGGCGGCAATCGGGTACCCCAAACGTACCAGGCGGACCTGCAACTCATCGCTGCACAGGCTCGACGGGCCGCCCATGCCAAACGCATGGATCATCCGCGCCTTGCCCAACAGGCTCACCGCATCGGCAAAACTCGCCTGGTTGAAACCCGACAAATGCTGGCGCAAGGTCGCCTCGATATCCCCCAGGATCTGCCGATGAAAGGCCGACTGTTCCGGCAACCCCGACGGGTCCAGGAAACGGCTGCCCACGCCACTGGCCTGGGCCAGTTGCAGGCGCAAATCGCGCAGATCCCGACAGCCCACACTGCGCGCGAACCGCGACAGCGTCGCCGTGCTGACCTCGGCCCGTTGGGACAGCGCTTCCAGGCTGGCCGACGCGGCAAAACCCACGTCCTCAAGCATCAGCTTGGCGATTCGCCCTTCACCGGCGCTGAAAGAATCCTGGCGGGCGCGGATCTGGTAGAGGATGTCCATGGGGTCTCCGGGTTACAGGATGCAGGACAGACCATAGGTCAGACCGAAGGCGACCACTGAAATGAGGGTCTCCAACACGGTCCAGGTCTTGAAGGTCTGGATCACCGTCATATTGAAGTATTCCTTGATCAGCCAGAAGCCGCCGTCGTTCACGTGGGAAAAGATCACCGAGCCCGCGCCCGTGGCCAGTACCAGCAATTCGGGGTGTGGATAACCCAGGCCCATGGCGACTGGGGCAACCACGCCAGACGCGGTGGTCATGGCCACCGTCGCCGAACCGGTGGCAATACGCATCAACGCAGCAAACAGCCACCCCATCACCAGCGGCGACAGGTGAAAGGCGTGGGCCAAACCGAGAATTTCGTGGGTAACGCCCGCGTCGACCAGGATGCGATTCAAACCACCGCCCGCGCCCACCAGCAAGGTGATACTCGCGGTCGGTGCCAGGCACTCATTGGTGAACTTGAGGATCGACTCGCGATTGAAGCCCTGTGCAATGCCCAAGGTCCAGAAGCTCACCAAGGTCGCCACCAACAACGCGATCACCGAGTTGCCGATAAACAGCAGGAATTGATTGAAGCCGGTGCCCGGTGTAGAAATCACATTGGCCCAACCGCCGATCATCATCAGCACCACCGGCAGCAAAATAGTGCCCATGGTCAGCGTGAAGCTCGGCAGGCGGGTGCGCGGTTCGCGGTCGATGAACTGGCGTTCCAGCGGGTTTTCGGCCGGTAAGTGAATGCGCGGCACGATGAATTTGGCGTAGACAGGACCGGCGATGATGGCGGTGGGAATGCCGATCAAAATCGCATACAGCACGGTCTGCCCCACTGACGCGTTGTACGCCAGCACCGCCATCATCGCCGCCGGGTGCGGTGGCACCAACGCGTGCACCACCGACAGGCCGGCGACCATCGGCAAGCCGACCATCAGGATCGACACGCCCACGCGCCGCGCCACGGTAAAGGCGATCGGCACCAGCAACACAAAACCGACCTCGAAAAACAGCGGTAACCCCACCAGGAAGGCAATGCACACCATGGCCCAATGGGCGTTGCGCTCGCCAAAACGGCTGATCAGCGTGCGCGCCACCTGTTCGGCGCCACCGGACTCGGCCATCATCTTGCCCAGCATGGTGCCCAGCGCGACAACCAGGGCGATATGCCCCAGGGTCTTGCCGACGCCCGCCTCGTAGGAGCCCATGATGGTGTCGGCCGGCATGCCGGCCATCAGCGCCAGGCCAATCGACACCAGGGTGATGACGATGAACGGGTTGAGCCGGTAACGTGCAATCAGCACGATCAATGCAATGATGGCAATGGCAGCGTATGCCAATAGCCCGAAGCCCGGTGATGCGGCCATGCGGTACTCCTCGGAAAGGGTCACGTCGATTTGTGGGTGAAACTCATAAATCATTACCGAGGAGCATTTTCAATTTTCATGAAAGTAATTTTCGCCTACGGATAAGCGCTGTCGCTTTGGGATATGCCAGGCGACCGTTCATGAAAATCCGGAGGGTGTTCTTACATGAAGTTTTTTGCGTGCCGAAACTCAATGGCCGGGGCCGAGTCTCAGATTGCGGCGCCCTCACCGCCCAGTACTCACGACCAGGAAAAACAGACAATGAATCGCAAAGCCCTGCTAGTTCCTTTTGCCGCCAGCGCCCTGCTGCTCGCGCTGTGCGGCAACGCCTCGGCCGCCGATAACCCGGCGCTGAAAAAATGCATGGACGGCGCCAACACCACCGCGGACATGGTCGGCTGCAACACCAAGGAGGCCAAGGTGCAGGATGACCGCTTGAACAAAGCCTACAAGACCGCGCTGGCCGCCCAGGAAGGCGACCGCAAACAGAAGCTGCAAGACGTGCAGCGTTTGTGGATCAAATACCGCGACGCCAATTGCGGCTTCGCCGGCAGCGCCACCGGCGGCACCATCGACCAGGTCAACGGCACCGGCTGTGTGCTCGACATGACCCAGACCCGCGCCCAGGAACTCGAAGACCTGGTAGGGCCATAACCCCAGCCGGCTCCTACAGGTTCAGTCGTGGTGGACCTTGGCGCGCTTGAGCAGCTTCTTGCACCGCTCGGACAGGTGCAGCACCCGCAGGTGCTTGCCGGCCTTGGTGTAGCGTTCGCGCAGGGTCATCAGCGCAGCAATCGCTGAATAGTCGACAAAGCTCAGGTGGCGGCAGTCCAGCGTCACCTGGGCCGGGTCGTTGGCCGGGTCGAAGCGGTTCAAAAACGGCGTGGTCGAGGCGAAGAACAACGTGCCGTGCACGCGGTACAACTTGCTGCCATCGGCTTCCAAGTGCTCATCGGCATACAGCTCCCGCGCCTGTTGCCAGGCAAAGTTCAGCGCCGCAATCACGATCCCGCACAGCACTGCCGTGGCCAGGTCGGTGAACACCGTGATCACGGTCACCGCCAGAATCACCAGCACGTCGTTGAGCGGCACCTTGTTGATCACCCGCAAGGACGCCCAGGCGAACGTCTGCTGGGACACCACAAACATCACCCCCACCAGCGCCGCCAGCGGAATCCGCTCGATGAACGGCGACAGAAACAGAATGAACAGCAAGATCATCACCCCGGCGAACACCCCGGAGAAACGCCCGCGCCCACCGGAGCTGAGGTTGATCACGGTTTGCCCGATCATTGCGCAACCGCCCATGCCGCCAAACACACCCGAGACCATATTCGCCGCGCCCAAGGCCACGCTTTCGCGGTCGGGGTAGCCACGGGTCTCGGTGATTTCGTCAGTGAGGTTGAGGGTGAGCAGGGTTTCCAGCAGGCCGACCATGGCCATCAGGAACGCGTAGGGCGCGATGATGGCGAGGGTTTCCAGGGTCCAGGGAACCTGCGGCAGCGCGAAGGTCGGTAGGCCACCGGCGATGTGGGCCATGTCGCCCAGGGTGCGCGTGGGCAAACCGAGCAGGTACACCGCCAGGCCTACGCCGAGGATCGCCACCAAGGCCGGCGGCACGGCGCGGGTGATACGTGGCAACAGGTACACGATGGCCATGGTCACCAGCACCAAACCGATCATCACGTACAGCGGCGTGCCGTTGAGCCAGTGCTCACCGCTCTTGAAGTGCTCCAGTTGCGCCAACGCGATGATGATCGCCAGGCCGTTGACGAAGCCCAGCATCACCGGGTGCGGCACCATGCGCACCAGCTTGCCCAGGCGCAGCAGGCCGAAGGCGATCATGATCAACCCGCCCAGCAGCACCGTGGCCAGCAGATATTCCACACCGTGCTGCACCACCAGCGCGACGATCACCACCGCCATCGACCCGGCTGCGCCCGAGACCATGCCCGGCCGGCCACCGAACAGCGCCGTGAGGGTGCAGATGATAAAGGCGCCGTAGAGCCCCATCAGCGGGTTGAGATGAGCCACCAGGGCAAAGGCGATGCATTCGGGCAGCAGCGCGAACGACGTGGTGAGGCCGGCCAGGGCATCGGCGCGCAGACGGGAGAGGGTCATGAGGTACCAGGGTAATGCGGGGATAAGGCGGGGGATGGTACGGAATTGAAGGGGTTGCGGCTAGCCTCGAAAACCGCGCCGCCTCCTTCGCGAGCAAGCCCGCTCCCACACTGACTGCATTTCAAAGCTGAAACTCGGTCAATTGTGGGAGCGGGCTTGCTCGCGAAGGCAGCACCGCGGTGCTAAGCGAACGTCACACCATCTCGTGGCGAATCCACTCCACCACCGACGTACGCTTCGGCGCCCAGCCCAGCAGCTCGCGCGCATGCTTGCCGCGCACGCGGCTGTTGGAGCCCAGGCCATAGTTGGCCATTTCATAGCCCCACTCGGCTTCGGCGTCGGCCAATGGCCAATCCTGTGGTTCACCCAGGTTCAGGGCTTGAGCGATGGCGGTGGTCATGTCGATAAACGACGCCTCACTGCTTTCCACAAAGTAGAACGTGCCCGGCACATTCTTGGTCAGCGCCAGCAGGTACAAGGCCACCACGTCTTCAATGTGCACGTTGGACCAGATGTTCTGCCCAGTGCCCACGTGGCGCACCACACCGCTCTTGCGGGCTTGCTTGAGCAAGCGCGGCAATTGCACGCTGTCACGTTTCACGCCCAGGCTGTGGCCGTAGATCAAGGTGTTGCAGATGACTGCCGAGTTGACGCCTTCTTTGGCCGCGGCCAGGATCAGGTTGTCGATGGCCACGCGAGCGGCTTTATCCACCGTCGGCTCGGGCAAGTTGTCTTCGAAGTAGATAACGTCGCTGGATTTACCGCCAGACGCGTCACCGACGATGCTCGAACCGCTGGTGTGCAAGAAGGGTTTGTTCGAACCTTTCAGCGCAGCTAGCAAGGTTTCAACGGCGGCGCGGTGGTCGCTGCTGGCGGCGTTGATCACGGCGTCGGCCTTCTGCGCCTGTTCGGTCAATACCGGAGCGTCATCAAGCGTGCCGATGATCGGTTTGATGCCCAGGGCGGTCATTTCTGCCGCTTGTTCGGCACTGCGCACCAGGCCGGTGACGCTGTGGCCGGCCTTGACCAGGCCGGTGGCGATGGAACCACCGATAAAACCTGCGGCACCGGTTACGAATACGTTCATGGAGTGATCTCCTGACTGGGTAAGTGATGGGTGTAGGAGTTGTCGAGCGCAAGCGAGGCTGCGATGGGTGCGACTCGATGTATGCCCAGATGATGAAGGGACGACGGCTGTCGAATAAGCCCGTCCCGCCCAATTCACTCTTGCGCGAAGATCACGAATCAGCAGGCATACCGCGCCAGCTTGGCCTGGATAAAGTCCAGGAAACACTGGATACGCAACGCCAACTGCGAGTTGCGGTAGAACACCGCGTGGATCGGCTGGCGATACCCGCTGTTGAAGTTCTCCAGCACCGGCACCAGGCGCCCGGCCTCGATGTCGTCGATGGTCATGAAGTTCGACAGGCAACAAATGCCCTGCCCCTCCAAAGCCAAATGCCGCACGGTTTCACCACTGGACGCGGCCACACTGGGCTGGATCAGCCAGCGGTCGCCCTCCACATGACGCAGCGGCCAGTGGTTGAGGGTTTCGGTCTGGGTGAAGCCGAGCAAGGTGTGCTCCGCCAATTCGGCCACCGTCTGCGGGGTGCCGTGCCGCTTGAGGTAGTCGGGGCTGGCGAGGATATGCAGCGGCGTGCAACCGAGGGAGCGCGCGTGCAGGGTGGAGTCGGCCAGCACACCGATGCGAATGGCGATGTCGGTGCTCTGTTCCAGCAGGTCGATGATCAAGTCATCGCTGTTGAGCTCCAGCTGAATGTCCGGGTACAGGCTGCGGAATTCGGCGATGTACGGCACGATCCCATGCAGCATGAACGGCACGGCGGCGTTGATCCGCAGCCGCCCGGCCGGCTTTTTCTGGCGCGACGACAGGCGCTCTTCCAACTCATCCATCTGCGCCAGGATCACCTTGGCCTGCTCGAAGAAGTACTTGCCCTCCTCGGTCAGGTCCATGCGCCGCGTGGTGCGGTTGATCAGCGTGGTGTCGAGCTTGGCTTCCAGGCGCGACAAGGTGCGGCTGACCGCCGACGGCGTCTGCCCGACCTGCTCCGCCGCCGCGGAAATCGAGCCGCACTCAATCACGCTGACAAAGATCTGTAGCTCATCGGATCGGGCTTTCACGGGCAGTCCTCTTTTTCGGTTGCTGGCAGCTTACACCGAGAAATTGAACACCTGCGCCAGATGCCGCTCGTAGCGCGCCACGTCAGCCTCGATCGCCGGGCGCTTCATCACGTCCACACAGAGGAAGGTCGGCAGGCCGGTCATGCCAAGGAACTCATTGGCTTTGTGGAACGGGAAGTACACCGCGTCCACGCCCTTGGCTTCGAAGAAGTCGGTAGGGTCGTCGAAGGCTTGCTGCGGCGCGTTCCAGGTCAGCGACAGCATGTACTGCTTGCCCTGGATCAGCCCGCCGCTGCCGTACTTCTGCGACGAGTCAGAGCGCGTGCGGCCGTCGCTGGCGTAGAGGCTGCCGTGGCCTTCAGTGAAGACTTCGTCGATGTACTTCTTGACGATCCACGGCGCGCCCATCCACCAGCCGGGCATCTGGTAGATGATCACGTCGGCCCAAAGGTATTTGGCGACTTCTTCGGCCACGTCGTAGCCTGCGTCGATGTGGGTGACCTTGACGTCGATGCCGGCACGGTCCAATACCGCCACGGCGGCGTCATGCAGGGTGGTGTTATAGCGGCCGTCGGAGTGCGCAAATTGCTTGCCGCCGTTGAGCAGGAGGACTTTTTTCATGGGGGATTCCAAAGGGTTAGAAATGTCTGCCGGCAGGCTATCGACATTGCCCCCTCGGAATAAGCAGCGGCGCGGCAAAATACATTTGATCAAAATGCACGAATAAGGCGTTGATCTTTAACCGCTGATCAGCAGATGGGCGCCCAACAATGCCATGCCGACGAAAAACACGCGCTTGAACAACACCGCGCTGATGCGCTGGCGTACCGCCTGGCCCAGCCACATGCCCAGCAGCGCCGGCACCAGCGCCAGCAGCGACGCATTGATCTCGCCGCCTCCCAGCGAACCGCGCCAGGCTAGGCCGGCGGCGAGCGCCAGGGTCGACACGGTGAACGACAGCCCCAGCGCCTGCACCAGTTGATCACGGTTCAAGCCCAAGGCCTGCAGGTACGGCACCGCAGGAATCACAAACACGCCGGTGGCCGAGGTGATGATGCCGGTGATCACGCCGCACACCGGGCCCAGCCAGCGCTCGGCCTCAGGCTTGACCTTGAAAGTGGGCAGGAACAGCCCGCTCAGCGCATACACCAGCAACGCGCCGCCCAACGCATGCACCACCCAGCCACCGCCATCCATGCCCAGCCACAGCGTACCGAGCCCGGTGCCGAGGAAAATCAGCAGCAGCATCGGCCACAGGCGTTTGAGCAAGGCACTCAAATGACCGCCGAACGCCAGTTGCCACAGGTTGGTGACCGTCGACGGAATGATCAGCAGCGCCGCAGCCTGCGCCGGCAGCATAGCCAGGCCGAGCAGGCCCATGGCCACGGTGGGCAGGCCAAGGCCGATCACACCCTTGACGGTACCGGCCAGCAGGAAAGTGCCGATCACCAACAGGGTCAGGGCTGGGCCAATGTCTTGGTAGAACGCTAGGAAGGTATTCATGGAGGGATTGTGAGGGATTTCGGCCTGATCGGAAATTCGCCATATACTGAGGCAGCCTCTTGTTTTGCATGAGGCTGAGGCCGCCTTCGCGAGCAAGCCCGCTCCCACATGTTGAAATGCATTCCAAATGTGGGAGCGGGCTTGCTCGCGAAGGGGCCAGTCCTGTCAACCGAGAAACCCAGCCATGCACTTTGACCTGATCGACCTGCGCCTCTACCTGCACATCCTCGACACCGGCAACATCACCGCCGGCGCAGCCCGCAGCCATCTGTCCCTGGCCGCCGCCAGCGCACGCATCCGCGCGATGGAAGCCTCACTGGGCATCGAGTTTCTGGAGCGCAACCGCCGCGGTGTCACGCCCACCCCCGCAGGCAAAGCCCTGGCCCGTCACGCTCGCCTGTTGCTGCAACAAGCCGAACACCTGCAACAGGACCTGGCGGAATACGCCAATGGCATCAAAGGCCAGGTGCGCTTGCTGTGCAACACCACGGCCCTTAGCGAACACCTGCCGGAACTGCTCGCCGACTTTTTGCGCCAGCACCCCAACCTCGATATCGACCTGCAGGAGCTGCCGAGCCTACGCATCACCCAGGCCCTGCGCCAGGGCACGGCAGACCTGGGGATCATTTCCGACGCGGTAGACACCCACGGCCTGCAAACCCTGCCCTTTCGCGACGACCCACTGGTGCTGATCACGCCGCTGGATCATCCGTTCACCGGTGGAAGTTTTATCGACAGCCTGCAACACGACTTCGTCGGCCTGGCCGCCAACAGCGCATTGACCGTGTACCTGGAAGAACAGGCGCTGCACGCAGGGTTCCGCCTGCAAACGCGCATCCGCGCCGAGGGGTTTGAGGGGGTGATGCGCATGGTCGCAGGCGGTGCCGGCCTGGGGATTGTCCCCCAGGCGGCACTGGAGCGCTGGCCGTCGGCGCCGCGTTTCAATACCCAGCCTTTGCAGGAAGACTGGGCCTGCCGGAAATTGCTGCTCGCGGCGCGTGCGTTCGAACAGCTGCCCGGTTACGCCAAGGCCTTGTTCGACGCTTTGGCCCTGCCCTTGCGGAAGAACCCGTAATACACCACCGACAGGATCAGCAGGAAGGGCACGCCAAACACCAGGGTCATCTTGAACGCGTCAGTGAAGTAGGTGGTGATCATCACCGCGCCCATCAGCACCAGGCCCAGCAGCGTGCTGTAGGGAAACAGGCGCAGCTGGAACGACAGCGTCGGCCCGCCATGGCGCTTGCGGTAACGGCGGAAGAAGAAGTGGGTGAGGAAGATCATGAACCAAGTGAAGATCGCGCCAAACATGGAAATAGCCATCATCAGCGTGAATGAGCTTTCCGGGTACACCACGTTGAGCAACGTCGCCAGGGCAATCCCCGAGCTGGACAGCAACAGCGCGTTCAGTGGGATGCCGCTCTTGCTCAAGGCGCCCATGGCCTTGGGCGCAAACCCGGCGCGGGACAAGCTAAACATCATGCGCGTGGTGATGTAGAGCTGGCTGTTCATGGCCGACAACGCCGCGATCAGGATCACGAAATTCATCACCCCGGTGGCGCCGGGAATGCCGATGGTCTGCATCACCGTGACGAACGGGCTCTGGGTCTGCCCGGCCTGGTTCCACGGCACGATGGCGAGCATCAACGCCAGGGTCAGCAGGTAAAACACCACCAGGCGCACGATGGTGGCGCGGAAGGCCTTCTTCACCGCCTGCTCCGGGTCGGCGGCTTCACCGGCGGCCACGGCGATCATCTCCACGCTCAGGTAGCTGAAGATCGACACAATCACCGCGATCCACATGCCACTCAGGCCATGGGGGAAAAAGCCGTCGTGGGCCGTGTAGTTCTGCACGCCGTACTCCGGGTTGCCCGAGCCGAACACCACGTAGACGGCGAGGATGATGAAGCCGACGATGGCGCTGATCTTGATCGTGGAAAACCAGTATTCGAAATTGCCGAAGGTCTTCACGCTGATTGCATTGAGCAGGATCAGCACGCTGGAAAACGACACGATCCACACCCATTCCGGCACATTGGCGAACCAGTACTTCATGTACATCGCCACCGCCGTGACCTCGGCGCCCACGGCCAGCACAATCGCCGCCCAATAGGCGTAACGCACCAGGAACCCGGCCAGCGGGCTGATGTAGAACTCGGCGTAGGCACCAAACGAGCCCGAGGTGGAATGGGCCACCGTCATCTCCGCCAGACAACCCATCAACAGCAAGGTGATCAACGCACCGATGGCGTAGCTCACCAGTACGCTGGGCCCGGCGTAACCAATGGCATAGGCGCTGCCCATGAACAGCCCGGTGCCGATGGCGCCACCGATGGCGATCATGCTCATCTGGCCGGAAGTGAGCTGGCGCCTCAGGCCCAGTTCGCGGTGGGTGATCTCTGCAAAGCCGTTGTCTGGCGTGGTCACGTGGTGTGCCCCTTTATTATTGTGATTGCACTGTTTTAGGCGGTTGTCACAGATCCACTGTGGGAGCTGGCTTTGTGTGGGAGCGGGCTCCACATTTTGATCTGCGTTGTGTCAGGTGACGCTGTTGCGCACTTTGAATTGCGGCTGGTCCCAGGTGCGGTTGTCGAGGATCTCGCCAAGGATTTCCACGGCATCGAACACCTCGGTGAAGCTTGTGTACAACGGCGTAAACCCGAACCGCATGATGCGCGGCTCACGGTAATCACCGATCACGCCACGGGCAATCAGCGCCTGGATCACCGCGTAGCCTTCAGGGTGTTCAAAGCTCACGTGACTGCCGCGCTTGGCGTGCTCACGCGGGGTGATCAGCACCAGGCCATGGGCAGCGCAACGCGCTTCGACCAATGCGATGAACAGGTCGGTCAATGCCAGGGATTTGCTGCGCAGGCTGGCCATGTCGGTCTGGGCAAAAATCTCCAGGCCGCATTCCACCATGGCCAGCGACGTGATCGGCTGCGTGCCGCACAGGTAACGGGCGATGCCCGCACTCGGCGCGTAGTTGGACTCCATGGCGAACTGGCGGGTATGCCCGAACCAGCCCGACAGCGGCTGGCGCACCACGTCCACCAGGGCCGGGTTGACCCACACGAACGCCTGGGAGCCGGGGCCGCCATTCAGGTATTTGTAGGTGCAGCCAATCGCGTAGTCCGCACCGGCCGTGTGCAAGTCGAGGGGCACCGCGCCCGCCGAATGCGCCAGGTCCCAGATGCTCAGCGCGCCGCACTCGTGGCTCAAGGCCGTGACCGCTTGCATGTCGTACATGTAGCCGGTCTTGTAGTTGACGTGGGTGAGCATCACCACCGCCACATCGTTGTCGATGGCTTGGGGCAGTTCGTCCGGGCTGTTGACCAGCCGCAAGGAATAACCCTGTTGCAGCAACTCGGTGAGGCCTTCGGCGATGTACAGGTCAGTGGGGAAGTTGCTGGCTTCGCTGACGATCACCTTGCGCGCCGGTGTGCGTTGGCGCTGCACCGTGAGGGCGGCACTGAGTACCTTGAACAGGTTGATCGAAGTGGTATCGGTGATCACCACTTCGCCGTCTCGTGCACCGATCAGCGGGGCCAGGCGGTTGCCCAGGCGTTGCGACAAGTCGGCCCAGCCAGCGCTGTTCCAACTGCGGATCAAGCCATTGCCCCACTCCTCGGCGATCACCGCTTGCGCCCGTTCCAGCGCGGCCACCGGGCGGGCGCCGAGGGAGTTGCCGTCGAGGTAGATCACGCCGTCAGGCAGCGCGAACTGACGCCGCAAGGGCGCCAGCGGATCCTGGTCATCCAGGGCTAGGCAGTGGCTTCGAGTGGTCATGGGTTGTCCTGTTTTTATAAGTGAAGATGGACAAAATATTGAACGAAGCTTTACAAAATTTTCGTGCAAAGTAACGGCTAAAAGGCTAATTAAGCTGTAGGAAATTCGAATTTAACCCCTAAACACGCGGATTTATTCTAACCATGATTCTCGACGCCACCGACCTGCGCCTCCTGCATTTCCTGCAACAGGATGGCCGTATCAGCAACCAGGAGCTGGCGGAAAAAGTCGCGCTGTCGCCGTCCGCCTGCCTGCGCCGTTTGCGCCTGCTGGAGAGCGAAGGAATCATCAGCGGCTATCGCGCAGTGCTCAACGCCGAGCAATTGGGCATCGAGCTGGAGGCCATCGTGCACCTGTCGTTGCGCCAGGATGTGGAGGATTGGCACGAGACGTTCATCAAGAAGGTGCAGGGCTGGCCCGAGGTGGCCAGCGCCTACGTGATCACCGGCGCCAGCAACTATGTGCTGCGGGTGCAGGCGAGGAACCTGAAGCACTTTTCGGACTTTATCGTGAACCACCTGAACCGCACGGCGGGGGTGATGGATATCCGTTCAGAGATTGTGCTGCAGAAGATCAAGGATCGGGATGAAGTGCTGGATTTGGTTATCCGCAAATAACCAGCAACACCACAAAAAAACCTATGAAAACTGGAACCTGTGGGAGCTGGCTTGCCGGCGATAGCTATGTAACATTCACCACCGCTATCGCAGGCAAGCCAGCTCCCACATTTTGAAACGTGTTCGCTGTTTAGTCTTCGAGGGCGCGCACGCGCTGCATGCGTTTTTGCTCGACCGGTGCCGCCGAGGCCTGCAACTCGAAGTCAAATTCGATCTGCGCAAACCGCCCTTCCACACCAAACTCCCGCGCCAGTTGCTGATCGTCACTGAAGCGGATTTCAGCAATCAATTCTTCCCGCGTCGCATAGGCAAAATCATCATGCAGGTACGGGTCATCCGACAGGTTGATCTGCGTGGTCAGGTGCCGATGCCCGGGCGCCGAGATGAAGAAGTGAATATGCGCCGGCCGCTGCCCATGACGCCCCAGTTGATCGAGCAACTGCTGGGTCGGGCCGGTCGGTGGGCAGCCGTAGCCTGACGGCACGATGCTGCGAAAACGGTAGTTGCCCTGGGCATCGGTTTCGATGCGCCGACGCAGGTTGAATTCCGACTGCGTCGGGTCGAACCAGGAGTAAGTGCCACCCGTGTTGGCCTGCCACACATCCACAATGGCCCCGGCCAATGGCTTGCCATGCGTGTCGCGTACTTGCCCGCGCATGAACAGCGGCACGGCCGCGTCAGTGCCGTCGTCCAGGCGTGCCTCGTATGTCGACAAAGGCGCCCCAGCCACATACAACGGGCCTTCGATGGTGCGCGGTGTACCGCCGAATTTGCCGGCTTCTTCGTCGGCGGCGTCCATCAGCAAATCCAGGTAATGCTCCAGGCCCAGGCCGGCCGCAAGCAAACCGGCTTCCTGATGCTTGCCCAGTTCGTTGAGGTAGTTGACCGCCTTCCAGAACTCTTCCGGGGTCACTTCCAGGTCTTCGATGATGTTCACGGTATCACGCAGGATCCGATAGATCAGCGCCTTGGTACGCGGGTTGCCACCGTCGTTGAGGTTGCCGCTGGCTTCTTCGAGAAACTGTTGGGCATGGGCAGTCTGGGACAGTCGGATGGACATGGTGCATTCCTCATCTTGTAGTTATTCGTGTGGAAAACGGCCTAGCGGTCGTCCTCATGGATCGACGAAGGGTGACGACACAGGGCGTTCACTTCGATGGCCATGTAGGGGAACAGCGGCAGCTGCATCAGCAGATCGTGCAAGTCCTGCACGCTGTCGACATCGAACACGCTGTAGTTGGCGTAGTGCCCGGCGATGCGCCACAGGTGGCGCCATTTGCCTTCTTGTTGCAGGCGCTGGGCCAAGGCTTTTTCTTCGGCCTTGAGGCCAGCAGCGCGCTCGGGACTCATGTCGAGGGGCAGGTTCACGGTCATTTTTACGTGGAACAACATGGCAGGCGCCTCTTAGTGTTTGTCACGACGGAAGAACGCCAGGCGCTCTTCATCGATGGCCAGGCCCAGGCCCGGGGCGGTGGAAACATGCAGCTGGAAATCGCGGTAAACCGGTGGTTCGACGAGGATGTCTTCGGTGAGCAGCAGCGGGCCGAACAGCTCGGTGTCCCACGCCAGTTTGTTCAGCGTGAGGAAGGCGTGGGCCGAGGCCAGCGTGCCGATACCGCCTTCGAGCATGGTGCCGCCGTACAGGCCAATGCCCGCCGCTTCAGCAATCGCCGCGGTGCGCAACACGGCGCGGGGCCCGCCGTTCTTGGCAATCTTGAGGGCGAACACCGAGGCCGCACCTTCGCGGGCCAGGTTGAAGGCATCCTCGACACACTCAATGGACTCATCGGCCATGATCGGCGCCGGGCTCGACAGGTTGAGCCGGGCCATGCCGCTGCGGTTATTGCGCGAGATCGGTTGTTCGATCAGGTCAATGCCGTTGTCGCCGAGCACCTTGCACGCGCGCAACGCAACGGCTTCATCCCAGGCCTGGTTGACGTCGACCCGCACGCTGGCGCGATCACCCAGGGCTTTTTTGATGGCAATGACGTGAGCCAGGTCGTGGGCGACTTCACCGGCGCCAATCTTCAATTTGAAAATGCGGTGACGGCGCAGGTCGAGCATCTTTTCGGCTTCGGCAATGTCCTTGTCCGTGTGGCCGCTGGCCAGAGTCCAGGCCACCGGCAAGGCATCACGCACGCGACCGCCGAGCAGTTCGCTGACCGGCAAGTTCAGCCGTTTGCCCAAGGCATCGAGCAAGGCGCTTTCGATCCCGGACTTGGCAAAGGTGTTGCCACGGATGCTGCGCTCCAGACGCAACATGGCCGCGTTGATATTGCTGGCGTCCTGACCGATCAGCAGCGGGGCGAAGTGGCGGTCGATGTTGATCTTGATGCTGTCAGGGCTTTCGTCGCCGTAGCTCAGGCCGCCGATGGTGGTGGCTTCGCCGATGCCTTCAATGCCGTCGGCGCAACGCAGACGGATGATCACCAGCGTCTGGTTTTGCATCGTGTGCATCGCCAGCTTGTGCGGGCGAATAGTGGGAAGGTCGACGATGATCGTCTCGATCGACTCGATGGCGCAAATCGGCATGGCTATACCCGTTGGGTTCTTTTTAGGTTTGAGCCGATTCTGTGCCGTATCTTTACAGGCTTCCAATATAGAATGGGTCTCGAGCAATACCCTCAAGGTATGAAAGGAGCCATCATGGAGCTGCGTCATCTGCGCTATTTCCAGGTGCTGGGTGAAACCCTCAACTTCACCCGCGCCGCCGAACGCCTGCACATTGCCCAGCCGCCGTTGAGCCGGCAGATCCAGCAATTGGAGGACGAATTGGGGGTGATCCTGCTGGAACGCGGCCGACCGCTGCGGCTGACCGAAGCCGGACGGTTTTTCTACGAACATGCCAATGTGCTGCTCGAACAATTGAGCAAGGTCTGCGACAACACACGGCGCATTGGCCAGGGCGAGAAGACCTGGCTGGGCATCGGCTTTGCCCCGTCGACCCTGTACGGCGTGCTGCCGGAACTGATCCGTCGCCTGCGCACCCATGAGGCGTTGGAGCTGGAGTTGGGGCTGTCGGAAATGACCACCTTGCAGCAGGTCGAAGCGCTCAAGGCTGGAAGGATTGATGTGGGGTTCGGGCGCATTCGCATCGACGACCCGGCCATCGTCCAGCGCGTGCTGGTGGAAGATCGACTGGTGGCCGTGCTGCCCGCCGGCCACCCGTTGCTGGAGGCGCCGGCCACCCTCGCCCAATTGGCCGCCGAACCGATTGTGCTCTACCCCGGCAACCCACGGCCCAGCTACGCCGACCATGTGATCGCGCTGTTCGACGCCCACGGTTTGAGCCTCAAGGTGGCGCAGTGGACCAACGAATTGCAGACCGCCATCGGGCTGGTGGGCGCGGGGATGGGCGTGACGCTGGTGCCGGCGTCGGTGCAGGTGCTGCACCGTGCAGACATCGGCTACACGCCGATTGTGGAGGCCACGGCGACCTCGCCGATCATTCTCAGCCGACGGGTGAATGACCAGTCGCCGGGGCTCAATCATTGCCTGCAACTGGTGGAAGAATTGATCTGATTCCTCCCAAACACCACATCTCCACTGTGGGAGCGGGCTTGCTCGCGAATGCGGTCTGCCAGTCGCCGGATGTATTGGCTGACACACTGCTTTCGCGAGCAAGCCCGCTCCCACATTTGGATCCTCATTGAGGTCAGCTACTGCGCAGGCGTTTGCGCTGCAGGGTTTGGCTGGGGGATTCATCGAACAACTTGCGGTACTCCGCAGAGAACCGCCCCAGGTGCGTAAACCCCCACCCCAGGGCAATTTCGGAGATGGTGCGCGTGGAGCCTTGTTCAAGGATCTCCTGACGCACTGCGCCCAACCGATGCTTCTTGAGGTACGCCATGGGCGACAGCGCGAAGTACTTGCGAAACGCATCGAACAGCTTGAAGCGCGTCACCCCGGAAACAGCTTCCAGGTCTTCCAGACACACCGCCTCACGAGCGTTGTCGTGCAGGTACTGGCGCGCCCGAATCAGGTAGTGCGGCAGTTTCACACCGAGTACGTCGCGCAGTTCTTCGGAGTAGTTGTTCGGCTGCGCCAGGATCAGCCCCTTGATCAATGAGCTTTCCAGGTCTCGGGTAAACGCCGCCTGTTCATATAACTCGCTGCTGCGCTCCAGCTCTGCAATGAAGTAACGCGCCATGCGCCACCACGACGCCGATGCGCCGTCCACCGCATCCATCACCGACTCGAACCGCAGCGGTGATTCGATCGGCCGTTGCAACAAACCTTCCAGCGTTTCGCTCATCGCCGCGCGGGTGATCACCACCTGCAACTTGCGACAGTCGCCAGAGATCGCCAGCACCTGGTGCTCGTTGGGCGAGAGGATCACGCCTTGGTCGCGGTTGGAACTCAGGCACTCACCGTTCTTGCTCAGTTCCTGCTCACCCACCAGCGGCAGGCTCAGGCTGTAGCTGCTGAAGTGTTCGGCGTCTTCGATGTCGATGGTCACGTCGGTGCCGTACTCGATCACGCCCAGGGTGGTGGCGCGGGACTTGAATACGTTGGCACTGTGGTGAAAACGCAGGCGCTCAGGCGTGGACGTCGCCAGCCTGTGCGGCCCACAGATGCCGGACATCCAGCTGCAGGCGCCTTCCAGGTCAAAGCGTTGAATATGGATTTCGCGTGTATGGCTACTCATCAAGGTGCACCCACGGCGGTTAGGCTTTTTGCGCGCTCTGGCGGCGCGTCGTTATTGTTCGACAGCAAGTTATGCGCCACACGCGCCCCATGGCCACTGAGTGGATAGGAACAGTCGACTATGTGGATAAGTCGCCGGTTCGCGCGCCCCTTGCCCTGCAAGACAGTAGCGCATCCCGTCACCGCTCTGCACCGGGTTGGGTATTTGCTGCCCAATTTTGCGGCCCAACTTTCCGGCGCAGGTTCGCCCATTTAGCGGATAGCCCGCGCGCTGCCCCGCCCCCTCTAATGAGCCACCGATTAGCCCTGATCAAAAAAGGTGCCTCCCATGAGTGGTGCAAGAAGCGTCGAGCAGTGGAAAACGTTTATCGAAGGCTGCCTGGATTTTCGCCCGGTGGATGAAGTGTTCCGCATCGCCCGGGACATGTTCACCGAGCCGGAATTGTTCGACCTGGAGATGGAACTGATCTTCGAAAAGAACTGGATCTACGCCTGCCATGAAAGCGAACTGGCCAACCCCCACGACTTCGTGACAATGCGCGCCGGGCGCCAGCCGATGATCATCACCCGCGATGGCGAAGGCCGGCTCAATGCGCTGATCAACGCCTGCCAGCATCGCGGCACCACCCTGACGCGGGTCGGCAAGGGCAACCAATCGACCTTCACCTGCCCGTTCCACGCCTGGTGCTACAAGAGCGACGGCCGGTTGGTGAAGGTCAAGGCACCGGGGGAATACCCAGAGGGCTTCGACAAAGCCACACGCGGCCTGAAAAAGGCACGCATCGACAGCTACAAGGGCTTTGTCTTCATCAGCCTGGACGTGAATGGCAGCGACAGCCTGGAAGACTTCCTCGGTGATGCCAAAGTGTTCTTCGACATGATGGTCGCGCAGTCCGCCACCGGCGAACTGGAAGTACTGCCGGGCAAGTCCGCCTACACCTATGACGGTAACTGGAAGCTGCAAAACGAGAACGGCCTGGACGGTTATCACGTCAGCACCGTGCACTACAACTACGTGGCCACGGTGCAGCATCGCCAGCAGGTGAACACCGAAAACGGCACCGGCTCGGGCAGCACCCTAGACTACAGCAAGCTCGGCGCCGGTGACGCAAACACTGACGACGGCTGGTTCGCCTTCAACAACGGCCACAGCCTGTTGTTCAGCGACATGCCCAACCCGAGCGTGCGCTCCGGCTACGCCACCATCATGCCGCGCCTGGTGGAAGAACACGGCCAGCAGAAGGCCGAGTGGATGATGCACCGCCTGCGCAACCTGAACATCTATCCGAGCCTGTTCTTCCTTGATCAGATCAGTTCGCAACTGCGCATCATCCGCCCGGTGGCATGGAACAAGACCGAGATCATCAGCCAGTGCCTGGGGGTGAAGAACGAATCCGACGCCGACCGTGAAAACCGTATCCGCCAGTTCGAGGACTTCTTCAACGTCTCGGGCATGGGCACGCCGGATGACCTGGTGGAGTTCCGCGAAGCCCAGCGCGGTTTCCAGGGGCGCCTGGAGCGCTGGAGCGATATCTCGCGTGGCAGTCATCGCTGGGAAACCGGGCCGACACCCAACAGCGAAGCCATCGGCATTCAACCGGCCATGACCGGCACCGAATTCACCCATGAAGGCCTGTATGTGAACCAGCACCGCAACTGGCAGCAATTCCTGCTCGATGGCCTGGACAAGCAAGCGCTGACCCTGCGGGAGGTGGAGTGATGAATGCCCCATTGCAGTACCGAATCGAGCAGTTCTTCTACCGCAAGGCCGAGCTGTGCGATGCCCAGGATTGGGACGCCTATGTGCAGCTGTTCGACCCGCAGAGTGAATTCCACCTGCCGCAGTGGGACTCGGAGCACGTCTACACCCGCGACCCCAAGCGTGAGATGTCGTTGATCTATTACGCCAACCGCTCCGGCCTGGAAGACCGTGTGTTCCGACTGCGCACCGGCAAAGCCGCGTCGGCCACGCCGATGCCGCGCACCTTGCACCTGATCAACAACGTGCGCATTGCCGAGCAGGGGGATGGAACGCTGGAGGTGAAATTGAACTGGCACACGCTGTTCTATCGCCTGGCCACCTCGGAGCAGTTCTACGGGCATGCCACGTACCGCCTCAAGCCCCACGGCGACAGTTGGTTGATCACCCGCAAGCATGCGCTGCTGCTCAACGACACCATCAACTCGGTGCTCGATTTCTATCACCTCTGACAACGGACTGTAGAGAGCGGGCTTGCCCCGCGCGGCGGTGTGTCAGATACGGCTTGTGTGTCTGATTGACCGCGGCGCGGGGCAAGCCCGCTCACTACAAGTTCTGTGAGCCAATAAGATGAATCACAAAGTGGCGTTCAGTTTTGCCGATGGCAAGACGCTGTTTTTCCCGGTGGCCGCTAATGAAATCCTGCTGGATGCGGCGCTGCGCAATGGCATCAAGATCCCGCTGGATTGCCGCGAGGGCGTGTGCGGCACCTGCCAGGGGCGCTGCGAGAGCGGCGATTACACCCAGGATTATGTCGACGAAGAAGCCCTGTCCAGCCTCGACCTGCAACAGCGCAAGATGCTCAGTTGCCAGACGCGGGTGAAGTCTGACGCGACGTTCTATTTCGACTTCGACTCAAGCCTGTGCAATGCGCCGGGGCCGGTGCAGGTACGGGGCAGCGTGAGCGCGGTGGAGCAGGTGTCGGCCAGCACGGCGATCCTGCAGGTGCAGTTGGAACAGGCCCTGGATTTTCTGCCGGGCCAATATGCGCGCCTGTCGGTGCCAGGCACGAACAGCTGGCGGTCATACTCCTTCGCCAACCTGCCGGGTAATCAGCTGCAGTTCCTGGTGCGCCTGCTGCCCGACGGGGTGATGAGCAACTACCTGCGCGAACGCTGCCAGGTGGGCGATGAGCTGGTGATGGAAGCCCCGCTGGGCGCGTTTTACCTGCGCCACGTGACCAAGCCGCTGGTGCTGGTGGCCGGCGGCACCGGGCTGTCGGCCTTGCTGGGCATGCTCGACGAACTGGCTGCCAACGGCTGCGACCACCCCGTTCATCTGTATTACGGCGTGCGCGGGGCCGAAGACTTGTGCGAAGCGCCGCGCATCCAGGCCTATGCTTCGAAAATTCCGGGCTTTCGCTACACCGAAGTGCTCAGCGCGCCCGCCGAAGACTGGCCCGGCAAGCGCGGCTACCTCACCGAGCATTTCGACTTGGCCGAATGGCGGGACAGTTCGGCAGATATGTACCTGTGCGGCCCCCCTCCAATGGTCGAATCCGTCCAACAATGGCTGGCGGATCAGGCACTTGATGGCGTTCAGCTGTATTACGAAAAGTTTACGCAGAGTAATATCTGACCCTCAGTACTTCTGAGGGGCAGCTGCGCGTGCACTTACCCTAAGAAAAACAAGTAGAAGGGAATGTTAATGGCGGATGACATGGTTAACCCGGTAGGCCTCAAGCGTGGCCTGAAGAACCGGCATATTCAGCTGATCGCCTTGGGAGGGGCGATTGGTACGGGGTTGTTCCTCGGCTCGGCCGGGGTACTCAAGTCGGCGGGGCCGTCGATGATCCTGGGCTACGCGATTGCCGGCTTCATCGCGTTCCTGATCATGCGCCAGCTCGGCGAGATGATCGTCGAAGAGCCGGTGGCCGGTTCCTTCAGCCACTTCGCCCACAAATACTGGGGCGGCTACGCGGGCTTCCTGGCGGGCTGGAACTACTGGGTGCTCTACGTACTGGTGGGCATGGCCGAACTGACGGCGGTGGGCAAGTACATCCAGTTCTGGTGGCCGGAGATCCCGACCTGGGTCAGTGCACTGGTGTTCTTTGTGGCCGTGAACCTGATCAACACCCTGAACGTGAAGTTCTTCGGTGAAGCGGAGTTCTGGTTCGCGATCATCAAGGTGGTGGCGATTGTCGGCATGATCGTGCTCGGCTGCTACCTGCTGTTCAGCGGCACCGGTGGCCCGCAAGCGACCGTCAGCAACCTGTGGAGCCACGGCGGGTTCTTCCCCAATGGCGGCATGGGGCTGTTGATGTCCATGGCGTTCATCATGTTCTCGTTCGGCGGCCTGGAGCTGGTGGGCATCACCGCCGCCGAGGCCAGCGAGCCGCGCAAGGTGATCCCGAAAGCGATCAACCAGGTGGTCTACCGGATCCTGATTTTCTACGTCGGCGCCCTGACCGTGCTGCTGTCGCTGTACCCATGGGACCAACTGCTGCAAACCCTCGGCGCGTCGGGCGATGCCTACAGCGGCAGCCCGTTCGTGCAGATCTTCTCGCTGATCGGCAACGACACCGCTGCCCACATCCTCAACTTCGTGGTGCTGACTGCGGCGCTGTCGGTGTACAACAGCGGCGTGTACTGCAACAGCCGCATGCTGTTCGGCCTGGCCGAGCAAGGCGATGCTCCGAAATCGTTGATGAAGCTGAACAAGCAAGGCGTGCCGATTCGCGCCCTGGCGATTTCGGCACTGGTGACGATGCTGTGCGTGGTGGTCAACTACGTGGCACCGAAGAGCGCGCTGGAGTTACTGTTCGCGCTGGTGGTTGCCTCGCTGATGATCAACTGGGCGCTGATCAGCATCACCCACATCAAGTTCCGCAAAGCCATGGGCCAGCAAGGCGTGACGCCGTCGTTCAAGACCTTCTGGTTCCCGTTCAGCAACTACCTGTGCCTGGCGTTCATGGTGATGATCATCAGCGTGATGCTGGCGATTCCGGGAATCAGCGAGTCGGTGTATGCGATGCCGGTGTGGGTGGGGATTATCTATGTGGCCTACCGGTTGCGGGTCAGAAACACGAAAGCAGCCGTGGCGCAGTAACCCCTGTGGGAGCGGGCTTGCTCGCGAATGCAGTGTGTCAGTCACTAGATGTGCTGGCTGAACCACCGCTTTCGCGAGCAAGCCCGCTCCCACAGTTTTGAATGCATTCCAAATGAAAAGGCCCCGGTAATCCGGGGCCTTTTATTTAGAGCGTGGAGCGTACTCGCCACAGCTCTGGGAACAACACGGTGTCGAGCATCTTGCGCAAATACCCCACGCCCTCGGTGCCGCCGGTTCCCGGCTGGAAACCAATAATCCGTTCCACCGTCGTCACATGGCGGAAACGCCACTGGCGGAACGAATCCTCCAGATCGATAAACTTCTCCGCCAACTGGTACAAATCCCAATAGCGGCTCGGGTCGCGGTACACCTCGCGCCACGCCGCCTCCACGGACTCATCATGTACCGTCGGCGCCGTCGGGTCGCGTTCGGCGCGTGTCGGGTCAATCGGCAGGCCGGCCTTGGCCATCAGGTTGATCGCCTCGTCATACAGCGACGGTGTGGCAATCGCCACTTTCAACTCGTTCAACAGCTCCGGCCGGTGGGCGTGGGGCCGCAACAGCGCCGCGCTCTTGTTGCCGAGGATGAATTCGATCTCGCGGTACTGGAACGATTGGAACCCCGACGACTGCCCGAGGAACGGGCGGATCGCCTTGTACTCCGACGGCGTCATGGTCGCCAGCACTGCCCAGGCGTGCACCAGTTGGTCGAAGATCCGCGACACCCGCGCCAGCATCTTGAACGCCGGCGGTAACTCGCCCAGGCGTACATGTTCGCGAGCGGCCTTGAGTTCGTGGAGCATGAGTTTCATCCACAGCTCAGAGGTCTGGTGCTGGATGATGAAGAGCATTTCGTTGTGGTCCGGCGACAGCGGGTGCTGGGCGCTGAGGACTTTGCCCAGGTCCAGGTAATCGCCGTAGCTCATGGACTCGGAAAAATTCAGTTCGGCGTTATGCCATTCTTCCGGGGGTTGGTAGTCGGAAGAGAAAGGACATTGGCTCATCGCGTGGGCTCCTTGAGCGGGCGGAGAATGGCGCGGACTGGGCTGGCGTCGAGGTTGGCAAACCGCAGCGGCAGCGCGATCAGTTCATAGTCGCCCTCCGGTACGTCGTCGAGCACGATGCCTTCGAGAATCGCCATGCCATGGCGCGCCACGGCGTTGTGCGAATCCATGGTCTTGGACTGCTGCGGGTCAAGCGACGGGGTGTCGATGCCGATCAAACGCACGCCCAGGCTGGCAAGCAGCTCGATGGTTTGCGGGGCGATGGCGGTGAAGCCCGAATCCCACTCAGTCAGCGGCGCTTGTGGATAAGTGCGCAGCAGCACGCGCTCCGGCAAGTTATCCACACGCCCTTCCAACTGATGCGGCTGCACCAGGGCGCCGCTGTCCAGGCAATGCAGCACGCGGCACGGGCCCATGTACACGTCCAGCGACACCTCGCCAATCGGCGCGCCGTCAGCGCTGTAATGCAGCGGTGCGTCCACGTGGGCGCCGGTGTGCGGCGACAAGGTGATGCGCCCCACATTCACCGGGCACTCCGGGCCAAACTGCCATACGCGCTCTTCCTGAAACGGCGTATCTCCCGGCCAGGTCGGGGTCGCCGTACTCAAGGGAGGGCTGATATCCCACCACGTTTTTATTGGGTTCATCTGAAGGCTCTCGGCGGTTACTGGGGTGAATGATACGAGGGCCTGTTGCGAATTTTCTTGCGAAATCTGGCGTGGATCGGGAAATTTTTCGCACTTACTGCGAAGAAATGGCGGATTTACGAACAAGTCTATCGTCCAGATGCGCCACCACTCCCTGTGGGAGCCGGGCTTGCCCGCGATGACGATGGCACTGCTTGCATCTTCATAGCCTGACACTCCGCTATCGCGGGCAAGCCCGGCTCCCACAAGGGTTCGCGGTGGTTTCCGGACCATCGCACCGCTGCGCTTCTGGGCATCCCGATGTCGAGTTCAGACCACTGCCGCCGCGCCCAAGGCCTTAGGGTGGCTCTTTCCATTCCCTGCCCTGGAGACATCATGTCCACGCCCATCACCGTACTGCGCGACACCCACCCCTTGCCGGTCCTGGATGCCTGCAAATGGGAAAAACTCGAAGGCGACCCGCACACCGTCAACCTCAACGCCTACACCAGCGAAGACGGCAGCAAGATCATGGGCACCTGGATCTGCACCCCGGGCAAGTGGTACGTGGACTACGTGAAGTGGGAATACTGCCACTTCCAGGAAGGTTACTGCATCATCACCCCAGAAGGCCTGGAGCCGATTCACCTGCGGGCTGGGGATATCTTCGTGGTGGAGCCGGGGATGAAGGGGACGTGGGAAGTGGTCGAGACGGTGCGTAAGTATTTTGTGTTTGCCTAAACAACACCTTGTGGCGAGGGAGCTTGCTCCCGCTGGAGTGCGCAGCGCTCCCAGGCTTTTTGGGTCTGCTTCGCAGCCCAGCGGGAGCAAGCTCCCTCGCCACAGTGTTTATTTGGGCTTGCGATAGCTGTTGATGATCGCCGAGAAGTCCTTGCCCCCTTCCCCACGCTGGCTCATCGATTGATACAACTGCTGGGCCACGGCGCCGAGAATCACCGGTTGCTTGGCCTGACGTGCAGCTTCGGTGGCCAGGCCCAGGTCCTTGAGCATCAGGTCGGCGCCAAACCCACCGGTGTACCCCCGCGACGACGGCGCGGTTTCAATCACGCCCGGCCATGGGTTGTAGGTGTCTGAACTCCAGCAGCGCCCGGTCGAGCTGTTGATGATCCCCGCCAGCACTTGCGTGTCGATGCCCAGCGCATCGCCCAACGCCATGGCTTCGCTGACGCCGACCATGCTGATCCCCAACAGCAGGTTGTTGCAGATCTTGGCGATTTGCCCGGTGCCCACGTCGCCGCAGTGCACGATGTTGCGGCCCATCTGCGCCAGCACCGGTTGCAGGGTGGCGAACAGTTCCGCGGTGGCGCCGACCATGAAGGTCAACGTCCCAGCGGCAGCGCCGCCGGTGCCGCCGGAGACCGGGGCGTCGGCCACGGCCACACCTTGCTTGGCCGCCACATTCGCGACGTCGCGGATGGTCTGTGGGTCGATGGTGCTGCAATCCACCGCCGGTACGCCTTGGCCGATGCCGGCGAGCACGCCGTCTTCATTCAGCCACACGCTGCGCACATGGGCGGCGGCAGGCAGCATGGTGATCACCAGTTCAGCGCCGGTGGCCGCATCACGCGGCGAATCGCTGATGGTGCCGCCCAGTTCGGCCAACTCCTTGAGCACCGCCTGATTCAAGTCGAACAGGTTCAGTGCGTGGCCGGCCTTGATCAGGTTGCGGGCCATGGGCGCGCCCATGTTGCCCAAGCCGATAAATGCAATCTTCATGGTCGTCTCCCGGAGTCAGCGCAGGTTGATGGTGGTGTTGACGCCATCGTTGACCGTATCGTCGTCGAACCAGCGGCTGGTGACGGTCTTGGTCTGGGTGTAGAACTGCACCACTTGCTTGCCGTACGGGCCCAGGTCGCCGAGCTTGGAACCACGCGAGCCGGTGAAGCTGAAGAACGGCACCGGCACAGGGATCGGGATGTTGATGCCGACCTGGCCGACATCGATTTCGCTCTGGAACTTACGCGCCGCCGCGCCGCTCTGGGTGAACAGGCCGGTGCCGTTGCCGAACGGGTTGGCGTTGACCAGGGCGATGGCCTCGTCGAGGGTCGCGACTTCAATCACCACCAGCACCGGACCGAAGATTTCCTGGGTGTAGATCTGCATATCGGTGGTCACGCCCGAGAACAGGGTCGGGCCGACAAAGTTGCCTTGCTCGAAGCCCGGCACCTTGATGTCACGGCCGTCCAGCTCCAGCTTGGCGCCTTCTTTCACGCCGCTTTCGATCAGGTCCAGGATGCGTGCCTTGGCGCGCTTGGAGATCACCGGGCCGACATCCGTGCCCGCTTCGCTGCCGGCATTCACCTTGAGTTTCTGCGCCAGTGCTTTCAGGTCCGGCAACCATTGCTTGGACGCGCCCACCAGCACCACCACCGAAGTGGCCATGCAGCGCTGGCCCGCCGCACCGAAACCGGCGCCGACCAGGGCATTGAGGGTGTGTTCACGGTTGGCATCCGGCAGCACCACGGCGTGGTTCTTGGCGCCCATCATCGATTGCACGCGCTTGCCGTGTTTGCCGGCCAGGTCATACACGTGGGTGCCCACGGCAGTCGAGCCGACGAAGGACACGGCCTTGATGTCTTTGTGAGTGCACAGCGCATCCACTACGTCCTTGCCGCCGTGCACCACGTTGAGCACGCCAGCCGGCACACCGGCTTCCAGTGCCAGCTCCACCAGCAACATCGTCGACAGCGGGTCCTGCTCGGACGGTTTAAGGACGAAGGTGTTACCGCAGGCGATGGCCATCGGGAACATCCACAGCGGGATCATCGCCGGGAAGTTGAATGGGGTGATGCCGGCGCAGACGCCGATCGGTTGGCGCAGGGTGTAGGTGTCGACGCCCCCAGCGACGTTCTCGGCGAACTCGCCCATTTGCAGGGTGCCGATGGAGCAGGCGTGCTCCACCACTTCCAGGCCACGGAAAATATCGCCTTCGGCATCGGCAATGGTCTTGCCCTGCTCGGCGCTGAGGACCACGGCGATACGCTTGGAATGTTCGCGGATCAAGGCTTGCAGCTTGAGCATGATGCGCATGCGCGCGCCGACTGGCGTCAGCTTCCAGTTCTGGAAGGCGCGATGGGCGGCATCGATGGCGGCGTTGACTTCATCGGCGGTGGCGAAGGGGACTTTGGCCAGCACCTCTTGGGTGGCCGGGTTGACGATGTCGTGCCACTCGGTGGTCTTGGACTCGACCCACTCACCGTTGATCAGCAGCTTGACCTGTTGCACGGAAATATCGGCAGATGCGTTCATGTGGTCTCCAATCTTGTAGTTATGCAGAGACAAGGCGCGTGAATCGCCTTGGAAATGAGGCGTTCGGACTGTTTTTCGAGTATAGATGTGCAAATCTCTAATAAGAACGCACATAAAAGCCGGACCAATATGCAAAAAAACATCACGTCCCTGGGCTCCCTGAACTGGGATGACCTGAAGTTTTTCCTCGAAGTAGCCCGCACCCGCAAGGCCAGCGTGGCCGCCAAGCGTCTGGCGGTGGACTACACCACGGTGTCGCGACGCATCAGCTCACTGGAAGTGTCCCTCGGTACGCTGCTGTTCGAAAAATCCCGGACCAATGGCTTCGTCCTCACCACCGAGGGCCAGCGTTTGCTGGGTTACGCCGAGGCCATCGAAAGCACTTTGCACATGGCCTGCGAGCAAGTCTCCGGCTCCGGTGTGGCGCTGTCCGGCCATGTGCGCATGGGCTGCACCGAAGGGTTCGGCAGCTTCTTCGTCACCCCGCAGTTGAGCCACTTTGTCGACACCTACCCCGCCATCTCGGTAGACATCCTGCCCCTGCCCCACTTCATCAGCCTGTCCAAGCGCGAAGCCGACATCGTCATCGCCCTGGAACGGCCGGAACATGGGCCCTATGTGTGCTGCAAGCTGTGCGACTACAAGTTGCAGCTGTACGCGACCCAGGAATACCTGGACCAGCACCCGCCCATCCGTAAACCGGGGGATTTGGCCGAGCATCCGTTTATCAGCTATGTGGATGATTTGGCGTTCAGCTCGGAGTTGCTCTACCTGGCCAACGTGGTGCCCGGCGCCAGCGCGAGTTTGCGCAGCACCAGCGTGATCGCGCAGTACGTGGCGGCGCAGCAGGGGCGGTCGATGGCAATATTGCCGTGCTTTCTGGCGGCGCAGGATCCGCGCTTGTTACCGGTGCTGGGGGAGCAGATTGCGATCACGCGACAGTTCTGGATGTACTGCCGGGAGGATCTGAGGAAGTTGAAGCGGATTACGTTGTTGTGGGACTACATCAGGGAAGTGACGGAGCAGAATCAGGGGTTGTTGATGGGGGAGACGCGGGAGATCAGGTTCGCGGATTAAAGGGCCATCAACGATGATTCGCTTTAAATTGCAGGACGTTTCCTAGAGACTCTCTACCCCATTGCGCCTTACCGTTGGGGTCACTAGCCTCCTGACTTCGCTGCACATCAGCGATCGGGTTTAGCGACTCGGATTAGTTGGGATGTGATGCCAAAGTATTGCCAGGCTGTTTACCTGTCTTTACCGTTTTATGGCGGCTGTACGCGGGAGACCTTCGGGTCTGCCGGGTTCCCAAATTTACCGGTTCGCTAACCCGTGTACAGCTGCCACCTCTTCATGTTTAGCGACATGCCGTGGTGACCCCTACTGCAAATTTGGGAAACATCATGTCCAAAATCGTCCCCGATCCCCCGCTTTCCTCCATCACCACCCTCGGCGTCGTCACCTTCGGCGACTACGGCGAAAACGAAAGACCGCTGTTTCGCGTCAACGCCGGCATGCCAATAGAGGAAGCGTTAGAGCACGCTTCCACCCTGCTTTTCTACTCCAAGAAACTCGCAATGGACGCCGCCATGGATGTGCGTGGCGAGCAATACGCGTGGGCCGCGCATTACCTGTGTGAGATGGGCAAGGCCGTGGTGGATGACTTGACGCAGGCGATGACACCGGGCCGTTAAGCGAACGAGGTCTCAAGCACACCGCAAAACCCACTGTGGGAGCTGGCTTGCCTGCGATGGCAGTGTGTCAGTCAGTACATCCAGTACTGAGACACCGCTATCGCAGGCAAGCCAGCTCCCACAGTTGATTGGGTTTCACATTGAGATTGGCGGGACGGGTTCAGTCCGCAATCACCACAATCGATACCCGGCGATTCTCGGTGCGCCCCGCTGCCGTGGTGTTCGGCGCGACCGGTTCGCTGCTGCCCAGGCCGCGCAGTTGGATGTTTTCTTCTTTCATCCCGACACCTTGCAGCACCGTGGCCACGCTTTTGGCGCGGCGCAGGGACAGTTGCTGGTTGTAGGTTTCCTTACCCGAGGCATCGGTATGGCCGTCGACGCGCACGCGTTCGATACCGACGCCCAGCAGGGCCTTGCCGATACGCTGGACGATCTCGGTACTGGGCTGGTTGAGGGTTTCGACGTCGCTGCCGAACAGCACTTTGCCGGACAGGCCGAATGCCCAGCCTTCGTCAGTGAGTTCGAAACCTTGCTGCTTGAGGACGGCGACCTGGGCCGGGGTCAGGCCTTTTGGGGGGGCTGTCTGGCATCCACCGAGGGCAAGGAATGCCACCAGCAAGGTGATAAACATAAATCGTGCAGTCGAGAACAAGGGATCAACTCCTGTGTTGAACGTTGACGACGGGGTTCTCCGACTCCGCCGTTTGCTGGCCACCGGACGATAAACGCTTGGCCTGGTACATCGCCGCGTCGGCGGCATTGAGCAGGGTGCCGGGAGTGGCGCCATGATCGGGGTAGAGGGCAATGCCGATACTGAGTGAGGTCAACACCTGGGTGTTGCCGGGCACCGGGATCGGCTGGTCCATGCTGGCAATGATTTTGTCGGCGATGCGCTGGGCATCTTCCACGTTGTGCAAGGGCGCCAGCAGGATGGCGAACTCATCACCGCCCAGGCGCGCCACCAGGTCATCTTCGCGCAGCTGGGCGCGCACACGGTCCGCCACGGCCACCAGCACCGCATCGCCTGCGGCGTGGCCAAAGCTGTCGTTGATTTCTTTGAAACGGTCGCTGTCGAGGTACAACACCGCCACCCGTTCCTTGGCCTTGGCCGCGCTGCGCAGGGCACGAATCAGGCGCCCTTCGAAGAACGCACGGTTGGGCAGGCCGGTGAGGCTGTCGTGATTGGCCTGGTGGGCGAGGGATTCGTTTTCACTTTGCAGGTGGCTTTGCCAGGCTTCCATCTCGCCGAGCAACGCGTTGAAGTCACTGCCCAGGCTGTCGAGTTCGGCAATTCGCGCCGGAGGCACGCGGCGGTCGAAGTCGCGCTCGCTGCGGGCGGCGTGGGCCACGGAGGCGAGACTCTGCAGGGGGCCGGTGATGCCACGCAACAGGCGTCGGGCCAGGTGCAAGGCGACCCAGGCGCTCAGGGCGGTGCAAATCAGGATCCCGGCCAGGCCGCTGAGCAAAAAGCGCAGCAAGCTGCCGCCATGGCCGGTCAGGTGAATGCTGCCGATGGTTCGCCCTTGGTGCAGGATCGGTTGATTGATCGGCTGTTCGAGCAGGGTATGGGCCAGCGCCAGTTCGACGCGCGACAGCATGCCGGTTTCCGGGCGGGTCCATTGCGCGAGCACCTTGCCATTCACGTCCTGCACTTGGGCCTCGGCGACCTCTTCAGTGGACGCAATCAGGCTCAGGGCCTCCGTGGCCGCAGCGCTGTCATTGAACACCACCGCTGCCTCCACGGTGTAGTTGATGGAGCGCGCGATCAGGTGCAGGTTGTGCTCGGCGTACACCCGCAGCGCCAGCACGCCGAGCAGGGTCAGGGAGACACTCGCCAGCGTCACCGCCACCAGCGCCAGGATCAAATGCCCTCGGCCAATGACGGAGCGCAGGGTTGGCCGCGCTTTTTCAAGGCTCATGGCGCAGGCGCCCGACGACGAGACAGTTGCAGCACGCTGGGGTGGATTCGCACACCGCTGCGAGCGACGGAGTCGAGGTTGACCTCGAACGACACCTGGTCATCCGCCACGCGCAGGCAGAACAGGCTGCCCACGGTGCATTGGTCGCCGCCTTCGCTGATGCTGAGCACCGGGTGGCCGATCAACGAGGTAAACAGGCGGCCACGCTCATCGGCGGTGAGCTTGCCGATGTACACCGCGTCACAGGCGTTGACGATATCGGGATGATCCGCCAGCAGGCGTTGCACCACCACCGGTCGGCCGGTGGCCTGGGTGGTGCCTTTGACCAGGTCGTCGGTGTATTGGGTCGGCCCGATGATGCACAGGCGCAATTGCGCAGGCTCCACCGGCCAGCGGGCATAACTGAGGATGCCAAGCACCACTTGGGTGACCGCCTGGGCACGCTGGTCAGCCAGGCTGGCCGGGGCAGGCGACTGGGCAAATACCCGGGGCGCGAGCAGGCACAGAACCGCCACCAGTAACATGCGTCTCCAGCTCAAACTGCGCTCTGCGGGCGAGACAGCCACGTTCATGCAGCAATTCTCTCAGGTGTTTTCAAGGTGATGCCGCAACGATAGCACAGCGGCGGAAAACCCCGCGAAGAGTAGGTCTTCACGGGGCGCGCTATTTTTTCAGAAAAATCAGACGACTGAATCAGAAATATTGCGTGACCTGTCAGTCAATTTTTTCAGCGGCATGATCCAGCTCAAGCATCAGCCCGCTCAAACGCTTGACCTTGCGTCGCACTGCCTCCTCGAACACGCCGCCACGGGGCTCGATCAGGCTGAACCAACGCTTGGCCCGGGTGATGCCGGTGTAGATCAGCTCCTTGGTTAGTACCGGGTTCAGTGCGTCCGGCAGGATCAAGGCGGTGTGGGTGAACTCCGAGCCCTGGGATTTGTGCACGGTCATGGCGTACACGGTTTCCACGTCGTTGAGCCGGCTGGGCAGCACAAAGCGCACACCGCCCTGGCCGTCGTTGCGCGGGAAGGCCACACGCAGCACCTGGGGGCCGCCATCGCTTTCGGGCAATTTCAAGGCAATGCCGATGTCACCGTTCATCAGGCCCAGGCCGTAATCGTTGCGGGTCATCAATACCGGGCGACCTTCGTACCATTGATCATCGCCTTCGATCAGCCGCACTTTGCGCAGGGCCGCCGTGATACGCAGGTTGAGACCTTCGACGCCCCACGGCCCCTTGCGCACGGCACAGAGCAATTGGAAGGCGTCGAAAGCCTCGAGCAACTGTTGCGCCCAGTGGATCCACGCCGCGTTTTCGCGCGGCGTATCAAGGGGCGGTCGGGCGCTTTGCAGCAGATTGAGGTAATAACGATACCCCTGGGCGCCGTCGCCCTGCCCGTCCAGCACCAGGCGCTCCAATGCGTGGTCGTGCTCGCCTTTGAGGCTGAGGCAGAACAGGTCGGCGTGACTGCGTGCCGCCAGGAGCTTGCGAGCCTCTTCGGCATTTTGCTGGTTGACCCAACGCGCCAGTTGCCCGATGCCGCTGCCTTCGCCGAATCGCCGCGAATAACGCAGCATCACCACCTGTTGCGCCAACGGGTGACTGCCGTCGAGGTCTTCTTGCAGGCCGCTGGCGCTGAGGTCTTCGCCGCTGACCGCTTGCAGCCAATGCCGCGTGTGAGGGCTGTACCAGCCAGCCTCGGCATCGCGGCACAGATCGCCGAGTACCGCGCCCGCCTCGACCGAGGCGAGTTGGTCTTTGTCCCCCAGCAATACCAGACGTGCGTGGGGCGGCAAGGCGTCCAGCAAGTTGGCCATCATTTCCAGGTCGATCATCGAGGCTTCGTCCACCACCAGCACATCCAGGGGCAGCGGGTTACCGACGTGATGACGGAAGTGCCGCGTGCCCGGGCGGCTGCCCAGCAAGCGGTGAACGGTGGTGACCTGGGTCGGGATTTTTTCCTTCACGCTGTCCGGCACTTTCAGCGACAGCACCTGCTGGCTGATGGATTCGGTAAGGCGTGCCGCGGCTTTACCGGTGGGGGCGGCCAGACGGATGCGCAGCGGGCTGCCGGTTTCCACGGCCGGGCCCTGCAACAGCGCAAGCAGCCGCACCACGGTGGTGGTCTTGCCGGTGCCAGGGCCGCCGGTGACGATACTGAAGGCACCGCGAGTGGCCAGGGCACAGGCCAATTTCTGCCAGTCGATCACACCGTCAGGCGGGGGCTGATCGAACAGGCCATTGAGTCGCTGGGGCAAGTCGGCGCTGACGGTTTCCTGGGTCGCCAGTCGCAGGCGCAGGGCCGTGTCGATGCGCCGCTCGTAGGTCCAGTAGCGGCGCAGATACAGGCGTTTTCCCGACAGAACCAAGGGCCGGCTTTGGGCGGCTTCGCTGCCATCGACGGCCAGGGCGACCAAGTGGCTGGCAGCCAGCGCATGGCACCAATGAGCACCGTCCAACCCGTCGAGCAGTTGCGACGGCAACAGCATGGCGCCGGTTTGCAGGTCGCCCTCGGGCGGCAGGGACAGGGCAAAGTCGGGGGCCTTGAGGGTTTCGAACAGGTCTAGGCAGACGTGACCGTGGCCCAACTGGTGGCTGGTCAAGGCCGCTGCCAGCAGCACCAACGGGTCGGCCTGTGGGTCGAGTTCGTGCAGGAAACCGACGAACGCTTTGTCCAAGGCACGCAGCCAGCCACGATCAACCCATCGCTCCAGCAGTTGCACCAGGTCGCCCGCGCGGCTGAGGGGCAACAGTTCCTCAAGCGGAAGCGGCGACAGGCTCATAGCAGCACTCCTTGTTCCCAGGCGGGCGCGGCCTTGGGCGGGATGGGTTTGCCCTGGAACATCAGGTCCAGACCTTCGATCAACGCCCGTGGTGGCCGGGTGAAATAAGCGCCTTGGCTGGCGGACTGAGTACCGCGCAGAAATACATACAACGCACCGCCCACATGGCGCTCGTAGTCGTAGTCCGGCAGGCGCGCCTTCAGTTGTCGGTGCAGGGCCAGCAGGTAAAGTACGTACTGCAGGTCGTACCGATGGTCGAGAATCGACTGTTCCATAGCCTCATGGGTGTAGGCCGAATCGTCAGGGCCGAGCCAGTTGGATTTGTAATCGGCCACGTAATAGCGGCCGTCGTGTTCGAAGGTCAGGTCGATAAACCCCTTGAACATGCCGTTGAGCAACACCGGTTCGGCGGCGACGCGAGAGACGCCCCCGTGGGTGTACTGGCACACCAGTTTGTCGAGGGCGAGCACGTCGACTTTGTGGCTGGCGAACCAGAACTCCATTTCGATCTGGTACTGCGTGAGGCCGCTGAGGGTGATGTGGCCGTTATCCACCGGCAACGGTGTTTGCAGCAGGTGGCCCAGCCAACTGCTCAAGGTGACGATCCAGCCTTCCCAGTTACGGCGGTTGCAGCGGGCGCCCACGGCTTTTTCGATAGCTACCGGGGTGACGTTGAAGCCCTCCTCACCCGCCCATTCCAACAGGCCGTGGAGGAACGTGCCTGGGTTCGGCCCTCGTGGGAAACGGTGAATGTCGCCACCCGAGGCGGCTACTTCGCGCGGTGCATCGGGGTCCAGACGCTCGTCATCGAACAGCTTCTGGGCCTGTGGGTTTTCCGGTGCTTCGAGGCTGGCGGCGCTCATGCTGTCGCCAATACGCAGCGCGCTGTAGGACGCTATCCACCAGTTCTCCGCCGCCTTGCGTTTGGGCAGCAAGGGTGCGAGCAAGGTGGCTTCATTTTTGGGTGGATGGAACAGGGTGCTGGTGACTTCGGGCACCGGGCCATAGTGGATGGCCTGGCAGCCTTCCTGAAGATCCAGCAGCCAACGTGCAAGGCCAGCGGACTCGCCCAGCGAGGCTCCCGCACCCAGTAGATAACCGAGTGCCGAAAGGTGCAGCACGGAGCTGCTGTTGTTGCCGCGCTTGAGGTCGGCGATGCCGAGCCAGCACGCATGCTTGGCGCGGGTCAGCGCCACGTAGAACAAGCGCAGGTCTTCGGCGAGGCGCTCGTCATCGGCTTGGGCGATCAGCTCGACGGTTGGGCGCAGGCTGACCTGGGATTTACCGTTTTCATCATGGTAGTGAAGGGGCAAGCGGCTGCCGTCGACCGGCTTGGCCGAACAGATGAAGGGCAGGAAAACCAGGTCGTACTCCAGGCCCTTGGACTTGTGGATGGTCACCACCTTGACCAGTTGCTCATCGCTTTCCAGGCGCAGGATCTGCTCTTCACCGGCTTGCCCGGAGAGTGCCAGGTGCTCGGCTAGGTGGCGGATCAGCGCCTGTTCACCGTCCAGTTCCGATGCAGCCTGTTGCAACAGTTCACTCAGATGCAGCAGGTTGGTCAGCACGCGCTCGCCGTCACTGCGGGCGATCAGGGTTTGTGGCAGTTGGAAGTCATGGAGCAGGCGTCGCAACATTGGCAGCACGCCTTGGGTGCGCCAGATCGCACGGTAACCTCGGAACTGCATGACGCGGGTTTCCCACGCCAGTTCGTCTTGATTCAGGCGCTCCAGTTCCGGCAACGAAAGGTTCAGGGTGACGCAGGCCAAGGCGGCACGCAGGGGGCGCTCGACATCCGGCTCGGCGCAGGCCTTGAGCCACGCGAGCAGGTCATGGGCTTCCTGGGCGGCAAAGACGGAGTCTTTATCCGACAAGTAAACGCTGCGCACGCCCCGGGCGGCCAACTCGGCCCGCACCGCCTGGGCCTCCTTGCCATCACGAACCAGGATGGCGATATCCGATGGAAGCACGCCCTTGAAGCTCGCGTCCGGCTGCAGGAAACCCGCCGTACCTTGCTGCCCGCCATTGAGCAACTCAACAATTTGCGTGGCACAGGCCGCTGCCAGTTGCTGGCGATAAACCACGTTGGATATCGGCTGGTCGGTGGACAAGTGCCAGAGGTTCATGGCGGGCAGCGTATGCCCGTCCACTTGCAGCTGTTCCTTGCGGCCCTGGGACAGCACCGACTGGAACGGCACCGGGTTTTCGCCATCCGGCTGACGGAACAGGAAAGCGCCACGGCCGGTTTCCGCACGTTGGAACACATGGTTGACCGCCTCGACCATCGCGTGGCTGGAGCGGAAGTTGGTGCCCAGGGTGTGGTGGCGACCGGTGGTGGACTGGCGCGCGCGCAGGTAGGTGTAGATGTCGGCACCGCGGAAAGCGTAGATCGCTTGCTTAGGGTCGCCGATCAGGAACAGGCCGCTGTCGAGGTGGTTTTCTTCGATGCGGTAGATGCTGTCGAAGATGCTGTATTGCACCGGGTCCGTGTCCTGGAACTCATCGATCAGCGCCACCGGGAACTGTTCGCGAATCACACTGGCCAGGCGCTCACCGCCGTCGGCTTGCAGGGCGGCATTGAGGCGGATGAGCATGTCGTCGAAGCCCATTTCGGCACGACGGCGTTTTTCGTCCTCAAAGCGTTTGCCGACCCAACCAGCGGCGTGTTGCAACACGGCGGCGTCAGGGCTTGGCAGCGCGTCGAGAGCAGCCTTGAGGCCGGCCATGGCGTCGATGCCGGGGTGATGCGGTGGCTCACCTTTCCAGGCTTCGGCCATGCCGTCGGGCGTAAGGCGGGTGAAACCGGTACCGATGTCCAGTTGTTCCAGGGTTTCGTCAGCGGCCCAGGCACTGATTTTTTCGAACCAGGGCTCGAAGTAGCGGGCTTGCATCTTGCGGCCATCGACGGCTTTGGCGGCCACGGCTTGCAGGCAGATGTCGCGCAGCTCGGCGGCCCATTGTTGCCAGGGGGCCTTGATTTGTATCAGCGCCTCACGGCGCTCCTGCAGGCAGGCGTTGATCAACTCGGCAGGGTCGCGGGTTTCGTCGGTGGGCCGTTCGCTGCCGAACAGTGCGCGCACTCGCGGCATCAATGCGGCAGGGCCGCCCCAGTTATTGCGCACCCAGTTGAGCGCGTCGTCGTGCATGGGGTAGCAGAACAGCCGCCAGTAGTCGCGCAGGACTTCGCCGAGCAGGTCGCTGTGGTCGGTTTCCAGGGTCTGGGTGAACAGGCTGCCGCTGTCGAAGGCGTGTTCGCGCAGCATGCGCTGGCACCAACTGTGGATGGTGGAGACAGCGGCTTCGTCCATCCATTGGGCTGCGATGTCCAATCGGTTAGCGCAGGCGGGCCATTGTTCCGGTGGGTATTGATCACGCAAGTCGGCGATCAAGGTGTCCGGCTGCGGGATTTCGTCACGGAAGAAGCGCGCGGCCTCGGACAGACGGATGCGGATGCGCTCACGCAATTCCTTGGTGGCCGCATCAGTGAAGGTCACCACCAGGATTTGCGGTGGCAGCAGTTCGCGGCCAAAGCCTGACTCATCACCACCGTGCCCGAGCACAAGGCGCAGATAGAGGGCGGAGATAGTGAAGGTCTTGCCGGTGCCGGCGCTGGCTTCAATCAGCTGGCTGCCTTTGAGCGGGAAGGCCAGGGCCAAGGGTTTGCTGCTCATGCGCCGGCCTCCTCGCCTGTCAGTGATCGCCATGGAGCGTTGAGCAGGGGGCGATATAGGGTTTCGCACCAACCTTCGAACTCTTCACTCGCCATCAGGGTGGCGAAGTCGGGGAACTGTCGCGTGAGCGCTGGGGTTTCACGGCGTTCACCATCGGTTGTGAGGCCGTCGCCCTCGTAGGCTTTACTCGCTGCTGCCAGGGCTTTTACAGGATCGGTTTGGCCGAGCCAGGCGAAGGCGGTTTTAACGGCGACAGACAGCGGTTTGCTCATGCCGGTATGCCAGGCCAGCAGCAGGTGGCCGAGGATTTCCTGGGCGGCAGGTTTATCCAGAGGTGACAGCAACAAAGTGTCATCGCTGGCCACCAAGCCGGTACTCAACGGCAGCCCGCAGGCGCAGGCAACCACGTGATTGACCCAGGGACGGATCAGGCGATGCCATTTGCGTGATTTGATCGAGCCGATGCTGTTGGGGATGGTGGTGACACTCAACAAGCCACCATCACTGCGCCGGTGCAGGCCACTGATCCAGCCGTCAAGTTGAATGCCTTGATGCTCAAAATTGATCGGTTCCGCGCCAGTGTGAGGCGTCGGCCAGAGGGCGAGTAATTGTTGGTAACGTTGCAGCAGGTCAGGCAACGGCTCGATCAGCTCGTTACGCAAATATTCGCCAAAGCCGACCATGGGCAACAGGCCACTACCTTGCAAGCGCAGGGCCTGCGCGCTTAGGGCTTGGTCGAGATGGTCGGGCTGCGTCAGTGCGGCATTCAGCAGGCTGTCGCTGAGGCTGTAGCGTTGCAGCGCGTCGAGCACGAAGGGTTCTTCGTCGGCCAGCGGCACTTCAGCGGCCTCAAAGAAAACTTTCAGACGCTGGCTGAAGAAGTGTTTGACCGGGTTGCGCAGGAAGTCCTGCAACTGACCGAGGGTCAGGGGTTCTTCCTGCTCGTATTGTGTGAGCCCTTCTTCTTCAAGCCTGGTAACCGGTGCTTCGTGGAGCAACTGCCATTCACGGGCGTAGCTGAACAGTGGGTCACCTTCGTGGAAATAGCGTGCGCTGAAGGGCTGGAGTGGGTGTTCCTGAGTCATGGCGTCCAGCAGGAGCTCTTCTGTATTTGCGTTGTGCCAGCCACTGGCGAGGTGGTCACGCAATTGACCGATCAGCACGGAGGCTGGGCGGTCACTGTTGTCGCGGATGCTGCGGCCCACCCAGCTGATGTACAACTGGTCTCGGGCTGACAACAGGGCTTCGAGTAGCAGGTAACGGTCGTCTTCACGGCGTGAACGGTCGCCAGGACGGTAATCACTGCCCATGAGGTCGAAGTCCAAGGGTGGCTGGGCGCGCGGGTAGTCGCCGTCGTTCATGCCGAGCAGGCATACGAGCTTGAACGGGATCGCACGCATAGGCATCAAGGTGCAAAAATTGACAGCTCCAGCGAGGAAGCGTTGGGACAGGCGACCTTGATCCAGTCCGGCCAGCCAGGCTTCACGGACGACGGTGAGCGGCAACTCATCCTGCAAGCCGACGGACTCACAGGTTTCCAACCAGGTCTCTCGCAGTTGCTCGAGTTGGCCCAGCAAGTAGTCGTCGTGTTCACTGCTCGGCAGGAAGAACAGTTGCATCAAGCGTTGCAGTCGCTCGCCCCATTGTTGAGGGGCGGCTGGTTGGGACAGCGCTTGGTGCGCGTCATTCAATGCATCGAGCAGGGCGACCAAGGGGCCGATAAGGGCAGCGTCAAGGCCACCAATTTCGTCGTAGGGCTCGATACCGTGACACGCAGCGCCGGAGCCGACCGCGTAACCCAGCAACATGCGGCGCAGGCCGAACCGCCAACTGTTTTGCTCCAGCTCATCCGGCAGGCCGAGCCCCGCGCGTTGTTCGGCATTGAGCCCCCAGCGTATGCCGGCGCCTTCGATCCAGCGATGCAGTGTGGGCAGGTCGCGTTCCTTGATCGCGAAGCGCTCGCGCAGGGCGGGCACGTCAAGCAAGTCGAGGATTTCGCTGACGGGGAAGCGGCTGTCGGGGAGTTTGAGCAGGTGTTCGACAGCGATCAGCAGAGGGTCGCGGCCGCGTTGGCCTTGGTCGGTGAGGGTAAAGGGAATGAAACGGGGGTCGCTTTTTTCCAGTTGGCCGAACACTGCGCGAATATGCGGTGCGTAGCTGTCGACGTCGGGGACCATGACGATGATGTCCCGGGGGCGCAGCGTGGGGTCTGCGCTGAAGCGCTGGAGCAATTGGTCGTGGAGGATTTCCACTTCGCGCTGGGCGCTGTGGGCAATGTGGAAGCGGATTGAGGTGTCGTGTTCCAGGTCCACGGCGGGCCATAGCTCGCGGGTTTCGTTGAGCGGGCGCAGTTCGAGGATGTCGTCCTGGAGCTGGTTGAGCAGCGTGGTGGGCTGGCTGTCGCTGAACAGGTCGATGCGCTCATCGCGGAAGGCGGCGCGGTAGCTGTTGGGGTCGTCGTAGCTGTCCAGCAGGCTGATGTAGTCGCGACCTTGTTTGCCCCAGGCTGCCAGCAGTGGATGGGCGTGCTGGTGCAAGGTTTGTGGGTCGATGGTGACCGGCATTCCGGCTTTACGGGCTTGACGCTTGTACTCGTTACGCAGCAGGTCTTTGTCGGCGACGATGTCAGACCAGTGGTGACGGCAAGGGTTGTGCACGCACAACAAGACTTGGCTGAAGCGTGCCAGGCCGGCGAGAGCTTCCAACGCTTGCGCGGGCAAAGATGAGATGCCGAACACAATCACCCGGGATGGCAAGCCTGCCGGAGCTTTTTCAAGGCTGTTGATGCGTTCGATAAAACGCTGGTGGACACCGGCGCGGCTTTCGGCCATGCCCTCTTCTCCTACGTCCAACAGCAGCGCGCGCCATAGCTCGGCTTGCCAGCAGTTGGCGGGGTTGAGTGGCTTGGGCTCGCCTCTGGCGCTACGCAATTGGTGGCGGCCGGCTGCCCAGTCCTCCAGCCAGTCGGCACGATAGACCTGGTATTGATCGAACAGGTCAGCCAGACGCTCGGCGAGTTGGTAGCGTTTGCGCAGGTCAGTGTCGTGGGTGAGGAAACGCTGCAATGGTTCAAAGTGCGGTTGATTGATGAGCTCTGGAAGCAGCCGCATGAGGCGCCAGGTCAGCGGCGCTTTATCGAGCAGAGACTTGGGCGGAATTTCATCCTTGCCCAAGACCATGCGATAGAGCTGCCACATGAAACTACCGGGTAGCTGCACGTCAATTGCAGCAGCGATGCCACAACCGCCCATGTCGTCGTCTTCCGGATCTTCAGCCAGGGCCAATTTGAGCCACTGTGCGATACCGTTGCTTTGTACCAAGGCAATTTCGTTTTCCAGGGGCGCCAGTGGATAGCGGCGCATCCAACTGACCACCAGGCTGCGCAGTTCGTCCAGGCGGTTGCCGTGAACCACCATGAATCCAGCGCTGAGGGACGTTGCATCCGGCATAACGGCTTCCTTGGGAAAAGCAAAATCGAGGGTGCGACTTTAGCACTGTGGGGAGTTGTTGGCGGAGTTGGGATGTTAGCTGGCTTTTCGACCGCCCAAAACAA
>NZ_JACARO010000058.1 GCF_013386585.1 Pseudomonas sp. P7548 | reverse complement strand
AGTGCGGTCACCTCGCCACCGTCGAACTCAATGGTGAAGTGCTCACCTCCCACCTGTTCAAAGCCGGCCAGGAACACCAGCGCCAACAAGGCCAGCTCCTCAGCCACTACCACTACGACGACCAACAACGCCTGCACGCCCACACCGTCACCCAGCAGGAACACCACCTCTACGCACGCCACTACACCTACGACAAATCCGGCAACCTCACCCGCCTGCTCGATACCCGCAAAGGCCAGCACGACTACACCTACGACCCGCTGAACCGCCTCACCCGCGCCGACCATTCCCAAGACCTGCAAGAACGCTTCGCCCACGACCCGGCCGGCAACCTGCTCATGCAAAACCGCCCCGGCCCGGACATCGTGGCGGGTAATCGGCTGATGATTCAGGGGGATCGACATTACGACTATGACGCGTTCGGCAACCTGATCCGTGAGCGGCGTGGGCGTGGGCACTCACTGGTCACTGAATACCGTTATGACTGTCAGCATCGACTGATTGGTATCACACAACCCAACGGACAGACCGCCAGCTACCGATACGATCCTTTTGGACGGCGGATCAGTAAAACCGTTGATGACATAACCACGGAGTTTTTCTGGCAAGGCGACAAGCTGATTGCCGAGCACCACAAAGACCGTCATCGCAGCTACCTCTACGAACCCGGTAGCTTCAGGCCCTCGGCTTTACTGGAAGGTTTTGGCCCCAAACAAACCAAGCCCTTCCACTACCAACTCGACCACCTCGGCACCCCACAAGAACTCACCGCCCCCAACGGCGAAATCGTCTGGTCTGCCCACTACCGCGCGTACGGCGAAATCAGTCGCCTAGACGTCGGAAAAGTCGACAACCCGCTGCGTTTTCAGGGCCAGTACTTCGATCAGGAAAGCGGGCTGCACTACAACCGCCATCGCTACTACAATCCGGATATTGGTCGTTACCTGACGCCGGACCCGGTGAAGCTGGCGGGCGGGATCAATGCGTACCGGTACGTGCCCAATCCTACGGGGTGGGTGGATCCGCTAGGGTTAAGCACGTGCCCGGGTGACGGGTGTAAACCTGACGTTTCTTCCGCTCTTCCGACGCCTAGCGTCAGTGAGGGCGCACCCGATGTACCTCAACTGACGCGAACTGAGCGGCAGGCGAGAATAGATAAACTTACAGAGGCAAACGCAAAACGGCGTGTGCAAGAATTGGAGTTGAAATACGACATGCACACTGTTGCCAAACACGGTCCGGAAATCACCGATACGGCGCTGAAACAGAGGGCGATTGATGGAACAGATCCTAGCACTGGACTACGTAAACCTAAGGCAAAAGGAAACTTAAGCTCTCAGTTTCATAGCTGGAAAATGCAACTGAATGCCTTGAACAAGGCTTTGACGCGAAAATCACTTGGGCTAGACCCGTTCAACGGGAAAGATAAAAATTTAAATCCAGTGCTCAGACTAGAACTCTCTGGAGCAGGGCGCGGATATAGACCTAACAAAAAAGACCCTGCTAACCCAACCCTTAACGAAAACATGAACTGGTTCGAAGTTAAGTTCGATAAAAACGATAACAACAGGCCATTTACTGCTTTTCCTGCCGAGAAAAAATAATGTTAAAAGACCCTTTCTTAAAAAACTCCCCCTTCAACCCCAGCCTCAAATGGTTCATAGGGGTATTTGATGTGTACGACCAAGAACAGTGGCTCGGCGAAGAGCTGGAAAAATACGATCCAAATAAAACCTCTGACAGAGAAAAACTCATAAAAACCTACGCTTTAAATTTAGGCTACCTTTCCTACAGACACAAATATGTCTTAGTCGAGCATTTAAAAAACAGTTTGAATGACAAAAACTACGATTTCCAAAGCCTGTTTGAAATAAGCGACGACGACGCAGCTTCATGGCCAAGGATTGAATGGTACGAGCTTAAAAGCCCTAGAGAGTTTTTAAATGACGTTTATAAACTCTCTCAAATAGAGTGGAAAGATGACCTCCAAAAAGCCAGTCTCGAAGACCCATCAACGTGGTAAGCCCCACACCAGCAAACGTAATCCACACCCCTGTAGTGAGCGAGCCTGCTCGCGCCGGGCTGCGAAGCGGCCCCAACCGAGGCGACTCGTTTCTTCAGGCAGATCGGCGTCGAATGGTTTGGGGCTGCTTCGCAGCCCGGCGCAGGGCAAGCCTGCTCACTACAATGAACGTGAACACTTTGACTGCAGAATGGGATCAGCCCAACTAAGCTAGCTCTGTGGCTCTTGAGATTTTTAATACAGTTATTCCCACTTGGAAAAACCGGATTTGCTATATCACCCTTTATCCAAACACATCCATTTCGACGCCAGCCTAAAATATTTCGTCGGAATTTTTGATATCTACGACAGAGAAGACACTAAGGGAAAAGCACTCGCCCGCTTCAACCCCAACGAACGTAAAGACCGAGAAGCACTAATACTTGAATACTGTCTAGATCCATTCAACAAACTTTCCTATCGCCATAGATACAAGCTAATAGAAACGTTAACTTATGCACTGAACACAGAAGACTATAATTTCCACACTTACTTTGAGGATGACCCAGATGAGTATTCAAATATGGCTTGGGACGAAACCGAAATCGCCGACCCGCGAGAATTCTTTGCCGACATCTACCGACTCGCGAACGAAGTTTGGAAAGACGACCTTCAAAAAGCCAGCCTCGAAGACTCATCCACGTGGTAACACCCTCTGATAGCTAGCAATGAATCACGAAATTATTTTTAGAGACAAAATATGAACACGGTTTATATAAATGAATTTGGAGTAAGGCCATGGACAAGCATCCACCCAACGATCAACAAACAATTCATTACTTTAACCCTCCTGGATCATGACTTTGATAGTGTATGGGAGTCATGGTGCAAAGTAATGGACGCGCTATCAGAAGAATGGCCAATCAAAAAACAATGGCTTTCACTACAAACACTCGAGACCAACTCAATAACACAAGCGTATTTATTGAATAAAGATATAAAAAAATGGCTAACGATTGGGATATATTCAAAAAAAATGAAAAAAGTAAAATATACTCCGCAATCAAAACCCATCCACGCGATCCACGGGCAATAAATAACTTGCCGATTACCGGCTCGCGAGACACTCTTTTAGTGAGTCAGAAATCAGAAGCCCCCATAGAAGAACTTTGGTCAGCAATGACAATATTCGAAAAAGAGATCTCGCCTGAAAAAATGAGTGTTTTCCTAGAATATCAAACGAATACATTGCTATGCCAGTTTTACGACGATGCAGAAACACACGCTGCAGCTCAGTTCATCTACCAAACCTGTCGTGAAAACAAAAATATTCTAGAGAAAATAAAAAGCTTTTTCCCTTCAATAAGCGTCACAGACGTTCATCATTATATAAACGAAACAAAAACTATGAACGCACTGACCCAGAACAAAAAAACTGCTGGGAAAATAAGCACAGAGAGCGATCTCACCAAACTCAACATCCCCAAAAGGCCCAACCCTCTTGAATAAAGTCCATTCCGAACTGCAGCAGTTCCTTGCAGGATATTTCAATCCAGACTGGGTTGACGACCACGAAACAGCAAAATGACATCATCGAATTCTTTATATCAGATTCAGACCCTGACACTATTGCAGAAGTCCGATTAGAGCTGGACAAATTAATACTCAGCAAAAAGACAGAGAGGCAACTTAAAAACTATCTATTCAAGGATACCGGGTACAACTATTACTACTGCAATGACTGGAAAGACGGAAAAACATGGCTTCGGCACGTTGCATCATTTTTAAAACACCCCCAGTCGTAAGATAGAAAAAACAAGAGTATCTTTTGGCGAGAACATAACACGCCTCAAAAATACCACCAACACAAGTTAAGAGTGAGCTTGCTCACCCTCGATCGCAAACCTTTCCACCAACAATAACAACTAATCCGAAGTGCTTGCGACCAACACACTTAGGGTGTTTTTCTTTGCATTCCACACGGTCAGACACCAAATGCCCCACCACTCCAACCCCCAGTCAAAAAACTCACCCCAAGGCCTTTCCAGTGGCATATCACCATTCAGTCGCTGCCATTTCTCCTCAAAACCATCCACCCAATTTATGACGACGATATCGTCCTGTGGATCGATACCCAGTAACTGCAACCACTCTCGATAGACAGACTGAGCTTCACTCTCACCTTTCTTAAAACGTGCACTATGAGGTGGGTGGCAAAAGGCGCTATAAAGCCCCGCCAAACCTAATTTATTCTTTTGCATGATTGTCAGGCTATGAATTTCATCTAAGGTCAATGGTGTGGCAACCGCCCGCTCTACATCCCAATCCCAATTTGGGATCGGAGCATACTCAGAAGGCAGATAGTCGCCCAATTCAGCCAACTCCGGATTTTTGTATGCAGCATCCTGATAGTAACTCATACCCAACAAAGCCTGTCGGTGTAACTGCTCATTGATATCAGCATTGGAAACTGGAGAAAACACCACAAATTCAAACACACAACCCGCAGTGTACATGCGTTTACGCAAAGAGGTAGTTTGCGCTTGCTCAACGACAACCAACAAAAATGGAGAGTGCATTTTAATCCCTGCGAATAGTGTGATCGGTAGCCCTGCGTAAAAAAACATACTACGCACGACTCAATAATTGATTTCTTGCGCACAAGTCTATAGCAAGTCGCAACAGCACGAATTGCCGAACTACAAAAAACCTGCAATTGTTTGCAACGCGCAGCGGAATAATACAATCAGACGTACATATTGACACAACAGAGGAGCAAAAATACCGTCAAACAGATAGATACGACAATTCCTACATCGCACTCTACAAGTGAGTAAACAATGCTGATATGCCCACTCATGAAAACTCCATACATTCCTAATATCTCTCACATATTAGGGGCGCTATCGATATACGACCTTGAGGAAACAGTTGGAAAAAAACTATGGAAATACGACCCTAACACCCAAAAAGACAGAGACAAAATTATCATTTATTTTGTTTTAAAAGATCTTATGTACCTGTCATACAGACATCGCTTCGTGTTGATGTCCGCTCTGAAAAACGCACTCGACAATCTGAACTTTGACTTTTCGAAAGAATTTAAAAACGATCACGACGAATATAAAATTATGGCTTGGAATGAAACAGAAATCATCGACCCGCGAGGCTTCTTCAGCGACATTTATCGACTCGCCAATGAGGTCTGGAAAGATGACCTCCAAAAAGCCAGTCTCGAAGACTCATCAACGTGGTAACACCTACACCGGCAAACGTAATCCACACCCCTGTAGTGAGCGAGCTTGCTCGCGCCGGGCTGCGAAGCGGCCCCAACCGAAGCGCCGCATTTCTTCAGGCAGATTGGCGCCGAATGGATTAGGGCTGCTTCGCAGCCCAGCGCAGGGCAAGCCTGCTCACTACAAGGACTAGCGTTTGCTCAGCTCCATGATCATCCGGCTCAGCAGGTAGATACGTGGCGCTACGCTTTCCACTTCCGCATATTCCTCCGGCGTATGGATGTTGCCGCCCACAATCCCGAACCCGTCCAAGGTCGGCGTCCCGACCCCGGCCGACAGGCTCGCGTCCGCCGCGCCGCCGCTGCCTTCAACCGTGAGTTTCTTGCCCAACTCGCCATAGATCCCCTGGGCAATCGCAACGAGCTTGTCCGACTCCGGCGTCTGTGGCATTGGCGGCAGGCCGCGCTGCAACGAGGTCTTCACTTCGGTTTCCGGGATCAACTTGTTGGCCGATACCCGCGCCAGGTCTTTCTCGATCCGATCGAATTCTTCCGGCAGCGCCGCGCGCACGTCGGCCTTGGCGGTGGCCTGGTCTGGGATCACGTTGACGCGGTCGCCCGCCTTGAGCACGGTAAAGTTGATGGTGGTTTTCTTCTCTTCATCCCCCAGCTTGCCCAGCTGCAAGATCTGGTGGGCAGCTTCCATCGCGGCGTTACGGCCCAGCTCTGGCGCGACGCCGGCGTGAGCGGCCTTGCCTTTGACTTCGACCACCGCCGTCGCACTGCCTTTGCGCCACACCACCAAACCATCGGCGGGGCGGCCGGGTTCGAGGTTGAGGGTCACGTCGTGGCCCTTGGCGGTTTTGCGGATGAGGTCGGAGGCGGTGTCAGAGCCGGTTTCTTCGCTGGCGTCGAGCAGGAAGGTGATTTGGGCGTAGTCCTTGAAGCCCTGGTCCTTCAAGACCTTGAGCGCGTAGATGCCGGCGACGATGCCGCCCTTGTCATCCATCACGCCGGGACCGTAGGCGCGACCGTCCTTGATGTGGAAGGGGCGCTCGGCGGCCGAGCCTTCCTTGAACACAGTGTCCATGTGGGCCATGAGCAGGATCTTGGCTTTGCCGGTGCCTTTGAGGGTGGCGATCACATGGCTGTTGTTGGCGGCTTTGTCCGGCACCAGCTCAATGGAGAACCCCAGTTGTTTCAACTCGTCGACGGCAATGTCACGCACTTGGGTCAGGCCTGGCTCGTAGCCGGAACCGGAGTCGATATTCACCAGGCGTTCCAGCAGTTTCAGGGCGTCGGGCTTGTATTGCTCGGCCTGTGCCTGGATCTGTTTGTGGGGTTCGGCGCTGTAGGCTGGCACGGCAAAGGACAACGCCAGGGTGGCGGCCAGCAGGGTACGGGAGAAGGTGAAGAGCATGAACCGATCCTTGTTTTTGTGATGAGGTGCCGCAACACCCTACCCCACTAAACCGAGCGTAACCAACTCCCCTGTACCGAACTGACCCGGTTGCGCCCGCTGCTCTTGGCTTCGTACAACGCCTGGTCGGCATCGTTGAGCCAACTGGTGGAGTCGGCGTGAGTCGCTTGGTAGGGCGCCAGGCCGATGCTCAAACTCACGCGCAACGTCGGGTCTTGGGCGTAGGCCAACGCGTTGAAACGATCACGCAAGGCGTCCATCACTTCAGTGGCACGGGTGAGCGGCATATCCGGCAGGATCACACAAAATTCGTCACCGCCGTACCGCCCGGCCAGGTCGGTGGTGCGCAAGTTCTGGCGCAGTACCTTACTGAGCTGGCGCAGCACGATGTCGCCGGTGACGTGGCCGTAGGTGTCGTTGATGACCTTGAAGTGGTCGATGTCGATCAAGGCAATCGCAGCGCCCGCCGGGCCTCGGCGGCAGCGTTGGAATTCGATCTCCAAGTGGTCTTTCCAGGCGCCATGGTTGAGCAGGCCCGACAGGCTGTCGGTGCGGCTCAGGGCCAGCAGTTCGCGTTTGTGCCGCGCCAGGGTCACGGCCTGGCGGTAGCAGATCCAGCCCAGTGCCAGGGGATACAACATCAGAATCGGCAAGCACGCATAGAGCTGTGCCGAAGTGGTGACGGCGACGAAAGCCGGAGTAAAGAGCAGCAACGATGTACCAATCCCCAACGCCTGTGCCACCCACCCGGCAAGCATAAAGCGCGGCCCGCCGATGGCGACGTTGTTCATGGTCATCATCGACAGGGTCGTCACGCTTGGCAACGGGTTGAAGTGCATCGCCCCCACCCAGAACCCACCGCAGAACGAATCGAACAATAAATTGCGTCGCTCGCTGCGCAACGCATGGGCAGCCCGCAGCGACATGCGGAACGCCAAGTGTGGCCAGACAAAGGCGTTGATCACCATCCACACCCAGACCCAGGCCGGCGGATGCAACGGGTACATGCCAAACGCCACGCACACAAAACCGAGCGTCAGCCCCAGTGTGCGCGACTTGTACAACCGTGAAGCGAGCGGAAGTCCATTTCCTCCGGCAGCCGTCATGGTGAGGGTGTGATCCTTGATGAATGCCTGGAGTCTATCAGCGGAGCGTCAAATCGCCACTACCGCTCATAAGCCCGATCAATGGGTGAAACCACGGGCCAGCATCAGCGCCACCCCCACCAGCAGCACGGCTGTCGCCCGTTGCAGCATTTTCTGCCGTTGAGGGTTTTCCAGCACGTGCTGGATGCGCTGGCCGAAATAGCAATACAGGCAGCCACTGATGAACTGCAGCACCAGGAACGTCAGCCCGAGGATCGCAATGTCGAGCATGGAGCTGTGCCCGCCACTCCCCGCGAACTGAGGGAACACTGCGCTGAACATGATGAGGGTCTTGGGGTTGGAAAAACCGGTCAGCAGCCCTTTGCCGAACCGGCTGCGCGCGGCCTCCACATGGCCAATCCGGTCGATCGCGATGCCGCCGCTGGTCCACTGTTTGTACGCCAGGTGCAGGATGTACGCCACGCCCACCACCTGGATGACCTGGGTGATCACCGGATAACCCCGGATCAGCTCGGAAAAGCCCACGGCAAAGATCAGGATCGAGATGAGGTACGACACACTTGCCCCGATCTGCGCCGGGATCGAACTGCGCAAGCCGTCGCGCAGGCCCAGGCTCAACAACATCAGGGTCATGGGACCGGGGCTGAAGGTCATGGTCGCGCAGAACAGTAGGAAGTAGAGAAACGAGGACAGGGTTAACGCGCTTGTCATGACCATGGACCTGAGGGAGAGAGCGCGCAGTCTAGGCAATCGGCATTGCACAAGGCAGGTAAAGTCAGGCCTAATCCAGCCGAACTTTACCGGTAAAATCACCGGCAAACACAAGGAAGGTTAATGTTGGTATCCGCCATCACCTTTGCGCCGGGCACACCGAAAGTGCAGCAGATCGTCGAGGCGTTCAGCCAGGCCATCGAAAGCGGCGAATGGGCCCCGGGCAGCAAGTTGCCGTCGGTGCGTGAACTGACTCAGGTTCTGGGCGTGAGCAAGTTCACCCTCAACGAGGCGCTGGACCGGCTGCGCGGGCGCACCCTGCTCACGTCCAGCCAGGGCCGTGGCTACTTTGTGGCGATGGACACCGTGCGCCCGAGCAGCGCGAACTGGGTCGACCTGCTGCCCCAGGATTTGCTCAGCGTGTTGCGTCGCCCCCTGGCCACCGTCGGCGCCGAACTGCGACCCGGAGGCGGCCACCTGCCGGAAGACTGGCTCGACAGCGAAGCCATCCGCCAGGCCATGCGCAGCGTGGTGCGCGCGCCGTCGTTGCGCATCGCCGGGCTGGGCACGCCGGCCGGGCTGCTGCCGTTGCGCCAGGCCTTGCAACAGAAGTTGCACGCTGAAGGCTTGTCGGTGCCGGTGGAACAGATCATCACCACCCCCAACACCGTGCAGGGCCTGGACATGCTGATGCGCCTGCTCGCCCGCCCCGGCGACACGGTGCTGCTGGACGCGCCGTGCTATTTCAACTTCCACGCCAACCTGGCCCTGCATGGGGTCAAGGTGGTGACCATCGAGCGTCGCCCCGACGGCTTCGACTTCGCTGCCCTCGAACAACTATTGGCCGAACATCGCCCCAGGCTGTACCTGACCACCGGCGTGCTGCATAACCCCACCGGCCACTCCTTCAGCCCCAGCCAGGCGTTTCGCCTGCTGCAGCTGACCCGGCAGTATCAGTGCCATATCGTCGAGGATGACCTCTACGGCGACCTGCACCCCAACCCTCCCCCGCGTCTGGCCGCCCTCGCCGGTCTGGACCAGGTCACCTACCTGTCAGGTTTCTCCAAGGTCCTCAGCGCCAACGCGCGGGTGAGCTACGTGGTGGCCGCACCGCAACTGGCGGCCAACCTGACCAACATGAAGCTGATGAGCGGCGGCATTACGTCGGAGCTGTTCGAGCAGATCGCGTACCGCATGCTCAGCGAAGGCAGCTACGCCAAGCACCGCAAGCGCATGGTCCAGCGGTTACTGGAGGCCGGTGGACGCGTCGAGCAATGGCTCAAGCGCTGTGGGTGCGAGCTGCCGATGGCGTATGAAGGCGGGATGTTCATCTGGGCGCGCCTGCCCCAAGGAGTGAACGGCGAGCAATTGGCCCAGGACGCCTTGAAGCAAGGCCTGGTGCTGGCGCCGGGGGTGTTGTTCGGTTACGACCCGGCCCATCGCGATTCGATGCGCTTCAACGTGGCCCACAGCGATGAGCCGTCGATGCAAAAGGTGTTTGAAGCCCTGTTGCTCAAGGCTTCGCGCGCCCTTTGAGCATGCCGTGGTTGACCAGCAAGGTGCGCATGGCATTGCGGGTAATCCCCAGCAAGTCTGCCGTGCGCAGTTGGTTGAAGCCACAGAACCCAAACGCCTCGCGCACGATCAGGTCTTCGATGTCGTGCAGCAGCGTGTCCCCTGGTACTTCGAACAAGCGCAGCAGTTGCTCGCGAATCACCTCCTGGGGAATGCGCGGCGCGCCGTTGTTGACGCTGGCGTGCATCGCGCTGAGCCCGGCGGAAAACTTGAGATGATTGGGCATGATCGGCTTGTCGCCGGCCACCAACAGCGCCAGGTGCACCACGTTTTCCAGCTCACGGATATTGCCCGGCCACGGGTAATCCAGCAGGGCCTGGGTGGCGGATTCCGACAACATCGGCTCGGCAATCTTCAGCTTGGCGCTGTACAGCCGACGGAAGTGTTCCACCAGCGGCAGGATATCCAGCGGCCGTTCACGCAAGGGCAACACCTGCACCTGGGCCACATTGATGCGGTAGAACAGGTCCAGGCGGAAATTACCCGCTTCCACGGCCTGTTCCAGGTCGATGTTGGTGGCGGTCACCAGGCGGATATCGATCTTAATCGGCTTGCGCGAGCCCACCCGCACCACTTCCTGCTCCTGCAGCACCCGCAGCAACTTCACCTGCAAGGGCAACGGCAGGTCGCCGATCTCATCGAGGAACAGCGTGCCGCCATCCGCCTCTTCGAACCAGCCACCGCGCCGGCCGACCGCACCGGAAAACGCCCCGGCCTCATGCCCGAAGAATTCGCTCTCGGCGAGGGTTTCGCTGATGGCGCCGCAGTTCACCGGCACAAACGCCCCGGTGCGCCCGCTGGCGCTGTGGATGTAGCGCGCCACCAGCTCCTTGCCGGTGCCGGTCTCGCCATTGATCAATACCGGCGCTTCGCTCGGGCCGACGCGCTTGAGGTAGTCGAGCAATTGCAACGAGCGTGGGTCGGAAAAGACCAGGGCCTTGGCGCGGATCGACAACGGGTCTTTTTCGCCCTGGGGCAAAGTCAGGATCGGCGTGGGCTGCCCGTGGGGACGGTTCATGAACAATTTCCCGGCGGCGAGGATGGAGAATGAAGCGCAACTGTACTCATCCCCAGATATAACCAGAAATACTTAAAATTCATTAGCACATAACCGACACGGTTGCCGCCGCTCTTTGTAGGAGCCGGCTTGCCGGCGATCAGCCTTGAGGGCAAGGGTGTTCTCTAGGGCGCCATCGCTGGCAAGCCAGCGCCTATAACGGCGCGGTGGCGTTGGCTTCCTTGAGCAGGGCCTGGATCACCTGCTCCTGCGCCTCGTACCGCCCTTCCCCCCAATGGCTGTAGCGCACTTTGCCGGTCGCGTCGAAGAAGTAATGGGCCGGCCACGCCTGATTGTCGAACGCGTGCCAGATCCTGAAATGCGTGTCCACGGCCACCGGGTACTCAATGCCCAATGCCTTGACCTGCCGGCGCACGTTGGCCAGGATTTTTTCCTGGGCCAGTTCCGGTGTGTGCACGCCAATCACCACCAGCCCGTCCTTGGCGTATTTTCTAGCCCATTGGTTCACATAGGGCAGGCTGCGCTGGCAATTGATGCAGTCATAGGTCCAGAAGTCCACCAGCACCACCTTGCCCTTGAGGCCTTCGGCTGTCAGCGGCGGCGAGTTGAGCCAGGCCACGGCGCCGTCCAGGGACGGCATCTGCTCGCCGGACCGGTTGAAGGGTTCGGCATCCACAGGCTTGGGCAACAGGTAGAACAGGGTTGCCGCCAGGGCGAAACTGGCCAGCAGCCGATACAGGGTTTGGCACATCACAACATCCTCGGCAGGTCTTCGATGGCGTCCATTTGAACGGCCCGAGGTATCGGGGATGTGTCGAACACCCTGCTCTGTATCGGCTTTTTTGCCTCGTCGTGTATCTCCCCGACGCCAGATACACTGCAATACAAAGGGCACAAGGCAAGGCCACAGGCAGTGGCTAGACTGCGCACCATTGACTACTTATTGAGGAAGGCAGCATGGATCATGTCGATCACATCCTGATCGTCGATGACGACCGGGAGATCCGCGAACTGGTGGGTAATTACCTGAAGAAAAACGGTATGCGCACCACCGTGGTCGCCGATGGCCGGCAGATGCGCAGCTTCCTCGACACCACCCCCGTGGACCTGATCGTGCTCGACATCATGATGCCCGGCGATGATGGCTTGCAGCTGTGTCGCGAGCTGCGGGTGGGCAAGCACAAGGCCACGCCGGTGCTGATGCTGACTGCACGCAACGACGAAACCGACCGCATCATCGGCCTGGAAATGGGCGCCGACGATTACCTGGTCAAGCCCTTTGCCGCGCGCGAATTGCTGGCACGCATCAACGCCGTGTTGCGCCGCACGCGGATGCTGCCGCCCAACCTGGTGGTCAGCGAAACCGGGCGGTTGATCCGTTTTGGCCGTTGGCGCCTGGACACCACCGCCCGCCACCTCCTCGACGAAGACGACACCCTGGTGGCCCTGAGCGGTGCCGAATACCGCCTGCTGCGTGTGTTCCTCGACCACCCGCAACGCGTGCTCAACCGCGACCAGTTGCTCAACCTCACCCAGGGCCGCGACGCCGACCTGTTCGACCGCTCCATCGACCTGCTGGTGAGCCGCCTGCGCCAGCGCCTGTTGGATGATGCGCGGGAACCGGCCTACATCAAGACCGTGCGCAGCGAAGGTTATGTGTTCTCCCTGCCCGTGGAAATCCTCGGGGCCGACCAATGAAGTTCAAGTGGGGCTGGCCACGTACCCTGGCGTCGCAGTTGTCGCTGATCTTCCTGATCAGCCTGCTGTGCGCCCACGGGTTGTCGTTCAGCGCGCAGTTCTACGAACGCTACATCAGCGCGCGCACGGTGATGTTGGGCAACCTGGAAAATGACGTGGCCACCTCGGTGGCGATCCTCGACCGCCTGCCCGCCAATGAACGCGCCAGCTGGCTACCGCGCCTGGACCGTCAGAACTACCGTTACCTGCTCAACGCCGGTGAACCCGGCGAGCCGATGCGCAGCGATGATGTCCCCATGGCGGCCACCTCGATCAGCGATGCGCTGGGCGAGCACTATGCCCTGACCTTTCGTGACATCCCCGGCAACCAGAAGCACTTCCAGGCGCACCTGACCCTGGCCGATGGCAACCCGATCACCCTCGACGTGCGCCCCGCCGCCCAGCCCGTGGCCTACTGGTTGCCGGTGGTGCTCATCCTGCAACTGGCGTTGTTGCTGGGCTGCACCTGGATTGCCGTGCGCCTGGCGATCCGCCCCCTGACGCGCCTGGCGCGTGCCGTGGAAACCCTCGACCCCAACGCCCACCCCACGCC
>NZ_JACARO010000057.1:1029-3601 GCF_013386585.1 Pseudomonas sp. P7548 | reverse complement strand
TCGCTGTCGTTGGCCAGGGCGATGGCTTCTTCTTCAGTGGTAAAGCGGCGTACACACAGCACCGGTCCAAAGATCTCCTCGTTCCACAACGCGCTGTCCAGCGGTACATCGGTAAACACTGTCGGCCGAATGAAGAAACCCTTGGCCAGATCGGCCGGCCGTTCACCACCGCACAGCAACCGCGCGCCGTCTTCAACGCCACGCCTGATATGCCCCAGCACCCGCTGATACTGCGCGCGATTGATCAGCGCGCCCATTTCCACGTCGTCGGCAAACGGGTCGGCCACGCGAATACCTTCAGCCCGTGCCTGCAAGCGTTGCAGGAATTCATCCGCCAGGCTGTCAGCCACCAACACGCGGCTGGTGGCCGAGCAGATTTGCCCCGCGTTGAAAAAACCACCGCCGCACGCCAGTTCCACCGCCAGGTCGAGGTCGGCGTCGGCCAGCACCAGCAACGAGGATTTGCCGCCCAGTTCCAGGCTCACGCCCTTGATGGTTTCAGCAGCACGCTGCATCACTTGCACGCCCACTGCGTTGCTGCCGGTGAAGGAGATCTTCGCCACGCGACGGTCTGCTGCCAGGGGCGCGCCCACCGCCAGGCCGGTGCCGCAGACCAGGTTGAACACGCCGCTCGGGAAGCCCGCTTCGGCGATGATCCGCGCCAATTCAAGCTCCGCCAGCGGCGTGACTTCCGAGGGTTTGAGCACCACGCAGCAGCCGGCCGCCAGGGCCGGGGCGAGTTTCCAGGCGGTGGTCACCATCGGGAAATTCCACGGTACGATCAGCCCCACCACGCCACACGGCTCACGGCGCAGACGCGCGCTGAAGTCATCGCTGGGCAGCGCTACCGGGCGGTCTTGCCCAGCGTCCATTTCTTCAGCCACACCGGCGTAGTACTCGAAGGTGGCGATCACGTCGTCCACATCGATCCCCGCTTCAAACAGCGGCTTGCCGTTGTTGCTCGACTGCAATTGCATCAGCTGCTCGCGGCGTTCGTTGACGCCCTGGGCGACCTTGCGCAACAGCGCGCCACGATCACGGCCGGTACTCTTGGACCAGTCACCGAACGCGGCGCTGGCCGCGTCGACCGCCAGTTTCACGGCTGTGGCATCGCCAACGCTGACCTGGGCCAACGTCGCCTCGGTGGCCGGGTTGATCACCTCCAGCACGTCATGGCCGGCACGCCATACACCGTCGATGTACACACCGTTCAACACTGCGCTCATACCCCTACCTCCTTCATCCAAAGTCCCTGGTCGATTTCAATCAGCGTCGGCCCCTGGCGATCGGCCGCGGCACGTAAGGCTGTGCGCAAGTGTTCGCTGCCCTGGATACGCTCGGCGGCGCAGCCCAGTGCCTTGGCCACGCCGATGAAGTCCGGGGTGTAGATGTCTACGCCGACCGGCTCGATAGCGCGGTTGACCATGTACTTCTTGATCTCTTCGTAGCCCTGGTTATTCCACAGCAGGACGATGACCGGCACCCGTGCTTCCACGGCGCTGGCCAGTTCCGGCAAGCTGAATTGCAGGCCGCCGTCGCCGATCAGGCACACCACCGGCTGCCCGTCGCCACGCCCCAGCCAGGCGCCGATGGCGGCCGGCAAGGCGTAGCCCAACGTGCCGTAGCCGGTGGAGGAATTGAACCAGCGGCGTGGGTGGTCGAGGTTGAGCGTGAGGTTGCCGCTGTACACCGGCTGGGTGGAGTCGCCCACCAGCACGGCGTCGGGCAGTTCGTCCAGGACGGTGGTGAGGAACAGGGTTTGCGCGCGGGTGGCGGCGTCCCAGGAGGGCGCCAAATCGGCCCACAGGCGTGTAACCCGTTCGGCGCCCCACGCTGGGTTGCGCGCAGGCAGCGGCTTGCTGTTCAGTTCTGCCAGCAAGGCCTCGGCGGCGATCTGTGCATCGGCCACCAGCGCTACCTGCGGCGGGTAATTGCGCACGGTCTGGTCGGCATCGATGTCGACGCGCAGTAAGGCGCCGGGAATCTCGAAGCCTCCGGCGAAGGTCACGTCGTAGTCGGTTTCGGCCAGTTCCGTGCCGATGGCCAGCACCACATCGGCGTCGGCCACCAATGCGCGGGTGGCGACCAGTGTTTGTGTGGAGCCGATCAACAGGGGATGGCTGGCGGGCAGCATGCCCTTGGCGTTGATGGTCAGGGCCACGGGGGCGCCGAGGGTTTCGGCCAGACGGGTCAGTTCCGGGGCGGCGTCGATGGCGCCGCCACCGGCGAGGATCAACGGGCGCTTGGCGGCCGCCAGCAGTTGAGCCATTTGTTTCACCGCCGACGGCGCCGCACCGGCACGGGCCACGCTGACCGGCTCGCTGCCGAGCAAGGCGTCGGCGTTTTCCACCAGCACATCCAGCGGGATCTCGATATGCACCGGGCGCGGGCGGCCGGCCTGGAACAGGGCAAATGCACGGGCCAGTACGCCGGGCAGTTCCGCCGCCGACATCAAGGTGTGGGAGAACGCGGCCACACCGGCCATCATCGCGCTCTGGTTCGGCAGTTCATGCAGCTTGCCGCGCCCGCCGCCCAATTGGCTGCGTGACTGCACGCTGGAGATCACCAGCAT
>NZ_JACARO010000057.1:0-984 GCF_013386585.1 Pseudomonas sp. P7548 | reverse complement strand
CCGTCAGCCATGAAGCCGGCGCCCTGTTCGTGGCGCGGGGTAACGTGACGGATGCTCGAGCGGGCCAGGCCGCGATACAGCTCCACAGTGTGTACGCCGGGGATGCCGAACACCTGATCCACGCCGTAGCCTTCCAGAAGGTGGACCAATACTTCGCCGCAGGTCGCCATACATGTCGCTCTTGTTATGGATTCGAGGCGGTATTGGACCGGCTGGCCCGTAGCGGCAACAATCGATAAAAAGTCATACTAGCCATGTCCTCACGTCATGGCTGCGCCCCTATGAAACGCCTCCCACCATTGCCCGCGCTGCACACCTTCTGGGTCACGGCCCAGTGCTGCAATTTCACCCGCGCGGCCGAGCAACTGCACATCACCCAGGGCGCGGTGAGCCGCCAGATTGCCGGGCTGGAAAACCACCTGGGCTACGCCTTGTTCCAACGCCAGGCGCGGGGTTTGAGCCTGACCGAGGAAGGCCGCGAATGGTCGCTGCGGGCCCAGCAGGTATTCGGTTTGATCGGCGAAGCAGTGGAGCAGATCGGCGGCCGCCGCGAGACCCTGCAACTCAAGGCGTCCACCTGCGTAATGCGCTGGCTGCTGCCGCGCTTGATGCAATGGCAGCACGAGCGCCCGGACGTGCCTGTGGAACTCACCACCACCGTGGCCTACACCGTGGACTTTCGCCGCGAGCAATTCGATGCGGCGGTGATCTATGCGCCCATCGCCGAGCAATCGGCCCAGGCCCGGCACTTGTTTGATGAACAACTCACACCCGTGTGTGCACCGGCTTTGCTCAGCGGGTTGCGCACGCCGGCGGACCTGCAGCAACAGGTACTGCTGCACCCCACGCGGGATGAGCGGGACTGGGCGTTGTGGCTCAAGGCGGCGAATACCCATTTGAGCAACCTGGCCCAGGGGCATCATTTCGAAACACTGGATTTGGCCATGACGGTGGCGTCACAAGGCTCGGGCGTGGCGATCGGCG
>NZ_JACARO010000056.1 GCF_013386585.1 Pseudomonas sp. P7548 | reverse complement strand
GCCGATGGCGGGAACGCAGTCCAGCTGATCAAGCTGTTGCAGCGCTGCGCGGGCGCACAGGCGGCCGGCGAGGAATTCGGCCTGGCGCTTTGCCACCGAGCGCTGGATGCTGGCCGGGGGCGGCACGGCGCAGCGCAGGAAGTCGCCCTGCGCGAGCAGGGTGGGGTCGAAGCGGGTGCTGAGGAACACCGTATCCGGCAAAGGGTCGGGCAGCGGCCAATGGGCGTCGAGTGGGGTGCAGCAAGCGGGTAGGGGCGTCATGGGCGGTATTTTGCTTCAGTTGGCGCGCCAGAGGATAGCCCGCAGCGGTTCAGGCCCGGTTCAGAGCCCGTTCAGGGGGAGTTCAGGGGCGCCTGCGTAGTCTGGCCCTACAGCCAAAACGCGTAGAGGTAAGCCCCATGACTGCGATCAAAAAGCTGATGTTGGCGTTATCCATGCTCAGTGCCACTGCTGGCGTCCAGGCGTCCGATGGCGCCTTTGCGGCATTCGGTAGCGAGAAAACCAAGAAATCCAGCACGTTGATCCAGCGTGTCAGCTTTAAAGAAGCGGGCAGCCAGGCCGCGCCGTGGGGCCAGTCCCTGGGCCTCGTCACGCCGCAACCGGCCTACCGTACCGGTTATGAACACCTGACGGGCCAATACAATGGCATTAAACTGCGCCCGCAAGACCTGCAGGGCCGCTATGATATCCCTCTGTCGGACAGTTGAATCGCCTTGGAGAGCCTTATGAAATTGCTGGTGGTAGAAGATGAGGCGTTGCTGCGTCATCACCTGTTTACCCGCCTGACCGACAGCGGGCACGTGGTCGAAGCTGTGGCCAACGCCGAAGAAGCCTTGTACCAGACCGGGCAATTCAACCATGACCTGGCGATCATCGACCTGGGCCTGCCCGGCATGGGCGGCCTGGACCTGATCCGCCAACTGCGCACCCAGGCCAAGACCTTCCCGATCCTGATCCTTACCGCCCGTGGCAACTGGCAGGACAAGGTTGAAGGCCTGGCCGCCGGCGCCGACGACTACGTGGTCAAGCCGTTCCAGTTCGAAGAGTTGGAGGCGCGGATGAACGCCTTGCTGCGTCGCTCCAGCGGCTTTACCCAGTCGACCATCGTCGCCGGCCCGTTGCTGCTGGACCTCAACCGCAAGCAGGCGTCCCTGGATGAACAACCGCTGGCGTTGACCGCGTACGAGTATCGGATTCTCGAATACCTCATGCGTCACCACCAGCAGGTGGTCGCCAAGGACCGCCTGATGGAACAGCTCTATCCCGATGACGACGAGCGTGATCCGAATGTCATCGAAGTGCTGGTCGGTCGCCTGCGTCGCAAGCTGGAAGGCCCGGCCGGTTTCAAGCCGATCGATACCGTGCGCGGCCTGGGTTACCTGTTCAATGAGCGCTGCCGTTGATTCGCTCGCTTCGTGTGCGCTTGATGCTGGCGGCCGCCACCCTGGCCGTGTTGTTCATGCTCGGTTTGTTGCCCGCCATGCAAGGGGCGTTCAGCCTGGCGCTGCAGGATTCCATTGAGCAGCGCCTGGCGTCGGATGTCACCACGCTGATTTCAGCGGCGCGCGTTGAAAACAATCGCCTGTTGATGCCGGCGCAGTTGCCGGACGAACGCTTCAACCTCACCGATAGCCGCCTGCTCGGCTATATCTACGACCGCGAAGGCCACCTGGTGTGGCGTTCCCGCGCCACCCAGGAAGAAAACATCAACTACAAGCCGCGCTATGACGGGCGCGGCAACGAATTTGCGCGGATTCGCGAGGCCAATGGCCAGGAATTTTTCGTGTATGACGTGGAGGTCAAGCTGCTGGGCGGCAAGAGCGCGGCGTTCAGTATCGTGGCCCTGCAACCGGTGCGCGAATACCAGCTGACCCTCGAAGGGCTGCGCGAGAACCTTTACCTGGGGTTCGGCGCGGCCCTGCTGGTGCTGTTGACCCTGTTGTGGCTGGGGCTGACCTGGGGCCTGCAAGCCCTGCGGCGCCTGAGCCAGGAACTGGACCAGATCGAAGGCGGTACCCGTGGAAGCCTCAGCGAGGAACACCCGCGTGAATTGCTGCGCCTGACCGGCTCGCTCAACCGCCTGCTGCACAGCGAGCGTGAACAGCGCGCACGTTATCGCGACTCCCTGGACGACCTCGCCCACAGCCTGAAAACCCCGTTGGCGGTGTTGCAGGGGGTGAGCGAAGACATGGCCCAACGCCCGGAAGACCGTGGCCAGGCCTGGGTGCTGCAATCGCAGATCGAGCGTATGAGCCAGCAGATCGGCTATCAATTGCAGCGCGCCAGCCTGCGCAAAAGCGGCCTGGTGCGCCACCAGGTGCGCCTGGAGCCGGTGGTGCAAAGCTTGTGCGACACGCTGGACAAGGTGTACCGCGACAAGCGTGTGACCGTGGCCTTTGAGCTGCCCGAAGAATGCGATGTGCCGATCGAGAAGGGCGCCTTGCTCGAAATGCTCGGCAACCTGCTGGAAAACGCCTACCGCCTGTGCCTGAGCGAAGTGCGCATCAGCCTGGTGGAAAGCCTGGAGGGCACCGAGTTGTGCATTGAAGACGATGGCCCGGGCGTACCGCCCGACCAGCGTGCTCGGATCCTGCAGCGGGGCGAGCGCCTGGACCGTCAGCACCCGGGGCAGGGGATCGGGCTGGCGGTGGTCAAGGACATCATCGAAAGCTACGGCGCGCGGTTGACCTTGGGGGATTCGCCTTTGGGTGGGGCGGCCTTCAAGATTCACTTTCCGGCGGTGTGATCTCTATTGACCGTGCTGGCCTCATCGCAGGCAAGCCAGCTCCCACATGTTGAACGGTGAACCCCTTCGAATGTGGGAGCGGGCTTGCTCGCGAAAGCGTCAGTCGCATCAACAGTCATCTAGCGCCATCGCCGGCAAGCCGGCTCCTACAGTTAATGCGTTCACACACATTTTGAATTGTGAACGCGATCGAGTGTGGGAGCTGGCTTGCCTGCGATAAGGCCGACCCAGCCAACCCACCCCTAACTCTCCTGCGCCCGATACGCCCCCGGCGTCACCCCCGTCCACTTCTTGAACGCCCGATGAAACGCCGACGGTTCGGAGAACCCCAGCTGCTCGGCAATCTCCTGCAGCGACAAATCCGCCCGCCCCAAATGATAGATGGCGATGTCCCGCCGCAGCTCATCCTTGAGCGCCTGGAAACTGGTGCCTTCTTCGCGCAAATGTCGGCGCAGGGTCTGCGGGCTGATGTGCAGGTGCTGGGCCACGGCCTCCAGGTCTGGCCAGGGCGTGCGGTCACGGCTGAGCAAGCGGCGCAACTGGCTGCTCAGGCTGTCGCCCTCGTCCGGGCGGGACAGCAGATCGGCCGGGGAGCGTTCGAGAAAATGCTTGAGGGTGCGTTCGTCCTGCAGTAGCGGCAGGCTCAGGTAGCGGCTGGGAAATACCAGGCTGCTGTTCGGAGCGCCGAACACATGGGGGCAGGGGAACAGCAAGTCATATTCGCCCGCGTGGGCCGGCATCGGGTAGCTGAACGTGGCCTGGTTCAGGCGAATGCGCTGGCCGATCAACCAGCTGCCCAGGCGATGCCAGATCACCAGCAGGCATTCGCTGAGGAAGTGGTCCGGGTCCCACAGCTGTGAGTCGTCCAGGCTCAAGCGGGCCATGTCGCCCTCTCTTGTCAGCTGCCAACGCGGACCCTGCGGGAATAGACTATAAAAGAGTAAGCCGCGTTCCAGAGCCTTCTCCAGGGTGCGGCAATGGATCAGCGCATGGCACATCATGGCGAAGGTGCCGCGTTTGCTCGGGCCTTCGGCAAACCCCAGGTACTCGTCGTCCAGCGCCAGCCAGAGCATTTGCAACAGCCGGGTAAATTGCTCCGGTGCTATGCGGGCGCGGGGTTCGGTCAGCAGTTCGGGGGGGATGCCCACCTGCTGCAAAAGGCCTGAGTAGTCGAAACCCGCCCGGCGCGCACCACCGAGGGCTGCCCGGGCGTAGTGACTGGCGATGGTGCGTTCACGCATGTGAGGGCCTCGTCCATGGAGTGGCGGATGTTAGCCATCACTTGCCAGGGCGACAAGGCGGATATCCGCCATTTTGTAGGACAGGATTGGGCCTGCGGGCGGAAATCCGCCACCTCCCTGGATGGGCTGGCGAGGGTGTGAAAACCTCAAGCCCTGATGTCTAAAGGCCTTCAGGGTTTTTCGGCAAAGTGGCACGGCGTTTGCGATAAGGATTACAGCGCAGGCCTGCTTTCAAGGACCTCGCAAACAACAAATCCCTCCAGTGCAGGAGGGTTCGCAATTCAAGTGTCGTGGGCAATGGCGGATCTTTGCCACACGGGACGATTGAGGAACTTTGCAATGACGACTCGTCAGCCACTGTACAAATCCCTGTATTTCCAGGTGATCGTTGCAATCGTTATCGGTATTTTGCTCGGTCACTTCTACCCGCAGACCGGTGTGGCCCTCAAGCCACTGGGTGACGGCTTTATCAAGCTGATCAAAATGGTCATCGCCCCGATCATCTTCTGCACCGTTGTCAGCGGCATCGCTGGCATGCAAAGCATGAAATCGGTCGGCAAGACCGGCGGCTACGCGCTGTTGTACTTCGAAATCGTTTCCACCATCGCCCTGTTGGTAGGCCTGGTCGTGGTCAACGTGATCGAGCCGGGCGCCGGCATGCACGTCGACGTTACCAAGCTCGATGCGTCGAAAATCGCTACCTACGTGACTCAGGGTGCGGACCAGAGCGTTGTCGGCTTCATCCTCAACGTGATCCCGAACACCATCGTCGGCGCCTTTGCCAACGGTGACATCCTGCAAGTGCTGATGTTTTCGGTGATCTTCGGTTTCGCCCTGCACCGCCTGGGTGCCTACGGCAAGCCGGTACTGGACTTCATCGATCGCTTCGCCCACGTGATGTTCAACATCATCAACATGATCATGAAGCTCGCGCCAATCGGTGCCCTGGGCGCCATGGCGTTCACCATCGGTGCCTACGGTGTGGGTTCCCTGGTGCAACTGGGCCAGTTGATGATCTGCTTCTACATCACCTGCATCCTGTTCGTGGTCGTGGTGCTGGGCGCCATCTGCCGCGCGCACGGTTTCAGCGTGTTGAAGCTGGTTCGCTACATCCGTGAAGAGCTGCTGATCGTACTGGGTACGTCCTCCTCCGAATCCGCACTGCCACGCATGCTGATCAAGATGGAGCGTCTGGGCGCGAAGAAATCCGTAGTAGGCCTGGTGATTCCAACCGGCTACTCCTTCAACCTCGACGGTACTTCGATCTACCTGACCATGGCTGCCGTGTTCATCGCCCAGGCGACTGACACCCACATGGACATCACCCACCAGATCACCCTGCTGCTGGTGCTGCTGCTGTCCTCCAAAGGCGCTGCAGGTGTGACCGGTTCGGGCTTCATCGTGCTGGCTGCCACCCTGTCGGCCGTGGGCCACCTGCCGGTTGCCGGCCTGGCGCTGATCCTGGGTATCGACCGCTTCATGTCCGAAGCCCGCGCACTGACCAACCTGGTGGGTAACGCCGTTGCCACCATCGTCGTGGCCAAGTGGGTCAAGGAACTGGACACCGACAAGCTGCAAAGCGAGCTGGCGTCCGGCGGTACCGGTATCTCGGAAACCCGCGAACTGGATGACCTGGGCGTGGCCGAAGGCCCTGCACCTGTCGTCAAGTAAGCCGCTGATGGCGTGAACTGACGCCGCAGCCACCCACAAACGCCCCGACTTGTTCGGGGCGTTTGCGTTTCTGCCCGATCACTCCCGGGTTTTTTGGTTTACATTAAGTCATTGCTCCATCAAAGGCCCGGTGAAGATCCGTCTTCGCAAGAGAGCCTCCTTCAGCCTGAGCCCATCTGCGCGCACCGAACCAGTACCACCTCCCGCGCCGGATGGCTCGCCCCTCAACGCAGTGTGAATAGGCGGGCGTGCCCATGATTACCCTGAAACTCAACGGTCAAGACCATCAACTGGATGTCACCGAGGATATGCCGCTGCTGTGGGCGATTCGCGACGTGGCGGGCTACAACGGCACCAAGTTCGGCTGTGGTATGGGCCTGTGCGGCGCCTGCACCATTCATATCGACGGCTCGCCGGCGCGCAGTTGCATCACCCCGATCGGCTCGGTCAAAGGCCAGTCCATCAGCACCATCGACAACCTGCACACCGACCCCATCGGCCAGGTGGTGCAGCAAGCCTGGCTCGACACGGCTGTAGCCCAGTGCGGTTACTGCCAGGGCGGGCAGATCATGTCGGCCACCGCTCTGCTGAAAACCAACCCCAACCCCAGCGATGAGCAGATCGAAGAGGCGATGGTCGGCAACATCTGCCGTTGCGGCACCTACAACCGTATCAAGACAGCTATCCGCCAGGCATCGACCCACCTGCAGGGGGCCAAGGCATGAGCCAGTTACCTGCTGATTTCGTCCTGAGCAACCTCAGCCGCCGCGGCTTCCTCAAAGGTGTGGGCGCCACCGGCGCACTGGTGGTTGCCGCCAGTTGGGGCTTGCCCGATGCGTTCGCCGCCGATGCGGTGAAGAAATACGGTGGCGACGCCATGCCCAACGGGCTGATCGATGACCCCAAGGTCTACGTCAGCATCGCCACCGACGGTACAGTGACCGTGGTGTGCAACCGTTCGGAGATGGGCCAGGGCGTGCGCACCAGCCTGAGCCTGGTGGTGGCCGATGAAATGGACGCCGATTGGGCGCACGTGAAAGTCCAGCAGGCGCCGGGCGATGAAGTGCGCTACGGCAACCAGGACACCGACGGCTCGCGCAGCATGCGCCATTGGTATGAGCCGATGCGTCGCTGCGGGGCCAGTGTTCGGGCGATGCTTGAACAAGCGGCTGCCGATCAGTGGAAAGTCCCGCTGGCTGAATGTCGGGCGCAATTGCATAAAGTGATTCACCAGCCAAGTGGCCGTGAGCTGGGTTACGGCGAATTGGCAGCCGCCGCCGGCGCGCTGGCGGTGCCGGCGCGGGATAGCCTGCGCCTCAAGCCAGCGTCGGAGTTCCGTTATATCGGCAAGGAAGGCGTCAAGGCCATCGACGGCGCCGACATCGTCAACGGGCGCGCGGTCTACGGCGCGGACGTGCATTTCGACGGCATGCTCTATGCCACCATCGCACGGCCCAAAGTGTATGGCGGCAAGGTGAAATCCTTCGATGCCTCGGCAGCGTTGAAGGTACCGGGTGTGATCAAGGTGCTGGAAATCGAAAGCCGGCCCTTGCCCTCCGAGTTCCAACCCCTGGGCGGTGTGGCCGTGGTGGCCAGCAACACCTGGGCGGCGATCAAGGGCCGGGAGGCGCTGAGCATTGTCTGGGACGACGGCGTGAATGCTGGCTACAACTCCATCGACTATCGCAAGGAGCTGGAAGCCGCTGCGCTGAAACCGGGCAAGGTGGTGCGCAACACCGGCACCCTCGACCAGGCCATGGGCGAGGCCGACAGTACCCTGGAAGCCGCCTACTACTTGCCACACCTGTCCCAGTCACCGATGGAGCCGATGGTCGCCATTGCGCGCTTCGACAAAGGTGAGTGCCAGGCCTGGGGCCCGAGCCAGGCGCCACAGGTGACCCGCGAGCGCATCGCCGAGCGCCTTGGCCTGCCGTTCGATAACGTGACCTTCAACGTGACCTTGCTCGGCGGTGGCTTCGGGCGCAAATCCAAGCCTGACTTCATCATCGAAGCCGCCGTGCTGGCCAAGGAATTTCCGGGCAAGGCCGTTCGGGTGCAATGGACCCGCGAAGATGACATCCACAATTCCTACTTCCACACCGTATCGGCCGAGTACCTCAAGGCCGGCCTGAACAAGGATGGCCTGCCGTCGGCCTGGCTGCACCGCACCGTGGCGCCGAGCATCACGGCATTGTTCGCGCCGGGCATGAACCACGAAGCGGCCTTTGAGCTGGGCATGGGCTTTACCAACATGGCCTACGCGATTCCCAATGTGCGCCTGGAAAACCCCGAGGCGGCGGCCCACACCCGCGTCGGCTGGTACCGTTCAGTGTCGAACATCCCCCATGGTTTTGCGATCCAGAGCTTTGTCGACGAACTGGCCCACAAGGCCGGCCAGGATCCGCTGCAGTATCAGCTCAAGTTGCTGGGGCCAGACCGTCAGATCGATCCCAAGACCTTGAGCGATGAGTGGAACTACGGCGAATCCCCTGAACGCTACCCGATCGACACCGCACGCCTGCGCGGCGTGTTGGAAACCGCGGCCAAGGCGGCCGGCTGGGGACGCACGCTGCCCAAGGGCCGTGGCCTGGGCTTGGCGGTGCACTACAGCTTTGTGACGTACGTGGCGGCCGTGATCGAGGTGGAGGTCAAGGGTGATGGCACGTTGATCGTGCACAAGGCCGATATTGCCGTGGATTGTGGCCCGCAGATCAACCCGGAGCGCATCCGCTCGCAGTTCGAAGGCGCGTGCGTGATGGGCCTGGGCAACGCGGTGCTGGGCGAGATCAGCTTCAAGGATGGCAAGGTCCAGCAGGACAACTTCCATATGTACGAGGTGGCGCGCATGTCCCTGGCGCCGAAGGAAGTGGCGGTGCACTTGGTGACGCCCAAAGGTGAGGTGCCCTTGGGCGGCGTCGGTGAGCCCGGCGTGCCGCCGATTGCGCCGGCGCTGTGCAATGCGATCTTTGCCGCCACCGGCAAGCGTATCCGCAACCTGCCGGTGCGTTACCAGTTGCAGGGCTGGCAAGAGGCGAAGGCCTGATGGACAGCGTGGATCTGAATGTCTTGCGCAGCGTGCTGGAGTGGCGCCGCGCCGGGCAAACGGTGGTGCTGTACAGCGTGGTGCAGACCTGGGGCAGTGCGCCGCGCCCGCCAGGGGCGATGCTGGCCCTGCGCGGCGATGGGGTGGTGATTGGCTCGGTGTCGGGCGGCTGCATCGAGGACGACCTTATTGCGCGCCTGCAGGACGGTCGGCTGGCGGATGACGGGCCACCGGTGCAACTGGTGACCTACGGCGTGACCCGCGACGAGGCGGCCCGGTTCGGTTTGCCGTGCGGCGGCACGTTGCGCCTGACCGAGGAACGTGTGGTGGAATGGGCCTGGGTGGCTGAGCTGCTGACGCGTTGCGAAGCTCATCAGATCGTTGCGCGGGAGCTGGACCTGAAGACCGGTGAAGTCACCCTGAGCGATGCCAGCAAGACCGACGTGGTGAGCTTTGACGGCCAACGCCTGCGTGCGATCTACGGCCCGCGCTGGCGCTTGCTGCTGATCGGCGCGGGGCAACTGTCGCGTTATGTGGCCGAGATGGCGCGGCTGCTGGACTTCGACGTGCTGATCTGTGACCCACGTGAAGAGTTTGTCTACGGCTGGGAAGAGCAGCAGGGCCGCTTCGTGCCGGGTATGCCCGATGAAGCGGTGCTGAATATCCAGACCGATGAACGCACCGCCATTGTCTGCCTGACCCATGACCCGCGCCTGGATGACATGGCCTTGCTCACGGCATTGAATTCCAGGGCGTTCTACATTGGCGCGCTGGGGTCGCGGGTCAACAGCCAGAAGCGTCGGGAAAACCTGGCGCAGCTCGGCCTGTCGGCGGAGGCGATTGCGCGCCTGCACGGGCCGATCGGCGTGTATATCGGCAGCCACACCCCGGCGGAAATCGCTTTGTCGCTGATGGCGGAAATTGTCGCGATCAAGAATGGCGTGGCGGCGGTGCAGAAAAAACCGCTGCCGGTGCTGGCCGAGTGACAGTCACGGCGATTGTGCTGGCGGCAGGGCAGGGCAGGCGTTTTCGCGCTGAAGCGGGGGCGGATAAGGATAAATTGCTGGCCGATTGCACGGGCCGGGATGGCGTGACGCGAGCGGTTATCGAGCAGGTGCTGGCAAATCTGCCTGAGCGGGTTGCACGGCGTCTGTTGGTGACATCGCCCGAACGAGCGGACGTCATCCGATTGGCCAGGGCCTTTGGCTGTGAGGTCTTGCTGCTGCAATCGGCCGGCATGGGCGATAGCCTGGCGGCGGCGGTGGCGGCCAGTGCTCCGGCTGACGGTTGGCTGGTGGTGTTGGGGGATATGCCGTTCATTCAGTCGTCGACTATCGATCAGGTGGTCGAGGGGCTGGAAGCGGATCGCATCCACGTCCCGGTGCAGGCGGGGCAGTATGGTCATCCGGTGGCGTTTGGCCGCGCGTTCGGGCCGGGGTTGATGGCGTTGGCGGGTGATCGCGGCGCTCGCTCGCTGTTTGCCGCTGGCGCTGTCAGGGAGATCCCGGTGGATGACCCTGGTGTGTTGTGGGATGTCGACGTGCCCTCCCTCCTGAGCTACACCCCCACCTCCTGAACTGCCCTCCAGGTCCTGAATTGTCCTCGACCCTGTAGGAGTCCGGCTTGCCGGCGATGGCGTCCTCGAACATGTCGCATGGTTCAAGGGCCTCATCGCCGGCAAGCCGGGCTCCTACAGGGGGTTGGGGGCGGTCTTGGATTTTGGATTTATGAGGCCAATAAAAAGCCCCGCCTGATCACTCAGGCGGGGCTTTTCAGTTACGGCTGGACTCAGGCGAGAGGCTTGCTCTCGTGTTCTGCTTCCAATGCAGCAGCGGCGGCTGCAGCGGCCTCGGCTTCCTTGCGACGACGACGCACTTCACGTGGGTCGTTCGGCGCACGGCCGTTTTCGGTCAGGGCGCTGGCCGGGGCGGCTTCGACCACAGGGGCTGCCACTTCGGCAACCACGGGGGCTTCAACCACCGGCGCAGGCTCAACCACCGGAGCCGGTTCAACCACTGGGGCTGGCTCGGCAATCACGACTTCGGCAACCGGTGCAGGCGCTTCTTCTACCACTTGGGCAGGAGCTGGCGCTTCGACCTGAGCAGCTGGCTCGGCAGTCCATTGGAAGGCGGTCTGTTCTTCGCGAACTTCGCGCACTTGCGGAGCTTCTTCCACAACCGGTGCTTCAACCGCGGCTTCAATCACTGGCTGTGGTTCAACGACCGGCGCAGGCTCAACTGCTGCCACTTCAACTTCTGGCAGGGTTTCTTGAACCGGGGCAACCTCCACTTCCGGAACAACTGGCGCTTCGATCGGGGTAGTGGCCTCGACAACCGGTGCTTCTACCACAGGGGCTTCAACCACTGGCGTTTCGACTACGGGTGCTTCAACCACGGGCGCTTCGGCTGCTGGAGCCTCGACGACAGGTGCTTCAACAGCAGCCGTTTCTTCAACGGCCGCAGTGGCGCGTTCAGCCTGCTCGTGAGCCTGGGCTTCAGCAGGTGCACTGATGACCGAGCTGGCAACGGCAGCAGTCACGGCCAGGCCGGCAGCCAGTTCGGCGCCTGTTGGCTCCTGGGTGGTGCCTTCAGCGTTCTCGCCGGCTTCTTCCGAGCCTTCGATCACGTTGCCGTTGGCATCACGCTGACGCTCACGACGGTTGCTGCGACGACGCTGGCCACGGGAGCGGCGGCGCGGACGATCGCCTTCGGCGCCTTCCTGACCGTCTTCCTGCACGTGCTCTTCGCCGGTCAGTACTTCTTCTTCGCTGGCGGCAGCGGCCTGTTCGGCACGTGGCTGGCGTTCTTCGCGCGGGGCGCGTGGTTGACGCTCTTCACGTGGCGCACGTTCTTCACGCGGCTGGCGAGCCGGACGTTCTTCAGCCACAACGGCAGCGCCGGCAACGGCTGGGGCCGCGTCCAGAGGCTCGCGCAGTTCACGCACGCGTTCTTCACGCTCGCCACGCGGCTTGCGATCTTCACGTGGCGCACGTGGCGTGCGTGGTGCACGCTCTTCACGCGGTGCACGTTCTTCACGGGCTACGGCCGGGGTGTCTTCACGGGCTTCGCGAGGTGCACGTTCTTCACGCGGTGCGCGCTCTTCACGTGGGGCACGCTCTTCGCGCGGCTTGCGTTCTTCGTCACGGCGACCGTTGCGGTTACGGCTCTGCTGGCGACCGTTGCGACGTTCTTCGTTGCGTGCCGGGCGCTCGGCGGCTGGTTTTTCAACCACAACCGGTGCAGCAGGCTCTTCCTTGGTGGCGAACAGGCTGACCAGCGACTTCACCAGGCCCTTGAACAGGCTCGGCTCAGGCAGGGCGGCCGGTGCGGCAACCGGGGCGGCGGCTTCGGTTGGCACTGGAGCGTTGGCACGGGCCGGTGCAGTCTTGACCGCCGCTTCCTGGCGAACCAGGGTGCGTGTCGCGGCGGCGGGCTGGACTTCTTCCACTTCGGCAGCGGCAGCGGCGATTTCGTAGCTGGACTGGTTGTTGTGGGCTTCCGGGCTGTCATCACGCAGGCGCTGCACTTCGAAGTGCGGCGTTTCGAGGTGATCGTTCGGCAGGATGACGATGCGGGCACGGGTGCGCAGTTCGATCTTGGTGATCGAGTTGCGTTTTTCGTTGAGCAGGAAGGCGGCAACCGGAATCGGCACTTGGGCGCGGACTTCAGCGGTGCGGTCTTTCAGGGCTTCTTCTTCGATCAGGCGCAGGATCGCCAGGGACAGCGATTCAACGTCACGGATGATGCCGGTGCCGTTGCAACGCGGGCAGACGATGCCGCTGCTCTCGCCCAGGGATGGACGCAGGCGCTGACGGGACATTTCCAGCAGGCCGAAGCGCGAGATGCGGCCGACTTGCACGCGGGCACGGTCGGCTTCCAGGCATTCGCGGACTTTCTCTTCCACGGCGCGCTGGTTCTTGGCTGGGGTCATGTCGATGAAGTCGATCACGATCAGGCCGCCGATGTCACGCAGGCGCAGCTGGCGGGCGATTTCTTCAGCCGCTTCCAGGTTGGTCTGCAGGGCGGTTTCTTCGATGTCGCTGCCTTTGGTCGCACGCGCCGAGTTGATGTCGATGGACACCAGGGCTTCGGTCGGGTCGATCACGATGGAGCCACCGGAAGGCAGTTCGACCACGCGCTGGAAGGCGGTCTCGATCTGGCTTTCGATCTGGAAACGGTTGAACAGCGGCACGCTGTCTTCGTACAGCTTGATCTTGCTGGCGTACTGCGGCATCACCTGGCGGATGAAGGTCAGGGCTTCGTCCTGGGCTTCAACGCTGTCGATCAGCACTTCGCCGATGTCCTGGCGCAGGTAATCGCGGATGGCGCGGATGATGACGTTGCTTTCCTGATAGATCAGGAACGGCGCGGAGCGGTCCAGGGACGCTTCCTTGATGGCGGTCCACAGTTGCAGCAGGTAGTCGAGGTCCCACTGCATTTCTTCGCTGCTGCGGCCAAGGCCCGCAGTGCGCACGATCAGGCCCATGTCGGCCGGTGCGATCAGGCCGTTCAGCGCTTCACGCAGTTCGTTGCGCTCTTCGCCTTCGATGCGACGGGAAATGCCGCCGGCACGTGGGTTGTTCGGCATCAGGACCAGGTAACGGCCCGCCAGGCTGATGAAGGTGGTCAGGGCGGCGCCCTTGTTGCCACGCTCTTCTTTTTCGACCTGGACGATGACTTCCTGGCCTTCGCTCAGGACGTCCTTGATGTTCACGCGGCCTTCAGGGGCTTTCTTGAAGTATTCGCGGGAGATTTCTTTGAGGGGCAGGAAGCCGTGGCGCTCGGAGCCGAAATCGACAAAGGCAGCCTCAAGGCTTGGTTCGATGCGAGTAATACGGCCTTTATAGATGTTGGCCTTCTTTTGCTCGCGTGCACCGGATTCGATGTCCAGGTCGTAGAGGCGTTGGCCATCTACCAGTGCAACACGCAACTCTTCGGGTTGAGTTGCGTTAATCAGCATTCTTTTCATGTTGTACCGTCGGTTTCCGGGCTGCCGGAAACGGCGTTCGGCACACACGACTTCTCACGGTCGGTGTCAGGTGCGTCAAGAGTGGTTGGCCACTCCAGTGTCCAGCGACATCTGCCCAGAGGGGGCAAAGGCGCGACGGACGCGTCCTGCTTGTCTGCTGCGGCGCCACAGGCGCCACTTCAACAAAAGCTAAGGTCAGGAGGAGGAATCAACCGGCGACTGTGGACGAGATGAAGCGTCTAAATATAAGCCTAGTGCTACACGGTCCGACGGTTGTGCATCTCCACCCTACACGTATCCCTGATAATTCGGGTGCTGCCGCGCGCAGAATCCGCAGCGGGTTGGCATTTACCGTGTTCTCCAATGGGGAGTCCACGCTCATGGCTAAACAAGACTAGGTGTGGGCGACTGCGCTCTCACTCAGCTCTTAACAGGCGTTGTTTCCGAAGCATTCGCCGTGGTCTGGCTCAAGACTGACTGCACTTTGTGAACTGGCCGTAAATATCGGCGCAGAACGCGAGTTTTCACTCTGCGTGTCGCGCTCGCTTCAGGCCTCATGTCACCTGCGCTTGTTACAATCTAGAGCCTTCCAGGGTGGCGAAAGCCCCGTAGGACGGCCTCGCGTCCTGATGAATTGCGATGGTCAGGGCCGGCAGTTTGCCGCATGTCCTCTGGCCAGGCCGCTTTTGGCGGCGTTCGCGACTATAGCAGCAATGATTAAGTGCTTCAATTCCATAAAAAATTGTTATCATCGCCGCCATGACGACTCCCGACCCCCAGACCCCCAGCGTTCAGCTGCTTGAGGTCTCGCCGGAATATGCCGGCCAACGCATCGACAATTTTCTCCTGGCCAGGCTCAAAGGCGTGCCCAAGACCTTGATTTACCGCATCTTGCGTAAAGGTGAAGTGCGTGTGAACAAGGGCCGGATCAAGCCCGAGTACAAGTTGCAGGCGGGCGATATCGTCCGTGTGCCACCGGTTCGCGTGCCGGAACGCGACGAGCCTGTGCCGCTGGCCCAGGGCCTGCTGCAACGCCTGGAAGCCTCGATTGTCTTCGAAGACAACAAGCTGATCGTGATCAACAAGCCTTGCGGCATTGCGGTTCACGGCGGCAGCGGCTTGAACTTCGGCGTGATCGAGGCCTTCCGCCAGTTGCGCCCGGACGCCAAGGAGCTGGAGCTGGTCCATCGCCTGGACCGCGACACTTCCGGCCTGCTGATGATTGCCAAGAAGCGCAGCATGTTGCGTCACCTGCACACCGCCCTGCGGGGCGATGGCGTGGACAAGCGCTACATGGCGCTGGTGCGTGGCCACTGGGCCAGCTCGATCAAGAGCGTGCGCGCGCCGTTGCAGAAGAGCAACCTGCGTTCCGGCGAGCGCATGGTGGAAGTGGACGAGGAGGGCAAAGAAGCCCTGACCCTGTTCAAGGTGCTGCGCCGTTTCGGTGACTTCGCCACCCTGGTCGAGGCCAAGCCGGTGACCGGGCGTACCCACCAGATCCGCGTGCACACCCTGCATGCGGGCCACTGCATCGCCGGCGATACCAAATACGGCGACGAGGATTTCTCCAAGGAAATCCGCGACCTGGGCGGCAAGCGCCTGTTCCTGCATGCCTACATGCTCACCGTGCCGCTGCCCGATGGTGGCGAATTGAAGCTGCAGGCGCCGGTCGATGAAATGTGGGCCAAGACCGTGGAGCGTTTGAGTGTCGCACCTTGATTACAAGCTGCTGATTTTCGATTGGGACGGCACCCTGGCAGATTCCATTGGCCGCATTGTCGAGTCGATGCATGCGGCGTCGACCCGGTCCGGCTATGCGCTGTGCACCGATCACGCGGTCAAGGGCATCATTGGCCTGGGGCTGCCCGAGGCGATTCGCACCTTATATCCCGAGATCAGCGACGCTGAACTGGTCACGTTCCGTGATCACTACGCCGATCACTACATCGCCCTGGAAGCCACGCCTTCGCCGTTGTTTGATGGTGTGGTGCAGTCCATGGAGGCGTTCCGCACCGAGGGTTATCACCTGGCGGTCGCTACCGGCAAGGCCCGTCGCGGGCTGGACCGCGTGCTCAAGGCCCATGGCTGGGAGGATTATTTCGATATCACCCGTGCCGCCGATGAAACCGCCAGCAAACCTCACCCTCTGATGTTGGAGCAGATCCTGGCCCATTGCGGCGTGTCGCCACGCCAGGCATTGATGGTGGGGGATGCCTCCTTCGACCTGATGATGGCGCGCAACGCGGGCATGGACAGCGTGGCTGTCAGCTACGGCGCCCAGTCCGCCGAGGCGCTTCAGCAGTACGAACCGCGCCTGACGATCAATCATTTTTCCGAATTGCAGGCCTGGCTCAGCCGGGCCCGATAAGTCTTTGCTGGGGTTAATGGCATGAGTGACGAGTGGAAGGCGCCCGAAAAGGCTGAAAGCGGTGATGACAAAAGCTGGAAGCTGCTGGAGAAAACCCTCCTGGCCAGCGTTCAGGAGCAGCGTCGTTCGCGGCGTTGGGGGATCTTTTTCAAGTTGCTGACCTTTGTGTACCTGCTGGGGATGCTGGCATTGTTCAGTCCGCTGGTGGACATGGAGAAAAGCGCGGCTCGCAGCGCCAATTACACGGCACTGATCGAGGTGCGTGGCGTGATTGCCGACAAGGAGTCCGCCAGCGCCGACAATATCGTCAGCAGCCTGCGTGCCGCGTTTGAAGATTCCAAGGTCAAGGGCGTGATCCTGCGCATCAACAGCCCGGGCGGCAGTCCGGTGCAGTCGGGTTATGTGTATGACGAGATTCGTCGCCTGCGCGCCTTGCACCCGGACATCAAGCTGTATGCAGTGATTTCCGACCTGGGCGCCTCGGGTGCCTATTACATTGCCAGCGCCGCAGACCAGATCTATGCCGACAAGGCCAGCCTGGTGGGTTCCATTGGCGTCACGGCGGCCGGTTACGGGTTTGTCGGCACCATGGAGAAGCTGGGGGTGGAGCGTCGCACCTACACGTCGGGCGAGCACAAGTCGTTCCTCGATCCGTTCCAGCCGCAAAAGGCCGATGAAACCCAGTTCTGGCAGGGCGTGCTCGACACGACCCATCGTCAGTTCATCGCCAGCGTGAAGCAGGGGCGTGGGGATCGCTTGAAGGACAAGGATCATCCGGAACTGTTTTCCGGCTTGATATGGTCAGGCGAGCAGGCGTTGCCGCTGGGGCTGATCGATGGCCTGGGCAGTGCCAGCTCGGTGGCGCGGGATGTGATTGGCGAGAAAGAACTGGTGGATTTCACCGTTCAGGAATCGCCGTTTGATCGCTTCTCCAAGAAGCTGGGCGCCAGCGTGGCAGAGAAGCTTGCCTTGTATATGGGCTTCCAGGGCCCGACCCTGCGCTGATCTGACAGGCGCACCGATTCAACTGTAGGGGCCGGCTTGCCGGCGATGGCGGTGGTCCAGTCGACATTTATATTGGCTGATCCACTGCGATCGCTGGCAAGCCGGCTCCTACAGTTGTTTTTGGGGTGGGCTTAAGGGATTTGCACGCCTTCGATGAGTAGCATGTCCACTAGGCGGATAAGCGGCAGCCCGATCAGGCTGGTGGCATCTGGCCCCTCTGTGCTCTGAAACAAGCTCACGCCCAACCCCTCGGCCTTGAAACTGCCCGCGCAGTCATACGGCTGCTCGATTCGCAGGTAGCGCTCGATCCGTTCAGCGTCCAGCTCGCGCATGTGCACGGTAAAAGGCACGCAATCCACCTGGCAGCGCCCGGTCTGGGTGTTGAGCAGTGCCAGGCCGGTCAGGAAGCTGACCCGCTTGCCGCTCGCGGCCAATAGCTGATCCCGGGCGTTTTCAAAGGTATGCGGCTTTCCGATAATGCGGCCTTCCAACGCTGCCACTTGATCGGAGCCGATAATCAGGTGGCCTGGATGGCTGGCGGCGAGGGCGCGGGCTTTGTGTTCGGCCAGGCGTTTGACCAACTCCACGGCAGACTCATTTGCACGATGGCTTTCGTCGATATCCGGCGAGCTGCAGATGAACGGCAGGTGCAGGCGGCTCAGCAATTCCCGGCGATAAACCGAGCTGGATGCGAGTAATAAAGGCAGCATGGGCGTCTCCTCAAGGCAGCCGGGGATTCTAGCGGGGCGACCGGCTGACGCACAGGGCTGAATTTCCTTTGACATGGCCGGGTGCATCCCTATAATGCTGCGCCTATGTTGAATGACCCGATTCCACCTCACGTTGACCCGCGCAAATTGGCTGATCGTGGCACTTCCCTTCAAGGTGAGTTGCTGCTGGCCGATTTGGAGAGACTCTGCGACCCGCTTTCCGACACTGTCGGTACGGTGCAGGCCAAATTCGTTTTTGAACGAGATGAACGTAAGTCTGTGGTAATCCACAGCTTTATCGACACCGAAGTCAAAATGATTTGCCAGCGTTGTCTTGAGCTGGTCACCCTGCCGATCCATAGCGAATGCAGTTATGCTGTGGTGAAGGAGGGTGCGAATACCCAGTCGTTGCCGAAAGGTTATGACGTGCTGGAACTGGGCGAAGATCCTTTGGATCTGCATGCACTGATCGAGGAGGAGCTTCTGCTCGCCTTGCCCATTGTGCCTGCTCATCATCCGGAAGAATGCCAGCAGCCGGCGGGCCTCGATGACGAGCCCGAACCGAGCGAGGACGAGGTAACGCGGTCCAACCCGTTCAGTGTATTGGCGCAGTTAAAGCGTGACCCAAACGTTTAGGAGTTAATCAATTATGGCTGTTCAGCAGAACAAAAAATCCCGCTCCGCCCGTGACATGCGCCGTTCGCACGACGCTCTCGAGGCTAGCACCCTGTCCGTAGAAAAGACCACCGGTGAAGTTCACCTGCGTCACCACGTATCGCCAGAAGGCGTATACCGTGGCCGTAAAGTGATCGACAAGGGCGCTGACGAGTAATCACTTGTCTGCTCTAGTCATCGCGATTGACGCAATGGGCGGGGACTTCGGTCCCCGCAGCATTGTTCAGGCCTGCATTGCCAGCCTGTCTGCAACGCCCTCGCTGCACCTGACCCTCGTCGGTCAACCCTCCCTCCTTGAAGAATTGATTGCCAGCCATCCGGCGGTGGATCGCGCGCGCCTGACGATTACGCCGGCCAGCGAAACCATCGGCATGGATGAAAAGCCGGCGGCGGCCCTGCGTGGCAAGCCCGACTCTTCAATGCGGGTGGCGCTGGAGCTGCTGCGTGATGGCAAGGTGCAAGCCTGTGTCAGCGCGGGCAATACCGGCGCCTTGATGGCCTTGTCGCGGCATGTGCTCAAAACGTTGTCCGGCATTGATCGGCCTGCAATGGTGGCGGCGATTCCGACGCAAAAGGGCTATTGCCAGTTGCTGGACCTGGGGGCCAACGTCGATTGCAGTGCCGAGCACCTGTTCCAGTTCGCCGTAATGGGTTCGGTCGCCGCCGAGGCGCTGGGCGTGGCCCGGCCTCGTGTGGCCTTGCTGAATATCGGTACCGAAGACATCAAGGGCAATCAGCAGGTCAAGCTGGCTGCCACCTTGCTGCAAGGTGCGCGCGGCTTGAACTACGTCGGCTTTGTCGAGGGTGACGGTGTGTACCGGGGCGAGGCGGATGTGGTGGTGTGCGACGGGTTTGTCGGCAATATCCTGCTCAAGTCCAGCGAAGGCCTGGCGACCATGATCGCCACGCGCATTGAGGCATTGTTCAAACAAAATCTGGCCTCTCGTGTGGTGGGTGCCCTGGCGCTGCCATTGATGCGTCGCTTGCAAGCCGACTTGGCACCTGCGCGGCACAATGGGGCGAGTTTTCTTGGCTTGCAGGGCATTGTGGTAAAAAGCCACGGTTCGGCAGGTGTAGAGGGCTTTCAGAGTGCGATTGCGCGCGCCCTGATCGAGATCCAGGAAAACCTGCCGCAACGCTTGCACGGCCGTCTCGAGGACCTGTTGCCTTAGGCGAATCGGCCCGGGAGTGCTTAAATGTGACCGGCCAGTTCAATTGACCATCCAATCTGTCAGTTTCGTGCGCTCCCATCGTAGGAGTGCGCATTTTTGACGACCAGATCATTAGGGGCTTGTTACATGTCTACATCCCTCGCATTCGTCTTTCCAGGGCAGGGTTCGCAGTCCCTCGGCATGTTGGCCGAGCTGGGCGCGCAGTACCCGCTGATCCTGGACACCTTCAAGGAAGCTTCCGACGCTCTGGGTTACGACCTGTGGGCATTGACCCAGCAGGGACCGGAAGAGCGACTCAACCAAACCGACAAAACCCAACCGGCCATCCTGACCGCTTCGGTCGCCCTGTGGCGCCTGTGGCTGGCTGAAGGTGGTGCGCGCCCTGCATTCGTCGCCGGTCACAGCCTGGGCGAATACAGTGCCCTGGTGGCGGCGGGCAGCCTGACCCTCGGTGAGGCGGTCAAGCTGGTCGAGCGTCGCGGTCAACTGATGCAAGAAGCCGTTCCAGCCGGGCAGGGCGGCATGGCCGCTATCCTGGGCCTGGACGATGCTGTCGTGATCGAAGCCTGTGCCGAAGCGGCCCAGGGCGAAGTGGTCAGCGCGGTGAACTTCAACTCCCCGGGCCAGGTGGTGATCGCCGGTGCCAAGGCCGCCGTCGAGCGCGCCATCGAAGGCTGCAAGGCCCGTGGTGCCAAGCGTGCGCTGCCGTTGCCGGTGAGCGTACCGTCCCACTGCGAGCTGATGCGTCCGGCGGCCGAGCGTTTTGCCGAGTCCATCGCTGCCATCAACTGGCAGGCGCCGCAGATCCCGCTGGTGCAGAACGTCAGCGCGGCCGTTGCCGCCGACCTCGACACGCTCAAGCGCGACCTGCTGGAACAACTCTACAAGCCCGTACGCTGGGTCGAATCCGTCCAGACCCTGGCAGCCAATGGCGCCACTGAACTGGTTGAGTGCGGTCCGGGCAAAGTCCTGGCCGGCCTGAACAAGCGTTGCGCCGATGGCGTGTCGACTGCCAACCTCAATACCCCGGATGCCTTCGCTGCCGCCCGCGCGGCACTGGCCTGAATCCCCGAACTTAGGAGAAGCCTGCATGAGTCTGCAAGGTAAAGTTGCACTGGTTACCGGCGCAAGCCGTGGCATTGGCCAGGCGATCGCCCTGGAACTGGGCCGTCAGGGTGCCGTTGTGATCGGTACCGCTACATCCGCCTCGGGCGCCGAGCGTATCGCCGCGACCCTGAAGGAAAACGGCGTGCAAGGCACCGGCCTTGAACTGAACGTGACCAGCGACGAGTCTGTGGCTGCCGTACTGGCCGAGATCACCGCACAGTTCGGCGCGCCGGCGATTCTGGTGAATAACGCCGGTATCACCCGCGACAACCTGATGATGCGCATGAAAGACGACGAGTGGTACGACGTGGTCGATACCAACTTGAACAGTCTGTTTCGCCTGTCCAAGGGGGTTTTGCGCGGCATGACCAAGGCGCGTTGGGGTCGAATTATCAATATTGGCTCTGTAGTGGGTGCCATGGGCAACGCAGGCCAAGTAAACTACGCAGCCGCCAAGGCCGGTCTGGAAGGTTTCAGCCGTGCACTGGCGCGTGAAGTCGGTTCGCGGTCGATTACGGTCAACTCGGTGGCCCCAGGGTTCATCGACACCGATATGACCCGTGAACTGCCGGAAGCACAGCGTGAAGCCTTGCTGACGCAGATTCCGCTGGGTCGTCTGGGCCAGGCTCAAGAGATCGCGAATGTGGTCACTTTCCTGGCGTCCGACGGTGCGGCATACGTGACTGGGGCTACAATCCCGGTTAACGGCGGGATGTACATGAGTTAAATTGTGACGGATCGCTTCAAAAAAATGTCATACGAGCTGTCTAAAATCCGTTATAAAGCTGCAACTTAATTTATAGGCAGGTGGCCAACCGGGTACAGGGTGAAGCTTTCAGTTGAAAAGCTGAAATGGCTTTCTATACACTTACCCACTGGCCAGCTGCCTGAATTTGTCCATTAGGAGTGAAAACAAGGTATGAGCACCATCGAAGAGCGCGTCAAGAAAATCGTTGCCGAGCAACTGGGCGTTAAAGAAGAAGAAGTGACCAACTCCGCTTCCTTCGTTGAAGACCTGGGTGCCGACTCCCTTGACACCGTTGAGCTGGTGATGGCTCTGGAAGAGGAATTCGAGACCGAAATCCCGGACGAAGAAGCTGAAAAAATCACTACTGTTCAAGCTGCTATCGACTACGTTACTGCCCACCAGGCGTAATAGTTTTTAGTCGTCGCTTGCTGTTGGGAAAAACCGCACTGCTGTTACAGCGTGCGGTTTTTTCTTTAGCTCTATAGCAAAGTGTCGTCATTAGAAAAAGGAGAGTGCTGTGTCGCGTAGACGCGTCGTAGTCACCGGTATGGGTATGTTGTCGCCACTGGGTACGGATGTGCCGAGCAGTTGGCAGGGCATTCTGGCTGGCCACAGTGGTATTGGTCTGATTGAACACACGGACCTTTCTGCCTATTCCACCCGTTTTGGCGGCTCGGTAAAGGGTTTCAATGTCGAGGAATATCTCTCGGTCAAGGAATCCCGCAAACTCGACCTGTTCATTCAATACGGCCTGGCAGCCGGTTTTCAGGCGGTGCGCAATGCCGGCCTGGAAGTCACCGACGCCAACCGTGACCGCATCGGCGTGGCCATGGGTTCGGGTATTGGCGGCCTGACCAATATCGAAGAAACCAGTCGCACGCTGCATGATTCCGGCCCCCGTCGAATTTCACCGTTCTTCGTACCGGGCTCGATCATCAACATGATTTCCGGTTTCCTGTCGATCCACTTGGGCGCACAGGGGCCTAACTACGCCATTGCCACGGCATGTACCACGGGTACGCACTGCATCGGCATGGCGGCGCGCAACATCGCCTACGACGAGGCCGACGTGATGATCGCCGGTGGCGCCGAGATGGCGGCCTGCGGCCTGGGCATGGGTGGCTTCGGTGCATCCCGTGCATTGTCGACCCGCAACGACGAACCGACCCGCGCCAGCCGCCCCTGGGACAAAGGCCGTGACGGTTTCGTCTTGTCCGACGGCGCCGGCGCCCTGGTACTCGAAGAGCTGGAGCACGCCAAGGCGCGTGGTGCCACGATCTACGCCGAGCTGATCGGCTTTGGCATGAGCGGTGACGCCTACCACATGACCTCGCCACCGTCCGACGGTGCCGGCGCGGCGCGTTGCATCTCCAACGCCTTGCGCGATGCGAAGGTCAACGCCAACCAGGTTCAGTACATCAACGCCCATGGCACCTCGACCCCAACGGGCGACCTGGCGGAAGCCGAGGCCATCAAGTCGGTGTTCGGTGAGCATGCCTACAAGCTGGCGGTCAGCTCCACCAAGTCCATGACCGGTCACCTGTTGGGTGCGGCGGGCGCGGTCGAGGCGATCTTCAGTGTCATGGCCATCAAGGATCAGGTCGCTCCGCCGACCATCAACCTTGATGAGCCGGATGAAGGCTGCGACCTGAACTTCGTGCCGCACGAAGCCCAGCCAATGCCAATCGACGTGGTGTTGTCCAACTCGTTCGGCTTTGGTGGCACCAACGGTTCCCTGGTGTTCCGCCGGTTCGCCGAGTGATGCACAGCTGGGTCGACGGTCAGCCAGCGGACAGCGTGCCCCTGAAAGATCGTGGCCTGGCATACGGTGATGGTCTGTTCGAGACCATTGCCGTCAAGGCCGGGCAGCCTGTGCTGCTCGACCGCCACCTGCATCGCCTCGAAGAAGGATGCAGGCGGCTTGCCTTCACTGCGGATCACGGGTTGATCCGCAGTGAAGTGCTGGCCTACGCCGCAACCCTGGGCAGCGGTGTACTCAAGCTGATCCTCACCCGTGGCGACAGCCAGCGCGGGTATGGCGCCAACCCTGGCGCACCAGTGCGCCGCATTTTGCAGGGCAGTCCGCCCGCAACCTATCCCCCTGCCCACGGAGCCGACGGCATCCGCCTGTTTCCGTGCGCGACCCGCTTGGCCGAACAGCCCCTGCTGGCCGGTCTCAAGCACCTCAACCGCCTGGAGCAGGTGATCGCCCGCGCCGAATGGCAGGACGCCGAGCATGCCGAAGGCTTGATGCTGGATAGGTCCGATCGTGTCATTGAAGGCGTGTTCAGCAACCTGTTCCTGGTGCGCAACGGCTTGTTACTAACCGCTGATCTGACGCGTTGCGGCGTGGCTGGCGTGATGCGCGCCGAGATTCTGGCCCAGGCACATGCCCTGGGAGTCCCCGTGGCCGTGGCCGACATCAGCCTGGAGCAGTTGCAGCAGGCGGATGAAGTGTTCATGTGCAACAGCGTTTATGGCATTTGGCCGGTGCGCGAGTGCGCTGCGATGAGCTGGTCGGTTGGGCCGCTCACCCGTAAACTGCAGGGCATTGTTCGCGCGCTATTGGATATTTGAGTTGATACGAAAACTGGTTTTACTGCTGCAGATCGGCCTGGTCTCGGCGGGCTTGCTGCTGGGCTTTTCGGCCTGGAAGCTTGACTCTGCCTTGAAGCAGCCCTTGAACCTGCCCCAGGAACAATTGCTCGATGTACCGGCAGGGGCCACCCCAACCGGCACGTTCAATCGCCTTGAAGCCGATGGCGTGCTCGATGATGCGTTCTGGCTGCGCCTGTACTGGCGTTTCAACCTCGATGGCCAGCCATTGCACAGTGGCGAATACCGCATGACGCCGGGCCTCACCGCCCAAGGCCTGATCGGCCTGTGGCAGCGCGGCGAAGTGGTGCAATACAGCCTTACCCTGGTGGAAGGCTGGAACTTCCGCCAGGTGCGTTCGGCGTTGGCCAAGCATGAAAAGATCGTGCAAACCCTCTCGGGCCTGACGGACAGCGAAGTGATGGACAAGCTGGGTCACCCCGGCGTATTCCCCGAAGGGCGATTCTTCCCCGACACTTACCGCTTTGTGCGCGGCATGACCGATGTCGAGTTCCTGAAAAAAGCCTACAACCGCCTCGACGATGTGCTCGCCCAAGAGTGGAGCAAGCGCGCTGCCGATGCGCCGTACACCGACCCTTACCAAGCCCTGATCATGGCCTCCCTGGTCGAGAAAGAAACCGGCGTGCCCGAAGAGCGCGGGCAGATTGCCGGGGTGTTTGTGCGACGCATGAAGATCGGCATGCTGCTGCAGACCGACCCGACCGTGATCTACGGCCTGGGTGAGCGCTACAACGGCAAGTTGACCCGCGCTCACCTGAAGGAAGCCAACCCCTACAACACCTACATGGTGGCCGGCCTGCCGCCGACACCCATTGCCATGGTCGGTCGCGAGGCTATCCATGCGGCGCTGAACCCGGTGCCAGGCAGCAGCCTGTATTTTGTTGCCCGTGGCGATGGCAGCCATATTTTTTCTGACGACCTGGATGCGCATAATGCCGCTGTGCGCGAGTTCCAGCTCAAGCGCCGCGCCGACTACCGCTCCAGCCCTGCACCCGTAGTGAAGCCTGCGCAAGACGCAACGCCAGCGGCCGATGCGCCAGCGCAAGCGCCGGTAGAAACGCCGGCCGATCCTGCGCCGGATACGGCCGCGCCGCAAAGCCCGCAATAATTCTGACTAAGGACTGCCTGTGACTGGCTTGTTTATGACCCTGGAAGGCCCGGAAGGCGCCGGCAAAAGCACCAACCGCGATTACCTCGCCGAGCGCTTGCGCGCCGAAGGAATCGAAGTGGTGTTGACCCGCGAGCCCGGCGGCACGCCGCTGGCCGAGCGTATCCGCGAGGTGCTGCTGGCGCCGGGTGAAGAGCAGATGAACCCGGACACCGAGTTGCTGCTGGTGTTCGCAGCCCGTGCCCAGCACCTGGCCGAGGTGATTCGCCCAGCCCTGGCGCGGGGTGCCGTGGTGATCTGCGACCGCTTCACCGATTCCACCTATGCCTACCAGGGCGGTGGACGGGGCCTGTCCCTGGAGCGCATCGCCACGCTCGAAACCTTCGTTCAAGGCGACCTGCGCCCTGACCTGACCCTGGTCTTCGACTTGCCGGTTGAAGTCGGCCTGGCCCGCGCCAGCGCCCGGGGTCGCCTGGACCGCTTCGAGCTCGAAGGCCAGGCTTTCTTCGACGCAGTACGCACCGCGTTCCTCAAACGTGCCGCGGCCGAGCCTGCGCGCTACTACCTGCTGGATGCCGCCCAACCGCTGGCCCAGGTGCAGCACGCCATCGATGCCCTGTTGCCCACCCTGCTGGAGCGTGCCCGTGGCTGAAGCCTACCCGTGGCAGGAAGGCCTCTGGCAGCAATTGGCCGGCCGTGCCCAGCACGCCCATGCCTACTTGCTGCATGGCCCCATCGGTATTGGCAAGCGCGACCTGGCCGAACGCCTGATGGCCAGCCTGCTGTGCCAGAAACCGGTCAACCTGGAAGCCTGCGGCGAGTGCAAGTCGTGCCTGCTGCTCAAGGCCGGCAGCCACCCGGACAACTACCTGCTGGAGCCTGAAGAGGCCGACAAGGCGATCAAGGTCGATCAGGTACGTGATCTCGTCAGTTTCGTGGTGCAGACCGCACAGATGGGCGGGCGCAAGGTCGTGCTGATCGAGCCGGTGGAGGCAATGAACATCAACGCCGCCAATGCCCTGCTCAAGAGTCTGGAAGAACCGTCCGGCGATACCGTGTTGCTGCTGGTCAGTCACCAATCCAGCCGTTTGCTGCCGACGATCCGCAGCCGTTGCGTGCAGCAGGCGTGCCCGCTGCCTAGCCAGGCCATGAGCTTGCAGTGGCTGGCGAAGGCGTTGCCGGACTGTTCCGAAGATGAACGTGTCGAGCTGTTGACCCTGGCCGCAGGTTCGCCGCTGGCTGCCGTGAAGCTTCAGGCCCAAGGTGTGCGTGAACAGCGTGCCCTGGTGGTGGACGGCGTCAAGAAGCTGCTCAAGCAGGAACAGTCCGCGACCCAACTGGCCGAAGGCGCCTGGAAGGACATCCCGTTGTTGCTGCTGTTCGACTGGTTCTGCGACTGGTCAAGCCTGATCCTGCGCTACCAGTTGACCCAGGACGAAAGCGGGCTGGGCCTGCCGGACATGCGCAAGGTCGTGCAGTACCTGGCGCAGAAGAGCGCCCAGGACAAGGTGCTGGCCATCCAGGACTGGATCCTCGCCCAGCGCCAGAAAGTCCTGGGCAAGGCCAACCTCAACCGCGTGCTGTTGCTTGAAGCGCTGTTGGTACAATGGGTCGGGCTGCTCGGCCGCCGTTAATTTCCGTGGCCGACGGGTGTATTGTCGGTCAGACCTTTTCCGTGAACCAAGTTGTCTTTTTCCTATGCTCGTAGATTCCCATTGCCACCTTGACCGCCTCGACCTTGCCCAGCACGCCGGCTCCCTTGACGCAGCCCTTGAAGCGGCGCGCGGTCGTGGAGTAGGGCACTTCCTGTGCATCGGCGTGAGCGCCGAGAACGCCGCCGACGTCAAGGCCCTGGCCGAGCGTTATGCCGATGTGGATTGCTCGGTGGGTATCCACCCGCTGGACCTCAAGCCTGGCGAAGCCCCGGCCCTCGACTGGTTGCTGGCTGAGCTCAACCACCCGCGCGTGGTGGCTATCGGGGAAACCGGCCTGGACTACCACTACGAACCCGAAGCCGCCGAGTTGCAGCAGGCGTCTTTCCGCCTGCACCTGCAAGCCGCCCAGCAGACCGGCAAGCCGGTCATCGTGCATACCCGTGGCGCCCGCGTTGATACCCTGGCATTGCTGCGCGAAGCCGCGTTGCCCCAGGCCGGCGTGCTGCATTGCTTCACTGAGGATTGGGAGATGGCCAAGGCGGCCCTGGACCTGGGGTTCTACATTTCGCTGTCGGGGATCGTCACCTTTCGCAATGCCGATGCCCTGCGTGATGTGGCGCGCCAAGTGCCGGCCGACCGTTTGCTGGTCGAAACCGATTCGCCGTACCTGGCGCCGATCCCCCATCGCGGCAAACCGAACCTGCCGGAATACGTACGTGACGTGGCCGATTATCTGGCAATGCTGCGGGGTGAGTCCTACGAGCGCTTCGCCGAACAGACCACCGAGAACTTCAAGCGCCTGTTCCCGCTGGCGCATGTTGTCGGCTGACGAGGCCAAATCGCAGGCAAAAAAAACCCGGGTTCTGGGGGGTGAATCCGGGCTAAGACCATTAGGAGTAAAACAAGGGCACACAGTCCGTCGGTACCCAGGTCGACGCGTCACTTGGGGGAGATGCCACGCCGACAATTGAAGTATTGATCAGTATCCCATTCAGTCCAGTCGCATCTGATCGTTTTTTAAACAGATTTGGAATACGCGCGCTTCGCTTGAGTTCTCATCAAGCCAGTGCACAGGTGTATATATTGCGTATTGTTTCTGACTGATAACGATGAAATCGTTGGCACATTGAAAGTTAAGTGCATAACGGGTTCACATAGACATTGCCCAACGACTGTTCAGTCGGGATAATCCCTCGCACTGGGTAAATCGTATCGCCACGTATCCGTGGCCCTGCGCAGCCCTCCCACATTGACCTCTGCAGACCTCTTCCTCATGCAAAAAGAACCCCGTAAGGTCCGTGAGTTTCGCCGCCGTGAGCAGGAAATTCTCGACACAGCACTCAAGCTGTTCCTCGAACAAGGTGAAGACAGCGTCACCGTCGAGATGATTGCGGATGCCGTGGGTATCGGCAAAGGCACGATCTACAAGCACTTCAAATCCAAGGCCGAAATTTACCTGCGCCTGATGCTCGACTACGAGCGTGATTTGAACGAGCTGTTGCATTCGGCCGATGTCGACAAGGACAAGGAAGCCCTGTCCCGGGCCTATTTCGAGTTCCGCATGCGCGACCCGCAGCGCTACCGCCTGTTCGACCGCCTGGAAGAGAAGGTGGTCAAGGGCCACCAGGTGCCGGAGATGGTCGAGGAGTTGCACAAGATCCGTGCCTCGAACTTCGAACGCCTGACCTTGCTGATCAAAGGCCGAATCACCGAAGGCAAGCTTGAAGACGTGCCACCGTATTTCCACTACTGCGCCGCATGGGCGCTGGTGCATGGCGCCGTGGCGCTGTACCACTCGCCGTTCTGGAGCAATGTGCTGGAAGATCAGGAAGGTTTCTTCCAATTCCTGATGGACATCGGCGTGCGCATGGGCAACAAGCGCAAGCACAGCGCTGATCTGCCAAACCCGGATTCCAAGGGCGGCGAAACCCCTGCTGTATAAGTCATTCGCCACAGTGATGGCCTAATGATTTACTGCCAGGCGCAGTGTCCCAGGAATATACTCAGGCAAGGATCTTGCTAAAAGCTGATTTATGAGTCAGTTTTTAGCGCGCCCCCATTATCCTCTGCCGGAGTGATCCATGATCGTTGATCGTCAAGGCAGGCGTTTTCGCAATTTGCGAATCAGCCTGACCTCAGCCTGCAATTACGCGTGTACCTACTGCGTGCCTAACGGCAAGCGGCTGGTGGCTGCCCAGGACGAACTCTCGGCCGAGGCCATGGCCCGTGGCGTGGCTTACCTGATCGAAGCGGCGGGCATCGACCGCCTGCGCATCACCGGGGGCGAGCCACTGGTCAGTCCCAAGCTGGAAGCCTTTATGGGCGCGGTGGGGCAGATGGGGCTCAGTGATATCAGCCTGACCACCAATGGCCAGCTCCTGGCGCGCAAGTTGCCGCTGCTGGTGGAGGCGGGTATCCGGCGCATCAACGTTTCCCTCGACACCCTCGACGCGGACGCTTTCCGCAGCATCGCCCGGGGCGGCGACCTCGCCACCGTGCTCGACGGTATGGACCAGGCCAGCGCTGCCGGCCTCAAGATCAAAGTAAACATGGTGCCGTTGCGCGGGCAGAACCTTGACCAGGTCATGCCGTTGCTCGACTACTGCCTGGCGCGCGGTTACGAGTTGCGCTTCATCGAGCTGATGCGCATGGGCCACTTGGCCAAGGACTCCAACGCGTTCCTGCAGCAGTTTGTCAGCTTGCAGCAATTGCTCAGCTTGATCGGCGAACACCACGAATACCTGCAAGCCAACGCCCCGGTGGACGCCACCGCCGTGCGTTACGAGGTCCCGGGTAAAGGCTTCTTCGGCGTGATCGCCAATGAAAGTGTACCGTTTTGCCGGACCTGTTCACGGCTGCGGCTGTCCTCCACCGGCTGGCTGCATGGCTGCCTGTCGTCGAGTAACCGTCACTACATCGGCGACTTGCTGGACAAGCCCCGCCACCAGGCGCTTCCAGCACTGCAAGGTTTGCTGATGAAGGCCCTGGGCGACAAGCAGGAAGTCGCCTTCTCTGGCGGTGCCACCATCATGAAGATCATCGGCGGCTGACCCCATCCCTTGTAGGCGCTGGCTTGTATGGGAGCTGGCTTGCCTGCGATTGCATCAACTCGGTGTGACTGATACACCGAGGTGCTTGCATCGCAGGCAAGCCGGCTCCTACAGATGTTCGCCATTGCGATGAATGGCCTGGATTCTGCATCTCACGCCCATTCGCCGGTTTTCCGTCACCGGCTTCTGGAGGATTAGGATGCGTAGTCTGGTGTTGTTGCTGGCGTCGTTGACGCTGAGTGGTTGCATGACCGTCAGCGATATGGCCGAAGGCACCCGTTATCAGATGAGTGACGCCGGGCTGCTGGACCACAGTGATACACGCCGTAGCGCCTCGATCCGCGTGCAGCCCGACTCGTTCATCTTTATCGCCCAAGGCGCCTTTGTACCGCCGGGCAGCGCCTACCCGCGTCCCAACGTGGTGGCCGAGGAAGCCTTCAACGGTTTCGTCGAGTATTTCCCCATGGTGCGTCGCGCCCGCCAGACCGAGGGCCTTGAACAGGCGATGTCCGAAGCCCGTGCGGCCGGTGCGCACTACCTGTTGTACTGCCGCTTTGCGGCAGCCGATGACCGCATCGGCAATGCCGACGAGTGGACCGACCAGCAAGCCCTGGACCGCGTTGGCCTGGACAGTGGCGTGATTCAGGTCATGCTGATCGAGACCAGCACCCAGTATTTGATTGATACTGTGCGCATTCGCAGCCGTGGCGGTTTACTGACGTTCCACGACAACAAGCCTCAAGACCTGATCGCCCGCCCGCTGGCGCAATACGCACGCAGCCTGCTGGGGATGAGTGACCAGTAATTCAAAGGAGACCCGCATGACCGATTCCGCCAAGGCCAACGACCTGTTGGCCCAACTGCCCAAGGGCAAGGGACCGGCGCCGGTGCACCTGTGGAACCCGGATTTCTGCGGCAACATCGACATGCGCATCGCCCGCGACGGCACCTGGTTCTATCAGGGCACGCCGATTGGCCGCAAACCGATGGTCAAGTTGTTCTCCAACATCATCCGCCGCGACGGCGATGAGTATTTCCTGGTGACCCCGGTGGAAAAAGTCGGGATCACCGTCGATGATGCGCCGTTTGTCGCGGTCACCCTCGAAGTCGAAGGCCAGGGCGAAAGCCAGGTCCTGCGCTTTACCACCAACGTCGACGATCAGATCGAGGCCGGCCTCGAACACCCGCTGCGGGTGGTGATCGACCCTGTCACCCAGGAACCTGCGCCTTACCTGCGGGTGCGCACCAACCTTGAAGCTCTCGTGCACCGCAACGCGTTCTACCAATTGGTGGAGCTGGCGGTGAGCCGTCCGATCAACGGTCAGAACTGGCTGGGCGTCTGGAGCGGCGGGGAATTTTTCCCCATTGGCCTGGAGCCCTGAGGCGGTTTTTTTCATCTTCCTGAAATAATTCGCTTGCTGCCATCGGGTGCTTTCGGTTATCAATTTGTACATGATTAGACATGTTCGATTTGATAAGAAAAAACGCGTCGTCGACGAGCTCATCCGCCGTATCGAGGGTGGGGTGATGGCCGACGGTTTCCTGCTGCCGGGCGAGCATCAACTGGCCGAGGAGTTCGCGGTCAGCCGCGGCACCCTGCGCGAAGCCCTGGCCGAGCTCAAGCGTCGCAACTACATCGCGACTCAGAGCGGCGTCGGCTCCATCGTCACCTTTGACGGCATGGTGCTTGACCAACGCAGCGGCTGGGCCCAGGCCCTGGCCGACACCGGCGCACGGGTGACCACCGACATCCTGCGCCTGGAAGCGGTCACCCGGCCGGACCTGGTCAGCCGTTTCGGCAGCGACCAGTTCATCGCTCTGGATCGTCGCCGGCGCACCACCGATGGCGTCGCCGTGTCCCTCGAACGTTCACTGATGCCTGCCGCGGGAGGCCTGGAAAGCCTGCCGCGTGTGGGCCTGATCGATAACTCCCTGACCATCACCCTGGCAGCCTACGGTTACGTCGGTGCCGAGGGCGACCAATGGATCGGCGCCGAGCCCCTGAGCGACGAAGACGCCGAGTTGCTCGGCCGACCTGTCGGCACCGTGTTTCTCAAAGCCTCGCGCACCACCTACGACCGTCGCGAGCGCTTCATGGAGTACGTCGAGAGCTTGCTCGATCCCTTGCACTTTCGCCTGCACCTGCAGTTTGGAGCCTTGAAATGACCCCGGATATTCGCGCACTCGGCGCCTTTTACGGCCTGGCGCTGGGCGATGCCCTGGGGATGCCCACCCAGTCCCTGAGCCGCGAGCAAGTCAGGGCTCGCTTCGGTGCCATCACCGGCCTGGAAGACGCCGATGCCGACCAACCGATTGCGCCGAACATGCCCGCCGGCTCGATCACCGACGACACCGAACAGGCAATCCTGGTCGGCGAGTTGCTGGTGGAAGGCCACGGCAAGATCGAGCCCACAGTACTGGCCCAGCGCCTGATCGAGTGGGAGGCGGTGATGCGCGCCAAAGGCTCCCAGGATTTGCTCGGGCCGTCGACCAAGCGTGCCATCGACATGATCCTTGCTGGCCACACGCCTGAAGAATCCGGGCGTTATGGCACCACCAACGGCGCGGCCATGCGCATCACCCCCGTGGGGATCGCGGCCGACGTCAGCGACCCGGCGCACTTCATCCAGGCGGTGATCCAGGCCTGTCAGGTCACCCACAACACCAGCCTCGGCATTTCCAGCGCTGCTGCTGTGGCGGCAGTGGTCTCGGCCGGCATCAACGGCACCGACCTTGGTGAAGCCCTGAACATCGGTGTGCAGATCGCCCAGCAGGCGGAAAACCACGGCCACTGGATCGCTGGTGGGCGCATTTCCACCCGCATCAGTTGGGCGCGCACCTTGAGCGTCGGCAGTGGCGACAAAGCCTTGTTCGCCGACTTGCTCTACGAATTGATCGGCACCTCCGTCGCCTCCCAGGAGTCGGTGGTGGTGTCGTTTGCCCTCGCGCAGCAAGTGGCGGTGGGTGAGATGAATGCTTTCGAGGCCCTGTGCCTGGCCGCCAGCCTCGGCGGTGACACCGACACCATCGCCGCCATTCTCGGTGCGATGTTGGGCGCGTGCCTGGGCCTGCAGTGCTGGCCCGAGGCGCTGATCGAACAGGTCAAGCAGGTCAATGGCCTGGAGTTGCAGCCGCTGGTCCAAGGGCTGCTGAAACTGCGATAAGCGCCGTAGGCAAACATGTGGGAGCGGGCTTGCTCGCGAAGGCGATGTGTCAGGTGGCACATCAGTTGGCCGACCCACTGCTTTCGCGAGCAAGCCCGCTCCCACATTCGATCGTGTCGAGTCATGGAGACCGAATAAAAGTTTCGCTTTGATTCTCTGCCACAACCACAACAATACAGGCACCAGGAGCACCCTCTCATGAGCAGCACCTCTTCCGGCCAAAGCGCCGGGCAATTGGAAACACGCGGCATAGAACCGGTCCCCGAAGGCGAGTGCAACGGCCACCCGCTGCAACTGTTCTGGGTGTGGTTCGCGGCCAATATCAGCATCCTCGGCTTGCCCCTGGGCGCGACATTGGTGGCGTTTCGTGGCCTGGCCATCTGGCAGGCGATCATCGTGGCGATCCTCGGTGCCGCAGGCTCCTTTGCGGTGGTGGGCATCATCTCCATCGCCGGGCGTCGCGGTCGTGCGCCGAGCCTCACGCTGTCGCGGGCGATCTTCGGCGTGCGCGGCAATATCGGCCCCACCCTGGTCTCGCTGATGTCGCGCCTGGGTTGGGAAACCGTCAACACCACCACCGCCGCGTTCGTGCTGCTGTCGTTGTGTTCGATCCTGTTCCATTCGCCGGTTGAGGCGAAAAGTGCGCCGGTACTCACCCTGATCTTCATCGCGATCTTCGTGCTGTTGACCCTGTCGGTGTCCGGCCTGGGCCATGCCACCTTGCTGGTGATCCAGAAGTGGGCCACCTACGTGTTTGGCGCCTTGAACATTTTGGTGGGTGGTTTCCTCTGCGCCACCATCGACTGGAGCGCGGTGTTCAATGCCACGCCGGCACCGTTGAGCGCGATGATCATCGGCGTGGGCACCATGGCTGCCGGCACCGGTATCGGTTGGGCCAACGCCGGTGCCGACATGTCGCGCTACCAGCACCGCAGCGTCAAGGCCGTGCGCCTGGTGGCGTCGGCCGCGTTTGGTGCGGGTATCCCGCTGGTGTTGCTGATCACCCTAGGCGGCCTGCTGTCGGTGGGCAATAACGACCTGGCGTCGGCCACCGATCCGATCATCGCGATCCGCGACATGCTGCCGACCTGGATGGCCGTGCCGTATCTGATCACAGCGTTCGGCGGGTTGCTGCTGTCCAACAACCTCTCGGTGTACTCGGCGGGCCTCACCACCTTGACCCTGGGCCTCAAGGTCAAGCGTGTGCACGCGGTGATCGTCGACATCGTGGCGATCTTCGCCGGGTCGATTTACTTCATGCTGATCGCCGACAGCTTCTACGGCCCGTTCATTACCTTCATCTCGCTGCTGGCGGTGCCGATCACGGCGTGGGTCGGCATCTTTGTGGTCGACCTGATTCACCGCCATTACTACAGCCCCAAAGACTTGCTGGATGTCTCCCCAAGCAGCGCCTACTGGTATCGCGGCGGCGTGGAATGGCGTGCGTTCGGCGCCTGGGCGGTGGCGATCGTGCTGGGCTTCAGCTTCACCACCATCGGCACCACCGCTGAAAATATCTGGTTCGCCGGGCCATTGTCCGACTCCTGGCTGGGCCACAACGGCCTGGGCTGGATCGTCACCTTCTTGGTCGCCGGTGGGATTTACGCCGTACTGGGCGGCGCCGCTGATCGTCGCCCGGCTTTAGTAGAGAGCCCCAATGTCTAGATTGCTGCACACCGGCCAGGTCATCGTCGACCTGGTCATGGCCCTCGACACCTTGCCCGCAACCGGTGGCGACGTACTGGCGCAATCGGCCAGTTTCGAAGCCGGCGGCGGCTTCAACGTGATGGCCGCCGCCCGGCGCAATGGCTTGCCGGTGGTTTACCTCGGGCGTCATGGCAACGGTCGTTTTGGCGACCTGGCCCGCGCCGCGATGCAGGCCGAGGGCGTGGAAATCGCCCAGCCCGCCAGCGAGGGCAAAGACACCGGTTTGTGCGTCTCGCTCACCGAAGCCAGTACCGAGCGAACGTTCATTTCCCATATCGGCGCCGAAGGTGACTTGAGCGCCGACGACTTGGCAGGCGTGACGCCGCGCGCTGACGATTACGTGTACGTCAGCGGTTACAGCCTGTTGTTGGACGGCAAGGCCCAGGCGCTGCTCGATTGGCTGCTGGCCTTGCCGCGTGAAATAACCGTGGTGTTCGACCCGGGCCCGCTGGTCAAGGCACCGGATTCGGCGCTGATGATTGCGCTGCTGCCGCGTATTGATATCTGGACCAGCAACGGCCCGGAAGCGTTGGCATTTACCGGCGCGGGCGCGGTTGCGGATGCATTGGGCGAACTCAATCGCCATCTGCCGGATGAAGCGTTGCTGGTGGTACGCGACGGGCCGAATGGCTGCTGGATCAGCCGCCAGGGCAAGGCCGAACATGTGCCGGGTTTCAAGGTTAAGGCCGTGGACAGCAACGGCGCGGGCGATGCCCATGCCGGCGTGTTCCTCGCCGGGTTGGCCAACGGCTTGCAACCGGCCGAAGCGGCACGCCGTGCCAACGCGGCTGCAGCCCTGGCTGTCACCCGCTGGGGCCCGGCCACCTCCCCAGGCACCGCTGAAGTCGACGCATTGCTCGCCGAATAATCACCCGCCACTGTAGGAGCCGGCTTGCCGGCGATATCGGTCTATCGTGATGCACCGCCATCGCCGGCAAGCCGGCTCCTACAGAAAGGGGTGGATAGTTGGCAGAATAGGCGCCACTCAGCACGGAGCAGCGCCATGACCCAGAACATCTACGACACACCGGCTTTCTTCGAGGGCTACAGCAAGATGGGCCGTTCGGTCGAGGGCCTTGCCGGCGCGCCTGAGTGGCCTGCGTTACAGTCCCTGTTACCGCCGATGCCTGGCTTGAGGGTGGTAGACCTGGGCTGCGGCTACGGCTGGTTCAGCCGTTGGGCGCAGGAGCAGGGCGCTGCCCAAGTGCTGGGGCTGGACGTTTCAACGAGGATGTTGGCGCGTGCCACCGAGATGACCTCGGCCACCGCCATCACCTACGCGATTGCCGACCTGGAACACCTTGACCTGCCCGACGCCAGATTCGACCTCGCCTACAGCTCCCTGGCCTTCCATTACATCGTCGACCTCAAGGGGCTGTTTGCGCGCCTTCATCGCGCATTGGTCCCGGGCGGGCGCCTGGTGTTCTCCATCGAGCATCCGATCTTCATGGCGCCGCGCAACCCAGGCTGGCTCGTGGATGAACAGGGGCGCAAGAGTTGGCCGGTGGACGGCTATCAACGGGAAGGGCCACGGGTGACCCACTGGCTGGCCGAGGGCGTGATCAAACAGCACCGCACCTTGGGGACCTTGCTCAATCTGTTGATCGAGGCGGGGTTTACCTTGAGCCACGTCAACGAGTGGGGCCCAAGTGACGCGGACCTGGCCGCACGTCCCGAGCTTGCAGAAGAACTGGAGCGGCCGATGATGCTACTGGTAGCCGCCCAACGCTGACCCAACACAGGTGTAAAAATGTGGGAGCAGGCAAGCCAGCTCCCACAGGGGTTACTGCAAGGCTTTAGCCTGCCTGACCGTCCAGCTTACGCGCCTCATCCACACCGGACGCGGTCAGCTTGATCGGCAAGTTCAGCGCATATTCACCGGCATCGTCGGTGGTCACATGCCCATCCTTGATAAGCCCGCGGTCTTGCAGGAATGCCAAGACACTGGCCACCTCTTTTTCGCCGCGGTAGTTATCCAGCACCTCCTTGCCCAGGCCATTGGGGTGGGCGTGCAGCAGGCGGGTGAGGACTTCTTTCTCAAGGTTTCTATCGACGTTCATGCGTACCTCTTCACTGGGAAATGATCGGGTGTCGGTGGTGCGTGCGATGGATCAAGGTGCAGGTTGTTTCGGCGCGCCCGGGATGTTCGAGTCATCGCCTTTGTTGATCTTCGGCTGGTTGACCGCCGGGCCCATCTTGCCGTTACCCACTGCGGGCGGGCTTTGACGGCCGGTGTCCTGGCCCTGGGTGCGTGGGTCGGCACCTGGGGCACCTGGGGTGGTGTTATCGATGACAGCACCGCCGTTGGTGTCCAGGCCGGTGCCCATGGATTTCTGGGATTCTGACGTCGCCGGGTTGGTCGGGCCGGTCGACGAGGTGGCGGCGAAAGTGCTCAGGGAAGCGGCAGACAGCAGGCCGGTGAGGGCGAGGGCGGCAAACGTGGAAGGCTTCATGAGGGTATCTCCATAGGGTTGATGTCCTTACCCTTTATTGGTCCGCCCCTCTTTGCGGTTCGTGCCTGGGTGGCGACGAACGGTCTTGGGTCACCTGTAAGATTTTGTGTGACAGGCCTCGCTGTTCGACAGACGCCTGCGCCAGATCAGCCGCGCCACCGTGATGAACCAGTTGAACAGCGCCACCCCCAGCACGCACGCCAGCAGCGTCGGCAGGCCGTGCTCGACGATGAGCTTGCCCGCCAGCAGAGGGAAGCCGAACACCCCTACAAAATACGCCAGGCTGAACAGCAACAACGCCTGGGACGTGGTGCCGGCCGGTGCTTCATTGGCCACTAACCCGTTGATCACCGAATACGTCAGGCCATACCCGACTCCCAGGATCACGGCCGCCAGCAAATAGCTGCCACTGCCCGATACCCCATAACCGAACAGCACCACCGACAGCACCATCAAGCCTGACAACACGCACGCCGCGCGATAGGCATCTCGCTTGACCACAAACCCGGCAATCAGCAGGCGACTGGTGATCGCTGCGCTGAGAAAGCCCAGGAAGAACAGCGAATAGTCCAGCGAGCGGGCCGCCGCATAGCTGGTCTGGAACGACGACAAACCACCGAATACACAGCCACCCAGGCCAACCATGACAATCGCAAACGCGGCCTTGGACGACAGCACCTGGCGCGTCGCCGCCCAGGAAATCCGCGCCACCGGTGCATTGGCATGTCCCTTGAGATGTGCGCCCAAGCGCCAGAACATCACCATTCCAACCAAGCTGGCGAACGCTGCGAGCAGGAACGCACTCGTCAACGGCAACCCCAGCGCGCTCGCCCCGCGCCCCAGCAAAGGGCCGGAACCGATGCCGCTCATCATGCTGCCCGACAGCAACGCAAAGTACCGGGCGCGGTGCTGGGGCTCTACCAGCAAGGCCACGATGATCGGCCCCAGGGTATAGAACACCCCCCAGCCCAGCCCCAACGCCAGGCCGAACACCATCATCCCTTCGCCAAACCCCGGCACCAGGGCAAAGCCCAGGCACGCTACCACCAGCAACAGGCCGAGCACGGCAATCGAGCGCGCGGCGCCCAGCCAGTCCGCCAAGTGGCCCGACACCAGCACCGCGACAAAGGTGCTCAGCATCGCCATGGAAATCACGCTGCCGGCGTCGTGCTCGTTGCCGCCGCGTGTGTGGATCAGCAGCGACAGCAGGAACGTCGAACCGTAAGACAAAGACAACAAAAAACTCGCCAGGCAGAACAACACGAAGTGTCGCCGGGAGAACGTGGAAGCGGAGGGCATGGGCAAACCTGGCGGTTATTGGATGTATGGCGCCAGTTTTTAGCACGGGTGAACCCGGGGTTTGTTGTGGGGTTACTGGTCTCAGCATTAGCCCGGGGCGGAGTAAAGCCGCTGTTTGCCTTGCCTCCAGACCAGTGGTCAAGCCGAATGAGTTTGTTCAACCGCCGTACAGCTGGCCTTTGCGATAGTCCTGATGCGTGATCCGGGTCGTGAGGTATCTGTCGCTTTCAAGGCAGAACCTGAGGGCCTCGTTCGCCTGTGAATGTATCGAGGCGGATACCAAGTGGACACGCAGCATTACAAATCGGCGCCTTGGCCGGATTGACCCCACACAGCGAACACTGCCGCCATGACTACTGTGACCTTGCTGAAAGACCCCGTTATCACCCGACCGACAGAGGTGTTGTACGGTCCCCTCCAGCCTGAATTGTTGCGTCACGAAGTGCTGGCCGACCTGCTCGAGGCCACGGTGCGGCGCGACCCACATCAGGTGGCGCTGATCGATGGCGAACGCCAGCTCAGCTATGGCGAGCTGGACCGCCAGGCCAGTGTCGTGGCGTCACGGTTAATTGAGGCGGGTGTGGCGCCGGGCCAAATCGTCGGCCTGTGGATGCCGCGCGGGCTGGAGCTGCTGGTCATGCAGGCCGGCATCGCCAAGACCGGGGCCGCGTGGTTGCCGCTGGACCAGGACACACCGCTGGAGCGCCTACAGATCTGCATGGACGATGCCCAGGCGGTTGGCGTGTTGAGCTGCGAAAGCAACGCTGCGGCGCTGCGCAGTGTCGGGCTGGTCGCCTGGACCGCCGAAGCGTTGCTCGCGCCCACCGATGCGCCGTTGCTGCGTCGCACAAACGCCAAGCCGGAAGACCCGGCCTACGTCATCTACACCTCCGGTTCCACCGGCAAACCCAAGGGTATCCTGATTTCCCAGGGCAGTATCTGCCACTTCCTGCGCAGCGAGAACGCGATTCTCGGCATCCAGGCCAGCGACCGGGTGTACCAGGGCTTCTCGGTGGCCTTCGACATGTCGTTTGAAGAAATCTGGATCGCCTACCTGGTGGGCGCCACCTTGTGGATCGGCCCCAAAGACATCACCGGTGACCCCGAAGCCTTGCCGCGCATGCTTAACCAGCAGCGCATCAGCGTGCTGCACGCGGTGCCTACGTTGCTGGCGCTGTTCAGTGAAGAGGTGCCGAGCCTGCGCCTGATCAACCTCGGTGGCGAGATGTGCCCCGAGTCGCTGGTGGAGCGCTGGAGCCGCCCCGGCCGGCAGATCTTCAACACCTACGGGCCTACCGAGGCCACGGTGTCCGCCAGCCTGGCGCGTTTGGTGCCCGGTACCCCGGTGACCATCGGCACGCCATTGCCCAACTACGGTTTGCTGGTGATCGACGCCGACCTGGCCCCGGGCGCTACCCCGACCTTGTTGGGCCGTGGGCAGACCGGCGAGCTGTGCATCATTGGCCCGGGCCTGGCCGACGGCTACCTGGGGCGGCCGGACCTGACCCGCGAAAAATTCATCAGCAACCCGTGGTCCACCGGTTATTACGATGAGCGCCTGTACCGTACCGGCGACCTGGCGCGTATCGAGGCCGACGGCCAAGTGATGTGCCTGGGCCGCGCCGATGACCAAGTGAAGATCCGTGGCTTTCGCGTCGAGCTGGGCGAAATCGAGGCCTTGCTGGCCCAGCAGCCGGGCGTCGGCACCGTCGCGGTATTACTGCGCAATGACGGCGGTATGGATCAGTTGATTGCCTACCTGGTGCCGGAAGGCGGCGTGGCGGTCGAGGGCTTGCCCGCGCAGTTGCGCAAGGCATTGCAGGCGCGCTTGCCGGCGTACATGGTACCGGGTCGTTTTGAATTGCTCGACAGCATGCCCCGGCTGACCTCCGGCAAAATCGACCGCAAGGCCCTCAAGGCACGGCCGTTGGGCGTAGACACCGGCGGCGCGAACCTGGAGTCAGACACCCCGGAAAATCCCGGCGAAACCGTCCTATTTGCCGCCTTGGAAAAACTCTTCCCCGGCCAACCGATCCGTCGCGACGCGGACTTCTTTTGCGACCTCGGCGGCCACTCATTCTTTGCCGCGCGGCTGGCTTCGGCCTTGCGTGCCGACGAGCGTTTTGCCCACATCACCGTGCGCGATATCTATCAGCAACGGCGCGTCGGTGCGATTGCTGAGGTGCTGCAAACCACGCCACAGCCTGCCGTGCAGGAGGCCGCCTGGACGCCGCCTTCGCCCCTGGCGCGCTGGCGTTGCGGGCTGGCCCAGGCGGCGGTGATACCGGCCATGGTGTGCCTGCGCATGAGCCAGTGGCTGGCGCCGTTTTTTACCTATCACTACCTCACCGGCAGCCCCGGAGATTCGGTGGCCACGGCCACGGTGGCGTCCATCGGCGTGTTCCTGCTGGCGACGCTGTTGCAGTTCGTGCTGGCCATCGCCGGTAAATGGCTGATCGCCGGGCGCTTGAAACCGGGTGTCTATCCGTTGTGGGGCCTGACCTATTTTCGCTGGTGGGCCGCATCGCGCATGGTTGAGTCGGCGCCGGTCTACCTGCTAAGCGGCTCTTCGCTGTATGGCCTGTGGCTGCGAGCACTGGGGGCCAAGGTCGGGCGCGAGGCCAACATCGGCTCGCTGGGCGTGCGGGTGCCAGACCTGCTGCACATCGGCAATGAGGTCAGCATCGGAAATGGCGTCAGCCTGGAAAACGCCCGGGTCGAGCGCGGCCAATTGCACCTGGGCCAGGTGGTGATCGACGACAACGCCTGCCTGGGTTCGTACAGCATTCTGGAAGGCAACACCGCCGTCGGCCACAGTGGCCACCTGCAAGGGCAATCGGCATTGGCCGACGGCCGCCGTGTACCGGCCGGGCGCATCTGGAGCGGTTCGCCGGCGACCGATATCGGCGCGTTCGACCCTGCCAGCTTGCCACCTCGGCCTGTGGTCGGTCGCGGGCAACTGGCGCTGGAAAACCTGTTCTACGTGTTCGGTATCCTGCTGGTCGCCACGCTGTTTTTCATCCCGGTGTTCCCGACGTTTTTCCTGATCGACTGGTTCGATGAGCAACACATTCTGCCGCTGTTGCAGGAGCAGCACGTGAGCCTGCAATTGTTGCGCTACTTTGCCCTGGCGCTGCCTGCGGCTGCGGTGCTGATCGTAGTGATGATGCTGGTCTCGGCCGGCTTGCGCTGGGCCGTGTTGCCTCGCTTGAAGGCCGGCCACTACCCGGTGCACAGCCGGGTGTATTGCAGCAAATGGTTGGTGAGCCACATTCAGGAAGCCAGCCTCAATGTGCTGTCGGGCCTGTATGCCACGGTGTACGCGCCATTGTGGTATCGCCTGCTGGGCGCGCGAGTGGGCCGCGACGCGGAGATCTCCACGGCCCAGGGCGTGATCCCTGACATGCTTACCCTGGGCGACGAAACCTTCATCGCCGACGCGGTCATGCTCGGCGACGAACAGGTGGACGGCGGCTGGATGCGCATTCAGCCGACGGTGGTGTCGCACCGCAGTTTTGTCGGCAATGGCAGCTACATCCCCGACGGCACCACCTTGCCCGAGAACGTGCTGATCGGCGTGCATTCCCGCGCACCAGCCAATGCGCAGATCGCCAACGGCGACACCTGGCTGGGCTCGCCGCCGATCAACCTGCCGGCGCGTGAGCAAGTCAGTGGGTATGCCGACCACCTCACGTTCCGTCCGTCTCTGTGGCGCCGCCTGGCCCGTGGCGCGATCGAAGGGCTGCGCATCGTGCTGCCCCACGCCACCGTGATCGCCGTGGGCTACACCGTGATGATCGACTTGATGCCCGTGGCTGAAGACGAGCGTTGGGGGGCCGTGCTGGGCTACCTGGCGCTGATCGGCCTGGCCTACAGCCTGGGCAACTACCTGCTGGTGGCGGCGCTGAAATGGCTGGTGATGGGGCGCTATCGCAAACGCTCAGCCGCCATGTGGACGCCGTTTGTGTGGTTGTCCGAAGGCATCACCAGCCTCTACGAAGGCATGGCCGCGCCCAATTTCATGAGTTACCTGCGCGGTACGCCGTGGCTGCCGCTGGCCTTTCGCGGCCTGGGCTGCCGCATTGGGCGAGGCGTGTACATGGACACCACCGACATCACCGAATTTGACTGCGTCACCCTTGGCGATTACAGCGAACTGAACGCCGGCGCCTGCCCGCAGACGCACCTGTTTGAAGACCGTGTGATGAAAATCGACCAGGTGCTGATCGGTGAGCGGGTCTACATGGGGCCACGCAGCGCGGTGCTGTACAGCGCCGAAGTGGGTGACGGTGCACGGCTCGGGCCGCTGACGCTGGTGATGAAAGGCGAGTGCATTCCGGCCTCCAGCAGTTGGGTGGGCTGCCCGGCGGCGCCGGCGCGGGGTGAGTAGCGATGCACGTATTCATGTGGCCGCAGACACGGCCGCGCTGGCAAGACGGTGTGTTGTTGATCGGCTTGCGACACGTGCCCGGCATGACCCGCGAAGCCGCCCGGGCGCGTGTGCGCCAGGCACTGAGTGAGGCGTTGTTGCAGGCGCTCGATGTGCCCCAGGACCGCATCCGCTTTCACTCGTCACCGGGCCAGGCCCCGCAGATTCGTGTGCCCGGGCATGAAGACGCCGGGCTTTCCATCAGCCACGACGGCGATTTTTCGGTGGCGGCGGTGCACTTGCATGGCCCGGTCGGCATCGACGTGATGGCGGTGCAGGACACCCCGGACTGGCAAAGCGTGACCAGCGACTACCTGGGCCCGCACGTGCTGGCGCGCTTGTGCGCCGCGAGCCAGGCCCAGCGCGCTCGCCTGTTCACGCGTGCCTGGTGTGAGCGCGAGGCACGGCTCAAGTGCGTGGGGCAAGGGTTGGGTGAGTGGTCGCCACGGGCCGCGCGGGGCTGTCGCACCGTCGAGGTGGGGTTGCCGGCAGGGCTGGTCGGCGCCTTGGCGCTGCGCGCATAAATTGCGCTGCAATCGGTCATCAAAGCGCCTTAGTATGTGAGCTTTGAAATTGCCCAAGGCTCGCCCATGACCATCGAGATTCGCCCTGCCGTGCCCAGCGATGCTGCGCAGATCCTGACCTTCATCACCGAGCTTGCCGAGTACGAAAAGGCCCGGCATGAAGTGATCGCCAGTGTGGCGGATATCGAGCGCAGCCTGTTCAGCGAGGGCGCCACCGCCCACGGTCTGATCTGCTCGCGGGACGGTTTGCCGATCGGTTTTGCAGTGTTCTTTTTCAGCTATTCCACCTGGCTGGGCAGCAACTGCCTGTACCTGGAAGACCTCTACATCAACCCCGAGCAACGCGGCGGCGGCGCTGGCAAGAAGCTGCTGCGCCACCTGGCGAAGATTGCCTGTGACAACGGCTGCGGACGCTTCGAGTGGAGCGTGCTGGACTGGAATGAACCGGCGATTGCCTTCTACAAATCCATCGGCGCCCAGCCACAGGAAGAGTGGGTGCGCTACCGCATGGAAGGCGACGCGCTGCGCGATTTTGCCCAGGGCTGAAGCCACCTCCCTGAGAACAATGTAAATCCCCTGTGGGAGCGGGCTTGCTCGCGAAGGCGGTGTATCAGT
>NZ_JACARO010000055.1 GCF_013386585.1 Pseudomonas sp. P7548 | reverse complement strand
CGGCAAGCCGGGCTCCTGCATAAGGACGACCGGCGCTGAAGTTGGCGCCGACAGTGGAACAACAATAAATAATCACTGTGAGGGCTACCCGATGTCAGAACATGCTCAACCCCTGGGCTCGGCGGTTACCGCCAGCGCCGGCAACGACTCCAAAAAGGTCATCTTCGCCTCGTCCCTGGGGACGGTGTTCGAGTGGTATGACTTTTTCCTCTATGGCGCCCTCGCGGCGGTGATCAGCAAGCAGTTCTTTGCCGGGGTCAACGACACCACGGCGTTCATCTTTGCCCTCATGGCGTTTGCCGCAGGCTTCGTGGTGCGCCCCTTTGGCGCGCTGGTGTTCGGCCGCCTGGGGGATATGATCGGGCGCAAGTACACCTTCCTGGTGACCATCATCCTGATGGGCGTGGCAACCTTCTGCGTCGGCCTGTTGCCCACCTACGCCAGCATTGGCATTGCGGCGCCGATCATCCTGATCGTGCTGCGCATGCTGCAAGGCCTGGCGTTGGGCGGTGAATACGGCGGTGCAGCGACCTACGTGGCCGAGCACGCACCGGCCGGCAAACGCGGTTTCCACACCAGCTGGATTCAATCCACCGCTACCCTCGGCCTGCTGCTGTCGCTGCTGGTGGTGCTGGCCTGCCGTTACTTCACCGGTGACCAGTTCGAGGTGTGGGGCTGGCGGATTCCGTTCCTGTTCTCCATCGTGCTGCTGGGCATTTCCACCTGGATCCGCATGAGCCTGCATGAGTCGCCGGCCTTCCTGAAAATGAAAGAGGAAGGCAAGGCGAGTAAATCGCCAATCCGCGATTCCTTCGGCAAATGGGAAAACCTCAAGATCGTGCTGATTGCGCTGTTCAGCATCAACGGCGGGCAAGCGGTGACCTTCTACGCAGCGCAATTTTATGTGCTGTTCTTCCTCACGCAATTCCTGAAGATGGACCCAGCCCTGGCGAACATGCTGTTGATCATCAGCGTGGTGATCGGCGCGCCGTTCTTTATTTTCTTCGGCTGGCTGTCGGACAAGATCGGGCGCAAACCGGTGCTGATGCTCGGCCTGCTGCTGGCAACCGCGCTGTACTTCCCGATCTTCAAGGGCCTGGCGCACTACACCAACCCCGCCATGGACCAGGCCAGCCACCAGGCGCCGATCACCGTGACGGCCGACCCGGCCACCTGCACCTTCCAGTTCGATCCGGTGGGCAAGGCGAAATTTGACAGCCCGTGCGACAAGGTCAAGACGTTTCTGGTCAAGCAGGGCCTGCCCTACAGCAGCGCCGCCGCACCCGCCGGCAGCCCGGTACAGGTGAGCGTGGGCGAAGTGCGTATCGACGGCTTCGACGAGGCCGCCCTGCGCGGCGCGGTGACCCTGGCCGGCTACCCGACTTCGGCGGATGTGGCCCAGGTCAACAAGACCATGGTGGTGGTGCTGATCGTGGCGCTCATCCTGATCGCGGCCATGTGCTACGGCCCGCTGGCGGCGTTGATGGTGGAGCTGTTCCCGACGCGTATCCGCTACACCTCGATGTCGCTGCCCTACCACATCGGTAACGGCTGGTTTGGCGGGTTCCTGCCCACCGTGTCGTTTGCCCTGGTGGTGTACACCGGCGATATCTTCTACGGTTTGTGGTACCCGGTGGCCGTGACCGGGGTGAGCCTGATCGTGGGGCTGTTCTGCCTCAAGGAAACGCGCAACGTGGATATCGACAACAACTGATCTTCCACCTACTGGAGATCTCCTGTGGGAGCGGGCTTGCTGTGACGAGGGAGCTTGCTCCCGTTGACTGCGCAGCAGTCCCGTTTTTTGGGGGGCGCTTCGCACCCCAGCGCAAGCAAGCTTGCTCGCCACAGCAAGCCCGCACACATTCGGTTTTGCGATGGACACACAAATTGCTGTATATCCATCCAGATAATGGTTGATCAAATCCCTTCTTTTGCCCATCCTGCTCCCCATTCAACTGTGTAACGAATGGGCTGACCATGCGGCTGTACCTCTGTGAAAAACCCTCCCAGGCCAAGGACATTGCGGCCGCGCTCGGCGCCAGCCGCCGTGGCGACGGGTGCTGGCTAGGCACCGGGGTTACCGTCACCTGGTGCATCGGCCACCTGCTGGAAACCGCCCCGCCCGATGCCTACGACGAGAAGTACAAACGCTGGGTGCTGGCGGACCTGCCGATCATCCCGGAAAAATGGAAGATGCGGGTCAAGCCCAAGACCGCCAGCCAATTCAAGGCGGTCAAGCGCCTGTTGGGGGAAGCCCAGGAACTGGTGATCGCTACCGACGCCGACCGCGAAGGCGAGATGATTGCCCGTGAGCTGGTGGAGCACTGCCGTTATCGCGGGCCTATCCAGCGCCTGTGGCTGTCGGCACTGGATGACGCTTCCATCCGCAAGGCCCTCGCCGCACTCAAACCGGGGGCAGAAACCTTTAGCCTGTATCACTCGGCTCTTGGCCGTTCCCGCGCCGACTGGCTGATCGGCATGAACATGAGCCGGCTGTTCACCTTGCTCGGGCGCCAGTCCGGGTATCAAGGCGTGCTGCCCGTGGGCCGCGTGCAAACGCCGACCTTGCGCCTGGTAGTGGACCGCGACCGTAGCATTGCCGACTTCGTGCCGGTGGCCTACTGGGCCATCGATGTCGACCTGCAACATGAACGCATGACCTTCACCGCCCAGTGGCGCGCCGCCGAGGATGCCTGTGATGACCAGGGCCGCTGCCTCAACCCGCAACTGGCACGGGAAGCCGCAGACGCGATGAGCAACGCCGCCCGTGCACGCCTGGTAAAACTGCGCACCGAGCGCATGCGCGAAGTGGCTCCCCTGCCCTTCGACCTGGGCACCCTGCAGGAAATCTGCTCCAAGAAGCTGGGCCTCGGCGCCCAGGAAACGTTGGATATCGCCCAGTCGCTCTACGAAACCCACAAGGCCATCACTTACCCGCGAAGCGATTGCGGCTACCTGCCGGTGAGCCAGCACAGCGAAGCGCCGAAGATCCTCGCAGCACTCGGGCGCGCAGACGCGGCCGTGAATGAGCTGATGCCGCATATCGATGCCCAGCGCCGTTCACGGGCCTGGAACGACGCCAAGGTCAGCGCGCACCACGGCATCATTCCCACTGGCGCCGGCAAGGATGCCAGCCAACTCACCGGCAAATATCGGGCGGTGTACACGCTGATTCGTGCGCGCTACCTGGCGCAGTTCCTGCCCAACCATGAATACGATCGCACCCAGGCGGATTTCGACTGCGCCGGCTTTGCGTTGCGCGCGGTGGGCAAGGTGGTGATCGAGCCGGGCTGGAAACGCGCATTGCCTGAAGCGCTGGCCCCGGCCAAGGGGCGTGAAGCGCCGGCGCCTCAAGCGTTGCCGACATTGGTGCAGGGCCAGCACTACGCGGTGGCAAAGGTCAACCTGAAAGACCTGTGGACCCAGCCGCCCAAGCCCTTTACCGAAGGGGACCTGATCAAGGCGATGAAGAACGTCGCCAAGCTGGTGGAAGACCCGCTGCTCAAGCAAAAACTCAAGGACACCACCGGCATCGGCACCGAGGCCACCCGCGCCGGAATTATCCAGGGGCTGTTGGATCGTGGTTACCTGGTGAAAAACGGCAAGGCCCTGTCGGCCACAGCGGCGGCGTTCAGCTTGATCGACGCAGTGCCCCGCGCCATCGCCGACCCGGGCACCACGGCCATCTGGGAGCAGGCACTGGACATGGTGCAAAGCGGTGAAATGAGCCTGGAGGAATTCGTTGCCAAACAGGCGGCCTGGATGAGCAAGCAGGTGGCGCGCTGCAACGGAATGCGCATGACCATCACCGCACCGGCCAGCCCCGCAGGCCGTAGTGCCACCCCCTGGAAAAAGAAACGCAAGAGTGCCCCACGCAAGGCAGCGACGGGCCCGAAACGGGCGAAAAAGCCGAAAAATGCAGGGTAAAGCGCAAAAAAATCCGGGGAATGACGTTTTTCGACGGGTTTGACGCCGCTTTGGACCTTGCGACGGCGTGGGCCGTCTAGGATTCTGTAGGGGGACCCTGACCCACTAACAACAACATCGGAGTGGCCGCCATGAAAACCGTCGCACAAGTGCTCAAAGCCAAGGACCAGAAAAACCAGGACGTCCACACCATCAAGCACGACCATACCGTGTTTGAAGCGCTGGTGCGGATGTCGGAGAAAAACGTCGGGGCCTTGCCGGTGGTCCAGGACGGTGTAGTGGTAGGCATCATCAGTGAGCGTGACTACGCGCGCAAAATCATGCTCAAGGGGCTGTCATCGGTCACCACCAAGGTCCATGAGGTGATGAGCTCTCCGGTGATCACCGTCGACACCCATAAAAAGGTCGATGAGTGCATGAACATCATGACCGACAGTCACCTGCGCCACCTGCCCGTGGTCGAAGACGGCAAACTGCTGGGCCTGCTGTCCATCGGTGACCTGGTGAAGGAAGCCATTGCCGACCAGGCTGACCTGATCAAACAGTTGGAGCAGTACATCCGCGGGGAGTAGAGACCCCGAAGGCGTGTGCCGCAACGAGGCGGCACACGCGGTATACATACCAAACGCTCCGGGGTTGGGTTTTATGCCCGCGCCATGGGAGCCGTTTCCTGTGCTGACCACAGTTAACTCCTACATCTTGAGCATTTCGTCCTCCAGTAAAGTCTGCCGGTCTGAATAGCCGGGTTGGCCGAACAATGGAGTTTTTTGCGTATACGACACAGGGACGCTCTATGGCTGATACTCCAGGCCATGGCTCAATCTCGAACGCCTTACACCTCCCCGCCAGCGAACGATCCCTCCAAACGCGCACTGACCGCCCCAATTGCTCAGAAACACCCTCCAAGCCTTCCATTTTGCAGAAAACGGAACCGCTCGGGTGTTGCCGCCAAACGATCCTTATAAAAACTTGATTCAAGGTAGAGCGCCATGCCAACGGTACACCTCGAAGGCGGCCCCCGTGTCCGCCACGGCCGTCATTTACCACCGACATCACTGATCATTCCAGAGATTCGACTTCCTTTTGCCGGTCCGCCGCCCCGTTCCGACAACGATCAGTTGAAGGCGCATGCCCTCGCTTGGGCACAGCAACATGGCTTGATCGGTCGACGCGGTGCGCATCGGTTAAACACCACGCCGCTGCTCGAGCTGGGGATGGCGTTGTGCGGACAAGCCCCCACACACCGAGCCGAGACGCTGGTGTGCTGGTATCTGTGGGCGCTTACGCTGGATGATCGGATTGATGACGGGCCATGGGCGGAAAACGGTGCATTGGAGCGATTCGTCACCGCCGTGCAGGCAGTGACCGAGAACGATGGCACGCATCCCTCCAGTGAAATGAGCCGTTTTGATGACCCGATGCTGACTGTCCTGGCCAACGATCTGTGGCCACGCACCAGACACTGGGGTAACGACGGTTGGCGGCAACGGCTTGTACGGCACCTGATCCGACACCTGCGCGCCCAGGTGACGCTGGTGCGAATGCGTGAAACCGACGCGGTGCTCACGCTGGCCGAATATCTGCCATTGCGCCGGGATTCGTTCGGCGCACTGTTCTTTTTTGATCTGATAGATGCCGCCGAAGCACTCGACCCCTACCAGCCTCCAGCAGACATCGAATGGTGGGACACACTGCGCGGACACAGTGCCGATATCATTGCCTGGACGAACGATATCCATTCGATTGCCAAAGATGTGGTGTGTGGTGAGCACTTCAACCTGGTATCGATACTGGCGGACAGCGCAGGCATGGAATGGCCAGCCGCGATCGACTCTGCACATCAGATGGTGGTCAACGCGGTCACGGCGTTCACGGCTGTCGCCACTCGCCCAGCCCATCACCTGCCATCCGCTGCAACCGAGCCGGGCCGACTGCGACAGGTTGTCCGGGCAGCGGGTGACTGGCACCAGACCGTTTCTCGCTACCACCTGCACACCACCGGCGCTACAACTCAGGCCAACCGGACAGTGGACCTGACACTTACGCCACCCACGCTGAAATCCAGGCAGTTCGAAATCGACCCCTATCCCTTGTATGAACGTTTACGTACCACTCTGCCGATCACCTACGACGAGCCCACGGACGTATGGCTGGTCAGCCGGTATGTGGATGTCAAAGCTGCATTGACTCATCCGCAAGCCAGCAACAATAACTACGCCTGGCAGATTGGGCCGCTGCTGGGACACACTCTCGTGGCGATGGACGGCTGTGAACACGCTCAGCACCGTGCACTGCTCAGCCCATCGTTTCGCAGCCAAGCCCTTGCCGCGCTTGAAGCATCCATCATTTCGGTCACCACTGACCTGCTGGCACGCATGCATGGCCGGGCCCAGGTGGACCTTATCGCCGACTTCACTGCAGCACTGCCCGTGCGGGTGATGGCTCACGCACTGGGCCTGCCGGCTGACACCTGCGAAGAGGTAGAGCGGCTGAAGCGCTGGTGCGCGATCGGCTTCGCTTACATGGGCAATTATCGACAGGACCCGGCCCTGCTGACCGGGGGGTTGTCCAATCGAGACAATTTCTACGATTTCATCCAGCCACACATCGACGCCCGCCGCGCTAAACCTGCAGATGATTTGATTTCACAGCTCCTGGCGGCAGAGATTGACGGCCAACCATTGCCTGAAACCTTCGTCCGGGCTTACTGCGCAATTCTGATGACTGCAGGTAGCGAGACCAGTCACGGCGCCCTCGCAAATCTCATTGTCAACCTGCTGAGCGAACCCGGCGTCAAAGACGCCGTGATGGCTGATCCCGACTTGATGGACACTGCGCTCACCGAAACCTTGCGACGCAACCCTCCTTTGCAACTCGTACTCCGCGAGGCCCGCGAGGCGCTGCAACTACCGTCGGGAACGATTCCTTCCGGTGCGACCCTGGCCTGCCTGATCGGCTCGGCCAACCGTGATCCGGCTCAATACACCGACCCGGACACCTTCAGCTTGTCGCGCAACGATCAGGCAACAAATCATTTCGCGTTCGGCGCAGGGCGTCACTTCTGCCTGGGATCCATGCTGGCGCGGATGGAAATCACGATCGGCGCTCGCATGCTGCTACAGACCTTTCCAGACGTGCGCTGGGCGCCAGGGTTCCAGCCCTCGGAACACGGCTTTCTGAACCGCTGCCCCGACCGACTGGAGGTCGTTCTATGACCACTGCTGCCCCCGGCTACACCGACAGCTATCTCGGCGACCAGCACGCCGGCCAATTGGCACGCTTGCGCACGCTTGAATGCGCCTTTGACCCACAGAGCCAAACGGTTTTCGACCAGCTCAACCTTCCGTGCAAGCCTGACATCCTCGATCTCGGCGCCGGTGCGGGGTCGTTCACTGGCTGGCTGGCCCAGCGATACCCTGACGCGACAGTCACGGCGACCGATATCGATACCCGATTCCTCGCCGATATACCCGGCATAAAGGTGCTCACCCACAATGCCGTTACCGATGACTTTCCTGTGGCCTCTTTTGATGTGGTACACGCCAGGGCGCTCCTGTGCCACCTCCCCCAACGGGAAGACATATTGACGCGCGCCGTCACCTGGCTTCGCCCTGGTGGCTGGTTGGTGGTCGAAGACGTGAGCCTACAGCCGAGCTTGAAAACCTCGCACCCATTGTTCCGAAAAGTCGCCCAAGCCGGCATCACACTTCTGACAAAATCCATAGGCTCCGACATGCTCTGGGCCGATACGCTCCCTGACCGATTGCGTGACAGGGGACTCTCCAACGTAGGGCATCGCCTCTTTGAAGGCCGAATCGGTGATAACAGCCCTGCCGATACATTCTGGGCCTCAACTACCCTACAGGCTGGGCCGGCGCTGCTGAAACTTGGGTTACTCACCCAGGATGACCTGGAGGCCATGACCCACCTGCGTGCCGATCCAACATTCACCGACACTGCATTGACATTTGTCAGCGCCTGGGGACAAGCCCCTGGACGTGGGTAGAACGGCGGAGCGCCGCGCATTACACCGAAGGAACTCAGAATGATCGATCATGTAGTGTTAGTTGACGCACAAGACGTGCAAGTCGGCGAGTGTGACAAACGTGCCGCACACCTGGGGGAGGGTCAGCTTCATCGCGCCTTTTCGGTCCATCTGATCGACAGCGCCGGACGTCATCTACTTCAACGTCGTGCTGCCGGTAAAATGCTTTGGCCAGGTTTCTGGTCGAATGCCTGCTGCAGCCATCCGGCACCCGGCGAGACGATTACGGATGCCGCCTCTCGTCGTCTGCGCGAAGAACTGGGCATTTCTGCCTCGTGCCGGTTTCTGTACAGTTTTGAATATCATGCTCGCTTTGGCTCGATCGGTGCGGAGCACGAGTTTTGTCATGTATTGGTTGCTCAGTCTGACGCGGCGGCCAACCCGGCGGCAGAGGAAATCAGTGAGATCAAATGGTGGACTCGCGCCGAAATCTCGGCCCGGCTTTCAGAATCCCCAGCGCAATTCACACCCTGGTTCCACATGGAGTGGCTTCACCTGCTGTCAGATTACCCTTCATTCGATACACCCACCGTCCAGGAATGATTGGGGCCAGCTCAACGACCCAGCACGCCAGAAAATGACGCCCAAGTCACGTTTTCACGCATTCTCCCGTCCCTACAGCCATTTATGTAGTGATCAAAAATAATCACTACATAACCGTTGACGTAACCCTTTTGTCCTTGCATTATCGAGACGTCTCCCGGATCGGGAGCGTTGGCAACAAGCGTTTTGAAAGAGCTCGTCTGACCGCCGAGCTGTTTTTTCCGGATGTGCACTGCCCACAAGGCAGATTGATGAAGCTGACCGGCCCGGAGGGCTCGGTACAAGGCGCTCAAATGCGGCTTGTCTTCGTTATGAAAGCATTGCGTAGCAGTTCATCAGCAAGACTACATGCATCAGGTTCAAGACCCTGCCCGTATTCGGCAGACCGTCGCTGACGCCCGGTTTTCGCAACCGGAGACAACTTACGAAGTTTTAACGAACCAACTGATAGATCGCCAACTGGTCAAGGGGCTTACACATGAATCTGAACAACCAACCAACTATCGATGAATTGGCTGAGATGTTCGCAGCGCAGAAAGACACACTCGACGACCATATCCTTTGGGTGGGTAAATCGGGCGAAGTCCAAATTGACTGCCTGGCGCCCCACACCGAAGAAGCCGAGTTTGACCGCAATAACCGTGAACTGGCGGCGCGCCTGAAGATGTACCGCCGTGGCCAGGGTTATGTCGGCAAGAAGGCCGCGGCCGATCGCAACTTTATCGAACATGTATTCGAGACACTTAACAACGCCTGGGCGTCTTTCAAGGACAGCTCGCAAGTTAAAGTGATCGACCGCTACTACTAACTATTAGTTAGCACACTAAGTCCGCCCGGTTAACCGAGCGGACTTTTTTATTACCCTAATTTTTTAATATCTCCACAAACCCTGTAGGAGCCGGCTTGTCGAATCGTCGCACCGCGGCGATTGCGGCCTTGGAAAGTGGCGATCTGTTCAAGCATGCCATCGCCGGCAAGCCGACTCCTACACAGGCCAGAGTGGGAATCGGCCTTTCGCAGCTTCATCACGGAAAATGTCGAACAACACCTGCGCCGCAGCCGACAGTTCATGCCCTGGCTTGGTCAACACACCAATCGGCCGTTCGATCACGGGGTCACTCAGGGTGATGCAATGAGCACCCGCCTCTTCCATCTGTTGCGCGCACAACGCCGGGACCGCGCTGACGCCCAGGCCACTGGCAACCATCTTGCCCACGGTCGCCAGTTGATGGCTTTCCAGCGCAACCGGCAGCTTCATTTGCAGGGCACCCAGGTGCTCCTCCAGCATCACCCGCACCGTGGAAGGCCGTTGCAGGGTGATGAATGGTTGCTCCAACAGGGTCTTCCAGTCGATGTCATCGCGCTGCGCAAGCGGTGAGTCGCCGGGTACGACCGCAATGAAGCGGTCCAGGTACAAGGGCGTGAACGCCAGCGATGAACCCTCCGAGGGCTCGAACGCCACACCCAGTTCGACCTGACGGTCGCGGACCATCTCCATGACCTGCTCGTTGATCAGGTCATGCACCGTCACGTTCACCTGCGGGTAACGTGCGCGGAATATCTTCAGGATCGGCGGCAGCAGGTTGCCGGCAAATGAGGGCATCGCTGCCACGGTCACCCGCCCGCGTTGCAAGGTGAAGCGCTGGCGCAGTTCGTCCTCGGCGTTGTCCCAATCGGCGATCAGCCGGCGTGCCAGGGGCAGCAGCGATTCGCCCTCAGGCGTGAGGGCCACATTGCGCGTGTTGCGGCTGAACAGGCGCCCGCCCAAGCCTTCTTCCAGGCCCTTGATGGTCAGGCTCAACGCCGATTGGGAAAGGTGCAGGCGCTCGCAGGCGGCGGCGAAACTCAGGGATTGGGCCACGGCGAGAAAGGCCCGCATCTGTTTAACGGTCATGAGGCTGCTCCGGGCGGTTGGACGACTATGCTGTTTTTTAAATCAATCATCCCTAAAAAACAACTTAACAAATCAATCCGCCGGCGCAACACTCGGATCACTGGCTGGACCACAAACAATAAAAGAGGTGCATATGGCAGGTTTCGATAAACGCGTAGCGTCCTATGAAGAAGCGCTGGCAGGCCTGGAAGACGGCATGACCGTCCTCTCCGGTGGTTTTGGCCTGTGCGGCATTCCAGAAAACCTCATCGCCGAGATCAAGCGCAAAGGCACCCGCGACCTGACTGTGGTTTCCAACAATTGCGGCGTCGACGGTTTTGGCCTGGGCGTGCTGCTCGAAGAAAAACAGATCAGCAAGGTGATCGCCTCCTACGTGGGTGAAAACGCCCTGTTCGAGAAGCAATTGCTCAGCGGCGAAATCGAAGTGGTGCTGACCCCACAGGGCACCCTGGCCGAAAAAATGCGTGCAGGCGGCGCCGGTATCCCGGCCTTCTTCACCGCCACCGGTGTCGGCACCCCTGTGGCCGAAGGCAAGGAAACCCGCGAGTTCAACGGCCGCCCGTACCTGATGGAGGAGTCCATCACCGGCGACTTCGCCATCGTCAAAGGCTGGAAAGCCGACCACTTCGGTAACGTGATCTACCGCCATACAGCCCAGAACTTCAACCCGCTGGCCGCCACCGCCGGCAAGATTACCGTGGTCGAAGTCGAGGAAATCGTCGAACCGGGCGAGCTGGACCCGGCGCAGATCCACACCCCTGGCATCTACGTCGACCGGATCATCTGCGGCACGTTCGAGAAGCGCATCGAACAGCGCACCGTGCGCAAATAATCCGCCCCCAGCCCGAATAATAAGAGGAAACACACATGGCGCTTACCCGCGAACAAATGGCTCAACGCGTCGCCCGCGAAATGCAGGACGGTTTCTACGTCAACCTGGGCATCGGCATTCCGACACTGGTGGCCAACTACATTCCCGAAGGCATGGAAGTGATGCTGCAATCGGAAAACGGCCTGCTGGGCATGGGACCGTTTCCTACCGAAGAAACCATCGATGCCGACATGATCAACGCCGGTAAACAGACGGTGACCGCACGCATCGGCGCGTCGATCTTCTCCTCCGCCGAATCCTTCGCGATGATCCGTGGCGGCCACGTCGACCTTACCGTGCTGGGCGCCTTCGAAGTGGACGTACAAGGCAACATCGCCTCGTGGATGATCCCTGGCAAGCTGGTCAAGGGCATGGGCGGCGCCATGGACCTGGTGGCCGGTGCAGAAAACATCATCGTGATCATGACCCACGCGTCCAAGGACGGTGAGTCCAAGCTGCTCAGCCAATGCAGCCTGCCGCTGACCGGTGCCAACTGCATCAAGCGCGTACTGACGGACCTGGCGTACCTGGAAATCGAAAATGGCGCTTTTGTCCTCAAGGAACGCGCACCTGGCGTCAGCGTTGAAGAGATTGTGAGCAAGACGGCCGGTAAACTGATCGTCCCGGACCACGTTCCAGAAATGCACTTCCAGTGAGGACAGATTCCATGCAAGACGTCGTGATTGTTGCTGCCACCCGCACCGCCGTGGGCAGCTTCCAGGGTTCGCTGGCGAACATCCCGGCACCGGAACTGGGCGCCGCCGTGATCCGTCGCCTGTTGGAACAGACCGGACTGGACCCGGCTCAGGTCGACGAAGTAATCCTCGGCCAGGTGCTTACCGCAGGCAGCGGCCAGAACCCGGCGCGCCAGGCCTCGATCCTCGCCGGCCTGCCCCACGCGGTGCCGAGCCTGACCTTGAACAAGGTCTGCGGTTCGGGCCTCAAGGCCTTGCACCTGGGCGCCCAGGCCATTCGCTGTGGCGATGCCGAGGTCATTATCGCAGGCGGCATGGAGAACATGAGCCTCGCCCCTTACGTACTGCCCGCCGCGCGCACCGGCTTGCGCATGGGCCACGCCAAGATGATCGACAGCATGATCACCGACGGCCTGTGGGATGCGTTCAACGACTACCACATGGGCATCACCGCCGAGAACCTGGTGGACAAGTACGGCATCAGCCGTGAAGCCCAGGATGCGTTCGCCGCAGCCTCCCAGCAAAAAGCCGCTGCCGCCATCGAAGCCGGGCGTTTTGTGGATGAAATCACACCCATCCTGATCCCGCAGCGCAAAGGCGATCCGGTGGCGTTTGCGGTGGATGAACAACCCCGCGCCGGCACCACCGCCGAATCCCTGGCCAAGCTGAAACCGGCGTTCAAGAAAGACGGCAGCGTCACCGCCGGCAACGCTTCCAGCCTCAACGACGGCGCCGCTGCGGTGCTGCTGATGAGCGCCGACAAGGCCAAGGCCCTCGGCCTGCCCGTGCTGGCGCGCATCGCCAGCTACGCCAACGCAGGCGTCGACCCGGCGATCATGGGCATCGGCCCGGTGTCGGCCACCCGCCGCTGCCTGGACAAGGCCGGTTGGAGCCTGGGCGACCTGGACCTGATCGAAGCCAACGAAGCCTTCGCCGCGCAATCCTTGGCGGTGGGCAAAGAGCTGGAATGGGACGCGAGCAAGGTCAACGTCAACGGCGGCGCCATTGCCATCGGCCACCCCATCGGCGCCTCAGGCTGCCGCGTGCTGGTGACCCTGCTGCATGAAATGATCAAGCGCGACGCCAAGAAAGGCCTGGCAACGCTGTGCATCGGTGGTGGCCAAGGCGTAGCCCTCGCCCTCGAACGCAGCTGATCCAAAGAGCAACACGGAAAAGGCCCGGTTCCACGAAAACCGGGCCCTTTCTTAATGCGCTCTATCTGAAAAACGCTGTTCAAATGTGGGAGCGGGCTTGCTCGCGAAAGCGGTGAGTCAGCCATGAATAGGGTGACTGACACACTGCATTCGCGAGCAAGCCCGCTCCCACATTTGATCTTTATTGCCTGTCGGATTGGGGCACGGCAAACACCGCATTCGCCCGCGCTACCACCTTCTCCCCCACCTGCAGGCTCACGGTGGCAAACGCCATCTGCCGCCCTCGCTTGTGATGCTCCAACCGCACCACAATCCACTCCCCCACTTGCACGGCCCCAAGGTAGTCCAGGGTCATGCTCGCCGTGATCAACGGCAGCGGCGGCTCACTGGAAAACGCCATCGCATAGCCCATGCCGACGTCCGCCAGGGTCGCCAGCACCCCGCCATGCACCGTACCGCGTCCATTGGCATGGCGGTTGTCCGCACGCAAGCCAATCTCCAGATGTAAACCTTCACCCCGGCAGTAAGCCGGGCCCAATAAATCGAGCAGTGGACTGCTGCGTGGCAACGAGACAAAACCTTCAGGCACGGTGTGAGCGATCATGGCAAGTTCTTCCTTGGAGTCAGGCTTGAGGTGTACGCCTGGCACCCTCCGTCGGCCATCACCATCAGCCGCGCAAATCCCCTCTGATGCTTTGCGTTAATCGGCCAGACCCGGTTTAATCGCCGTCAAATTTCCCCGCACCTCCCAAGGAGCCGCAATGCGCCATCTGGACGGCAAACCAACCTCTTATTTCCTGTGCTTGCTCGTGGCGCTGGCCATTGCAGGCTGCTCACCCAAGGACCCTTCCCGCGCCCGGGTGATCAACGGCGAACAGAGCCGGGCCGGCGCACAATTGGCCTATGAACATGAACTGACCCTCGCCCTGCCTGGCGCCCTGCTCGCCCCGCGCATGCAGGAAACTCGCGAGGCCTGTGAGACTGCGCGCTTCGGTGCCTGCAACATCCTGGGTATCACCGAAGACGGCAACGGCGGCGAGATCATCCTGCGCATCGCCCCCACCGGTGTGGAGCCTATGGTTACCCTGGCCGCCGAGGGCGGAAAACTCGGGCGGCGCATCACCACTGCCGAGGACCTGGCCGATGCCGTCGCTGATGTGCGTCGCCGCCAGGACCGCCTACTGGCCCAACAGCAACGCCTGGATGAGCTGGCCAAGCGCAAGGACATCACCGTCAGCGACCTGATTGCCCTGAGCAAAGAACAAGCGGCCATCGAAAACGAACTGCAGGAACTGGCCCAGGTCTCCGCCGGCCAGCAACGCCGCCTCGACACCAACCGCGTGACCCTGAACTTCCGCTCCTCCGACGGTGCGAACCAGCCGTCGCGGTTCAGCCGGATGTTCAGCAACCTCGGCGACAACCTGGTCAATGGTACGGCAGACGCTCTGGAGCGCTCCAGTTATGTGCTGCCGTTTGTGATCCTGGCGTTCCCGGTGGTGTGGCTTTGGGTGTGGTTGTGGCGCCGGTTTGTCAAACGCCGCACGTGATCAACGCTTCATGCAACGCTGATACCGTTCATCCACCCGCTTGGCAAACCACGCCGTGGTCAGGTTGCGGGTGATCTTGGGGCTCTTGAGCACGATGCCCGGCAGGATCGCCCGTGGCATCGGCTTGCCGGCAGCTTTGTCAGCCAGTGCAAACACACGCTTGTAGAGGGTGGTGTCTTCAAAATCCAGGCTCTCACCCTCCTCCAGCTGGCTGCGGATGCTGGGGTTGCGCATGTCTAGCTTCGCTCCCAGGGAACGCACTGCCAGCTCGGTGGTGCCGGGCAGCAATGAGCCATAGCGAATCAGATCACCATCCAACGCCAACTCGGTGCCCGTCACTCGGCTGACCGCAGCCTGGAACGCGGCATTACGGCTGGCGTACCAGCCGGCATTGAAATCGGCAAAACGGTACAGCGGCTGGTCGTAGTTGACCGGGTAGCCCAGCAAGTGCGCGATACCGAAATACATGCTGCCACGGCGGGTGAAGACCTCGCGTCGGATGGTGCCATCCACCGTGTAGGGATAACCCCGGGCCTGCTTCTGCGCAAAGTCGATGCTGACCTGCATGGGGCCTGCGGTGTGCACCGGGTTGAAGCCGCCAAACAGGGTGTTGCCCAACGGCACCATGCTGATGAAGTCATCGAAAATGCCGCTCAGGTCCTTCTCGGTGCGCGCGGCGCTCAGGCGGTCGGTGTAGGTTTTCCCGGTGGGCGAGCGCAGTTGCAGCGCGCTGCGGACGACAAACGCCGGTACGTGGACTTTCCCCGCACGCCGCAGGATTTCATCCTGGGCGATCTTGCCCATGTTCGGCACGGGCGGGTCGACCTGATAAGTGGACTCCTGCTCGGTCACCGCCAGCACGGCGCAGATATTCTCGGTGCTGGGGTAGATCTTCTGGGCATCGAAGGCGGTGTAGATGTCCTGGGCCCAGCCGTTGCGGTCGGCCACCGTCGCCGGCAGCAGGCGCACGATTTGCGCCTTCACCTCGGTTTCGCTGCGCTCCGGCTGCTGCGGGTTGCGTGTTGTGGAGCAACCGGCCAGCACCAGCAAAGCGGCAAGGCACAGGATCACGCGGCTTGAGAACATAAGGCTTCCTTGAAAGGCGACAGGCCGGGTATTGCAGATATCGACCGGTAAGTCTAACCGGCGTTCGCTGAACAGCTGGGCTTTCGAGTCTTTTCCAAAAATGACAGGTCCATCCCCCGCTCACGTAGCACGCAAACGGCTGAAGCGTCCCACGTGATGACGGGACAAGCTCTACAGATATCGCCCGAAAACCACTGCAAAGTCCTTCGCCTGAATACACAGTGCGAGGGATTGCAGATGGCGTTATTTATTCAGCCCCCATTTCATGGGGCATGCTCTTGATCGCCCTTACCAGCCAAACCATTGGCTTTCTGGTACTGGCGGCCATGGATTCGAAGACGCGTGACGTCGAATCCGTTATCAGCGACTTCAAGCGCTGCCTGAACTCCTACGACGCCTGGGCCGAAAATTTTTTCAGTTTTTCCGCCCTGGATATCGAACAGGTCTTCAAAGTCGGCGATGACGTGGCGCTCGTTGCGCCGATCAATCGCTCCATCCTGCCCAACAGCACCACTGCAACGTGCCAGGCGAACGGTACGCTGACCCTGGTGCATATGTTCCAAAGCTCACGGTTCGTGCCCATTGGCAATACGCCGGTGGTGTTGCAGCGCATCGACCCGAGCGGTGGCCCGCTGGGCGAACCGATCCATAAAACCATCGGGCCCAGCGGCATACTTGAAGTCACGGAGTGCGACCGTAACCAGCAATACCGGGTCAACTTCTACCCTAATGTTTCCGCCACACATTTCAAGGCGTTGTATGCCTCTTACCAGACGGTCATCGCCCCCCTGGAAGGCTGGCTGCGCAAGGAATGGCGCGACACCTTCGAACCGCTTTGGAAGGACTACTCCGAAGCCAACTTTCTCAAGCGCTACCTGTCGCTTTATCAAGCCTACACGCGCGGATTCAACGAGGCGCTGTACGCGCTCTGGGACAACCTGGAACAACTGCTCCAATGGCTGTCGGCTCCGCTGGCCCATGCCGAACAACTGCTGCATTACCTGTCCCAGGTTGAGTTTGAAAACCTGTTAAAGCTCGACACCGACGCCATCGCAAAGGGTTTGCTGGTGCTCAGCGATGAGCCGCTGCTGTTTATCTACCTGGCCGCAATGGTCAGTTGGATGCGGATGTTGCCACCTCCGTACATGAACGAACTGCTGGGTGAAATCAGCTTTGAAGTGCTGATCAACCTGTTGCTGGTGCTCGCGACGGCCGGAATGGGCATGGCAATTCGCTTGAGCTCGAAGGTGCTGGCGGGCGTCAAGTCGCAAGCTGCCCGCACTTGGCTGAACCACATGGCCAAGCAATTCGGCAAAGCCCGGGTGGATGACCATGTCGAGATGGGTAAGCCGATTTGGCTGGGTGGGCCTGCAACGCCGATCAAGACGATCCCCGATGTGCCATTGAAGGCCGGGGACAATCTGGTTCCAAACCCCGTCCCGGTGGTGCGCGAAAAGACACAGCGCACGGTGCTGGTCAGGCAGGAACAGGTCGATGACGTGCCGGTGTCCGGGAAAAACCAGAACGGCGATGCGGCGACCTGCTCGGCGACTACGTGCAAGAACGGCTGCCCGGTGTCGATGGTCACCGGCGAGGAATTGCTCACCCTCACCGATGGCACGCTCGATGGGATATTGCCGTTCGAGTGGACCCGGCTTTATCGCACCAGCGCCGTGGAAGTGGATTGCGGGTTGGGGTTTGGTTGGAGTCATGCGCTGGCGCACCGGCTGGAGGTTTCCGGTGATTCGGTGGTGTGGACCGATCATGAGAACCGCTCGA
>NZ_JACARO010000054.1:64012-93630 GCF_013386585.1 Pseudomonas sp. P7548 | reverse complement strand
GATGTCGCCTGAACCACCGCCTTCGCAGCCTCGCCAAGGCTCGGCAGCTCCCACAGATGACCGGGTCCATCTGTTGAAATGCGGCCGAATGTGGGAGCTGGCTTGCCTGCGATGGCATCAACGCGGTGTACCTGAAAAACCAAAGCGCCTGGATCGCCGGCAAGCCGGCTGCTACAGGGATCTGTGGGCGGTCAGGCGCTTGCGGCGGTGGACGGTTGCAACTGGCGCTGCGCCAACCAGATTTCTTCCTGCAACCACTGGCTGAACACCTGCAATTGCGGCAGGTCCGTTTGCTCGGGCCGCGTCACCAGCCAGTAAGACTGATGCCCTTCCACGTGCACGTTCATCACCTGGGTCAACTGCCCCGACGCCAACTCCGCCGCCACCATGTGCCAGTCGGCAATGGTGATACCCAACCCATCGGTAGCCGCCCGAATGGCCAGGTCCAGCAGGTCGAACTCATAGCCACCCTGGGTGTCCACGCCATGAATGCGCGCCGCGTCGAGCCAGTGTTTCCAGGTGAGGTATCGCTGGTCCTCGCTGGCCAACACGTGCAGCAGGGTCATGCGATTAAGGTCCACCCCATCACTGCATTCACGGGCGTACAACGACGGCGCGCACACCGCGATATGTCGCTCTTGCACCAGCAGCGAACTGTCCAGGCCATCCCATTCGCCATTGCCGAAACGAATGGCGCAATCCAGGGTGCTGGTCTGCGCCAGGCTGTCCTGCAAACAGGTGGTGATGCTCAGCTCCAGCTCAGGATGGGCCTCGCGCAACCGCCCCAGACGCGGCATCAGCCAGCGGCTGGTGAAGGTCGGCGGTGCATTCACATGCAGGCGGTTGGAGTGGGTTTTCTGCTGGATGCTGCGCACCGTCAGCTCGATCTTGTCGAACGACTGGTGCAGCGCCCGCAACAACACGCGCCCGGCGCTGGTCAGCTCCAAGTGGTGATGACGGCGCTCCAGCAGGTGCTCGCCCAACTGTTCTTCCAACTGCCGTACCTGGCGACTGACCGCGCTCTGGGTCACGTTCAACAGCTCGGCAGCCCGGGTGAAGCTGCCGGTACTGCCGGCCACTTCGAAGGCTTTGAGAGCATTGAGACCGGGCATTTTGCGTTTCATGGAGGGCACTCGACAGCGGCTGACAAGGAAACAAAATCCCACGACAACGCGGGAAAATTCGCACACAACATACCTTTTTGTATTGGGCCAGCGGTAGCACCCTCTGCCGACGATGAAAAAACCGGCGAACGCCCTCTATGTCGTTTTCCAGCGTATTTCGTCGCTCACGCATAAATAGCACGCGTATTACGCATGCACACTAAGACAATTAAGCATTGGTCGCCGACGCGCCACAAAAGTTAGTCTGCCTTACAACTAACTCAGCATTATTCGCCGTTTATTAAATCGGGCCCTCGCCATGTCGAACACACTTGTTTCACCGCGGCGAAGTATTGGTCTGCTGGCACTGATATTTACCGCCTGCAACGCCACCACCCACGGTTTCAGTATTTTTCTTTATTCGGCGTTATTGCCGCAGATCCGCCAGGTATTTGAACTCAGCTACAGCCAGGCCGCGTTGATAGCCGCGTTGTTGCAGCTGTTCTACATGGGCGCCTCCATCGCCAGCGGCATTGCGGCGGCCTGGGTCAGCCCGCGCAACATGGTGCGCCTGACTATGCTGCTAAGCCCCGCGCTGCTGGCGTTGGCCGTCGCCACGCCCTGGGTGATGCCGTTCGCGGCGTGCCTGGCCCTGGTGTCGGCGTGCGCGGTGTCGAACTGGAACGCTATTGCGGCACTGGCGCGCGAGGTCATCCCGGCCACGCACCGCAGCCGTGTGCTGGGGCTGGCCTCTTCGGGCGCCGCCTTTGCGATCTGCTTGAACGGCGTGTTGATCGCGCTGTTGCAGGGCCTGTCGTTGCGCCAGTTCTGGTTGATCTGTGCTGGCCTGACGCTGTTGGTCACGCTGCTGACTCTGTGGGCATTGGCCCCGCATACCGAGCAGGCACCCCGCACCGTTGAAGCGCCGGCCTTCAACCAGGTGCTGAAACAGTGGCTGCGCCTGTGCCTGGAATACCCCGTGGCCATGCAGATCGTATTGCTCAGCGGGTTTATCGGCGCCATCAGTGGGCCGTTTCTGAACTTCCTGTCGGCGTTTGTCAGCGATCGCCTGCACGCCAGCGCGGCGGTGACGGGTTCGATGTGGACGCTGATCGGCCTCGGCGGCGCCATTGGCGGCCTGTTGCTCGGCGCGTTGGCCGATCGCTGGGGCGCACTGCGCGTGTTGGCGCTGAGCATCGGCGCCTTCGGCCTGGCGATGCTGGGCCTGTTATGGCACCCCAGCCTGCTGCTGAGCTGGCTCGCGGCCGGGCTGTTCGCGCTGTTCTACTTCCCGTCCTGGGGCTTGATGGCGGCCTACCTCAGCGCTCGCCTCAACCCCGTGCAAAGCCTGCAAGTGGTGAGCCTGAGCATGGTCAGCTATGGCCTGGCCAGCGCCACGGCCAATGGTTTGTGCGGCTGGCTGCTGCAAGCCAGCGGCGAGTTTGCCGTGGTGCACGCCTGGATCGCCGGCTGGGTGCTGGCCTGCCTGCTAATGCTCAAGCGCATGGCCCATCGACAGTTCGCCGTGACGCTGCCGGCCCCCATACCCTGAGCGCCCCAACTGGCGCTGCAGGATCTCCACCAACGCCTCGACCTCCGGCACCTGGCATCCGGCCGGGCGCCAGTACATCAGGCGCGCCGGCGCAATCGGCGGGAAGCCCTGGCGCTCATCCAGGATCTGCCAGCCCGTCGGCACCAGCCGCCGCGCCATCACCCCGACCGACAAGCCTTGCTCGATGGCAATTGCAATGCCGCGCGGGCTCTGGCTGGTGTAAACCACCTGCCATGAGCGCCCGGCCCTGGCCAGCGCCTGCACAGCATTCGCCCGAAACGCACAGCCCTCGGCGTACACCGCCAGCGGCACCGACTGGCGCCCCACGCAGCTCCAGCTCGGCGCCGCCACCCACACCAACGGCTCATCACACAGGTATTCACCGGGTTGCAGGCCGGCGTGTTCCACCCCCAGCACCAGGTCCAGCTCACCGCGATTGAGACGGCTGACCAGCGCCGTGGACATTTCACAGCAGATGTCCGGGCGCACCTGGGCGAACTGTGCCTGGAAGTCCTTGAGCATGCCGCCCAGGCAATAGTCGGCGTAGTCCTCCGGCATGCCCAGGTGGATGCACACCTGTTCATTGGGCAATTGCGCCGCGCTGACCGCCTCGCCGTGCAGCTTGAGGATCTGCCGCGCGTAGATCAGGAAGGTTTCCCCGCCCGGGGTCAGCCCGATGGAGCGGCTGGTGCGGCGGATCAGCGGCGTGCCGACGATCTCTTCCAGGCGCTGCAGGCTCTGGCTGACCGTCGACTGGGTCTTGTGCAAACGCTCGGCCGCGGCCGAAAAACCCTGGCATTCGATAATTGCCACAAACACTTTAAGTAAACTGCCATCCAATTCGCCTGACATAACTATCGCCCCTGCCGATGGATTCGATCACAACTTGTAATTTCCCCTTAAAACTCATTTACGCAACTATCAACTCAATACAACCACCTCATTCAGGAGCCGTGTATGAGTCTTAAACTTGCCGATGCCGAAACCGGTGATATCAGCGACATCATTAATACCGAGCTGTATCCCATACATGATTCGGGCCATGTTCAATTACAGGCATTGATCGAACATGCCCGCGCCGAATTGGCCGAAGACGGCTGCTGCCTGCTGAAGAACTTCCTGCGCCCCGAAGCGCTGGAACAGGCGCGTCTGGAAGGCCTGGCGCTGTCGGACAAAACCTTCTTCTCGGTGCGCAAGGTCAACGCCTACTTCACCGAAGACGACACTTCCCTGCCCCAGGATGACCCGCGCCGCACATTCATGGAGCGCACCAGCGGCTTTGTGACCCGCGACATGATCGCCCCCGACGCGATCATCCACCGCCTGTACGTGTCGCCGATGATGAAGCGCTTTATCGGCGCCTGCCTCGACGAACCGGAGATTTTCGAATACGCCGACCCTTTCGCCGGGCTGGTGATCAACGTGATGCCCGAAGGCACCGAACAGCCTTGGCACTTCGACACCAACGAATTCATCGTCAGCATGATGACCCAGAAGCCCGAGGCCGGCGGCCTGTTCGAATACGCGCCGATGATCCGCTCGCGCAGCCAGGAAAACCTCGGCGCCGTCGGCCAGGTGGTACGCGGTGAAGACCGCTCGCGGGTGCAGGAGCTGGAGCTGAACCCCGGCGACCTGCAGATCTTCAAGGGGCGTTTCTCGGTGCACCGCGTTACCCGCGTGCAAGGCGCCACCGAGCGCAACACGGCGATCTTCGCCTACTCGGAAAAGCCCGGGATCATCGGCCGCGCCCAGCGCACCAAGCAGCTTTACGGACGCCTGTCCGAAGCCCACCTGCAAGCCGAACGCAACCTGGTGCGCAGCGACCAGTTGCTCGACTGATTCGCCTCTCCCCAAAAAACTAAAAACCGTAATGTGCCCTGCGAGGAACACCCCATGAGTCTGTCCGGCCCGAACCGCAACCCCGCCGACTGCGAACCCACCTATGACGAGATCCAGCAGATCCAGCTGGACCGCCTGCAAAGGGTGCGCAACGAACTGAAGAAACGCGACTACGCCGCCTGCGTGCTGTTCGACCCCACCCACATGCGCTACGCCACCGGCTCGCGCAACATGCAGGTGTACTCGGCGCGCAACCCCGCCCGCTACGCCTTTATCCCGGCAGAAGGCCCGGTGGTGATCTTCGAATTCGGCGGCTGCCTGCACCTGGCCGAAACCCTCAACACCGTGGACGAAGTGCGCCCGGCCAAGGCGATTTCCTATTACTTCTGCGAAAGCTTCCTGGGCAACGTCACCGCCGATTGGGCCGCCGAAATCGACGAACTGGTGCGCAAGTGCGGTGGCGGTAAACGCATCGCCATCGAAAGCGCCACCTCGGCCGCCGCCTTTGAACTGCAACGCCTCGGCTACCAAGTGTTCGATGCCCAGGAACCGCTGGAGCGCGCCCGCTGCATCAAGGTGCCCAACGAACTGAAGATGATCCGCGCCAGCCTGCGCGCCACCGAGGCCGGGGTGCGCCTGATGGAAAGCAAGCTAACCCCCGGCATCACCGAGAACCAGTTGTGGTCACACCTGCACCAGCACGTGATCGCCACCGATGGCGACTACGTGGAAACCCGCCTGCTCTCCTCCGGCCCACGCACCAACCCGTGGTTCCAGGAGTGCAGCACGCGCCCCATCGAAGCCGGTGACCTGGTGGCCCTCGACACCGACGTGGTCGGGCGTTTTGGCTACTACGCGGACTTCTCGCGCACCTTCCTGTGTGGCGACCAGGCCGCCACGGCCAAGCAGCAGGAGCTGTACAAGCTCGCCTACGAGCAGGTGCAGACCAACGTCGAAATGCTCAAGGCCGGGCGCAGTTTCAAGGAATACGCCGAGATGGCCTGGAAGATCCCCGACCATTACAAGAACAACCGCTATTTCGCCCTGGTACACGGCGTTGGCATGACCGGTGAATACCCCTACGTGGTGCACCGTGAGGACATCGACGCGCTGGGCTACGACGGCGTGTTTGAAGCCGGCATGACCATCTGCGTGGAAAGCTACATCGGCCATGACGACGGCGGCGAAGGCGTAAAGCTCGAAGAGCAGATCTACATCCACGAACACGGCATCGAGTTGCTCTCCGATTACCCGTTCGATCCGCGCCTGTTGCCGCGCTGAACCCGTCTAGCCCCACAGGCGGCCCTGGGAAGGACCAGTAACATGCATTTATAGAAGGTTACTGCGCAGAATTTGTCGTTTGTCGATCTTTGCGCAAATGACAAAACTGCGGGCATCTCTAATAAAAACAACATGAGAGCTGCCCTATGTCCTACCTCATTGCCCGCCTCCTGACTACGTTGCGCCTTGTTCTCCTGCCGGCTTCACAGCGGTCCGTGCTGCGCCTGATCGGCGCCTGCCACTGACCCTTGCGGTTCAACAAAAACGCATATTCGCAAGTACCGGAGAGGCTTATGAAAGACTTGACGACCCTGGACGGCAGCCTGCCGCATCCAGCCGTAAACGACCTGTGTGCACAAGTGCAACGTGGCGAGATCAACCGCCGCCAGTTCCTGCGCACCGCCGCCCTGCTGGGCGTTACCGTGGCCAGTGCGTCCACCTTTATCGGCTCGGCCCTGTTGGGCAACGATGCCCACGCCGCTGATGGCGCACCGGCCCGCCAAGGTGGCAGCCTGCGCTTTGCCTGTGCCATCCAGGAAATCCAGGACCCGATGCTGATCACCTGGATCGAAGCCTCCAACCTGTTGCGCAACTCCCTCGAATACCTGACCTGGGTCGACGCCGACAACATCACCCACCCGTACCTGGCCGAAAGCTGGAGCCCGTCCGACGACCTCACCACCTGGACCTTCAACCTGCGCCAGGACGTGAAGTGGAGCAACGGCGACAGCTTCAACGTCGACGACGTGCAGCACAACATCGAGCGCTGGATCGCGGCCGACTCCAAGTCGGTCAACCGCACGGCGTTCCAGGACATCAAGGCCTTCGAAAAAGTCAGCGACTACCAGTTCCGCCTGCAACTCAAGCGGCCGATCCTGGCCATCCCGGAAATGCTCAATGCGTTCACCTGCGCCCTGGTGCACCGCAGCTTCAAGGCCGGTGACGACTGGGCGAAAAACCCGCTGGCCACCGGGCCGTTCAAGCTGGTGTCGTTCGCCGTGAACAAGCAAGCGACCTTCGCCAAGCGCGCCGACTACTGGGGCAAGCCCGCCAACCTCGACGAGCTGCGCTACATCGACATGGGCACCGACGTGTCCACCCACCTGGCCGCCCTGCAAGCCGGCCAAGTCGACGTGCTGTACCGCGTCACCGTGGCCGAGCTGGACCTGGCCAAGCGTTTGCCCGGCGCGCAACTGCTCAGCTGCAAATCGGCGCAGACCGTGGTCATGCGCATGGCCTGCGACCAGAAGCCCTTCACCGACCTGCGTATCCGCAAGGCCGTGGTGCTGTGCGCTGATAACGCACAGATGCTCAAGGTGGCGTATCGCGGCATGGGCACCCTGGGTGAAGACCACCACGTGGCACCGTCCCACCCCGAATATTTCCCCCTGCCCAAGCGCGAGCGCGACGTGGCAGCGGCGAAAAAACTGCTGGCCGAAGCCGGCTTCCCCAATGGCCTGGACATCGACCTGATCGTCGGCAACACCCAGGGTCGCTATGAGCAGGACTGCGCGCAGATCCTGCAACAGAACTGCCTGGAAGCCGGCATCCGCATCAACCTCAAGGTGGTGCCGGCGGCGCAGTACTGGCCGATCTGGGACAAGGCCGCGTTCAGCCTGACCTACTGGGCCCATCGCCCGCTGGGGGTGATGTCCCTGGAACTGGCCTATCGCGGCGGCGGCGCGTGGAACGAAAGCCACTACAGCGACCCGGCCTTCGACGCCGCCCTGGACAAGGCCATGGGCATCATCGACCCCAAGCAGCGGGCCGTGGCCATGCAAAGCGTGGAGCAGATCCTGCAAGACGCCTGCGTGATCGTGCAGCCGTTCTGGGGTGACAAGTTCACCGCCGTGAGCAAGAAGGTGCAGGGCTTCCAGGTACACCCTTCCGACTTCTACCCCATGGGTAATGTCTGGCTGAGCGTTTGAGTCGGCGCTGCCCGCACCTGCGGGCAGGTTTCCCATCATCCGTCGGAGCATGTACCTGATGGCTCATTTTCTACTGCGCAAATTGCTGATGCTGCTGGCGACCCTGCTGTCGGTATCGCTGATTGTGTTCCTGGCCCTGGAACTCAATATCGAGGACGTCGCAATCAATGTCCTCGGCCCCTACTCCGCCGCCGACCAGCGTGCCGCCTGGTTGCTGGAACACGGCTACAACCAGCCGTTCGTGTGGCGCTACCTGGTGTGGCTCAAGGACTTCGTCACCGGCGACTGGGGCACCTCGGTGTACTTTCGCGAGCCGGTGCTCAAGCTGCTGCTGCCCAACCTGTGGCAAACCCTGACCCTGGCCGGGCTGGCCTTGCTGGTGATGGTGCCCGTGGCGTTGACCCTGGGCATCCTGGCCGGCGTGCGCCAAGGCTCGCCTGTCGACCGGCTGGTGTCGTTCCTGTCGATCGTCACCACCTCGATTCCGGACTTTGCCAGTGCGGTGTTCGTCTCGGCGATCTTTGTGTTCTGGCTCAACTGGCTGCCGGGCGTGAGCAGCATGAGCGACGGTTTCAGCGCCGTGGAACTGGTGCTGCCGCTGATGGTGCTGTGCCTGTTCGGCATCGGTTACCTGGCGCGCATCACCCGGGCGTCGATGGTCGAGGTGATGCAGGCGCCGTATATCCGTACGGCTCGCCTCAAGGGCGCCTCGACCACCCGCATCGTGCTGCGCCATGCCCTGCGCAATGTGCTGATCGCGCCAGTCACGGTGATCATGCTGTACATCCCGTGGCTGCTGTCGAACGTGATCGTGGTGGAGGTGTTTTTCGCCTACAAGGGCTTCGGCTCGATGCTCTACACCGCGTCCCTCAACCATGACGTCTACCTGATCGAAGCCTGCGCGATGATCAGCGGCGTGGTGGTGGGCATCAGCAAGATCTTCTCGGACCTGGCCTACACCTGGCTCAACCCGCGCATCACCCTGCGCAGTCTCGGCGGAGGCAGCCAATGAACCTGCTCAAATCCTTCAAACACCCCCTGGCCCTGCTTGGCCTGTTGCTGGTGGGCGGCTGGGTGCTGGTGGCGCTCTGCGCGCCGTGGCTGGCGCCCCATGATCCGCTGGAAAGCTTCACGCCGCTGCTCACTCCGATGACCGCTGGTGACGACGGTGCGAGCTTTTTGCTGGGCACCGACATGATCGGCCGCGACATTCTTTCGCGCCTGATCTGGGGCACGCGCACCGTGCTGTTCTGGTCGATCCTGGCCACGCTTACTGCGTTTGCCGTGGGCATTGCCATGGGCCTGTGCGCCGGCTACTTCAATGGCTGGGTGGATGCGGCGCTGTCCTACGTGGCCGACACCGTGCTGTCGTTCCCGGTGCTGGTGCTGTACATCGTGATCATCATTGCCCTTGGCGCCTCGGCGCTGAACATCCTGATTGCGGTGACGTTCACCAGTGCGCCGGCGATCTTTCGCATCATGCGCGCGCTGACCATCGACATTCGCTCACGCGACTACGTGCTCAGCGCCATCACCCAGGGCGAAGGCTCGTTGCGCATCATGCTGGTGGAGATTCTGCCCAATTGTGGCGGCCCGTTGATCGTCGATTTCTGCCTGCGCATCGGCTACACCGCGATCATGATCGGCGCCCTGGGTTTCCTCGGCCTCGGCCTGCCGCCGCCCACCCCGGACTGGGGCGGCATGATCAACGACGGCCGCGCCATGGCCATTACCTTCCCGCACCTGGTGATCTTCCCCTGCATCGCCATCTCCACCCTGATGCTCGGCCTGAGCTTGCTCGCCGACGGGCTGGATGAACACGCGCAGCAAGGCGCAAGGAGTTGAGCATGAGTAACCAGCACACCGTTTTGCGGGTCGATAACCTCAGCGTCGAGCTGCCCAAGGGCGCCGACCGCAGCCACGCCGTGCACGGCATCAGCCTGGACGTGCGCAAGGGTGAAATCCTATGTGTGATCGGCGAGTCGGGCTCGGGCAAATCCGTGCTGTCGGCGGCGATCATGGGCGATTACGCCAAGGGCCTGAAGCATGCCGGCGGCGTGATCGATTTTCTCGGTGACGACATCTGCACCCTGGATGAACCGCGCCTGCGTGCGCTGCGCGGCAACCGCATTGCGATGATTTTCCAGGAGCCGATGGCGGCATTGAACCCGGCGATTCGCATTGGCAAGCAAGTCGAGGAGATCTTCGACATCCATGCGCCGCAGATGCCAGCGGCCGAGCGCCGTGAGCGAATGCTTGCGCTGCTCGAATCGACCCAACTGCCGGACCCGCCACGCATCGCCAACAGCTTCCCGCACCAGCTGTCCGGTGGCCAATGCCAGCGCGTGGTGATTGCCATGGCGCTGGCGATGAACCCGGACCTGCTGATCGCCGACGAACCCACCACGGCCCTCGACGTGACCACGCAAGCCCAGGTCTTGAAGCTGGTGCGTGACCTGCGCGGGCGTGGGCAGCACGGCATCTTGTTCATCACCCACGACTTCGGCGTGGTGGCGCAGATTGCCGACCGCATTGCGGTGATGGAAGGCGGCCGTCTGGTGGAAATCGGCGAGCGTGACCAGGTGCTGAATGCCCCGGCCCATGCCTACACGCGCAAGCTGATTGCGGCAGTGCCGGCGCTGCACCCGGAACTGCATGTGCCGGGTGACGACGGCGAAATGGCCTTGCGCATCGAACACCTGACCAAGACCTACAACGTCGGCGGCAGCTCGGTGGCGGCGCTGCGCAATGTGTCGCTGAACCTGCCACGGGGCAAGACGCTGGCGATTGTCGGCGAGTCGGGCTCGGGCAAGAGCACCCTGGTCAAGGCCGCGATCCGCCTGGTGGACAGCGACAGCGGCCATGTGTGGGTGGGGGATACCGACTTCCTGGCGCTGCACGGCTCGGCGTTGGCGGCCAACCGTCGGCGCATCCAGATGATCTTCCAGGACCCCTACGGTTCGCTGAACCCGCGCCATCGCGTCGGCGACATCATCGCCCGTGCCGCCCAGTTACGCGGCTTGTCGGCCAAGGATGCGTGGGCCGAGGCCGGCGACCTGCTGGAACAGGTCGGCCTCAAGCGTGACGCCCTGCAACGCAAGCCTCGCCAGTTCTCCGGTGGCCAGCGCCAGCGCATCGGCATTGCCCGCGCCCTGGCGATGCGCCCGGAAGTGCTGATCGCCGATGAAAGCGTGTCGGCGCTGGACGTGTCGGTGCAAAAGCAGGTGCTGGAGCTGCTGGCCGACCTGCAGAAGCAGTTGAACCTGAGCATCCTGTTCATCACCCACGATCTGCGCGTGGCGGCGCAGATCAGCGACCACATCGCGGTGATGCGCCAGGGCGAAGTCGTTGAATACGGCACTGCCGAGCAAGTGCTGCTCAGACCCCAGAACAGCTACACCCAGGCGCTGCTGGCGGCCGCGCCCGGGGCGTCGCAACTACCGGCTGCCGGGCCGCCGCTGAGGCTGATCCGCCCCGCCGCGCACTGAGTTCCACCCCTTTCCCTGCGTCGCAGCGTTCGCTGCGGCAACGGGCTGCTGTTGCCCAAAAAAACCAATAACGAGAGCCAAACCATGCGACCAACCTTAGGCTACTTCGCCCTGATCCCCGTGCTCGGCGCCCTCGCGGCACCGGCCATGGCGATCCAGGTCACCGACAACCTCGACATCGGCGGCGCCATCCGCGCACGCTGGGACTACGACCCGGACCGCGACATCCAGAAGTTCGGCCTGGACACCGCGTTTCTCAGCGCCAAGTACAACTCCGACACCTGGATCGGCGAAGCCCAGTACCGCTTCTACGGGCGCTCCTACCCGTACCAGTACACCAAGAACTACGGCGACATCCAGTTCGCCAAGTTCGCCTGGGTCGGCTACAAGTTCAACCCCGACCAGCAGGTGCAAGTGGGCCTCAACACCGTGCCGTTCGGCCTGCAGCCGTATTTCGGCAGCACCTTCTACGAAACCTTGGGCAACGTGATCGGCCTGGAAGACGTGCAGCAGATCGGTACCAAGTACATCCAGCAAAGTGGCGACTGGAACATCCAGGCCGGTTACTACCTGCGCCCGGCGTGGCAAGGCAAGGGCACCAGCAAGGGCGTGACCTACTCCAGCGTGATCTCCGAGGCTGATAGCTACGTGGCCGACGGCAGCAACAACCAGGAGCGCAACACCGTGGTGGTGCGGGTGGCCAAGGCCATGGACCTGGGTAACTGGAAGTCCGAAGTCGGTGTGTCTGGCCTGACCTCGACCCTGGAGAACAAGGACACCGGCAACGACGGCCGCCGCAACGCCGTGGCCATCCACTACCTGGGCAAGAACGGCCCGTGGGGCCTGCAATTGCAGGCGGCGCGCCAGCAGATGTCGCCGCGCAACGAAGGCACCGACGCAGTGGTGACGCTGGGCGGGTATGACGGCACCTTCAACGTCGCCAGCCGTGGCAACCTGTACGTGGCGGACTTGAGCTACGACGTGGGCGGCAAGTACCTGTTCGACCAGATCAGCGGCGTGAAGCTGTACGCCAACTACAGTGCCTTCGACAAATCCGACAATGAGTTCAAGACCTCGCAGCGGGTGATCCTGGGTACGTCGTTTTCGTTCAGCAAATTGTGGATTGCCACGGAGTGGTTGATCGGCAAGAACGATCCGTACATTGGTGGCAGCAGCTATACCCAGAGCCTGGGGGCTGGGGGTAGCAACCAGTGGGAGAATCAGCTGTACATGAACATCGGGTATTACTTTTAATAGGCGGCATTGCTGAGATCGCTATCGCCGGCAAGCCGGCTCCTACAGGGAACCGCATTTCAACTGTAGGGGCCGGCTTGCCGGCGCTGGCGTTCGCACAAACACAATAAAAACACTGTGTGGAACCCGAACCATGCGCCACCTGCCCTCCCTCAACATGCTCCGCGTCTTCGAAGAAGTCGCCCGCCACCGCAGCTTCAGCCAGGCGGCCGTGGGCCTCAATGTCACCCAGGGCGCGGTCAGCCGCCAGATCAAGCAACTGGAAGACTACCTTGGCGTCGCCCTCTTCATCCGCACGCCCCAGGGCCTGTCCCTGACCGAAGCCGGCTTCGCCCTTTCCCCGCACCTGAGCGACGCCTTCGACCATATCGAACGCGCCCTGCAAGCCGTGCGTGTGCCCAACCTGCGCCAGCGCCTGCGCATCGTGGCACCGCCGACCTGGGCCACGCGTTGGCTGTCGGCGCACTTGCGCAGGTTTTGTGAGCGTTACCCCGACATCAACCTCAGCGTCACCCACCAGAACAGCCACGCCAGCCTGGCCGAGATCGATTGCCAGATCCGCTTCGGCCTGGAGGCGAACGCCCAGTGCAGCAGTGAGCTGTTGGTGATGGAACGCCACATTGCCGTGGCCAGCCCGGAGCTGTTCACCGGCGACCAGCCGCCCGACCTGCGGCGCTTTGCGCTGCTGCATATCCTGCACGACGGCAAGCGTTTGAAGGTGTGGGAGAACTGGCTGGCGGCCATGGGCCGAGACGACATCGATGCAGAGCAAGGCCTGGAATTCAGCACCCTGGACCAAGTGATCCACACCGCCCTGGCAGGCGGTGGGCTGGCGGTGATCGACCGGCAGATGATCGAACGCGAGTTGGCCAACGGCAGCCTGGTGCCGATCACCCCCGTGGAAGTGATCGGCCCGTATGGCTACTGGCTGGATGTGGCGACGGACAAACAGGGTTTATCCAAGGTTCGCCTGTTTACGCAGTGGCTGGGCCAGGTCAGCAACCCCTGACAACGGCGGTGCCTCGGCCTTGCACGCCTGGTTCAGGGTCAGGGACTTGGTCTCCGGCGCCCAGGCCCAGGAGATGATCGCGCCAAACACCAGGATCGCCGCGAGAATGCCCATGGTCGGGCTCAAGCCGATTCCGGCCACGCTGACGGGCAACAGGAACGTGCTGATTGCCGAACCCAAGCGGCTGACCGCCGTGGCCAGGCCGATGCCGCTGGCGCGCACTTCAGTGGGGAAACTTTCGGCCGGGAACACGCCCACCAGGTTGCTCACCGCAGACAGCACCAACGTGAACACGCCGAAGGTCAGCACCATCAGCCACGCCAGGCTCCCCGGCAATACCGCCAGCAGGAACAACGCCGCCGCGAGGATGATGAACGAGTTGATCAAAAAGCCCCGGCGCGAGAATTTCACCGTGCACCAGATACCGATCAACGCGCCGACAATCAGCAGCAGGTTGAGCAGCAACTCGGTGCCAAAGCCCTGGGACAAGCCCATCTTCTGCAGGATCGACGGCAGGAACGTGTAGATCGCGAAGTACGGCATCACGATGCACACAAAGAACAGGCAGTTGAACGCCGTGCGCTTGCGGTATTCACGGCTGAACAGCACGCCGTAGCCGGAGCGGGTTTGGGCGGCGGGCTCTTCATCCAGCACCACGTGTTCGCCCAGGTGTTTCTTGACGATGGCACGGGCTTCGGCAATGCGCCCACGGTTGACCAGCCAGCGCGGGGATTCCGGGGTGCCGATTCGCGCAATCAGGATCAAGCCGGCCGGGATCGCCGAAGACGCCAACATCCAGCGCCAGGCATCGTCGCCCAGGCTGAGCATTGCAGTGCCGACAAAGGTGGCCGCCACGTAGCCGAAGGTCCAGATCACACTGAACGAACCGAGCAATACGCCGCGATGTTTCTTCGGCGAGAACTCGGCGAGCATCGCGTGGCCGACACTGAAGTCACCGCCCAGGCCAATGCCGATCAGGATGCGGCACAGTAACAGGCCCATGGCGGTTTCGACGTAGAACTGCATCACCGAGGCCACGGTAATCAGCACAAAGCTGACCAGGAAGATTTTCTGCCGGCCGAGGGTGTCGGAAATCCAGCCGAAAAACAGGCTGCCCAGGAACAGGCCGATCAGGGCCGAAGCGCCGATCAAGCCTTGCCAGAACGCGTCCAGTTGCATCTGTGGGCTGAGCAGGGTGAAGGCGATGCCGATCAGGCCGAGGATATAGCCGTCGGTGAAATGCGCGCCAAAGGTGAGGCCGGCGATTTTCAGGTGAAAACGGCCGATGGGCAGGTCGTCGATTTTGACGGGTTGAGCAGTCATGGGTGTTCTCCATATTGTTTTTCTTGACGGAGTAACAACAGACAAGCCCCACTCCAAATGTGGGAGCGGGCTTGCCCGCGATAGCGGTACATCAGTTATGGAGGTGGTGGCTGACTGACCGCTATCGCAGGCAAGCCAGCTCCCACAGGGGTTTAGTGTTGTTTGGACGCGGGAGGCTTAGAGGCCGCCCATCAGCAGGTATTTGATCTCCAGGTAATCCTCCAGGCCGTACTTGGAACCTTCACGGCCCAGACCCGACTCCTTGATGCCGCCAAACGGTGCGACTTCGGTGGAGATGATCCCTTCGTTGATGCCGACCATGCCGGCTTCCAGGCCTTCGGCCATGCGCCACACACGGCCGATGTCGCGGCTGTAGAAGTAGGCGGACAAGCCAAACGGCGTGTCGTTGGCGCGTGCCAGCACCTCGGCTTCATCCTTGAAGCGGAAGCACGCCGCCACCGGGCCAAAGGTTTCTTCCTGGGCGATCAGCATGTCGCCGCTGGCTTCAGTAAGGATGGTCGGTTCGAAGAACGTACCGCCGAGCGCATGGCGACGGCCACCGCACAGCAGCGTGGCGCCCTTCTCCAACGCGTCGCCGACATGGGCTTCGACCTTGGCCAACGCCGCGGCGTTGATCAGCGGGCCTTGCTCGGTTTCACCGTCCAGGGCGCTGCCGACACGCATGGCGCTGACCGCTTCGGCCAGTTTGCGGGTGAACGCGTCGTACACGCCGTCCTGGATAAAGAAGCGGTTCACGCACACACAGGTCTGCCCGGTGTTGCGGAACTTGGAGGCCATGGCGCCTTTGACGGCGGCCTCCAGATCGGCGTCGTCGAACACGATGAACGGGGCATTGCCGCCCAGTTCCAGCGAGACTTTTTTCAGGGTATCCGCCGCCTGGCGCATCAGCAGCTTGCCAGTGCGGGTGGAGCCGGTGAACGACAGCTTGCGCACCACGCTGGACGCCTGCAGCGCACCGCCGATGGCCACGGCATCGCCGGAGACGATGTTGAACACACCGGCCGGAATGCCCGCCTGTTCGGCCAGTACCGCCAGGGCAAATGCCGACAGCGGGGTTTCTTCCGACGGTTTGAGGATCATGGTGCAACCGGCGGCCAGCGCCGGCCCGACCTTGCGGGTGACCATAGCCAGGGGGAAGTTCCACGGGGTGATTGCCGCGACCACACCGATGGCTTCCTTGACCACGATAATGCGCGCGTCGGCCTTGTGGCTCGGGATCACGTCACCGTAGGCACGCTTGGCTTCTTCGCCAAACCACTCCAGGAAGCTGGCGGCGTAGACCACTTCGCCCATGGCTTCGGCCAAGGGTTTGCCCTGTTCCAGGCTGAGCAGCTGCGCCAGGTCTTTCTGGTTGGCCAGCATCAGCTCGCTCCAACGCTTGAGGCGCTGGCTGCGCTCCTTGGCGGTGAGCGTGCGCCAGGCCGGCAACGCGCGGTTGGCAGCGTCGATGGCCAAGTCGGTTTCCTCGGCGGCGGCGCGCTGCACATCAACGATCAGCGCGCCATTGGCCGGGTTGAGCACCGGGTAAGTCGGGCCACCGCTGGACCATTGGCCATCGATGTAGTTACCCGTACGGATCAGCGGATTCATGCCACGGCCTCGATCAAGTTGAAACGGTCCAGGCCCGGACGGGCCTCACGCAGGATGCGCTTGCCGGCGGTGTAGTCGTTGATCACATCGCACGGGGTGTAGTTGCGTTCCAGCTCGTGGAGTTCTTCGGCGTCCAGTTGGGTGTCCAGGGCCGCCAGCGCGCTGTCGAATTGCTCGGTGGTGTCGGCGCCCACCAGCATCACGTCGACACCCGGGTGGTTGGCGACCCAGGCCTGGGCGATCTGGGCGTTGGACACGCCGCGGGCACGGGCCACGCGTTGCACCGAGTGAGCGATGTCGAACGACGCCTGGTCGGCGTACATCTGCTGGGTGAAGAAGTCGGTCTGGTTGCGGGTGGACTGCACTTCACCGGTGAGCAAGCCCCGGGCCAGCGGGCTGAACACCGAGACGCCCAGGCCCTGGTCGCGGCAGAACGGGATCATCTCGCGCTCTTCTTCGCGGTAGGCGCAGTTCAGTTGCAGCTGCATGTTGATCGGCTTGACCCAACCGTTGCGCTCGCAGGCCATGAGGATCTTGGCCAGTTGGCCGGTGAGCATGGTGGACACGCCGATGTAGCGGGCCTTGCCGGAACGCACGATGTCGTTGAGGGCACACAGGGTTTCTTCGACGGGGGTGTTCACGTCGAAGTAATGCAGCATGAACACGTCGACATAATCCATGCCCAGGCGGCTCAGGGACAGGTCGATGCTGTCCATGATGTGCTTGCGCGAATGGCCGCTGGCGTTGATGCCGCTGCGGGTGCCGTAGCCGACTTTGGTGGTGACCACGATGTCGTCGCGGCGTGCCACGCGCTTGAGGATGCGCCCGACGACTTCTTCGCCGACACCGGCGGAGTAGAAGTCGGCCAGGTCGATGAAGTTGACGCCGTTGGCCAGGGCGTGGGCGACGATGGGCTCACTTTGCTTTTCTTCGAAGATCCACGGTTTCCAGTCTGGGGTGCCCATGTTCATGGTGCCCAGGCACAGGCGCGAGACTTGCAGGCCGGAGTTGCCCAGTCGAGTGTATTGCATGGGATTCTCCTCAGGCCTTAGGCGTGTAGAACGGGTTGCTGATGTGATTGACCACGTCCGCCAGTTGCGCGGTGTACGGCGTGCCGGTCAGGGCGGCGCGGATCGCGGTGCGGCAGGCGTTGTAGTTGTTCAGGTAGACGGCGTCCAGGTCGTCGCAGCCCGGGTTGACCCAGTTGGCCGTGACAATGGCCCACTCGTCTTCGGCTTCGGGCGGCAAGGTGCCGTCGAGCAAGGCTTCCAGCACGGCCTTGGCGATACCGGCCTGGGACGCGCCCCAGGTGGCGTTGCCGTGCAAGTCGCTGCTGATTTCGGCCTTGTTGACGTAGAGGGTCATGGGCTTGACCGGGATGTTCGGCTGGGCGATCACCATGAACGGGCAGTGGCCTTGGCTGGGGGACGCGAGGCTGTTGGCAAACGCCTGGCCAGCCGGGCCGTTGCGCGGGCCGATGAGGATGTTGATGTGGGCAGCATTGACGCCTGGGCCTTCGAAGCCTTCGCCGATGTACAGATCAAGTGCTTTCATTTTCGCAAACGCTCGTTGTTGTTATGGGGAGCTTGTTGGCGAATTTTTAGCACCGGGGGTCAAAACGGCCGTAACCATTAAAAGTCATGGGGCTGTGACTTTTACTCATACCCCCTGCGACGATCGATGCCGTCTTGTGCGTTGACCATCGGTGTTACACCCCATATAGTGTGCCCACAAACAAAACAGACCACTACATAGTGTGCAGCATCGGTATTTACCGACCACACTATTGGCAGTATTTCAATGCCTTGAAGCCTGCAAATCGCACATTTATGGACGGGTTCACACACCGTCAGAACAGACCAGGAAGGAGTATTTCGATGCTGAGTTGGGATGAAGTCGACAACGAAGACACCGGTGCAGCGGTGATCAAGGGCGCCAACGCCGGCCACGCCACCGAAGCCAACATGGACCGCCTCGACGGTGCCGGCGCCGCCGCCGCCATCGAAGCCCGCGCCGTCACCGCCAGTGACTCCGCCGCCATCAAGCGCGCCAAGGCCGCCCTCGACAGCCTCGACGTCGCCGAAGGCCTCGCCGAACTCGAAGGCGCCTCCGCCCGCGTCGCCGTTGACGAAAAGCGCATGATCAACTGCCGCGCCGACCTCAACCAACTCGTACCCTTCAAGTACGACTGGGCCTGGCAAAAGTACCTCGACGGCTGCGCCAACCACTGGATGCCGCAAGAGGTCAACATGACCGCCGACATCGCCCTGTGGAAAAACCCCGAAGGCCTGACCGACGACGAACGCCGCATCGTCATGCGCAACCTCGGCTTCTTCTCCACCGCCGACTCGTTGGTAGCGAACAACCTGGTGCTGGCCGTGTACCGCCTGATCACCAACCCGGAGTGCCGCCAGTACATCCTGCGCCAGGCCTTCGAAGAAGCGATCCACACCCACGCCTACCAGTACTGCATCGAATCCCTGGCCATGGATGAAGGCGAAATCTTCAACATGTACCACGAGATTCCATCGGTCGCCAAAAAGGCAGCCTGGGGCCTCAAGTACACCCGCTCGATCTCCGATCCGAAGTTCGAAACCGGCACCGTCGACACCGACAAAGAACTGCTGCGCAACCTGGTCGCCTACTACTGCGTCCTGGAAGGCATCTTCTTCTACTGCGGCTTCACCCAGATCCTCTCCATGGGCCGCCGCAACAAAATGACCGGCGTGGCCGAGCAGTTCCAGTACATCCTGCGCGACGAGTCGATGCACCTGAACTTCGGTATCGACGTGATCAACCAGATCAAAATCGAAAACCCGCATTTGTGGGATGCCGAGATGAAAGAAGAAGCGACCCAGATGATCCTGCAGGGGACTCAGCTGGAGATTGAATATGCGCGTGACACCATGCCTCGTGGGGTGCTGGGCATGAACGCGGCGATGATGGAGGATTACCTCAAGTTTATTGCTAACCGTCGTTTGTCGCAGATTGGCTTGAAGGAAGAGTACCCAGGGACCACCAACCCGTTCCCGTGGATGAGCGAGATCATGGACCTGAAGAAAGAGAAGAACTTCTTCGAGACCCGCGTGATCGAGTACCAGACTGGCGGCGCGCTGAGCTGGGACTAATCATCGACGCGGATCCAGAATGTGGGAGCGGGCTTGCTCGCGAAGGCTATATGTCAATCGATGCATCCGGTGACTGACACACCGCTTTCGCGAGCACGCCCGCTCCCACATTGGGACTGCGGTGCTCTCTAGATTTTGCAAGCAAGCCATTTATGCCCAATCAAACCATCAAAACCCCCTGCGTCGGCCTGTGCTCCACCGTTTACGGGGACCTGGTCTGCCGGGGCTGCAAGCGTTATCACCATGAGGTGATCCAGTGGAACGGCTATAACGCCGAGGAAAAGCAGGCGGTGTGGTTGCGCCTGGAGCAGTTGCTGGTGCAGGTCATGGCCAGCAAACTGGAAGTGTTCGACGCGCACCTGCTGCGCCAGCAGCTGGAAAGCCGCAAGATCCGCTTTGTGCCGCATCAGTCGCCATATTGTTGGGCCTACCAGTTGATTGCCCGGGGTGCGCGGGTGATTTCCAAGCTGGAGGCCTACGGCTTGGCATTGTTGCCGGAGTTTCGCGAGCGGCACCTGGCGGATTTGCGCGATGCGATTGACCGGGAGTTTTTCCTGTTGTCCGAGGCGCATTACGAACGCTATATCGCCCCAGGTTTCCTCAAGGACGCCTTCGGCCCTGCCCTGATTGCCACCTTCTAAGTCACACCACAAAACCCATGTGGGAGCTGGCAAGCCAGCTCCCACAGTTGATCTCTGCTGCTCAGAAGGTCCAGGACGGGTCACGCTCGGCCTGCAAGCCGTACCGTTCAATCGCCTCTTGGCACACCCTCGCGTCTAAGCTCCCCTGCTCTACCAACGCCGTCAGTGCCGCCAGCACGAGGTGATGGCGGTCCACCTCGAAGAAATCCCGCAACGCCGCCCGTGTGTCACTGCGGCCAAAACCGTCCGTGCCGAGTACGGTGTAACGGGAGTCCATGTACGAGCCAATCATCTGCGGCACCGCCCGCACGTAGTCCGACACCGCGATCACCGGCGCGCCCTGGGGCAGGCACGCGTTCACATGACTCACCCGCGCCGCGTCCTGCGGATGCAGCCGATTCCAGCGCTCCACCTCCCGCGCATCCCGTGCCAATTCGCTGAAGCTGGTCACGCTGAACACTTCGCTGCTCACCTGCCAATCCTCCGCCAGCAGCTGCGCCGCTGCCTGAGCCTCGCGCACCAGCGTGCCAGAGCCGAGCAGGCGCACCTGGGCGTCGGCGGCGCCTTCCAGGCGATACATACCCTTGATGATCGCGGCCTCCACGCCGTCCGGCAGGCTCGGCTGCGGGTAGTTTTCGTTCATTAGGGTCACGTAGTAGAACTCATCCACATCGTGCTCCAGCATCTGGCGCATGCCGTGGTCGAGGATCACCGCGAACTCACCGGCAAACGCCGGGTCGTAGGCCCGGCAGTTCGGCACCGTCGCCGCCATGAGGTGGCTGCTGCCGTCCTGGTGCTGCAAACCTTCGCCGCCCAAGGTGGTGCGCCCGGCCGTGGCGCCCAGCAGAAACCCGCGAGCGCGCTGGTCGGCGGCGGCCCAGATCAGGTCGCCGACCCGCTGGAAGCCGAACATCGAGTAATAGATGTAGAACGGCAACATGCGCAGGCCATGCACCGAATAGCTGGTGGCCGCCGCGACCCAGGAACTGATGGCGCTGGCTTCGCTGATGCCTTCTTCGAGGATCTGCCCGTCGGTGGCCTCGCGGTAGCTGAGGATCGAGCCGATGTCTTCCGGCTCGTAGCGCTGGCCCACGCTGGAATAGATGCCGATCTGCTTGAACAGGTTGGCCATGCCGAAAGTGCGTGCTTCATCCGCCACGATCGGCACGATGCGCGGGCCCAGGGCCTTGTCCTTGAGCAAGTTAGTGAGCATGCGCACAAAGGCCATGGTGGTGGACATTTCCTTGCCGTCGGCCGCCGTGGCGAATCCGGCGTATCCCGTTATCGACGGCACCGCGACTGTTGCGGCCACCTGGCTGCGGCTGGGCACATAGCCGCCCAACGCATTGCGCCGTTGGTGCAGGTAACGCGCTTCCAGGCTGTCGTCAGCTGGCTTGAAGAAGCTCAAGGATTCGGTCTGTTCATCGCTCAGCGGCAACTGGAAGCGATTGCGGAAGGCGATCAGCGCGTCGCGGTCGAGTTTTTTCTGCTGGTGGGTGGTCATCTTGCCCTGCCCGGCCTCGCCCATGCCGAAGCCCTTCTTGGTCTGGGCCAGGATCACCGTGGGCTTGCCCTTGACCCGGCGTGCCGCGTGGTAAGCCGCGTGAATCTTGACCATGTCATGGCCGCCGCGCTTGAGGCGGTCGATCTGCTCGTCGCTCATGCCTGCCACCAGCGCCTTCAGGGACTCGCTTTGGCCAAAGAAGTGCTCGCGGTTGTAGGCGCCGTCTTTGGCCGCAAAGGTCTGGAATTGCCCGTCGACGGTATCTGACAGGGTGTTGACCAGCGAGCCGTCGATATCCTGGGCGAACAAGGCGTCCCAGTCCGAGCCCCAGACCAGTTTGATCACGTTCCACCCGGCGCCGGCGAACAAGGCTTCCAGTTCGTCGATGATCCGCCCGTTGCCGCGTACCGGGCCGTCGAGGCGCTGCAGGTTGCAGTTGACCACCCAGGTCAGGTTGTCCAGGCCTTCGCGGGCGGCCAGGGTCAGGGCCGACATGCTTTCTGGCTCGTCCATCTCGCCGTCGCCGAACACGCCCCACACATGGCGGTCGGTGGTGTCCTGCAAGCTGCGATGTTGCAAGTAGCGCATGAAGCGCGCCTGGAATATCGAGCTGATGGGGCCTATGCCCATGGAACCGGTGGGGAACTGCCAGAAGTCAGGCATCAGCCACGGATGAGGGTAACTGGACAGCCCCCGTGCGCCGACCGCAGGGCCACCGATTTCCTGGCGATAGTGGGCCAGGTCGCTCTCGCTGAGGCGCCCCTCCAGAAAGGCACGGGCGTAAATCCCCGGTGCCGAATGCGGCTGGTAGAACACCAGGTCGCCGCCAAAGCCCTCGTTGCGCGCGCGGAAGAAGTGGTTGAAGCCCACTTCGAACAAGTCCGCCGCACTGGCGTAGCTGGCGATATGGCCACCCAGTTCGCCATAGGCCTGGTTGGCGCGCACCACCATGGCCAGGGCGTTCCAGCGCACCAGCGAAGCCAGGCGCTCTTCGGTGGCCAGGTCACCGGGGAATGGCGGTTGCTGTTCGACGCTGATGCTATTGATGTAAGGCGTGCCGTGGCGTGGTTTCCAGTCGATGTGCGGGGCGCTGCCTTCACGGGCCAGCAGGTCGAGGATCTGCCGGGCCCGGGCCGGCCCGGCGTTGGCCACCAGGGACGCCAGGGCGTCGCGCCATTCGTCCAGCTCTACCTGATCCACTGCTGTGTGATTGACTGCACTCGCGAAACCGTTCATGGGCACCTCCGGGCTTTTTTTCCAGTTTATGTCGGTGCCAGAGGATTATTTGCCTGTTATCAGGCGCAGCTCGCAGCTTTTTGAGCATGAATCACTGCCAATCTGCATTTTTCCAGCACGTTGTGCTCAAGCACCCCGAAAGCCTGCAACTGTGTTTAAAATGCCGCCCGCTCAATGACTGACGCTCAACGATGACCCCAGACGCACTCGCCACCCTGCACGCTCACCTCGCCACCGCCCTGGCCACGCCACCGGACGAAACCCGCCGCCTGTTCCACGGCCGTGGCCGTTGCTGGCCGGGCCTGGAACAACTGACCGTGGACTGGTTGCAAGGCGTGGTGCTGGTCTCGTTGTTCAAGGAGCCCGAGGCGCAGCCACTGGAAGACCTGAAACAGCTGCTGCGCACGCAACTGGCCGATCACACCGTGGCCCTGCAACACCGCTACCTGCCGCAAAGCACCACCGAATGGCTGGTGGGCAACCCCGTCGAAGAGCTGATCATCACCGAAGGCGGCCTGCGTTACTTGATCGACCTGGGTAAAAAACAGAATAGCGGGCTGTTCCTCGACATGCGCTACGGGCGCAACTGGGTGCGCGAACAAGCCAAGGGCCAGCGCGTGCTCAACCTGTTTGCCTACACCTGCGGGTTCTCCGTGGCGGCCATCGAAGGTGGCGCCGAGCATGTGGTGAACCTGGACATGGCCCGTGGCGCCTTGAGCCGCGGCCGTGACAATCACCGCCTGAACGGTCATGACCTGAGCCAGGTCAGCTTCCTGGGCCACGACCTGTTCAAGTCCTGGGCCAAAGTCACGCACAACGGCCCTTACGACCTGGTGATCATCGACCCACCGTCCTTTCAGAAAGGCAGTTTCCTGCTGACCAAGGACTACCAGCGTGTGCTGCGCCGCCTGCCGGATTTGCTCACGCCGCAGGGCACGGTTTTGGCGTGTATGAACGACCCGGCCCTGGGCGAAGACTTCCTGATCGACGGCGTGACCCGCGAAGCACCGGGCCTGCGCTTTATCGAACGGCTGCAAAACCCGCCGGAATTTCCTGATATTGACCCGCAAAGTGGCTTGAAGGCCTTGGTGTTCCGCCAGGGCTGATGCCGAATCGTCCTACGCTTGCTACGCTAAGTGATACACCGGGGCGGTGAACCTTATCCCCCCCTTCCCGGTCGATACCTGCATTCCCCGGCCAGACTCGACGGCGTTACGTTGTCGGCTGCCCCGTTTCACCTTTTGGAGAACCGCCCGTGATATCGACCCTGCATGTAGCCAGACTCAAAGCCTGGGGCGCCCACGGCTTCACCGCCACCGGTGTGGTACTGGCCTTTCTGGCCACCCTGGCGCTGCTGGAAAACTCGCCCAAGGCCTGCCTGCTGTGGCTGGGCCTGGCGCTGGTGGTCGATGGCGTCGACGGCTCCCTGGCACGCCGGGTCAACGTCAGCACCGTGTTGCCGAGCTTCGACGGCTCGGTGCTGGACCTGGTGATCGACTACCTGACCTATGTGTTCATCCCGGCGCTGTTCATCTACCGCTATATCGACCTGCCCGACTTCACTCACCTGTTCACGGTGTCGGTGATCCTGGTGTCGTCGCTGTTCTGTTTCTGCAACGTGAACATGAAGAGCAAGGACAACTACTTCGTCGGCTTCCCGGCGGCATGGAACGTGGTGGCGCTGTGCGTGTACATCATCCAGCCGGAGGCCTGGGTGACCTTGCTCACGGTGATCGGCCTGGCCCTGCTGACCGTGACGCCGATGAAGTTCCTTCACCCGTTCCGGGTCAAGCGGTTCATGCCAATCAACATCGCCGTGACCACGATCTGGCTGCTGTGCAGCTTCCTGATGGTGGTGGACTACCCGAACACCAACCCGTGGACGTTTGGGTTGTGGTCGCTGATGTCGGCGTATTTCCTGGGGATTTGCATCTGGCGTACGGCGCTGGAGTGGCTGGAAAAGCGTCACGGTTGATCGCAGTTACCCATGTGGGAGCGGGCTTGCTCGCGAAAGCGGTGTGTCAGTTAATGCATGAGGTGACGGACACACCGTATTCGCGAGCAAGCCCGCTCCCACATGTGGTTCTCGGTACCTCCGGCAGGTAAGATGCAGGCCTTTGGCGCAGCCCCTTCGCTGCGCACCCTGCCAAGAATAAGCCCTGCCCATGCCCTTCGAACTCAGCGTTGACCTCACCACCCTCGCCATCCTGGCGCTTGTCGCCTTTATCGCCGGTTTCATCGACGCCATCGCGGGCGGCGGCGGCCTGCTGACCACGCCGGCCCTGCTCACGGCCGGCATGCCACCGCACCTGGTGCTGGGCACCAACAAGCTCAGCTCCACCTTCGGTTCGGCCACCGCCAGTTTCACCTTCTACCGCCGCAAGCTGTTCCACCCGCGCCAGTGGGTGCATGCCATCGTCGGCACATTGATCGGCGCGTTGAGCGGCGCCGTGGTCGCCCACTACCTGCCCGCCGAAACCCTGAACAAAATGCTCCCGGTGATCGTCTTCGCCTGCGGCGTGTACCTGTTGTTCGGCGGCACGCCCAAGGCGCCGCTGGACGCCGATGCGCCGATCAAGAAGAAATGGCAATCCACCCAGGGTTTCGGCCTCGGCTTCTACGACGGCGTGGCCGGCCCGGGCACCGGGGCGTTCTGGACCGTGAGCACCATGCTGCTGCACCCCATCGACCTGGTGAAGGCCAGCGGTGTGGCGCGCAGCATGAACTTCGTCAGCAACGCGGGCGCGCTGACGGTGTTCATCATCAATGGTTCGGTGGACTGGATCGTCGGCCTGGCGATGGGCGTGTCGGTGATGTGTGGCGCGTTCTTTGGCGCACGCAGCGCAATCAGCGGCGGCGCCAAGTTCATTCGCCCGGTGTTCATCACCGTAGTGCTCGGGCTGACGGTGCGCCTAGCCTGGCAGCACTGGTTCAGCGTGGCCTAAGCGACGGGCCAGGTAGAGGTCGATCAGGTAGCGCGCAATCGAACGTGACGCCGGCAACGGCGGCAGGTCGTGGATGTTGAACCACTGCGCGTCTTCGATCTCGTCGGCCTGGGGCACGATGTCGCCGCCGGCGTATTCGGCATGGAAGCCCAGCATCATCGAGTGCGGGAACGGCCAGCACTGGCTGCCCATGTACTGGATGTTCTTCACCTCCACCTGCACCTCCTCGCGTACCTCACGGATCAGGCAGTCTTCGGCCGACTCCCCTGGCTCGGCAAACCCCGCCAGCGTGCTGTACACCCCCGTCACAAAGCGTGGCGAACGGGCCAGCAGGATCTCGTCGCCACGGGTCACCAGCACGATCATGCTCGGCGAAATCCGCGGGTAGCTGCGCAGGTCACAGGCCGGGCAATGCATCGCGCGCTCGCGGGGCACCTGGACCATGGCTTGGCCGCAACTGCCACAAAAGCGGTGCTCCCGGGCCCAAGTACCGATCTGCGCTGCGTAACCCAACACTTTGTACAACGTGTGGTCGCCTTGCAGCATGAAGGCGCGCAGGCCCTGCCAGCTGCAACCTTCCACCTCGGCGGCGGCGTCCAGCTCCAGCAGGTACACCGGTTCGCCGTCGAGGTGGCCGATGCCGTGCTCGGCAAACACCGCCAAGTCCTGGCGCTTGAGCCATTCCCGGGGGAACAGCGGGCCGTTGGCGTCATGCAAGAAGCCGTCGCGGCTGCGGGCGACGGCCCAGCCGCCAGGGGTGTCGTTGTCCAGAAGTGTTGTGGTAATCCAGCCTGGGGTCATGTCAGTCAATCCACGAATTCGGGTTTCTGCTTACTCATGTGGGCCGCGATGGCCACGCGCAGGTCGTTGGATTGCAACATAGCCGAGTTCCAGGTGGCAACGTATTCCAGACCGTCATTGACTGTATGGTCACGCATGTAGCTGATCATGGCCTTGGTGCCGGCCACGGCAATCGGCGACTTGGCGGCGATTTCATGGGCGATCTCCATCACCCCGGCCAACAGGCTTTCCTGATCGGGATAGACGCGATTGACCAGACCGATGCTGCGCGCTTCCTCGGCACCGAACTGGCGACCGGTATAGGCCAGTTCACGCAGCATACCGTCGCCGATGATGCGCGGCAGGCGTTGCAGGGTGCCGACGTCGGCGGCCATGCCGATGTCGATTTCCTTGATCGAGAACTGCGCGCCCTCGGCGGCGTAGCGCATGTCGCAGGCGCTGATCAGGTCGATCGCACCGCCGATGCAGTAACCCTGCACGGCCGCCAGCACTGGCTTGCGGCAGTTGTCGACGGCATTGAACGAGGCTTGCAGCTCAAGGATTTTGCGGCGCAGCAGGCGTGCGTTGCGGCCCACGTCCTTGCCGAATTCATTGGCCACCGAGGCCAGCATCATCAGGTCGATACCAGAGGAAAAATGCTTGCCGGCCCCGCTGAGCACCACAGCGCGCACGGCGTCGGTGTCTTCGACCCACTGGAAGATATCGATGATTTCGGTCCAGAACGCGGCGTTCATCGCGTTGATCTTTTCCGGGCGGTTGATCTGCACATGGGCAACGTTGCCGGTGAGTTCGACGACGAAAGCTTGGTATTCGGACATGGCAGTGATCCCTGACTGGCGAGTGATAAGGCCCGAACTATACCAAGGGTGCAGGACGGCGCATCGGCCAAAACCGGGACTGGCAAAGGTAATGAAATGTTGTGACGCGGCGCTTCATGCAGCGGCGATACATTTCACCCAAAGCAGGCGATTTATCGGCTATACAATCAGGGCCATTGCCTGGAGTTGTGTATGCCGTCCACGTTTCGTTCATCGCTGATACTGGCCCTGGTGGTTGTGCTGACCGGCATCGGCGCGGGGCTTGGCGGCATGCTCCTGGCGTTGCTGCTGCACGGTATTCAACACCTGGCCTACGGCTACAGCCTCGACAGCCTGGTCAGCCACGAAACCTTCCTGCTCGGCGTGACGGCGGCCGCCCCCGAACGGCGCTTGCTGGTGCTGATGGCGTGTGGCCTGGTGGCCGGGTTGGGCTGGTGGTTGATTTATCGCTACGGACGGCCGCTGGTGAGCATCAAGCAGGCGGTGTCGGAGAAGATGCCGATCATGCCGCCCAAGACCACCCTCGCCCACGCCGTGCTGCAAATCATCACCGTGGCCCTTGGCTCGCCGCTGGGCCGTGAAGTGGCGCCACGGGAAGTCGGGGCCTTGGCCGCCACCTGGTTATCGCAGCGGGCGCGACTCACCCCGCCCATGCATCGCCTGATCGTCGCCTGCGGCGCCGGCGCGGGCCTGGCGGCGGTGTACAACGTGCCGTTGGGCGGTGCGGTGTTCGTGCTGGAAGTGCTGGTGGGCGTGTTCAGTTGGCCCGCCGCGGTGATTGCCTTGGCGACCTCGGCGATTGCCGCTTCGGTGGCGTGGATCGGGTTGGGTGCCGAATCCCAATACGTGGTGCCGCACTTTGTGCTGAGCCCGCCTTTGATCGCCTGGGCCGTGGTCTGCGGGCCGGTGTTCGGGCTGGCGGCTTACGGTTTCACCCGGCTCACCGGTAGCGCCCGGGCGAATGCTGCACGGGGCTGGCGCTTGCCGGTGTTGTCAGTGATCAACTTCACGGTCATCGGCGTGTTGGCGATGTGGCTGCCGCAAATCCTCGGCAACGGCAAAGGCCCGGCGCAACTGGGGTTCGACAATGAACTGAGCATCGGCCTGGCCGCGTTGCTGTTGCTGGTCAAGGTGCTGATCACCACCAGCAGCCTGCGCGCCGGTGCCGAAGGCGGCCTGTTGACGCCCGGCCTTGCCAACGGCGCACTGCTGGCGATCATCCTCGGCGGCGCCTGGAGCCTGGCGTGGCCGGGCGTACCGTTGGGGGCGTTTGCGATCATCGGCGCGGCGGCTTTTCTGGCGTCCAGCATGAGCATGCCGCTGACGGCGATTGTGCTGGTGGCGGAATTCACCCGTATCGAGCATGACTTCCTGGTGCCCATCATCCTCGCAGTGGTGGGCGCGATGTGCGTGAGCAAGCTGTGCCAGCGCCTGGAAAGTACTGGAAAAAAACCGTCCTAAGTACCATCCTTCGCGCTTTAAGCCGCCCCACCTGCGGCGCTCGACGTTTAAAGGAAATGCCCATGCACGCCCAACCCCTCACCCCGGCCGAATTCGAATTCATCGAAGACACCCTGCTCAAATACGGCGACGACCATTCCGTGCTGAACCTGGCCGAACTCGACGGCTACTTCACCGCCCTGGTGTCCAGCCCGGCCCAGGTGGACGTGGCCGAGTGGTTCCCGGCGATCTGGGGCGGGCAAAACCCCGAGTGGGAAACCATGGACGAAGCACAGCGCTTCCTCGAACTGTGCGTGCGCCACCTCAACACCCTGGCCGAACAACTGGCCACCGATGCCAGCAGCTTCAAGGCCCGCTTCGACGAAACCGACCACCAGGGCCACACCGTGACCCTCGCCGAAGAATGGTGCTTCGGCTACATCCGCGGCGCCGCCATCGGCAACTGGCCGGAACTGCCAGCCCCACAAGCCGCCGAGTTGGAGAAGGTCTCGTGGTGCGCCGAGCAAGACAATTTCGAGCTGCCGGCTGACCTGGATGTACAGGCGCATCAACAACGCGCCAGCGAAATCGAACCCGCAGCACGAGCGCTGCATGATTACTGGTTGGCAAAACGCTAACCGCCTGCGACCGAGGCGCCTGCATCGCAGGCAAGCCGGCTCCTACACAACCGCGTTTGCCTTTGCCTTTGCTCCACAC
>NZ_JACARO010000054.1:0-63998 GCF_013386585.1 Pseudomonas sp. P7548 | reverse complement strand
TTCCAAAAGTGACCCGCTGTAAGAGCGGAACCATAAGCCGCCATTACCGCAGACATGGATATGTACACCATGAGGCCGCCATCGCAGGCAAGCCAGCTCCCACAGGTGGACTGATGCACAACCAGAAAATACCGGTGGCCGTTACCCCACGCTCGACAAGCACTGCATCTATACCCGATTATTCGAGTCCGCCCGTCGGCCACTCCGTGCCACCTTGCCTTGATCAGGAGCCCTGTACCTTGAGTTCGCAAAAAACCGTGACCGTTACACCGCCCAACTTCCCCCTCAATGGCAAGGTCGCGCCCCCCGGCTCCAAATCCATCACCAACCGCGCCCTGCTGCTGGCCGCCCTCGCCAAGGGCACCAGCCGCCTGAGCGGCGCCCTCAAGAGCGACGACACCCGCCACATGTCCGTGGCCCTGCGCCAAATGGGCGTGACCATCGACGAACCCGACGACACCACCTTCGTGGTCACCGGCTCCGGCAAACTGCAACTGCCCACCCAGCCCCTGTTCCTCGGCAACGCCGGCACCGCCATGCGCTTTCTGACCGCCGCCGTGGCCACCGTCGAAGGCACCGTGGTACTGGACGGCGACGACTACATGCAGAAACGCCCGATCGGCCCGCTGCTGGCCACCCTCGGCCAGAATGGCATCAAGGTCGACAGCCCCACCGGCTGCCCACCGGTCACCGTGCACGGCGTGGGCAAGGTGCAAGCCAAGCGTTTTGAAATCGACGGTGGTTTGTCCAGCCAATACGTGTCGGCCCTGCTGATGCTCGCGGCATGCGGCGAAGCCCCGATTGAAGTGGCATTGACCGGCAAGGACATCGGCGCCCGTGGCTACGTGGACCTCACCCTGGACTGCATGCGCGCCTTCGGTGCCCAGGTGGAAGCCGTCAACGACACCACCTGGCGCGTGGCCCCCACCGGCTACACCGCCCATGACTACCTGATCGAACCAGACGCCTCCGCCGCCACCTACCTGTGGGCCGCCGAAGTGCTGACCGCTGGCCGCATCGACATCGGCGTGGCCGCCCAGGACTTCACCCAGCCTGACGCCAAGGCCCAGGCCGTGATCGCCCAGTTCCCGAACATGCAGGCCACGGTGGTCGGTTCGCAAATGCAGGACGCCATCCCGACCCTCGCGGTGCTGGCGGCGTTCAACAACACCCCGGTGCGCTTCACCGAACTGGCCAACCTGCGCGTCAAGGAATGCGACCGCGTGCAAGCGCTGCATGACGGTCTCAACGAAATCCGCCCGGGCCTGGCTACCATCGAAGGCGACGACTTGCTGGTGGCCAGCGACCCGGCACTGGCTGGTACCGCTTGCAACGCACTGATCGACACCCACGCCGACCACCGCATCGCGATGTGCTTTGCGTTGGCCGGCCTGAAGGTGGCGGGCATCCGCATCCAGGACCCGGATTGCGTGGCCAAGACCTATCCTGAGTACTGGAAGGCCCTGAGCAGTCTTGGGGTTCAACTGAGCTACTGAGCACTAGGCGCTGGAAGGGGGAGGCCTTGCACATGAACATTCGCCAGCCCTGCCCACCCGGCGCCTGCGACTGCCAGCGCGAACAGCTGTTGGAGGCGCCGGGCACCGACCAGCGCATCCTGCAGCTCACGCGCCAGGAAGAGAAAAAACTGCTCGACCGCCTCGAAGACCTCAAGAGCCTGCAAGACCTGGAGCACATGCAACAGCTGATGTACCAGCAATTGGGCATCCGCGTGCATGTCGCACCGGGGCACACCGAGGTCAAGAGCATGCGCGGGATCCAGATCATCATCGACGACCTGCCCGGCCTGTGCCGCAAGACCCGGCAATCGATCCCGGCCGCGATTCGCCGTGGCATGGAGAAGCGCCCGGAAATCGCCTACCGCCTGCTCGACGCCCACGACCTGTTTCGCGAAGGCTAATGCCCGCTACTCATTGCCCCGCCCGCCGCCAAACGACCAGTCCTCTGGCGCCGTGGTGCTGATCACGATCATTACATCCTCAGGGTCGAGACCGATGCTTGCACTCAAACGCTGGGTCAGCACGTGGTAGAAACGGCGTTTGGTCACCGTGTCACGCGGCTTGCCACCAGTGATTGCAATCAGCACGTAGTCGGCACTGCGCGGGCCGCCCAGGTAATCAGCATCGACGAACAACTCCCCCGGCTCATGCTGGTGAATGACATGGAAACGATCCCCCACAGGGATCCCGAAGGTTTCCACCAGTGCGTCATGCAGGCCTTGGGAAAGGGCCCGTAGGTAATGGGTTGGCTTACCGCGTTGCAATGAGATGCGTGCGTAGGGCATGTGCAGCGCTCCGACAATTGAGTTGACGGGCAAAAATTAGCAAGCCAGGATCATTCCGAATATCAGATTAAACAGCAGCCACCATGCCGTTTTTATGGACGATTCGATGAGCCTCCCCACCTTTGATCTGGATGTACTGCGCACCTTTGTCCTGGGCGTGGAGCTCAATAGCTTTGCCAAGGCCGCAGACCGCCTGGGGCGATCAACCTCGGCGGTCAGTGCGCAGTTGAAAAAACTTGAAGAGCGAGTCGGCACGCCGGTACTCAACAAGTCCGGCCGTGGCCTGGCGTTGACGCCGGTGGGCGAAGCCGTGCTGAGCCATGCCCGACGCCTGTTGGCACTCAACGACAGCATTTTTGATGCCCTCAACCAGACCCGTACCGAAGGCACACTGCGCCTTGGCGTACAGGAGGATTTCGGCGAGCGGGTACTCAGCGATGTGCTGCGCAGTTTCGCCCAGCTTTACCCAATGATCAGCCTGGAAGTGCGGATTGCGCGCAATGCCGAACTGTTAGCACTGGTGGACGGCGCCAAGCTCGACCTGGCGCTGACGTGGGCCACCACGCACGTCTCGCCCTACGTCACGCACCTGGGGCAAACCGCCATGCACTGGATCGGTCCCCGCGACAAACCGATGCTGCCTCGTAGCTCCCTGGCACCGCTGCCGCTGGTGATGTTCGACGCACCTTGCGTGTTGCGCAGCGCCGCCACCGATGCGCTGGACCGTGCAGGCATTTGCTGGCGAATCGCACTCACCAGCCCGAGTGTCGCGGGCATCTGGGCCGCCGTGGAGGCCGGATTAGGCGTGACATTACGCACGTCAATGGGTTTGCCGCCCGCGCTCTGCAAGCTGGACGACCTGCCACCCGTGCCATCGTTGGGGTACGAATTGCACCGCAACCGCCAACAGCCCAGCGAGCCGGTGACGCAGTTGGCGAGGTTGATCCAGCGCAGCCTGGAGAAGCATCTGCTTTAGGCTTTTTCCAGCACTTCAGACTGCGCAAACAGCCGTCGCCCCAGGTTTTCTGCTGTGTTCAGGTGCGCAAGGGCCGTTCCCGACTCCGATTCCAGCAGCAACTCAGACGTCACTACGTGCGCCCCGCAGTAATCAAAAATCCCATAGTCGATCTGCGTGCCCATGGCCTTGGCATAACCGTGGCGTTCAAACGCGCTTTCATCAGCGGCGCCCAGCGCGAGCAGGTGCACCTGCAAGTGCCGCAGTTTTTTCACCACCGGGGTATCCGGGCCGTAATCGATGGCCCAGCCATTGACGAACACGCGGTCGACCCAGCCCTTGAGCAATGCCGGCATCGACCACCAATAGATCGGGAACGCCAGCACCAGCGCGTCGGCGCGGTCGATACGCGCCTGTTCGGCGAGCACGTCGGCGGGAGCCGTGGCGCGGGTGCGGTGCACTAAATGGTCGGCGGCGCTGTAGCGCGGGTCGAAACCTTCGGCGGCGAGGTCGGCGATTTCGTAGGTGTGGCCTGCGGCGGCAAGCCCCGTGGCAACGTGTGCGGCCAGGCTGTGGGTGAGGGATTGCGGGTCGTGATGAGCGACAACGATGAGTGCATGCATGACAGTGACTCCCTTTCAGCTTAAGCTACGATTAGTAAGTTACGCCGATTAAATTACTTTTGGTATATAAGCATGTCAAGCAGTGAATCCCCTGCCCCACGCCGTCGCCTGACCCGCGAAGACCGCCTGCGCCAACTGTTGGATGTGGCCTGGCAACTGGTACGCGACGAAGGCACCGAAGCCCTGACCCTGGGCCGCCTGGCCGAACTGGCGGGTGTGACCAAGCCGGTGGTCTACGACCATTTCGTTACCCGTGCGGGCCTGCTGGCCGCCCTCTATGAAGATTTCGACGGGCGCCAGAACCAGGTCTTCAGCGATGCCATCGAAGCCAGCGCGGCCACCCTGGATGACCGCGCCTGGGTGATCGCCTCGTCCTATGTCGATTGCGTGTTGCTGCAAGGCCGGGAGATTCCCGGGGTGATCGCGGCGCTGAGCAGTTCGCCGGAACTGGAAACCCTCAAGCGCGAGTACGAGGCGATCTTCTTGGCCAAATGCCGCGACGCGCTGTCGCCGTTCGCGGCGGCTGGCAGCGTGTCACAGGCCGGCCTGCGCGCCATGCTCGGCGCGGCGGAAGCCTTGTCCCACGCGGCGGCCAGTGGCGAAATCAGCCGTGAAGAGGCGCAACAGGAGTTGCTGGCGACGATCCTGGCGATGGTCAATCGTGCGCGCGGTTAAAAAATTATTCACGGGCGAGGAATAAAGCGGCGCGGCGGGTGTTTACCTGAGTACGGCGTGTGAATACAGCACATGGCCAGTACCCAAACCAGAAAAGACCCAGGAGTTTGACATGCTGAACAAACGCTCCTTTGCTGCTGCCATCCTGATTGCCTGTGCTTCGTCCATGGCCTTCGCCGCCCCTGCCAAAATCGCCGACAGCGCCAAAGGCAAAGTGCTGGTGGACAGCAAAGGCATGACCCTTTACACCTTCGCCAAAGACAGCGCCGGCAAGTCGGCCTGCAGCGGCCAATGCCTGGCCAACTGGCCGGCGTTCACCGCCTCGGCCGCCGCCAAGGATGCCGACGGCTACACCGTGATCACCCGTGACGATGGCAGCAAGCAATGGGCCTACAAGGGCCAGGCGCTGTACACCTGGGTCAAGGACAGCAAACCGGGCGACATCACCGGTGACGGCGTTGGCGGCAACTGGAACCTGGCCAAGCCATAAGCAACCCCCGCCCCTGTAGGAGCCCGCATGCGGGCGATAGCGAATTTGAGGGCGCCATCGCCGGCAAGCGGGCTCCTACAGGTTTTGTATGAAACGTTGGGCTTTGTGTGTGAGCTGGTCGAGGTGGCGATCACGCTGTTTCTCGGCGTCCACCATTGCGCGCTTGCCGTGCTTTTGCAGCAGGTAGGTGTGGATCTGCCGCATTTCCAATGAGCTGTAGATCGACGCCACATCCAGCACGCCCATCAGGCCATTCGTTGCGTAATCCCGTGTGTTCATCAGCACCTGGGTACCCCGCGCGCCGCGCACTTGAAAGCCCATGGCCTCGAACGCCGGCACCTTCTCCACCGCGCAGGCCAGTTCGGCGTGGGGGTAGCGCGCCAGCACGTCTTTCAGCATCGCCCGTGCCACACCCTGGCGCCGCTTGCCGGCCTGCACGGCCATGAATGCAATGCCGCACGCCTCGGGATCGTCCTTGACCGGCAGGTACAACACAAAGCCGATGACCTGTTCCGGGTCCTGGGTGTCGGTGGCCACCACCAACTCGACCGCAATGCCCTTGGCACCGCCCAGCGCCTCCAGGTACAGGTGCACCTCAAAGCCGATCGCGTATTGGTAGATGTTGTACAGCAGGTTGCTCGGCGGCAGCGCCACGCTGCTGATGTCGGTGAGGTTGTCCACCACCATCTGCAGGATCTGGCCGTTGACAGGCTCGGGGCACGGGGTGGTGTAACGGGTAAGGCTGAACATGCAGATTCCTGGGAGTTTCACGTCAAGACAGCGGCGATTGTACCTGCTGCAGCCCGCACACCTCACGTAAACATCCGCGCAACCAGCGATGGGCCAGGTCGGCATCCAGGCGCGGGTGCCAGAGCATCGCCACGGTAAACGTGGGGAGCACCAGCGGCAGGGCGAAACTGTGCAGGCCTTCGCGTTGGTGGACGGTGTAGCGCTCGGGCACGCTGGCGATCAGGTCGGTGTCCCGTGCCAGTGCGATGGCGGTGGAGAACCCGGCCACGATGGTACTGATCTGTCGCGGCATGCCTTGGGACTCAAGCACGTCATCAATCTGCCCTCGCGCCTGGCCACGGCGGGAGACGTACACGTGCTGCCCCTCGGCATAGCGCCGAATGCTGACAGTCCCCTGGCTCAGCGGATGCCCGCTGCGCACCACGCCGATCAAGCGGTCACGGAACAGCGCCTGGGTCAGCACCTCGGGGTTTGCACTGGCGTCCACCACACCGGTCTCCAGGTCGACGCTGCCGTCGCGCAGCAAGGCGGTGTCCTTGTCGGTTTTAGTGACGAAGCGCAGGCGCACCCCAGGGGCCTCCCGGGCGATGCGCGCGAGCAATACCGGGCCGAAGTTTTCGACGAACTCTTCGCTGGTGCGCAGGGTGAACGTGCGCTCGACCCGGGCCATGTCCAGGGACTCTGCGGGCCGCAACACCGCCTGGGCCTCCTGCACCAGGCGGCTGACCTGCTCACGCAATGCCACCGCCCTGGGCGTCGGCACCAGGCCACGACCCGCGCGCACCAGCAACGGGTCGCCGGTGGTCTCACGCAGCCGCGCCAAGGCCCGGCTCATCGCCGACGGGCTCAGGCGCAGACGCTCTGCGGCGCGGGCGACGCTGCCTTCGGCGAGCAACACGTCCAGGGTGATCAGCAAATTCAGATCGGGCATCACGACTCCTCATCAGGCGTTTCATGCAGGTATTCACTGCATACCCGGCGTCTTCCGCCATGTTAGGCCACGCCGTAGAGTTGTGACAGTCGCGTTCACTCAAGGAATTCCCTATGCACACGGTTTCACGAGGCGCCCTTGTCAGCCTGTCCCTGTCCATGTTGCTGGCCGCTCTGGGCACCAGCATCGCCAACGTCGGGTTGCCAGCGCTGGCCCACGCGTTTGACGCCTCGTTTCACGCCGTGCAGTGGGTGGTGCTGGCCTACCTGCTGGCGATCACGGCGGTGATTGTCAGCGCCGGCAGCCTGGGCGATCGACTGGGCCGTCGGCGTGTATTGCTCGCCGGTTTGTTGTTGTTCGCCGTGGCGTGCGGGCTGTGCGGGCTGGCGCCGTCCCTGCCATGGCTGGTGGTGGCGCGTGTCCTGCAGGGCCTGGGCGCGGCGGTGATGATGGCGATGACCCTGGCCATGGTCGGCGACACCGTGACCAAGGAACGCATCGGCCGGGTGATGGGTTTGCTCGGCACGATGTCGGCCGTGGGGACTGCGATGGGGCCAAGCGTGGGCGGGATGCTGCTCAGTTTGTGGGGTTGGCAAGCGTTGTTCCTCGTGGGCGTACCCTTGGGCCTGCTGGCCGCTGCCCTCGCCTATTGCTACCTGCCGGTTGATCGCCAGCCGGGGCATCGGCCCTCGGACGAACGCTTCTGGTCCCCGCTGAAAAACCCTTCCTTGCGCGTCGGCCTGGTCATCAGTGCGCTGGTGGCCGCGGTGATCATGACCACGTTTGTGGTGGGGCCGTTTTATCTGTCTCGGGGGCTGGGGCTCGATCCAGCCTGGATGGGCCTGGCCATGGCCGTCGGGCCTTGTGTGGCCGCACTGACCGGTGTGCCCGCCGGCCGTTGGGTGGACCGGCTGGGCAGCCAACGTATGACCCTCGCGGGGCTAGGCGTCATGGCCCTCGGCGCGCTGCTGCTGTCCCTGGTCAGCGGGCTGCCGGCCTACCTGGGCTCGCTGGTGTTGCTGACCACCGGCTACAGCCTGTTCCAGGCCGCCAACAACACTGCCGTGATGAGCGATGTAGAGGCCTCACGTCGTGGCAAGGTCTCCGGCCTGTTGAACCTGTCTCGCAACCTCGGCCTGATTTTCGGCGCATCGGCCCTGGGTGCGGTGTTCGCCTGGGCCACTCCAGATGTCACCCATGCCCTGCCACAATCAGTGGCCTACGGCCTGCACGCCACCTTCGCCGTGGCGCTGGGCATGATCCTGCTGGCGGCGGGGATACGACACAAATATTGACAAGTTAAAATCGTAACGACTATTGTCTGACAACCTGATCACCAAGGCAGTCCCATGCTTGAGCTCCAACGCCCCGATTCGCTCGTCGTCCGGGTTGTCAGTGCCATCCGCGCAGAAATCGACTCCGGCCAACTGCCGCCCGAGTCGCGCATGCCCACCGAACAGCAACTGGCTGAACAACTCAACGTCAGCCGTTCCGTGGTGCGCGAAGCGATTGCCCAGCTCAAGGCCGATGGCGTGATCACCGCGCGCCGGGGCCTGGGCTCGTTCATTTCGCAGACACCGGCCGGTACGGTGTTCCGCTTCCCCCAGGCCGACGGCCGCCGCCCGGACCTGGCGCAGATGTTCGAAGTGCGCCTGTGGATCGAAACCCAAGCCGCCTCGATTGCCGCCCAGCGCCGCGATGATGCCGACCTGCAGCGCATGAAAAGCGCGCTACAGGCCATGCAGGACAACCGCGACAACTTCGAAGCCGCCGCCATCGCCGACGTGGAGTTCCACCGCGCCATCGCCGACGCCAGCAAGAATGATTACTTCGTGGCCTTCCATGACTTCCTGCGCAGCCAATTGGCCAGTGCGCGCAAGACCGCCTGGGAAAACTCGGCGTCACGCTTTGTCACAGGCTCCGCCGACGCCACCCAAGAACACCAGGCGCTCTACCAGGCCATCGCCGACGGTGACGCTCAGCGTGCCGCCGCCAGCGCCGAAGCACACCTGCGGGCTGCCGCGCGCCGCCTGAGCCTGGAGCTGCCAGCCACCCATTGACCCTTTAAGTAGCGTGTCCTTGGACACGCCATTTTTTTAACAAAAACATTAGTCTGACAACCTGATAAGCAGACCGAAATGTGCAACCTTAGAGACTCCGCATCATGATTCACGACTATTGCATCATCGGCGGCGGCATCGTCGGCCTGGCCACCGCCATGGAACTGCTCAAGCGCAAACCCGGCGCGTCCCTGGTGATCCTGGAAAAAGAGTCGGTGCTGGCCAAGCACCAGACCGGCCACAACAGCGGCGTGATCCATGCTGGCATCTACTACGCACCCGGCAGCCTGAAGGCCGACCTGTGCAAGCGCGGCGCCGAACAGACCAAGCAGTTCTGCACCGAGCACGGCATCAAGTTCGAGGTGTGCGGCAAGCTGCTGGTGGCGTCCAATCCGCTGGAAATGCAACGCATGGAAGCGCTGTATGCGCGCGCTCAGCTCAACGGCATGAAGGTTGAGCGGCTGGATGCCGACCAGTTGCGCCAGCGTGAACCGAACATCGTTGGCCTGGGCGGGCTGTTTCTCGACGCCACCGGCATCGTCGACTACCGCCAGGTGTGCGAGACCATGGCTGAGGTGATCCGCCGTCGCTGTGGCCAGATCTGCCTGGACCGCACCGTGACCGCGATCCGCGAAGACACCGACAAGGTCACCATCAGCACCCGCAGCGAAACCTGGCAGGCGCGCCACCTGGTGGTGTGTGCAGGCTTGCAGTCGGACCGCCTGGCGACCCTGGCCGGGATCAAGATCGACCATCAGATCATCCCGTTCCGGGGCGAATACTTCCGCCTGCCGCCGGAAAAAAACAACATCGTCAACCACCTGATCTACCCGATTCCCGACCCGGAGCTACCGTTCCTCGGCGTTCACCTCACGCGCATGATCGACGGCAGCGTTACCGTCGGCCCGAATGCCGTGTTGGGCCTGGGCCGTGAGAATTACCGCAAGTTTTCGGTGAACTGGCGCGATGTGGCGCAGTACGCCAGCTTCCCGGGGTTCTGGAAAACCATTTGGCAGAACCTCGGCTCGGGCACCACCGAAATGAAGAATTCGCTGTTCAAGTCCGGTTACCTGGAGCAGTGCCGCAAGTACTGCCCATCGCTGACCCTCGACGACTTGCTGCCCTATGAAGCGGGCATTCGCGCCCAGGCGGTGATGCGCGACGGCAGCCTGGTACACGACTTTTTGTTCGCCCAGACCGCGCGAATGCTGCACGTGTGCAACGCGCCCTCGCCGGCCGCCACGTCAGCCATGCCCATCGGCGCGATGATCGCCGACCGCCTGTTCACCCCCGAGTAACACCCGGCACCAAACGTCCATTTGACAATAACTATAAAGACTCAGAAGGAAGTAACGCATGACGGCCCCCGCCTCCATCCCCAGCACCGAAACGCCCGAGCAAACCCGCAAGCGCCTGCGCAAAGTCGCGGCCGCCACCATCTTTGGCTCAATGCTGGAGTGGTACGATTTTTACCTCTACGCCACCATGGCCGCGATTGTGTTCTCGAAGATCTTCTTCGATAACAGTGATCCGAAGACCGCCACGCTGATGGCCTTTTCCACCTTCGCCATCGGCTTTATCGCACGCCCGTTCGGCGGCATTCTGTTTGGCTACCTGGGCGACAAGTTCGGTCGCAAGCAAGTGCTGGTGCTGACCTTCTGCCTGATGGGCGTGTGCACCACGCTGATCGGCCTGATCCCCAGCTACGCCTCCATCGGCATCTGGGCGCCGATCGTGCTGGTGTTTATCCGCATCATCCAGGGCCTGGGCGCCGGTGCCGAGTTGTCGGGAGCGGCGGTGACGTCCTACGAGCACGCCTCCCAAAACAAACGCGGCAGCCAGGGTGCCTGGCCGGCACTGGGCCTGAACCTGGGCTTGCTGCTGTCCTCGCTCACGGTTTACCTGCTGACCATCAACGGCAACGAGTTCCTGCTGGCCGGCGGCTGGCGCATCCCGTTTGTGTGCAGCATCGTGCTGGTGGGCGTGGGCCTGTGGGTGCGCCGCAGCATCCCGGAAACCCCGCAATTCAACGAGCTGAGCAAGGCCGAAAGCAAAGCCAAGGCATCACCGCTCAAGGCCTTGTTCAAGAACGACCTGAAGGGCCTGGCGGTGGTGTTCTTCGTGGCGATTGGCTACAACGCCCTGAGCTACATCTTCAAGACCTTTTCCCTGGCCTACCTCACCCAGTTCAAAGGCGTGGACGTGCACGTCACCTCGCTGTCGGTGACCATCGCCAGCCTGATCGCCATCGTCGCCGTGCCCTGCTTCGGCTGGCTGTGCGACAAATGGAGCAGCAAGACCGTGTTGATGCTCGGCGGGGTGTGCTCGCTGCTGTTCGCCTACCCGTTCCTGGCGCTGCTCAACAGTGGCGAAAGCCTGATGATCTACCTGGCCATTGGCGTGGGCACCGGCATCCTGGCGCCGATGATGTTTGCGCCACAGGGCTCGTTCCTGAGCCGTCAGTTCCCGACCCAGACCCGCTCTTCGGGCTTTGGCACCGGGCGTGAAATCGGCACCGCCATCGCCGGTGGCCTCGCGCCATTAGGGGCGCTGTCGATGGTGGCGGCCTCAGCCACTCACTCCACTGATGGCGTTGTGATAATCCTCGCGGTTTCGGCCCTGCTGGTGGTGGTGTTTGCCTTGTGCGATCAGGGCCGCAAACACTCGGCATTCAAGAACTGAGGAAAAAAGTTCGGACCAACGGGTGCATGGACGCACCTACATCGCGCATCATGGGCACTTTCAAGCTCAAGGGTAACGTCCATGCGCGTTCTGTCATTGATGATGGGTCTTACGACGCTGGCCGCCAGTTTGGTGTTCTGCGCCAGCGCGATGGCGAATGAAGAAAGTCAGTTGGTACAACAGATCAACGATTACCGCAGCCAGGTACAGCGCTGCGGCAACCAGGGGTCCCAGGAACTGCCGCCGCTGGCCAGCGACACCCGGCTCGTGCTGCCCGCCACCAACGTTGGCGACCTGCAGCAGGCCCTGGCCCGTGCGGCCTACCCGATGGTCAATGTGCAGGCCATCAGCCTGTCGGGCCCCAAGGACGCGCAAGCGGCGATGAAGGCCGTGCGCGAAAGTTTCTGCCGCGTAGTGCTGGACCCGCAGTTTGTCGACATCGGCGTGAGCAACAGCGGCCAGGACTGGCGCATCGTGCTCGCCCGCCCGCTGCTGTCCAGTGGCCTGGGCGATTGGCAGACCGAAGGCAAGCAACTGCTCGGCCTGATCAACGCCGCCCGTGAACAGCCGCGCCAATGCGGCACCCAAGCCTTTCCCGCAACCACCCCGCTGTCGTGGAACGACGACCTGGCCAATGCCGCCAACAGTCACACACGCAACATGGCCAACGGCAACTTCTTCGACCACCTCGACCACGACGGCCGCACCCCGGGTGACCGCGCCGAACTGGCCGGATATATCGCGAAGAACATCGGCGAAAACATCGCGGCTGGCCTGGACACCCCGCGCAAAGTGGTGGACGGCTGGCTGGCCAGCCCGGGCCATTGCGCCAACCTGATGAACCCGCAATTCCGTGAGCTGGGTGCCGCCTATGCGATGGACCCCAAGAGCGATGCAGGGATTTACTGGACGGGGGTTTTTGGCGCGCAATAATGGATTTGTAGAAGCCCCACGCCACCGAAGCATCAAATTGATATCATTCGGAAAATCCCGCTGAACTGCCAGCGGGCATTCCGGTCTGTTGCTTGTCAGGCCGCCCCTTCCAGGCGTTGAACCGACCGAGGCAAACAAGGTGTTTTCCCAATGATGAATTGGCTGCAAAGCAGCAGCGACATGGCTGAGCGCGTTCGCCAGCATGATTGGGCCGCGACGCCTCTGGGCCCGCTGGAACACTGGCCCGATGTCCTCAAGACCACCGTGGCCTTGTGCTTTGCCTCCAGCTTCCCGCAGTCCATCGCGTGGGGCCCTCACCTGACCATGCTCTACAACGACGCCATGACCCCGATCCTCGGCGACAAGCCCTATGCGCTGGGGCGTCCGTTCAACGAGGTCTGGCGTGAAGCCTGGGAAGAGGTCAGCCCCATCGCCCAGGCGGTCTTCGAAGGGCACGCCACCTATGTCGAAAATTTCCCGCTGGTGATCGAGCGCGGCGCCGGGGCCGAACAGGCCTATTTCACCTTTTGCTACAGCCCGATCCGCGACTCCCAGGGCAAGGTCGTGGGCCTGCTCAATACCGTCACTGAGACCACCGCCACCGTGTTTCTCACACGCCGTCTGGCGGTGCTGGACGCCATCGGCAGTGCGGTAGCCAATGCCATCGATGCCGAAGCCATCATGACCAGCACCACGCGGTTGCTGGCCGAGCACCTGCACGTGTCGAACTGCGCGTATGCCGACATGGACGACGACCAGGACGGCTTCACCATTCGCGGCAACCGGGCCGCGCCCGGGTCACCCAGTATCGTCGGGCGCTACAGCCTGGCGTCGTTCGGCGAGTTGGCCGTGCGCCGTTTGCGCGCAGGCGAGCCCCTGGTGATCCATGACAACCGCGTGGAATTCGCCCCCAGCGAAGCCGCCAGCTACCAGGCCCTGGGCGCCTTGGCGACGGTGTGCTTCCCGCTGATCAAGGACGGGCACCTGACGGCGCTGATGGCGGTGCATCACAAGAACGCCCGTGTGTGGTCGCCTTACGACCTGGCCTTGGTGGGCGAAGTCACCGAGCGCTCCTGGGCGCATATCGAGCGCGTGCGCGCCGACGCGGCAGTGCGCGACGGGCTGACGGCCATCACCGAATTGAACGCCACCCTGGAGCAACGGGTAGAAGAGCGCACCACCGCGCTGACCCAGGCCGAAGCCGCCCTGCACCAATCACAGAAACTCGAAGCCATCGGCCAATTGACCGGTGGCGTGGCCCATGACTTCAACAACCTGTTGACCATCATTCGCTCGTCCATGGACTTCCTGCGCCAGCCCGGGCTGTCCGAAGAACGCCGCCAACGCTACATGGGCGCCGTCTCCGACACCGTCGAGCGGGCCAGCAAGCTCACCAGCCAACTGCTCGCCTTCGCCCGTCGCCAACCGCTGAACCCGGAAGTCTTCGACGTGAGCCTGCGGGTCAAGAACATCGGCGAAATGCTCGAAAGCGTGACCGGTGCGCGCATCCACGTGCAAATCGAACTGCCTGCCACGCCGTGCCATGTGCGCGTCGATTCCAGCCAGTTTGAAACCGCCCTGATCAACATGGCCCTCAACGCCCGTGACGCCATGGACGGCCAGGGCCAACTGACCCTGCGCGTGGCCAGCGTGCCGGCCTTGCCGCGTATTCGCGGGGAGGCCGAAGTGCGCCAGCCGTGTGTGGCCGTATCCCTGGCCGACACCGGCAGCGGCATTCCCGGCGACAACGTGGAGCGCATTTTCGAGCCGTTCTTTACCACCAAGGCCGTGGGCAAAGGCACCGGCCTGGGCTTGTCCCAAGTGTTCGGGTTTGTCAAGCAATCGGGCGGCAACGTCGACGTGGCCAGCACCCTCGGGCGCGGCACGGTGTTTACCCTGTACCTGCCCGAAGTGGCGCCTCCCACTGTGCAACCGCCTGCGCAACCCGAGGAACACGCCCCGCTGCCCGACACCACCCTGCGGCATATCCTGATCGTCGAAGACAATCTGGAAGTGGGCCGCTTCGCCAACCAGATCCTGCAGGACCTGGGCTACCAGACCACCTGGGCCACCGATGCCGAACAGGCGCTGGCGCTGGCCGGGGCGAATGCCATGGCCTTCGACGGGATTTTCTCGGACGTGGTGATGCCAGGCATGACCGGCGTGGCGATGGCCAGGCTGCTGCGCCAACGCCGCCCGGACCTGCCGGTGGTGCTCACCTCAGGCTACAGCGAAGAATTGGCCGACAGCGGCTATGAAGGCTTCGAGTTCCTGGCCAAGCCCTACTCGGCCGAGCAGGTGGCACGGGCACTGGCCAAGTCGATGGCCCGGGACTGAGCCCTACTCCGCCACCGCCACCTGATTGCGCCCCAGGGCCTTGGCCCGGTACAGCGCCTTGTCGGCGGTGTTCATCAAGCTGTGCAGGTCCTGGTCGAGGCTGCGGGTGGTGGCCACGCCCAGGCTGGCGGTCAGGCCGTGCACGGGTTCGGCGGCCAGACCGGAAATCGCCTTGATCAGTTGCTCGGCGATGTCGCGGGCGGTTTCCAATGAGGTGTTGGGCAACAGCACGGCAAACTCTTCGCCACCCAGGCGGCCATACACGTCGGCCTGGCGAAACGACGCACTGATCACCCCGCCAATCTGGCGCAGTACCTGGTCACCCGCCTGGTGGCCATAGGTGTCGTTGATGTCTTTGAAGTGGTCCATGTCCATCATCAGCGCGCTCAACGGCTGTTGGTTGTGCCGGCATTGGGCGTACAACAACTGGGCATGTTCGAAGAAGGCGCGACGGTTCATCAGCCCGGTAAGCTCGTCGGTCTGTGCGGCGCGGGTGGAGATGTTGTGGGCGCGTTCCATCTGCCGGGTCAGGCGGAAGGCTTTTTCCAGGGCATCGGACAATTTGCGCGTGGCGCTGACCACAAAGGTCGAGAACACCAGCACCGCCACCGCCACGCCCACCTGCATCGGCGACGGCTGAAACAGCAGCCACAGCGTGCACGGCAGTAACACCAGGCCCATGGAACCCAGGGTCATGTAGCGATAGGCGGAGTAACAGGACACCGCGCTGACCGACATGCCCACGGTAAACAGCATCACCAACACCTGGGACACGCGGTCGTCGGTGGGCATCACGGCCAGGGCACCCAGGCCCCACACGCCGGCCGACAGCATCAGCGTGACCCAGTAGCGGCGCTCCCAGCGGTCGGGAGTGCGTTCGATGTTCGGGCAGCGGAACCAGTCCATGAACATCTTCAGGCGCAGCAGCGAGGTGACCGCCAGCACCACCATCCAGATCAACATCACCTGATGATCAAAGCGGTCCCAGCACAGCCAGCAGAGCATGGCGGCGCCCAAGTAACTGCCGAAAATGGCGGCGAACGACTGACGAAACAGCTGGTGCAAACGGTCCGTTCGCACCTGCTCCTCGATAAAACAATCCTGGTCCCGCCCACGCCCAAGGCCGTTCATGAAATCCGCCTGCTTCGACTGCCACGACAAAGGCGCCATTGTGGCACCCTGCCAGCACCCTGAACAACTGAATCACGCCAGATAGAGGCATTGTCTGGTTTTGACCGCCTGAATAACCCCCGGCTTCAGCATAGACGACGGCGCGATGCTCAGAACACTTGAGCCTCGCCATTGACCGTTGCATCGATCCAGCGTGGCGTCATGGGATCGCTCCAGACCGACTGCGGCGGTGTCTTCCCGTTGCTGATCAGGATTCGCCTGCCCGAGTGGCTCCACTCCTGCATCCGTGCCTTGAACCGGGCCGGGTAGTCCACGGCCGGGCAGGTGATACCCGCCCAGGGGTCGACCACCCAGGCGTCCGCCCACTCGGGCCCGGTAAACCCTTGGCTGCGCGGTGATCCAGGCGGGCCACCGACAATAGCAAACGTATGCCCGGGTACTTGCGCGATACGGGCGTTGCCGCCACTGACGTTGATCGTATCAACCGCGACCTTAGCCATCTGGTCGCAATTACCGGCCCCGGTCTTGAGCACAATTTCGGAGTAATTGGGCGCATTCGTTCGCGTATACAGCCACCCCACGGTTTCCGAGGCACTCTGATTGCGCACGTGTTCACCCGGTTGGCCGGGCACTTGTTGATTGGCGGAGCGTATGCCCGTGGCGTCAAACTGATCGTCCACTGCCTTCTTGCCACCTTGCGCATACACGCCGTTCTGCTGCTCGGGTGTCAGTTGTGCGAAGTCCGCGGGCTTCTTGATGGGCTCAAGCCGGATCGGTTTTGCCGCGATCACCACTTTCCCCGGATTATTTCCGCTTGCGTAGACAGCCATCAAGACTTCACGCCGCTTCTCGACCGTCAGCCCGCTGAGTACCTTGACCAGATGGTCGATTTCCGCCGGTGACAGGGGATTCTCCGCCAGGATTTTATTGATCAGGGTCTCAATGCTCGGCAAAACCACCAGTTGGTTGTTGGGTGTACCCTGCGCCACGTAGCCATGGAGGTCCTTGAACTGATCGTGTTGGCGAATGAAGTCAACGTCTACTGGGTCATTACGGGTCAATCGATGGAAATCCAGGGTGTCGGAACCCGTGAGCTCGGCGTAGTAGTGAACGCCCGTGTCGCCCTCCACCACCACGTACTGCTTGCCACCGTGGTCGACCTTGACCCCTCTGACAACACGCTGGTCATGGCTCAGATCGCTGATCGCGTCCATCTTCACCACCACGGTGTCCTGGTTCAGCGCCCGGGGCTGGCCAAAGTCATCAAAACCAAAATCCGGTTCGTTGACCCGTGTGCCGCTCGTGTGAGGTTTGTAGGTGATAGGCTGTCGCGTCGCGATCGGCAAAAGCTCCTGGTTACCCACCTCGTTGACCCGATATAACCGATGTTCATGCACCACAGTACGCGGCCTGTTGGCCTGCCCTGCCATAGGAATCAATCGGCGATGCTCAAGCGCTTGGGCATCCTGGAAAACCGGCGTACCAGCAGGCTCGATGAGCTTGGTGTAACACAGGTCGTCCACGTCTCGCTTTGACCGCTTGCCCACCGCGCCGCAGGTCAGTGTAAAACCCTCCAGCGGCCCTGCCTGCTCCGGACCGCCCACCTTGATCAGCTTGTCGGGGTTACGCGGGTCAAAACGAAAGACGTCATCGCCGACCACCACGTCGGTGTGATGCTGCCTTTTCAGTACACGTACCTGGTCGCTGGAGATGCCGTCAGGGACCCTGACCGTTCCCCCTTCGGGCAAGCTCCTCGTGGTGAGAGGCAGGTCGGGTGTGACCTCATAACGGCCCTTGCCAGGCGGTTTGAACGACAATGACTGCTTGAACTGCGCAGCACCCGCCTTGATTCTGCTGATGTCTGCGGGTTTGAATGTGAGCGACTTCCCGCCTTTGAAGTTTATGCCATGCAGTACCGGATCGAGCGGGTTCAGGTTGTGGCCCACGGACACCCCGAACTGCTTCACCAGAGGCGCGAACTTCGGTAAGAGCCCTCGCAGTGTGATCCGCCCCGCGCCAGACAACACGCGCACCGTGCCTGACGCCAACCGGCCGGCCGGGCCGGCGAAGGTGAAGAGCCCATCCACCACCAGGCCCAGAATGCCGTCCTTGGTCCGTCCGTTGACGAGATCCTCAATGCCACTCCAAAACGGGATAAAGAACTGACCCACACCCTTTATCCGCTCCCAGAACGCTTGGTCATTTTTGTGCGCCGAGCTTTTGCGGTCAGGGTCAGACGCGGCCCACTCCTGCAATTTGTCTTCGTCGACATAGAACAGGCCTCGACTGATTGCCACTGCGATTTCTTCAGATCGGTTGGACGTCAGTGTACGGGGTACTGAGTCTTTCGACGGGCAGGTAGGAGCAGGAAAGTGCGCAAGCTGTTGAGGCACCACGATGCTGAAACTTTTCGGTCGTGGCCCCTTGCCGGCCTTGAAGTCAATCCACGCTTGCTTGAACGCCGCCCTGCCTGCGCGGCTATTGCGTACAACAATGGATTCGGACGCAGCCCCATCGTCCGAGTGTTCGATGGAAACAAAGTCCTTTGTGTAGTTTTTTTCTGTCGGATCGTACGACTCCAGGACCGGTTTCAGATCATCACGACGCCGGGCAATCCCTTTCACCGGATTCATTTCATAGTAATGGGTCTGCCCTTCGTACACCGCCTTTATCAGGAAGCCCGGGCGCGTCAACGCCGCCTTCTTGTCGTCATCGGTCTCCGTGTCGGAGCCAGGCTTGACCCTGAGGGCATACAGCGTGACCTCACCCCTCTCGATTGCCACCCGATCCTTGAATGGAAGCTGGGCCAGTTGGCTGAGCACCACCCGGGCGTAGCCTGCCTTGGCTTGGGTCAGATAGCGTCCAAACTCGCTCTCAAAGCGGTCCTCATCGTAAACCGGGTACTCATAGACGGCGTCAGACGGCCTGATTTTCTCGCCATTGAGGTGTCGATACAGCGCAAAAAAAGGACTGATCAGCGACAACACCTCAGTGCGCGAGGTGCCCTTTTCCATCCGCTCAAAATACTGCTTGCGCATCGGCACATCGGTGGCCAATTGCGTGGTGGCTTCTACGATGTCACTCACATGTTCATCAAACACCGAGACAGCATGCTGAATTTCATCTTGGGAATACTCGTCTTTCTGCGGGATCACGCCCTGCGCTGTCGCCCACTCCAGAATGGCCGGAATGCGCGTCGCGGTGATGAGCCCGCGCTGTTCGTCCGTGGTCGCCTGTTCGCTCAGCTTGCCAGGCAAGTCAACCAGCGCCTGGAAACTCATGCGGCGTGCCGAACCCGGTTCAATCATTTCAGCCAGCGCGACACCGTGCTTGAAATTCACCCAGACAGCGCTTCCTTGATACGGCAACGCCTCAGGAATATCCGCCACGGCGAACTCAGCTGGCAAACTCGGTTTAAGAATGTAAGCAGCCAGGTGCGCTTCAAGGGAGGACAGTTTCTTCGCATCCACCAGATGCTGGTGAAGGCTTGCGCTGATAGACCCATAGCTTTGCCCCCACAGATCACGAGAGGTCAGGTCGAATCCCGCGACGTGTCCGGCCTTGCGCCCGGTTAATGGGTCCAGGCTCAAGGCGATGGCTTTCATGACCAGCCGCACCTTGACGGCCGGGGAAATAACGTCCTTCAGCGAGAACTCGGCACCGCCCAGCTTCTTCAGCAACGTTTGGAGCAGTCGTTCTGCATTGGGCGACTTGAGAATCAGCGCCAACAGTACGGCGGGTGTGTCCTTGGCCTTTTCCAGCGCTTGCGCCGAGAGGCCTTCGGTCAGATAGCTGAGCAACGGTTTTTTGCGTGCCACCTCTGTTTCATTGACGACCTCAGCAATAGCACCCTCGCTACTCTCCTGCAGCAACGCATCGACCCGAGTGGAATCGTCATCCAGGCCCAGGGATATTTCACTGCGGGTATTTTCCACGGCATGAATCGCTGCTTGCACCTCGGCAGGCGTTCGTGGGTTCGACGGAACAACGCCGTAGAACTTGAGCATAGTGTCCAACTGGTTAGTGCCCGGCGCAGTCACACCGGTAGTCGGTACGAGCGGCGATTGCTTGCCGAGCACCACATGGACTTTTTGCGCATCAGGAGTGCCTTTGCCTGCCTTCAGCTCGTGTAACACTTTCAACATCTGATCAAGGTCTGCCAGCCTTGCACCCACCGCGTCAGGCTGAGCCGGGTTGCGCGCAGTCGATAACGGCAGGGCTGTTGCGGGAGAAGCTAAAGATTTTTCAGGCAGCAGCTTGCCGTGAGCGGTCAAGGGAGTTCCGGGTGCTCTCAACTGGACAGACGTCATGGTGTTTTTTCTTCTCTGGATTGGCGTTCACGGACCCAGCGAAAAAGCGAGCAGAGCTGAAAGAACTGCGCCTTATTGCCGACATCCTTGTGTGGAAGCCGCGTAGGAAAATGTTCCAGAGATATTTGTGACAATCCAAGTCAACATTCGATGGCACAAAACGACAGCGGGCCATGCAGCGCGATACAACCGCTGCACAGCCCGTGAGTGCCTGCTGGCCAGTATTGGCGGTTATTCGGGTCGCAGGATCAACACCCCCAGGGGCGGCAGATTCAACGACAACGACACAGGCTGCCCATGCTGCGGCTCGTCCTGGGTGAAGACATCCCCACCATTGCCGTAATTGGAACCTGCATAAGTGTCCGCATCACTGTTGATCACCTCACTCCAACGCCCGGCAAATGGCACGCCGACCTTGTAGGCCTCCCGCGGCACCGGGGTAAAGTTGGCGACCACCAGCACCGGCCGACCCTCCTTGCTCCAGCGCAGCCAGGCGTAGACGCTGTTGATCGCGTCGTCACCAATCAGCCATTGGAAGCCCTGGGGCGCGTCGTCCTGCTCGTGCAGCGCCGGCTCTTCGCGGTACAGGCGGTTCAAATCGCCTACCAGTTTTTGCACGCCTTTGTGTTCGGCGTATTGCAACAAGTACCAGTCCAGTTGCTGGTCATGGTTCCACTCGCGCCACTGGCCGAACTCGCAGCCCATGAACAGCAGCTTCTTGCCCGGGTGCATCCACATGAACGCCAGGTAGGCGCGCAGGTTGGCGAACTTCTGCCAACGGTCGCCGGGCATCTTGTCGATCAGCGAATGCTTGCCGTGCACCACTTCATCGTGGGAGATCGGCAGGATGAAACGCTCGGACCAGGCGTACACCAGGCCGAAACTCAGCTCGTTGTGATGATGGGCGCGGTACACCGGGTCCTGCTGGATGTAGTGCAACGAATCGTGCATCCAGCCCATGTTCCACTTGTAGTTGAAGCCCAGGCCACCCTCCTGGGTTGGCTGGCTCACACCGGGCCAGGCCGTGGATTCTTCGGCAATCACCAAGGCGCCGGGCGCTTCGAGGGCAACCACGTCATTGAGGTGACGCAAGAAGTCGATGGCCTCAAGGTTCTCGCGGCCGCCATGGCGGTTGGGCACCCACTCGCCGGCTTTGCGCGAATAGTCGCGGTAGAGCATCGAGGCCACCGCATCCACGCGCAGGCCGTCCACGTGGAAATGCTTGAGCCAATGCAACGCCGACGCCAGCATAAAGCCGTGCACTTCGGTGCGGCCCAGGTTGTAGATCAAGGTGTCCCAGTCCTGATGAAAGCCTTCCAGGGGGTTGCCGTACTCGTACAGCGCGGTGCCGTCGAACTGCGCCAAGCCGTGGGTATCGGTAGGAAAATGCGCTGGCACCCAGTCAAGGATCACACCGATATCCGCCCGGTGCAGGGCGTCGACAAAGTAGGCAAAGTCTTGCGGAGAACCAAAACGCGCAGTCGGCGCGAATTGTGACAGTGCCTGATACCCCCAGGAACCGCCGAACGGGTGTTCCATGATCGGCATCAGCTCGACATGGGTGAAGCCCAGTTGCTGCACATAAGGGATCAAGCGCTCAGCCATTTCACGCCAGTTGTATTGGCGCGCCACTTCGCCCGCCTCGTCCAGCTCGGCCTGCCAGGACCCCACGTGCAGTTCGTAGATGGACAGCGGCGCGGTGTGCTTCTGTTTCTCGACCCGCGCCTGCATCCACTCATGGTCCTGCCAGTCGACCTGCAACGGTTCGGCGACCTTTGACGCAGTGTCGGGGGGCAATTGCGTGGCCAGCGCCACCGGGTCAGCCTTGAGCGGCAAAATGCCGTGGCTGCCGAGGATCTCGTATTTGTAGGCTGCGCCCGGTTGCAGGCGCGGGATAAAGATCTCCCACACGCCCGACGGATGCCGCAGACGCATGGGGTGACGGCGACCGTCCCAGATATTGAAGTCGCCCACGACCGACGCCCGCCGCGCATTCGGTGCCCACACGGCAAACCGTACGCCCTGCACGCCATCGACGCTGGTCACCTGGGCGCCCAGGCAGCTGCTGAGGTCTCGGTGGTTGCCTTCGGCAAACAGGTACAGGTCCATTTCACCCAAGAGCAATTGGCTGAAACTGTAGGGATCTTCGGTGATCTGCTCGCCACCGGCCCACTGGATTTTCAGCAGGTAGTCCTGGCGCGCACTGAAGTGGCCGACAAACAAGCCCGGCACTTGGGTCGCATCAAGGCTACCGATGTGCTCGCCACTGTCGCGCGCCAGTACCTGGACGCTCAAGGCTTCCGGCAGGAAGGCACGGATGAACTGGCCGCCCTGCTCGTCATCATGGGGCCCGAGAATCGAGAACGGGTCATGGTGTTCGGCGCGTACCAGCGCCTCGACATCCTTGGCTGCCGGTAATGCAGTCAACTTCGGTTGCAGCGGTTCTTTATGTGTAAAGCTCATGACGTCTCCCCACCGCGTGCAGTTTTCGATATAGGTGCTTTCTCTGTAGAGACCATCCCGCTCAGCAAGCCATGCAGCCCTTGCAGGGGCACCGGCAACCAGGTCGGGCGGTTCTCCGCTTCGTAGGCCACTTCATACGCGGCCTTCTCCAGGCTGAACAACGTCAGCGCTGCGTCCTGGCCTTGGGCATCCTGCCAGTCATGCGCCAGTGTAGACGTAGCTGCCTGATAAGCCTGGATAAATGCCTCGCGCGCCTCTTTCAGGTAACGATCGGTTACGCGTTTGCGCGCCAGGTCTGCCTCGGGCGAGTGATCCACACCCTGCACATTCAGGGCCATGGCCGCCGCGTAATCAAACGAACGCAGCACGCCACTCACATCTTTATAGGGGCTGTGCTTGCCACGCCGCTCATGCAACGGGCGCGCCGGCTCCCCTTCAAAGTCGATCAGGTAGGCATCGCCCTGCACCACCAACACCTGGCCCAAGTGCAAGTCGCCATGCACCCGGATACGCAGCCCGCCTTTCGTGGCTTTGGCCAAGGCCTGCACGTAACGGCCTATGGCTTTTTCCTGGACCAGCAATTCACTGACCAACGCCTGATCCGCGGGGTTCAACCGGGTTTCATGAAGTTTGAGTAATTGCAGCGCACGGTCCAGTTGCGCGCCCACATCCCGGGCCCAGGCCTGGGTGTCCTTTGCCGTGGTCACTTGCGGCGCGAAGTCCTTGTTCGGCGTGCTTGCGCCCAAGACGACATGCATTTCCCCCAGGCGTTGCCCCAGCAAACCGGCAAAGTCCTTTAACTCGCCAAGGGCGTTGTAGTGCTGTTCCTGCTCGGACATCGCCTCGGCCAGCTCATCCCGAATCGCCCGCTCCAGGCTGTTCTGGGTCCAGGCCCACGCGTCACCCTGGTTGCTCAGGTAACCCTGGGCAATCATCAGCAGGTTGTCCTGCCCTTGCTCGTCACGTCGGACCACCGAGCCCATCAGCGGCGAAATATTCGGGTAGCCCGCCTCGGTCAGGTAAGCGCTCATTTCCAGTTCAGGGTGCACGCCGCTGGCCACTTTACGAATCAACTTGAGCACCAGGCTCTCCCCCACCACCACCGAGCTGTTGGATTGCTCGGCCGACAGGTAACGCACCTGCGCCTCATCGGTCAGTTGCAACGCCGCCAGGTGCGGTGTGGCGGCAAAGCGCAAGGGGCCATCGCTCGAATCAATCACCGTGCGGGCTTGCAGGCCCTGGATGACCGCACGAATAAAGTGCTCAAGGCTGAAGGCATCGGTCACCAGCCCGACCTGGCGCGTGCGCCGTACCCGGGCCAGCGCCAATTGCTGGGGCAAGGCGCTGGTGAATTGATCCTCTGCCAGAAACCCGAAAGGCAGTTGGTAACGATTGACCTGCCCCGCGCTGGTCACCTCGATTTCACTGAGCAATACAGGATGCTGCGGGTCACCGAACCGCACACCGTAGGCGATGTGCACGCGCTCGATAGCCGCGTCCTTGCCGGCAAACCAGCGTCGCTTGGGCAGCCAGGCCGGCAGCGAGGTTTGCTCGAGGGTGTCTCGGCACGGTGCTTCCAGGAGTTCTTCCATACGCTTCTTCAGTACCAGGGTGGTGAAATCCGGCATGCTCTGGGCCGGTTCCACGTGCCAGCTGGGCATCTGGTTTTCCGCCGCCAGCACGAACCAGTAAAACCCATAAGGCGCCAACGTCAGCAGGAAATTGAGCTGGCCGATGGGCGGGAAGGCATTCCCGCCGAGCATCTCCACCGGCACCATGCCGGCGAAGGCCGACAGGTCCAGTTCGGCCGCCTGGGCACTACGGGACACGTTGGCCACGCACAGGATGATCTCGGTACGGCCGTCGTCCCCGGTGAATTCACGGGTGTACGCCAGGATGCGGCGGTTGCTCGGCGAGAGCATTTTCAAGCTGCCCCGCCCGAACGCCTTGGATTGCTTGCGCACGGCGAGCATGCGTCGGGTCCAGTTCAACAGCGAGTGCGGGTCCTGGGTCTGGGTCTCGACGTTGACCGATTGATAGCCATACAACGGGTCCATGATCGGCGGCAGCACCAGGCTGGCCGGGTCGGCACGGGAGAACCCGCCATTGCGGTCGATAGACCATTGCATCGGCGTGCGCACGCCATCGCGGTCGCCCAGGTAGATGTTATCGCCCATGCCGATTTCATCGCCGTAATACAGGGTCGGCGTGCCGGGCATCGACAGCAGCAGGCTGTTGAGCAGTTCGACACGCCGACGGTCACGCTCCATCAGCGGCGCCAGGCGCCGGCGAATCCCCAGGTTGATCCGCGCACGACGGTCGGCGGCGTAGTAGTTCCACAGGTAGTCGCGCTCTTTGTCGGTGACCATCTCCAGGGTCAATTCATCGTGGTTGCGCAGGAAGATCGCCCACTGGCAATTGGCAGGAATTTCCGGGGTCTGGCGCAGAATGTCGGTGATGGGGAAGCGATCTTCCTGAGCCAGGGCCATGTACATGCGCGGCATCAGCGGAAAGTGAAACGCCATGTGGCACTCATCGCCGTCGTCGCCTTTTTTGTCGCCAAAATAGAGTTGGGTGTCTTCGGGCCACTGATTGGCTTCGGCCAACAGCATGCGGTCGGGGTAATGAGCGTCGATCTCGGCGCGGATTTGCTTGAGAACGTTATGGGTCTCAGGCAGGTTTTCGTTGTGGGTGCCATCACGCTCGATCAGGTACGGAATGGCATCCAGGCGCAGGCCGTCGATGCCCATGTCCAGCCAGTAGCGCATCACCGACAGCACGGCCTCCATGACTTTTGGGTTGTCGAAATTCAGGTCCGGCTGGTGGGAATAGAAGCGGTGCCAGAAGTACTGGCCGGCCACCGGGTCCCAGGTCCAATTGGACTTTTCGGTGTCGAGAAAAATGATGCGGGTGCCGTCGTACTTCTGGTCGTCATCGGACCACACGTAGAAGTCCCGCGCCGCCGAGCCGGGCTTGGCCTTGCGCGCCCGCTGGAACCAGGGGTGCTGGTCGGACGTATGGTTGATCACCAGCTCGGTGATCACCCGCAGACCACGTTTGTGGGCCTCGGCGATAAAGCGCTTGGCGTCGGCCAGGGTGCCGTAGTCGCTGTGCACGCCCTGGTATTCGGCGATGTCATAGCCGTCGTCGCGCCGTGGCGAAGGGTAGAACGGCAGCAGCCAGATGGTATTCACGCCCAGGTCGGCGATGTAGTCCAGCTTGGCGATCAGCCCTGGAAAATCACCGATACCGTCGTTATTGGCGTCGAAATAGGATTTGACGTGAACCTGGTAGATCACCGCGTCCTTGTACCAGAGCGGGTCTTTGATGAAGGTGGAGGGTGTGGGTTTCTTCGCCATTGGAAACTCCTGGAATTCTCTGACATTGGCTCGATGGAGCACGGTCAATGTGGGAGCTGGTTTGCCTGCGATGGCAGTGTGTCAGGGCCAGAAATGTTGGCTGATAGACCGCCATCGCAGGCAAGCCAGCTCCCACAGGGGTTCTCTATCGGGCTCAGGAAACGGTGATGCGCCAGATACCGAACGGCATGTGCGGCTCGATGCGCATCCACTGGGTCTTGCCGTACCAGGTCCAGCGGTGGCCGTTCATCAGGTCTTCGCCCTGGGTCTGGGCATCGTCGGGCAGGCCCAATTCCCACAGCGGCAACTCGAAATTCGCTTCCTGGGCGTTATAAGGATCCAGGCTCACCGCGACGAGAATGAAGTTGCTGCCATCCTCGCTGCGCTTGCCGAAATACAGGATGTTGTCGTTCCACGCGTTGTACAGCTTGAGCCCCAGATGGGTCTGCAAGGCCGGATTTTGCCGGCGGATGCGGTTGAGCTGGGCGATCTCGGCAATGATGTTGCCGGGGGCGGTAAAATCCCTGACGCGGATCTCGTACTTTTCCGAATCCAGGTATTCCTCTTTGCCCGGCACAGGTGCGGCTTCGCACAGCTCAAAGCCTGAATACATACCCCAGAGGCCCGAGCCCAGAGTGGCCAGCGCCGCGCGGATCAAGAAACCCGGGCGGCCAGATTCGTGCAGGAAGCCTGGGTTGATGTCCGGGGTATTGACGAAGAAATTCGGCCGGAAGCATTCGCGCCACGGCGACTCGTTCAACTGCGTGAAGTATTCGCTCAGTTCGGCCTTGGTATTGCGCCAGGTGAAATAGGTGTAGCTCTGGGAATAACCGACCTTGCCCAGCCGCGCCATCATCGCCGGCGTGGTAAAGGCTTCCGCCAGGAAGATCACCTCCGGGAACTTGGCACGCACGTCGCTGATCAGCCATTGCCAGAACGGCAGCGGCTTGGTGTGCGGGTTGTCGACGCGAAAGGTCTTCACGCCCTCTTCCACCCAACCCACCACGATGTCACGCAACTCGGTCCACAGGCCTGGAATCGCGTCTGCCGCATAGAAGTCGACGTTGACGATGTCCTGGTATTTCTTCGGCGGGTTTTCGGCGTATTTGATCGTGCCGTCCGGCCGCCAGTTGAACCAGCCCGGGTGCTGCTTGAGCCACGGATGGTCCTGGGAACACTGGATAGCAAAATCCAGGGCGATTTCCAGGCCATGCTCGGCGGCGGCCTTGACCAGGCGGCGAAAGTCATCGCGGCTGCCCAGCTGCGGGTGAATCGCCTCGTGGCCGCCGTCCTCGCTACCGATGGCGTAGGGGCTGCCCGGGTCGTCCGGCCCGGCCGTGAGGGAATTGTTGCGGCCCTTGCGGTGACTGCGACCGATGGGGTGGATCGGCGGGAAGTACAGCACGTCGAAGCCCATGTCATGGATCATCGACAGCCGCGAGTGCACGTCATTGAAGGTGCCGTGACGGGCCGGATCGTCGGTGATCGAGCGGGGAAACAGCTCGTACCAACTGGCAAATTGCGCAGCCGTGCGTTCCACATCGATCGGGTACACGGTGCTGATGCTCAAATAGGCACGGTGATCGGCCTGGGTCATCAGGTGTGCACTGTCTTCGTGCAGGAACTGCGCAACCTGCTCGGTTTCCAGCAGGCCGGAGAGTTCGTGGTGCAACAGCATCAGGCGGTCGCGCAGTTCGTTTTCGCTGCGCTCGGCGGCCTGCAGCACCAGGCTGCGGCCCTCCTGCAACTCCAGGCTGACTGGCACACCGGCCTCGTGTTTCTTGCGCAGTTCATAGCAGAAGCTGGCGAAGGTATCGATCCAGGCTTCGATGCAAAATTCATGGGGCCCCAGTGCTTCGACGGTAAACCCGCCCTCCCAGCCATTGTTGCCCACGTCGGTCATCACCACGCTGTGCCAGCTTTCATCGCGCAGTGGGCGCCAGCGGATCAAAACAGAGAGTGTGTCATGGCCGTCGGCGAACACCTTGCTGGCCACATGAACCCGTTGGCCAATCACGGCCTTGACGGCAAATTCGCCGCCATCGATCACAGGCGTGGTGCTTTCGATGGCGATCCTGGGCAGCAGCAAGGCCTGGGACAGCGGCAATATGGAATCGTCTGGAGCCAGTGTTTCAGCAGTCATCGAGCATCTTCCCCTTACGCCCTGTGGACGCTCTTTGCTTGATCCGGATTCTGATACGGCGGTGCTCTCCCTGAGCGGGCCGTCATAGGTCCGAGCCTGAGCCCCGGTTAAAAGTTCAGGTGGATGTGCCGCCATTGAGCGGGGAATCAATTCGCCGCAGCGGCTGTCCACCGATAGAGCAAAGCACAAAGGAGGCCACACTGATGAATATCCCGATCCCGGCTGAAACGCCGGACCCGAATATCAACAACCCGACCCTGCCGCCGAGCGAACCGGAGCCGATTCCGGAGAAAGAGCCGCCTGAAAACGAGCCGCCTGCGGTAGAGGAACCACCAAAGACGATGCCGCCCGTCATCGTTTGAATCATTGATAGACTCAGGGGTTCGATGCTCGGCACCGGCCCCTTTTTCAGCACCTGCATATGAGCGCCGTCCTTACACCACAAATAGCGAAATGCCTTACAGCACTATCGGTCTATACCCCGTTTTACCATGATTCGACGTCCTTATACTCGGGTGCGTAAACGCTCTGGTCAGGTTGCTGGCAGTAGCGTTTTGTTGAACTCCTACGAGGCCAAAACGATGTCGACCATCAACCCGCATTACGCCCCCCCTGCCGGTACTGGGCAAAACACCAACGTGTCGCCACGTCACCCATCACCACCCGCCAATCTCCCGAATTCAACACCGAGTTCTGGCCCAGACTGGTCGACACCGCCCACGCAGCCTGCACCGGGAAAAGCGGATAAGACCGTCAATGAATTGAACGCGTTGCTGACCCCGGAAAATATCGAAGAGCTCATGAACAACCCCGACTCGGACAAGTCGCGTACGATCCTCGCCCAGCTCCGCCCACTCATGACCCAAGCCAATATCAGCCGATGTTTGCACGGTCCAAATGCTGAAGCGAACGCCAAGGTTCTTGAAAGAATTGGCGAGCGTCTAGACAAGAACAAGCTCGAAGCCAGCCAGAACTCATGCCTCAAAGGGTTAGGTGATAACTACCTGCACCAGGCAAAATACAGAAATCTTGAAATGTTATTTAAAGCATTCGATGCAGAGCTTGGCGATTTCGCCAACTTTTTAAGCAGCTCGAATGAAAACCTGAAGAAACTCAAGACGCGCATGTTCGGGACAAGGGCGAACACCAAAGAATTGAACGATTTCGGCGGCCATCTGAGCAAAGGTAAAATCGAAAAGATGCGACGCGAACGCTCAGGTGGCCAAAGCTGAGTCAATGCTTTAAACCCTGCTCACGGTTCCTTTTCGAGCAGTTTGACGATCCTCGGCATCAGGCTGAAGACCGCCAGGGCCAGCAACGTACTCAGCACCGCTGTCGACTCGCGCCCCAGCCCCGCCGCCACACCGATGGCGGCGGTCATCCACAACCCGGCTGCGGTGGTCAGGCCCTTGACGTGCTGTCCCGCCTCATCCTCCTTGCCCTTGAGGATGGTCCCAGCCCCGAGAAACCCGATCCCCGCAATCACGCCCTGCAACACCCGGCTCATGGCATCCGCCTCGCTGCCGGACATCTGCGGCACCAACACAAACAGTGCAGCTCCCATGGCCACCAACATGTGGGTGCGCACGCCGGCCGCCTTGCCCTTGCTCTCTCGCTCAAACCCCAGGATGCCACCCAGCACGGCTGCAATCAGCAGGCGCACGGTAATCTGCGTCAATTGCCGAGCTTCGCCGATATCGGCGAATTCGGCCTGCAGGGTTTGCCACACTTCATGCCACCAGGCGTCCATGGATGCGCTCCTTTTTCATCAGTGATAAGCGGTGGACAGCGGCGACCGCCAGTCAGTTGCCTGGAACGCTTGGCGACAGGCTGGAACCTAACGATTACCAGCCTATAAAAAGGAGCTTGTCATGCCTGTACGTATCGAAAGCCACACGTGCCGTTTCAAGGTCGATGAAACCGGCGAGGAACAAAGCCTGCCCGCTGAACAGGTGACCGTCGGCACCGACAGCGACAAAGCCATGTCCTTCGTGCAACTGGGCGCGGACCGGGTTTATATCACCGAAGCCGAGGCCGACGCCCTGACCGTGGCCGGCGCCAAGGACGGACGCAAGCACCTGAAGGCCACGAACAGTGATTCGGTGATTTGATTGATCTGTATCAGCACTTGCGCAAACAGCCTGCACCCCACGCGCCACGGGGTGCAGCACATTGTCGCAGGGGGTGAGGCGCGCCTTATCTGATCCGCTTTTTATCGTGATAGCTGAGTCTGTTCTGCAAACAGAGCGCCGTTCATAGTTCATCTGCCTGATGGAGGCTGATGAGCGAACGACCATGAGCGAAAGAATCCCCGTCCGAACCGTGGAAATCCATGAGCCTGCGCACCCAAAGAAGGTGAAGGCCAACGCCAGCGACACCCTGATCCATACCCGCAGTTTTACCGGCCTGTTCCGCACCTTGCGCGTCAGCGGTGCAGGCTTTCTGTTCCTGGCCTTCTTCGGCACGGTGTGGCTGAACTGGGGTGGGCGCCAGGCCGTGCTGTGGGACCTGGCTGAAAGCAAATTCCACATCTTTGGTGCCACGTTCTGGCCCCAGGATTTCATCCTGCTGTCGGCCCTGCTGATCATCTGTGCCTTCGGCCTGTTTGCGATCACCGTGTTTGCCGGGCGCGTGTGGTGTGGCTACACCTGCCCGCAAAGCTCGTTCACCTGGCTGTTCATGTGGTGCGAAAAGGTCACCGAGGGTGAACGCAACCAACGCATCAAACTGCAGGCCGCGCCCTGGAGCCTGAACAAACTGGCGCGGCGTTCGGCCAAGCACACCTTGTGGCTGGGCATCAGCGTGCTCACCGGCCTGACCTTCGTCGGCTATTTCACCCCGGTGCGGCCCCTGGCCGCCGAATTACTGACCTGGAAAATGGGCGGCGTGAGCCTGTTCTGGGTGCTGTTTTTTACCGGCGCCACCTACCTCAACGCCGGCTGGCTGCGCGAAGCGGTGTGCATGCACATGTGCCCTTACGCACGGTTCCAGAGCGTGATGTTCGACAAGGACACCCTGACCATTTCCTACGATGCCGCCCGTGGCGAAAACCGTGGCCCGCGCAAACGCGAGGTCAAGCCCGCCGACGTCGGCCTGGGTGACTGCATCGACTGCCAGTTGTGCGTGCAAGTGTGCCCCACCGGTATCGACAACCGTGACGGCCTGCAAATGGAGTGCATCGGCTGCGCGGCCTGCATCGACGCCTGCGATTCGATCATGGACAAGATGGGCTACGCCCGTGGCCTGGTCAGCTACACCTCCGAACATCAGTTGCAAGGTGGCAAGACGCACCTGCTCAGGCCACGCCTGATCGGCTACAGTGCGGTGCTGTTGGTGATGATTGCGGCACTGGTGGTGGCGTTGATCGAACGGCCGATGGTGTCGCTGGACGTGACCAAGGACCGTGGCATGTTCCGTGAGAACAGCCAGGGCCTGATCGAGAACATCTACAGCCTCAAGGTCATCAACAAGACCCAGCAACGCCAGGACTACCGCCTGGAACTGGTGGATGCCGAAGGTTTCCAGCTGCAGGGCAAGACCGAGATCAGCCTGGCCCCGGGGGAAATCAGCGATGTGCCGGTGTCGGTGGCGCTGCTCGCCGACAAGCCGGCGAGCAGTTCGCAGACCCTGCGCTTCAAGGTCACCGATGTGGATGAGCCGTGGATCTACAGTGCCGCCGACAGCCGCTTTGTGGCGCCATTGAACCGCTGAGGTCTATCCGAACCTGTAAAGATCCAACTGTGGGAGCGGGCTTGCTCGCGAAGGCGGCGGGTCAGTTTATAAATCAGGCGGCTGATACCCCGCCTTCGCGAGCAAGCCCGCTCCCACAATGTGTTCCGTGCACCTATTAAATTTTTGTTCAAGGCCCCCATGAAACGCTACGAAAAATTCGCCGATGACATCGCAGAACTGATCCGCTCCGGGGTGCTTGGCCCCGGCCAGCGCGTGCCGTCGGTGCGCTATGCCAGCCAGACCTATGGGGTCAGCCCGTCCACGGTGTTCCAGGCCTACTACCTGTTGGAGCGGCGCGGCCTGATCCGCGCACGGCCGCGTTCGGGCTACTTTGTGAATACCCATGCGCCCAGCCCGTTTTCCGAACCGGTGGTGAGCGAACAAGTGCACGAGTCCACCGAAGTCGATGTGAGCGAACTGGTGTTCTCGGTGCTTGACTCGATCAAGGACCCGAACACCGTGCCGTTCGGCTCGGCGTTCCCCAGCCCCATGCTATTCCCCCTGCCGCGCCTGGCCCGTTCCCTGGCCAGCGCCAGCCGCGAGATGGACCCGCGCCTGGTGGTCACCGACATGTCGCCGGGCAACCCGCAACTGCGTCGGCAGATCGCCCTGCGCTACATGGTCGGGGGCCTGATGCTGCCGATGGAAGAACTGCTGATCACCAATGGCGCCCTGGAGGCCCTCAACCTGTGCTTGCAAGCAGTGACGGAACCCGGCGACCTGGTGGCCATTGAAGCGCCGGCGTTCTACGCCTGCCTGCAAGTGCTGGAGCGCTTGAAACTCAAGGCCGTGGAAATCCCCGTGCATCCGCGCGACGGCATTGATCTCAACGCCCTGGCCCAAAGCCTGGAGCGCTACCCGATCAAGGCCTGCTGGACCATGACCAGCTTCCAGAACCCCATGGGCGCCATCCTGCCCGAAGCCAAGAAACAAGCGTTGGTAGAACTGCTGCGCAGCCATCAGGTACCGCTGATCGAAGACGACGTGTACGCCGAGCTGTATTACGGGCAGCAGGCACCCAAGCCGGCCAAGGCCTTCGACACTGAAGGGCTGGTGATGCATTGCGGCTCGTTTGCCAAAAGCCTGGCCCCGGGCTATCGCGTGGGCTGGGTGGCGGCCGGGCGTTTTGCGCAGAAAGTCGAGCGCCTGAAGCTGATGACGTCACTGTGCCCGTCGATGCCGGCCCAGGCGGCGATTGCCGATTACCTGCAACATGGCGGCTATGACCGACACTTGCGCAAATTGCGCTACGCCCTGGAAGAACAGCAAAGTGCGATGCTGGCGGCGATTGCCCGTTACTTCCCGGCGCAGACGCGGGTCAGCCAACCTGCCGGAGGTTATTTCCTGTGGCTGGAACTGCCGGAGCAGACCGACTCGCTGAAGCTGTTCCAGATGGCGCTGGCACAAGGCATCAGCATCGCGCCGGGGCCGATCTTCTCGGCGACCCAGCGCTTTCGCAACTGCATCCGCCTTAACTATGGCAGCCCGTGGACCGAGGCATCGGAGAAGGCGATGGAGACATTGGGGCGGATCGTGCGTTCGTTTTAAACCGGAACTGAGTCAAGGACATGGCCACACAGGTGGGCGCAGTCTTCTCTTATTGAAGAGTGCACCTTCCCTGGTTCAATGTTGAGTGTCCCACGAGCATGCCTATTCGCACCGACCTTATACCGCTACCCATCCCCCCCAACTACATGCGTGCAGCCGAACAGAAACAAGTACGCGAGATGACCGGCCCGGAGGGGCGCCCGGCCGGTGACCATCGTTCGGCAGAACGGATCATCGAACAAAGCCCGGTGCTGAAGCACTTCCTGGACAACCGGGACAACTACCACCTGATCGATGAATTGATGATGCAGATGGGTGACTGGACCGGGGCCAACCCTGACGCGGAGTCCCGGGCCAACGCGGCCTACGACCTGGACAAAGTCTTGCGTTTCATCGACAACGTCGATGATCGCACCCTCAACTGCAGCCGAAACCGCAATGGCTACATCGACGGTTTTTGCGCGAATGGCTACGGCACCGCCGATAACTCGGAGGTCCGCCTGCTGCAGGCCTTTTCCTATAAAGGCTACGAGGTACTGCGCTACCTGCGGACCTGATCATCCACGCCCTTAACGACCTCCCCCAAGATCCAGAAAGGTGCCGGTGGTATACGAGGCTTTGTCCGACAGTAGCCAGATAATCGCCTCGGCCACTTCATCCGGGCGCCCGCCGCGCGCCATGGGGATGCCCGACTCGAGTTTGCTGACACGGTCCGGGTCGCCGCTGAGGGCGTGGAAGTCAGTGAAGATATAGCCAGGGCGTACGGCGTTGACCCGAATACCCTCGCCCGCCACCTCCTTGGACAGGCCCACGGTGAACGTGTCGAGCGCGCCTTTGGAGGCGGCATAGTCCACATATTCGCCCGGCGAACCCAGGCGTGCCGCCACCGACGACACGTTGACGATACTGCCGCCCTGCCCGCCGTGCTTGGGCGACATGCGCAGCACCGCATGCTTGGCACACAGGATCGGCCCCAGCACGTTGGTCTTCATGATCTTGAGAATGCGGAACTCGGACATCTCATCGACCCGCGACTTATGCCCCACGGTACCGGCATTGTTGACCAGTGCGGTGACCCGCCCCAACTCGGCATCGACGCGGTTGAACAAGCCGATCACTTCATCTTCGATACTCACGTCGGCGCGCACAGTGATCGCCTGGGCGCCCAGCGCACGGACCTGCTCCAGCACGCGATGGGCCGCCTCTTCGTCAGACTGGTAATTGATGCAGATGCGATAGCCCTGGCGTGCCGCCAGCAAGGCCGTCTCGGCGCCAATCCCACGACTGCCACCGGTGATGATGACGACTTTGTCCATGCGTGTGGTCTCCTGATTCAACCTGAGAGAAAGGGTTGGATCCAAGAATACCCGTCACGCACGGCTTTTGTCAGGGGCTACGGCGTCTTCGGCGCGCTGGATATCGGCCATGAACCCGTCCGCCGGCAACGGGTGCCCCAGCAGATAGCCTTGCAGGGAATTACAACCCAGGCGCGTCAGGAAACTCTGTTGCACATCGGTCTCCACACCTTCGGCCACGATACGCAGGCCCAGGGCCTGGCCCAGTGCAACGATGGCCGAAACGATGGCGGCGTCGTCACTGTCGTGCTCCAGGTCGCGCACAAAGCCCCGATCGATCTTCAACTCGTTGGCAGGCAGGCGCTTGAGGTACATGAGGCTGGAGTAACCGGTGCCAAAGTCATCGATGGACAGATCGACGCCCATGTCGGAGAGCTGTTGCAACACTGTCATGCTCGCGTCGGCGTCGCTCATGGCGGTGGTCTCGGTGATTTCCAGGGTCAGGTTGTTGGCCGGCAACTGATGGCGCTCCAGGGCCGAGGCCACGCTCTTGACCAACCCCGCGTGACAGAACTGCAAGGCCGACAGGTTCACTGCAATGCGCCAGTCCTCATAACCCTGGGCGTACCACAGGGCCATCTGGCGACAGGCTTCGTTGAGCACCCATTCGCCAATCGGAATGATCAACCCGGTCTTTTCCGCCAGTTCGATGAACATCGCCGGCAGCAACAGCCCCTGCTGTGGGTGCTCCCAGCGCAGCAACGCCTCGGCCCCCACGGCGATGCCACTGACCGCGTCGAACTTGGGCTGGTAATACAAACGAAATTGCTCGTGCTCGACAGCATTGCGCAAATCCTGCAACAGTTGCAGTTGCTTGCGCGCATTGGTGTTCATCGAGACGTCGAAGAAGCTGTAGCCGTTTTTGCCCATGCCCTTGGCGTGGTACATCGCGGCATCGGCGTTCATCAACAGTTCCTGGGGGTTGCCACCGTTGCCCGGGAACAGGGCGATGCCAACACTGGCGGAGATCTTCAACTCGTGTTCGGCGACACTGAAGGCCCGGTTGAGCAGGCCCACCTGACGCTCGGCCAGGCCCATGGCATCGTCGGGCTGGCCCAATTGCACCAGCAGCACGAACTCATCGCCGCCGATACGCGCCAGGGTGTCCTGGCCCCGCAGGTCTTCGCGCAGGCGCAAACCGACTTCACGCAGCAACTGGTCACCCATGTGGTGACCGAAGGCATCGTTGACTGGCTTGAAGCCATCCAGGTCGATAAACATCAACGCAAAGCAACCGCCCTGCTCTTTCACCGCTTGGATCGCTTGTTGGATACGGTCGGCCAGCAACGTGCGATTGGGCAGCCCGGTGAGCATGTCATGCAGGGCCAGGTGGGTCAGCTCCTGGTTGGCCAGAGTCAGGGAATCGGCCAGCACCGCAGTGCGGGCTTCCAGGCGGGCGTCGAGCAACGAGGTCAGCAGTGCGATGATCAATACCGCCAACGAGGTCACCAACACCAGGTTGTCCAGGCCTTTACCGCTCAAGCCGGTCAGCGCCGCGCCACAGAAGCTTTCATCGGCAAACCGCGCGGCCGCCATGCCGGTGTAATGCATGCCCACGATGGCCACGCCCATCACCACCGCCGCACCGCCGCGCAACAGGCGCACGTAGGGCGTGTTGCGACGCAGATTGTGGGCGATCAACAGCGCCGCGCCGGACGCCACCACGGCGATCAACAATGAGGCGCCAAACAACGTTGGGTCGTAGTCGATGCCGGGGGTCATGCGCATGGCAGCCATGCCGGTGTAGTGCATGCTGCTGATGCCCGCGCCCATGACCAACGCACCAAACGCCAGTTGCCAGGCGGGCAAGCGCGGCTGATTGATCAGCCATAACGCAAAGCCGCTGGAGAGCACCGCGATCAACAACGACAGCGCGGTAATGCCCAGGTCAAACCCGAGGGCGAACGGCAGGCGCAACGCCAACATGCCGATAAAGTGCATGGACCACACGCCCACGCCCATCGCCACGGCCCCGCCGGTCATCCACAGGTACACCGCGCGACCTTTGGTGGTCGCGATACGGCCGGCCAAGTCCAGGGCGGTATAGGACGCCAGGATCGCGACGAACAAGGAGATCACGACAAGAGAGGGAGAATAACTACCGATGAGCATGGGACTTCTCAAAACCGACGGGCCTGAAAAGCCCGTGCCAGGTGGCAAAGCGAGCGATTGTAGCGAGAATAATTCTTGTACAGTTGATTTATTAGCGTATAGCCATTACTGGCATTTTGACGTCAATCTACCGACTTAAATTCAGCGCAAATCCGGAGCCGAATGGAGTCCAAATGTGGGAGCGGGCTTGCTCGCGAATGCGGTGTGTCAGTCACTGAATGTATTGACTGAACTGCCGCATTCGCGAGCAAGCCCGCTCCCACATTGGCTTCGAGTTCACACTTAATCGTTGTCTTTTGCCGATGTGTGCCCATCCCAGCCACCGCCCAACGCGGCGATCAGTTGCACACTGGCCACCAATCGAGTCTGGAGCAGGGTCAGCACTGTGCGCTCGTTGCTCAGCGCCGTGGCCTGTACGGTGACCACATCCAGGTAGGCGATCAGCCCGGCCTTGTACTGGTTCTGGGTCAGGCGCAGGGATTCACGTGCAGCGGCCAGCGCTTCGTTGCTGACCACGGCCTCGTCTTCCAGCACCTTGAGCTGCACCATGTAGTTTTCCACTTCACGGAAACCGTCGAGCACGGTCTGGCGGTACTTGGCCACGGTTTCGTCATAGCTGGCAATGCTGCGGTCGACTTCAGCCGAACGCTGGCCGCCGTCGAACAGGGTCATGGCCAATTTGGGCCCCACCGACCAGAAACGGTTCGGCAGGCTGATCCAGTCGGCGTAGGTGCTGCTCGAATAACCACCGGCCAGGCTCAGGGTCAGGTCCGGGTAGTAGGCGGCCTTGGCCACGCCAATATTGGCGTTGGCGGCGATCACCGAACGTTCGGCCGAGGCGATGTCCGGGCGGCGCTCCAGCAACTGCGACGGCAGGCTCGCCGGAATCTGCGGCAACGCCGGGATGCTTTGGCTGACGGCCAAGTTGAAGTTGGCCGGCGCCTCGCCGATCAACACCGCGATGGCGTTCTCCAGCTGGGCGCGCTGCCAGATCAGGTCGATCAGGCTGGCCTGGGTGGTCTTGAGCTGGGTTTGCGCCTGGGCGATGGCGTCCTTGCCGGAAATGCCGGCGCGGTATTGGTTTTCGGTCATGGTCAGCGAACGCTGGTAGGCGTCCAGCGTGGCTTGCAGCAGACGGGTCTGTTCGTCCATGACCCGCAGTTGCAGGTAGTCCTGCACCAGTTCCGATTGCTGGCTCAGGCGCATCGCCGCCAGGTCCGCCGAGCTGGCTTCGGCCGTGGCTTCATTGGCCTCCAGACCTCGGCGCAGCTTGCCCCAGACGTCGGCTTCCCAACTCACACCCAGCTGGGCATTGAGGGTGTCGCGGATCCCGCTGCTGGAACTGCTCAGGCTGGCGTTACTGCTGCCGGTGCCCTGGCTGGCGCGGGTTTTGCCGGCGCTCAGGTCCACCGTCGGGAAAAACGCGCCACGGGCACTGCGCACCTGGGCCTGCGCCTGACGAAAGCGCGCTTCGGCCTGGGCGACGGTCTGGTTGGATGTGTTCAGGCGCACCACCAGGTCATTGAGCTGAGGGTCGCCGTAGAGCTCCCACCAGGCGCCACGGGCCAGGGAGTCGCTGGGGCTGGCTTGGCGCCAGCCCTGGGCCTCCTTGAATTGCGCGGGCTCGATGACTTCCGGGCGTTTGTAGTCGGGGCCGATGGCGCAGGCGCTGAGCAACAGGGCCAACCCGACAGTTGGAACGAGTTTACTCGCCAAGGTGGTCAACGATAGCGTGCTCAATCGGGAGGTACGCGGTGCCTGGGCGTTTTTCGCCGGCAAGCCGGCTCCTACAGGAAAATGCATCGGAGCGGCAAACAGATGCAGTGCATTGGCGGGTGTTGAATCGGTCATAGCGCAGTGTCCAAGGCAGCATCGGTCCGCACGCCGCGCCAGGCATTGAAGCGATGGCGTGCGCGGTCTAGATAGAGGTAAACCACCGGGGTGGTGTAAAGGGTCAGGATCTGGCTGAACACCAGGCCACCGATAATGGTCAGGCCCAGGGGCTGGCGCATTTCGGCGCCGTCGCCAGCGCCGAGCAGCAACGGCAAGGCGCCGAGGATCGCCGCCAGGGTGGTCATCAGGATCGGCCGTAGACGCAGCAGGCAGGCACTGCGGATCGATTCCAGCGGGCTCATGCCGTCGTGGCGTTCCAGTTGCAGTGCCAGGTCGATCATCAGGATCGCGTTTTTCTTCACCACGCCAATCAACAGGAACAAGCCCAACAGCGAGATGAGGCTGAACTCACCGCCCAACAGGTAGATGGACAACAGCGCCCCCACCCCCGCCGACGGCAAGGTGGACAGGATGGTCAGCGGGTGAATGTAGCTTTCGTACAGAATGCCCAGCACCAGGTACACCGCCACCAGCGCACCGAGGATCATGAACGGCTGGCCCTTCTGGGTCGCCGCGAACGCATCGGCGGTGCCGGCCATCTTGGCGATCACGTCTTCCGGCAAGCCCACCTTGGCCACCGCCCGTTCGATGGCGGCCATGCCCTGCTCCACCGTGACGCCAGGCGCCATGTCGAAGGCAATGTTCTGCGAGGCGAACTGGCCCTCATGGCGTACGGTGTCATCGGCCAGGCTGTTTTCATAATGGGCGATGGTCGACAGCGGAATCCGCGCGCCTGTCGACGTGATGACCTGCACCTGGTTGAGGGTGATTGGGTCCTTGGCATAAAGCGGATTGACCTCCATCACCACCTGGTACTGGTTGAGGCTGTCGTAGATGGTCGAGATCTGCCGCTGGCTATAGGCGTTGTTCAGCACCGAGGTGACCATGGCCATGTCCACCCCGAGGCGCTTGGCCTGGTCGCGGTCCACGATCAGCGTGACCTGCGCCGCGCCGCGCCCTTCACGGGCGTCGATGGCGGTCAGCTCAGGCAGCGTATGGAACGCGGCCACCACCTTCGGGTACCACTCGCGCAAGGCCGCCAGGTCACCGCTCTGCAGGATGTAGGAATACTGCGCGCTGCTTTGGTCACGGCTGCCACCAAATTGCAGGTCCTGGTCGGCCATCAGGAACAACCGCCCACCCGGCACCAGCGGCACGTCCTTGCGCAGGCGCTCAATCACCGCCTGGGCGGAAATCTTGCGTTCGCTGATGGGCTTGAGGCGCACCAGCATCACCGCGTTATTGGTGCCGTTGTTGCCACCAATAAAGCCGGCCACGCTGAGCACCGCAGGGTCCTTGAGCACGGCCTGGCGAAAGGTTTCCATCTTCGGCTGCATCACGCCGAACGACAGGCCGTCGTCACCGCGCACAAAACCGATCAACTGTCCGGTGTCCTGCTGCGGCATGAAGGTCTTCGGCACCACCACATACAGTGCGACGTTGACGCCAATGGTCAGCAGCAGGCTGAGCAACGTCAGGCGTCGGTGGCGCAGCACCCAGTCGAGGCTGGTGGCGTAACCGGCCACCATACGGTCGTTGACCTTCTGGCTCCAGCGCTGCAGGCCGGTCATCTGGCCCTTGATATGCGGCTTGAGCCAGCGCGCGCAGAGCATCGGGGTCAGGGTCAGCGACACCACCAGCGACACGATGATCGCCGCCGACAGCGTGATGGAAAACTCGCGGAACAGGTTGGTGACAATCCCACCCATGAACAGGATCGACAGGAACACCGCCACCAGCGACACGTTCATCGACAGCAAGGTAAACCCGACTTCCTGGGCACCCAGGTACGCCGCCTTCATCGGCGGTACGCCTTCGTCGATATGCCGGGAAATGTTCTCCAGCACCACAATGGCGTCGTCCACCACCAGGCCGGTGGCCAGGATCAGCGCCATCAGCGAGAAGTTGTTCAGCGAGAAGCCGAACAGGTACATCACCGCAAAGGTTCCCACCAGCGACACCGGCACCGCCAGGGTCGGGATCAGCGAGGCGCGGAAGTTGCCCAGGAACAGGTACACCACCAGGATCACCAGCGCGACGGCAATCAGCAGGGTCATCTCGGCTTCATGCAAGGTCGCGGTGATCACCGGCGAGCGGTCCATCGCCAGGCTCAGCTTGACGCTGCTCGGCAGTACGGCCTGCAAGGCTGGCAATTGCGCCTTGATCTGCCGCACGGTCTCGATGATGTTCGCGCCGGACTGGCGGTTGATCACCAGCAGCACCGCCGCATCATTGTTGAAGAAGCCGCTGTTGTAGCGGTCTTCCACGCCGTCGCTGATCTTGGCCACATCCCCAAGGCGCAAGGCGGCGCCGTTCTGGTAGCGAATCAGCAGCGGTTCATAGTCCTTGGCCTTTTCCAGCTGGTCGTTGGCCTGGATCTGCCAGTTGCGCTCGCTGTCTTCCAGGGAGCCCTTGGGCCGACGCTGGTTGGCGTTGGCAATGGTATTGCGCACGTCGTCGAGGGCCACGCCGTACTGGTCGAGAGCCTTGGGCTGCAACTCGATGCGCACGGCGGGCAATGAACTGCCGCCGATCTGCACTTCACCTACGCCCGGCACCTGGGACAGGCTCTGGGACAGGATGGTCGAGGCCAGGTCATACAGCTCGCCCTTGGGCAGCACGTCCGAGGTCAGCGACAGCACCATGATCGGCGCCTGGGACGGGTTGATCTTCTTGTAGGTGGGCATGCTGCGCATACCGCTGGGCAACAGGTTGCGCGAGGCATTGATCGCCGCTTGCACTTCCCGCGCCGCGCCGTTGATGTCGCGATCGGAGTCAAACGCCAGGATCACCCGGGTGGAACCTTGGCTCGACGAACTGCTCATGGTGGTGATGCCGGCAATCGAGCCGAAGGAGCGCTCCAGCGGCGTAGCCACGGTAGACGCCATCACCTCGGGGCTGGCGCCGGGCAAGCTGGCCGACACCACGATCACCGGAAAGTCGATCTGCGGCAGCGGCGAGACCGGCAACAGGTTGAAGCTCACGCCGCCCAGCAACATGATCGCCAGGCTCAGCAGCATGGTGGCGACCGGCCGGCGAATGAAAGGTCCGGACAGGTTCATGACTCAACCGGCTCCAGGCTTTGCGGCTCTTTGCGCCAGCGCCGGCCCAGACGATCGAAGTACAGGTAGATCACCGGCGTGGTGAACAGGGTCAATACCTGGCTCACCAGCAGGCCGCCGACCATCACCAGGCCCAGGGGCTGGCGCAACTCCGCGCCGGAACCGGTGGCCAGCATCAACGGCACTGCGCCGAACAAGGCTGCCAGCGTGGTCATCAGGATCGGCCGGAAGCGCAACAGCGCCGCCTGGTAGATCGCAGTCTGCGGGTCCAGGCCCTGGTTGCGTTCAGCGTCGAGGGCGAAGTCGATCATCATGATCGCGTTCTTCTTCACGATACCGATCAGCAGGATGATGCCGATGATCGCGATCATGCCCAGGTCATTGCCACTGAGCAGCAGCGCGAGCAAGGCCCCCACGGCGGCGGAGGGCAAGGTCGAAAGAATGGTGATCGGGTGGATGTAACTCTCGTAGAGCACGCCGAGCACGATGTACATGGTAACCACCGCCGCCAGGATCAGCAGCAAGGTGCTCGACAGCGAGGCTTCGAACGCCTGGGCCGCGCCCTGGAACTGGGTCTGCACGCCCACCGGCATGCCGATGTCCTTCTGGGTCTGGTTGATCAGTTCCACGCCTTTGCCCAGTGCCACGCCGGGGGCCAGGTTGAACGACATCATCACTGCCGGGAACTGGCCGATATGCGCGACCGCCAACTGCGCCTGGCGCTGCTCCACATGGGCCAGGCTCGACAGCCGCACCTGGCCGCCGTCGGTGGTTTTCACATGGATCTGGTTCAGCGCGGCCGGGCCCAGGGTTTCGCCGGATTGGGCCTGCAGCACCACGCGGTACTGGCTGGCCTGGGTGTAGATCGTGGAGATCTGCCGTTGACCAAAGGCGTCGTACAACGCATCGGTGATGGTCGACACACTCACGCCCAGGCGCGAGGCCGCGTCGCGGTCGATCACCAGGAACACCTGCAAGCCCTTGTCCTGCAGGTCGCTGGCCACGTCGGTGAGTTCCGGCAATTGGCTCAACGCATGCACCAGCTTGTCACTCCACAACGCCAGCAGGTCAGCGTCGGGCGAGGACATGCTGAACTGGTACTGGGTACGGCTGACGCGGTCTTCGATGGTCAGGTCCTGCACCGGCTGCATGAACAGGCGGATGCCCACCAGTTTGTCGATTTCCGGCTGCAGGCGCGTGATCACCTGGGCGGCGCTCAAGTCGCGCTGGCCGTGGGGCTTGAGGTTGATCAGCAAGCGACCGCTGTTGAGGGTGGCGTTATCACCGTCCACACCAATATAAGAAGACAGGCTTTCCACGGCCGGGTCGGCCAGGATGATCTTGGCCAGCTCCTGCTGGCGCTGGCTCATGGCCGCAAAGGAGATCGACTGGGGCGCCTCGGAAATGCCCTGGATGACGCCGGTGTCCTGCACCGGGAAGAAGCCCTTGGGCACCACCAGGTAGAGGAACACGGTGAGGCCCAAGGTGGCGATGGCCACCAGCAGGGTCAGCGGCTGGTGCTTGAGCACCCACTGCAATTTGCGCCCATAGGCTTCGATCAGCCAGTCGATCCACGCGCCGCTGGCCTTGTAGAAGCGGCCCTGTTCTTCTTCCTTGGGCTCACGCTTGAGCAAGCGCGCGCACATCATCGGCGTGAGGGTCAGGGACACCACCAGGGAAATCAGGATGGCGACTGCCAGGGTAATGGCAAATTCGCGGAACAGGCGCCCGACCACGTCAGCCATGAACAGCAACGGGATCAATACCGCAATCAGCGACAAGGTCAGGGACACCAGGGTAAAGCCGATCTGCTTGGCGCCCTTGAGCGCGGCCGCCAGCGGCGTCTCGCCTTCCTCGATGTAGCGGGAGATGTTCTCCAGCATCACGATGGCATCGTCCACCACGAACCCGGTGGCGATGGTCAGGGCCATCAGCGTCAGGTTGTTGATGGAGAACCCCGCCAGGTACATCACGCCAAAGGTGCCCACCAGCGACAACGGCACGGCGATGGATGGGATGATGGTGGCACTGAAACGGCGCAGGAACAGAAACGTCACCATCACCACCAGGGCAATGGCGATCAGCAATTCGTGTTGTACATCGGTGACCGAGGCGCGGATGGTCTGGGTACGGTCGGTGAGTACCGCCACGTCGAGGCCGGCCGGCAGGTTGTCGGTGATGCTCGGCAGCAGCGCCTTGATGCGGTCCACCACCTCGATCACGTTGGCACCCGGCTGGCGCTGGATATTGAGCAGCACGGCCTGGTTTTCATTGGCCCAGGCGGCGAGGCGTTCGTTTTCGGCACCGTCGACGATCTGTGCCACGTCCTTGAGACGCAGCGGCGCACCGTTGTTGTAGGCCAGGATCAGCTCGGCGTACTGCTGGGGCGAGACCAACTGGTCGTTGGCATCGAGCATCGACACCCGGGTGGGGCCGTCAAAGTTGCCCTTGGGCTGGTTGACGTTGGACGCGGCGATCAGGGTGCGCACGTCCGACAGGTTCAAGCCATTGGCCGCCAGGGCTTCCGGGTTGACCTTGATGCGCACGGCCTGGCGCTGGCCACCGGCGATGCTGACCATGCCGACGCCGCTGATCTGCGCAATTTTTTGCGCCATGCGTGTGTCGACCAGGTCATTGAGCTTGGGCAACAGCATGGTCTTGGAGGTAATGGCCAGGGTCAGCACCGGGGTATCGGCCGGGTTGACCTTGTTGTACACCGGTGGCGCCGGCAAGTCCTTGGGCAGCAGGTTGGTGGCGGCGTTGATCGCGGCCTGCACCTGTTGCTCGGCGACATCCATGTTGATGTCGAGGTTGAAACGCAGGGTCAGCACCGAAGCGCCGCCCGAGCTGGTGGACGCCATCTGCGTCAGCCCGGGCATTTGCCCGAACTGGCGCTCAAGGGGCGCGGTGACCGCGCTGGTCATCACGTCCGGGCTGGCGCCGGGGTACAGGGTCATCACCCGGATCGTCGGGTAGTCCACCTGGGGCAGTGCCGAAACCGGCAACAAGCGATACGCGATGACGCCGGCCAGGACAATGGCCAGCATGCTCAGCGTGGTGGCAACCGGGCGAAGGATAAACAGCCGCGACAGGTTCATGAACCGACCTTTTGCGCCTTGCCGGCGCTGGCGCCGGTCTCCCCTTTCGCCGCAGGCTTGCCTTGCAGGTGCTCGGTCGGGGTGGTCGGCACTTCACTGCTGTCATTGACCACTTCGATCTCGCTGCCGTCCTTCAAACGGTCGGTGCCTTCCAGTACCACGCGGTCGCCCGCGGCCAGGCCTTCCTTGATCACGGTGTTGTCGCCATCGCTGTCGCCGATCACCAGGGGCTGGACCTTGACCTTCTTGTCGCCATCGAGCTTGTAGACAAAGGTGCCGTTGTTGCCGAACTGGATGGCAGCAGACGGTGCCAGCACCGCGTTGTGCAGGGTATCGGCGAGCAAATGCACGTTGACGAACTGGTTGGGGAACAGCGCCTGGTCCTTGTTATCGAAACGGCCCTTGAATTTCAGGGTGCCGGTGGTCACGTCGATCTGGTTGTCGAGGCTTTGCAGCACGCCGCTCGCCTGCTGTTTCAGGTCGCCTCGGTCCCAAGCCTCCACGGGCAGCTTGTTGCCGGCGTGGTAGCGGGTGAGCACGGTGTCCAGGGTGTTTTCCGGCAGGGTGAAGACCACGCTGATGGGCTGGGTCTGGGTGATCACCGCGAGGAAGGTGGTGTCGTTGGCCGCCACCAGGTTGCCCACGTCGACCTGACGCAGGCCGACACGGCCGCTGATCGGCGCGCGGATCTTGGTGAATTCGAGGTTGAGCTTGGCGTCGTCCACCGCGCCCTGGTTGGTCTTGACCGTGCCCTGGTATTGCAGGACCAGCGCTTCGGCGGTGTCCAAGGTCTGTTTGGCGATGCTGTCCTGGGCATACAGGTCGCGGTAACGCTGCACGTCGACCTGGGCGTTCTTCAACTGCGCCTGGTTCTGCAACAGGGTGCCCTGGGCCTGGAGCAACGCGTTCTGGTAGCTGCGCGGGTCGATTTCCGCCAGCAGGTCGCCGGCCTTGACCATCTGCCCTTCTTCAAAGGCGATCTTCACCAACTCGCCACCCACCCGGCTGCGCACATTGATGGTATTGAGCGCCGTCACCGTGCCCAACGCCTTGTAGTACACCGGGAAGTCACCCAATACCGCCGGCGCCACGCGCACCGGGATCGGGCCAGTGGAGCCACCGAAACCCGGGCGCATCATCCCCGACTTGCCGGCGTGCCCGGCCGGTTTCTTCTCGGCGGCATCCTTGTGGCTGGCGGGCCAGTATTTCCAGCACAGGCCGGCGATAACCAGCAGCACGAGCAGGCCGAACAACCAGCGGCGGGAATTGCGGGGGGAGGATTGCATGGAATGATCAACCATTGGGCGCGAGAGCTTCTTCTTTGGGAGGCTGAAAGATAAGCACTGGTGCGCATTAAGAAAAGCGCCTTTACCGGCTATTTACCTTGGGCTTACAACTTTTAACTTCTGACCTTAGTCCATTCGCTAACGGGCTAAGCACTTGAGCGACAAATAAAAACGGCCTGGACTAGGCCAGGCCGCAATCATGCAGCACGCGTGTTACTGCAAAACGACAGTAATGCGCTGAAACAGTTACTTCAAAACAGCCAGGGCTGCTTCGTAGTTCGGCTCTTGGCCGATTTCAGCAACTAGCTCGCTGTGCAACACTTTGTCGTTTTCATCCAGCACGACGACAGCGCGAGCGGTCAGGCCCTTGAGGGCGCCTTCAGCAATGGCCACGCCGTAGTCGACGGCGAATGCCGCGCTGCGGAAGTCCGACAGGTTCTTCACGTTTTCCAGGCCTTCAGCGCCGCAGAAGCGCGCCTGGGCGAATGGCAGGTCGGTGGAGATGCACAGCACAACGGCGTTGTTCAGGTCGTTGGCCTGGGCGTTGAACTTACGAACCGACGTCGCGCAGGTCGGGGTGTCGACACTTGGGAAGATATTCAGCACTTTGCGCTTGCCGGCAAAGGTGGCCAGGGTTGCGTCCGACAGGTCGCCGGCGGTCAGGGTGAAGTCTGGCGCCTGGGAACCGACTTGCGGCAGATCGCCTTCAACCTGGATCGGGTTGCCACGGTGGGTGACTTGAGCCATGAACAGAATCCTTATGCTGGGTTTAGTGAAACGAATTCGAGAGGCCGAAGTTAACCACAAAGTGCGGTGGCTACCTATCGCTGCGCACAAATTCTCATGCCGGTGGTTGTGGTTTAATTGCGCGCTTTTCCCCTGCCCTTCAAGGAATGCGTTGTTGATGAATCAGCCTGCCACCAAAGTCCTGGTCATTGGTTATGTCTGGCCGGAGCCTCGTTCCTCGGCCGCTGGCGGGCATATGATGCAAATCCTTGAGAGCTTTCTGACGCAAGGTTGGGACGTTACCTTCAGCAGCCCTGCCACGATCGGCGAACACAAGGCTGACCTGCCAGCGCTGGGCATCCGCGAATGCGCGATTGAACTCAATAACAGCAGTTTCGATGATTTTATTCGCGAACTCGCTCCGGATATCGTGCTGTTCGACCGCTTCATGATGGAAGAGCAGTTCGGCTGGCGCGTGGAGAAGTGCTGCCCCGACGCCTTGCGCGTACTGGAAACCTCCGACCTGCAGAGCCTGCGCGACGCCCGCCACCAGCGCCAGAAGGATCACCTGAAAGCCCACCCGGACAGAGACGACTTCACCGCGCTGTTCACACCAGCGCTGGAAGAAGCGTTCCAGTTGATGGCCGACACTGACCTGGCCAAGCGCGAGATAGCGGCGATTTACCGCTGCGATATCAGCCTGATGATCTCCGACGTGGAGATCCGCCTGCTCACCGAACAGTTCAAGGTGCCCGCCGCCCTGCTCCACTGGTGCCCGTTGATGCTGCAACCGCCGACCGAGGCGTTTGCGCCATTCGAGGACCGCGCGCATTTTCTCAGCATCGGCAACTTCCGCCATGCGCCGAACTGGGATGCGGTGCTGTGGATGAAGAACAGCCTGTGGCCGCTGATCCGCCAGCAACTGCCGGGCGCCCAGCTGCATGTCTACGGCGCCTACACGCCACCCAAGGCCACGGCGTTGCACAACCCGGCGCAGGGCTTTCACGTGATGAACTGGGCCGAAGACGCGTTGCAGGTGATGACCGCCGCACGTATCTGCCTGGCGCCGCTGCGCTTCGGCGCCGGCATCAAGGGCAAGCTGGTGGACGCGATGCTGTGTGGCACGCCAAGTGTCACCACGCCGATCGGCGCCGAAGCCATGGGCGATGGCCAGCCATGGCCCGGCATGATCGAACAGACCGCGCCTGCGTTGGCAGCGGCGGCCGTGGCGCTGTATCAAGATCGCGCGCGCTGGACCGAGGCCCAGGAAAACGGGCGCCAATTGCTGGCTCGCCGTTATGACCAGGACATCCATGGCCCGGCGCTGGTGGCCTGCCTGGAACACTGTCGCCGCACCCTGGCGGCCCATCGCCGGGCCAACTTCACGGGCAGCATGCTGCGCCATCATGCCCATAAAAGTACGCAGTACATGTCCCAATGGATCGAGGCGAAAAACCGCACCGTGTAAACACCAGCGCTGGCGAGGTCGCGCACGAGGGGGCATTATCCTAGGCAGCAACCACAATAAAGCGACGGCAGCATGACCCGAGCAACGCGTATCACCGACCCTTCCTACGAGTTGATGGACGATCACAACGGTCTGTCCATCATCTATCGCCAGCATGGCTTCCCCTGCCCGCTGGTGCGCTGGCATTTCCACAAGGAATACGAGCTGCACCTGATTGTCGCCAGTTCCGGCAAGGTGTTCATCGGCGACTATATCGGCAACTTCTACCCGGAAAGCCTGTTTCTCACCGGCCCCAACCTGCCCCACAACTGGATCAGCCAGGTGGAGGAGGACGAGGTGGTGCCCAAGCGCGACATGCTGGTGAACTTCACCGACGAACTGTTTGAAAACGGCAGCCAGATCTTCGCTGAACTCAAGACCCTGGCGCCCTTGCTGGAACGGGCCCAGTACGGCATCGAGTTTCGCTGCAAAAAAACCATCGCCCAGGCCATGACCTTGATGCAACGTATCGAGGACGCCCAGGGCATGGCGCGCCTCGGGCATTTTTTTATTCTGCTGGAGGTGCTCAGTGCCTGCGAGGACTACCAGCTGCTGTCCGGCGTGACCACACCGCAACTGGCCGACGAGCACAGCATCGACCGCACCAACCGCGCGGTGGACTACATCTTTGCCCACTACGCGCGCGAGTTGCCGCTGGAGGAAGTGGCGGATTACCTGGGTATGAAGCCGACGTATTTCTCCCGCGTGTTCAAACAAGCCACCGGGCGCACGTTTATCGAGTTCGTCAATCGGCTGCGCATCAGCAAGTCGTGCGAGTTGTTGGCCGATGGCGACAAGGCGGTGACGGATGTGTGCTTTGAGTCGGGTTTCAACAATATTTCCAACTTCAACCGACGCTTCCAGCAGCTCAAGGGCATGACCCCTTCCCACTACCGCCGCCTGGCGGTGCAGCGGTTGACCGAGCAAAACCTGGCCTGAATCGCTTTCTGTGGACGCCGGCTTGCTGGCGATGCAGGCCACCTCGGGGCGTCAGGTGCGCTGTGTCGATGCCATCGCCGGCAAGCCGGCTCTTACGGGTGATCGATGTCGGCCTGGATCAATCGTTTCAGCCAATTCCTACGCGAGTGCAAAAAAGTATCAGTGCCAGTGCGCCCAAGGATTTGTCACATCGCCATTTCAAGGCTGTAATCAACCGCACACTCTTCCTGGCTCGTTGCAGGAAGACACAACAACAATAACTGTCCTTCTGTAGCCCCTGGGCGCAGAAATGGAGTGCGCGATGAAGTTCACAGCAAAAGCTCTGCTTGCCTCTACCTGCATGATGACCTGCATGACCCTCAGCGCCGTCAGCTTTGGCGCGCAGACCCTGACCATTGCCACCGTCAACAACAGCGACATGATCCGCATGCAAAAGCTCTCGAAAACCTTCGAGACCGAGCATCCGGAGATCAAGCTGAATTGGGTGGTGCTCGAAGAAAACGTGCTGCGCCAGCGCCTGACCACTGACATCGCCACCCAGGGTGGACAGTTCGACGTGTTGACCATCGGCATGTACGAAGCTGCACTGTGGGGCGCCAAGGGTTGGCTGGAACCGATGAAGGACCTGCCGGCGTCCTACGACCTTGACGACGTCTTCCCTTCGGTGCGTGATGGCCTGTCTGTCAAAGGTTCGCTGTACGCCCTGCCGTTCTATGCCGAAAGTTCGATCACCTATTACCGCACCGACCTGTTCAAGGACGCCGGGCTGACCATGCCCGAGCACCCGACCTGGACCCAGATCGGCGAATTCGCGGACAAACTCACCGACAAGTCCAAAGAACAGTACGGCCTGTGCCTGCGCGGCAAAGCCGGCTGGGGTGAGAACATGGCGCTGATCACCACCTTGGCCAATGGCTACGGTGCGCGCTGGTTCGATGAGAAGTGGCAGCCAGAATTCAATGGCCCTGAATGGAAGGACGCGCTGACCTTCTACGTCGACAACATGAAGAAATCCGGCCCGCCGGGTGCTTCCAGCAACGGTTTCAACGAAAACCTGGCGCTGTTCAACAGCGGCAAGTGCGCAATCTGGGTCGATGCCAGCGTCGCGGGTTCGTTCGTGACCGACAAGACCCAGAGCAAAGTGGCCGATCACGTCGGCTTTACCTTTGCCCCTCACGAGAAGACCGACAAGGGCACCTCGTGGCTGTACTCCTGGAGCCTGGCGATCCCGACCAGTTCCAAGGCCAAGGACGCTGCCAAGGTGTTCACCAGTTGGGCGACCTCCAAGGAATACAGCCAGCTCGTGGCCAAGACCGACGGCATCGCCAACGTACCGCCAGGCACGCGCAAATCGACTTACAGCGATGAGTACATGAAGGCCGCGCCGTTTGCCAAGGTGACCCTGGAATCGCTGAAAGTCGCGGACCCGACCAAACCGACCCTCAAGCCGGTGCCGTATATTGGCATCCAGTTGGTGACCATTCCTGAATTCCAGGCCATTGGTACCCAGGTCGGCAAGTTCTTCTCGGGTGCGCTGACCGGTCAGCAAACGGTGGACCAGGCCCTGACTGCCGCGCAGACCACCACCGAGCGTGAGATGAAGCGCGCCGGTTATCCCAAATAGGCCTGACTCACCCTTGTAAATGTGGGAACCCCATCAATGTGGGAGCCGGGCTTGCCCGCGATAGCGGTCTGTCAGTTGATGAATGTGTGTGCTGACACACCGCTATCGCAGGCAAGCCAGCTCCCACATTGGATCGCGCTCCGACGCTGGCCCTGCCTGTAATCGACTGGTTTTGATCACCATGAATACACCACCCAAAAACCGCCTGGCCAACCCCGGCTGGTTCCTTGTCAGCCCCTTGGTGGCCTTGCTGCTGCTGTGGATGATCGTGCCGCTGGGCATGACCCTGTACTTCTCCTTGATCCGCTACAACCTGCTCTACCCTGGTGAAAACCAATTTGTGGGGCTGGAGAACTTCACCTACTTCATCACCGATTCGGGCTTCTTGCCCGGCGCCACCAATACCTTGCTGCTGGTGGGCAGTGTGCTGCTGATCAGCGTGGTGTTCGGCGTGTTGATCAGTGCGTTGCTGGAGGCCAGTGAGTTCTTCGGTCGCGGCCTGGTAAGGGTGTTGCTGATTTCACCGTTCTTCATCATGCCCACCGTCGGTGCGCTGATCTGGAAGAACCTGATTTTCCACCCGGTGTCGGGGATTCTCGCCGCCGTGTGGAAGCTGTTCGGCGCCGAGCCCGTGGACTGGCTGGCGCACTACCCGCTGTTGTCGATCATCATCATTGTGTCGTGGCAATGGCTGCCCTTCGCCATCCTGCTGCTGATGACCGCCATGCAGTCCCTCGACCAGGAGCAAAAGGAAGCCGCGCGCCTGGACGGTGCCGGCGCCATCGCGATCTTCTGGCACCTCACCCTGCCCCACCTGGCCCGCCCGATTGCCGTGGTGGTGATGATCGAGACGATCTTCCTGCTCTCGGTGTTCGCCGAAATCTTCACCACCACCAACGGTGGCCCGGGCTACGCCTCGACCAACCTCGCCTACCTGATCTACAACCAGGCGCTGGTGCAGTTCGACGTGGGCATGGCTTCGGCCGGCGGCTTGATTGCCGTGGTCATCGCCAATATCGCGGCGATCATCCTGGTGCGGATGATCGGCAAAAACCTGACTGACAAGCCTTGAGGGCCGCGCCATGACGCTTCAACAATCCCGCCGCCTGCAAAGCCTGTTGCTCGGCACCCTGGCCTGGGCCATCGCGATCCTGATCTTCTTCCCGATCTTCTGGATGGTGCTGACCAGCTTCAAGACCGAAATCGACGCGTTCGCCACGCCACCGCAGTTCATCTTCACGCCGACGCTGGAGAACTACCTGCACATCAACGAGCGCAGCAACTACTTCGCCTACGCCTGGAACTCGGTGGTGATCTCGTTCAGCGCCACCGCCCTGTGCCTGCTGATCTCGGTGCCGGCCGCCTACTCCATGGCGTTCTACGAAACCCAGCGCACCAAGGGCACGCTGCTGTGGATGCTGTCGACCAAGATGCTGCCGCCGGTGGGTGTGCTGATGCCGATCTACCTGCTGGCCAAGAGCTTCGGCCTGCTGGATACGCGGATCGCGCTGATCATCATCTACACGCTGATCAACCTGCCGATCGTGGTGTGGATGGTTTACACCTACTTCAAGGACATCCCCAAGGACATCCTCGAGGCTGCCCGCCTGGACGGCGCCACCCTGTGGCAGGAAATGGTCCGTGTGCTGCTGCCGATTGCCAAGGGTGGCCTGGCGTCCACGGTGCTGCTGTCGCTGATCCTGTGCTGGAACGAGGCGTTCTGGTCGCTGAACCTGACCTCGTCCAACGCCGCGCCGCTGACCGCGCTGATTGCCTCCTACTCCAGCCCTGAAGGGTTGTTCTGGGCCAAATTGTCCGCCGTCTCGACCCTGGCCTGCGCGCCCATCCTGATCTTTGGCTGGATCAGCCAGAAACAGCTGGTGCGCGGCTTGTCCTTCGGCGCCGTGAAATAACGGCCTCATCATTTCTATACGGAGGGCTCATCATGGCCAACCTGAAAATCAAGAATCTGCAAAAAGGCTTCGAAGGTTTCTCCATCATCAAGGGCATCGACCTTGAGGTGAACGACAAGGAATTCGTGGTGTTCGTCGGCCCATCGGGCTGCGGCAAGTCCACCCTGCTGCGCCTGATCGCCGGCCTGGAAGAAGTCACCGAAGGCACCATCGAGCTGGACGGTCGCGACATCACCGAAGTGACCCCGGCCAAGCGTGACCTGGCGATGGTGTTCCAGACCTACGCGCTGTACCCGCACATGAGCGTGCGCAAGAACATGTCGTTTGCCCTGGACCTGGCCGGCGTCGACAAGAAGCTGGTCGAGAGCAAGGTCAGCGAAGCGGCACGCATCCTCGAACTGGGCCCGTTGCTGGAGCGCAAGCCCAAGCAGCTCTCTGGCGGCCAGCGTCAGCGTGTGGCCATCGGCCGGGCGATTGTGCGCAACCCGAAGATCTTCCTGTTCGACGAGCCGTTGTCCAACCTCGACGCCGCGCTGCGCGTGCAGATGCGCCTGGAGCTGGCGCGCCTGCATAAAGAGCTGCAGGCCACCATGATCTACGTGACCCACGACCAGGTCGAAGCCATGACCCTGGCCGACAAGGTGGTGGTGCTCAACAGCGGCCGCATCGAGCAGGTCGGCTCGCCGCTGGAGCTGTACCACCAGCCGGCCAACCTGTTTGTGGCGGGCTTTCTCGGCACGCCGAAAATGGGTTTCCTCAAGGGCAAGGTCACCCGCGTCGACGGCCAGGGCTGCGAGGTGCAGCTGGACGCCGGCACCCTGATCAACCTGCCGCAAAGCGGCGCCACGCTGAGCGTCGGCAGTGCCGTGACCCTGGGCATTCGCCCGGAACACCTGGAAATCGCCACGCCGGGCCAGACCACCCTGACCGTCACCGCCGACGTCGGCGAGCGCCTGGGCAGCGACACCTTCTGCCACGTGGTCACCGCCAACGGCGAACCGCTGACCATGCGCATTCGTGGCGACATGGCCAGCCAGTATGGCGAGACCCTGCACCTGCACCTGGACCCGGCGCACTGCCATCTGTTCGACACCGAAGGCAAAGCCGTGGCCCGCCCACTGCGCGCCGCCGCCTGATTTTGCGAGAGTTGCCATGAAACTGAATAAACAGAACCTCACCCAGTTGGCGCCGCAGGTGAAAATCCCGGCGTATGCCATCGCCAGCACCACCCAGGGCATCGCCCACATTGGCGTCGGCGGTTTCCACCGTGCGCACCAGGCCTATTACACCGACGCGCTGATGAACACCGGCGTGGGCCTGGACTGGAGCATCTGCGGCGTCGGCCTGCGTGCCGAGGACCGCAAGGCCCGCGACGACCTGGCTGGCCAGGACTACCTGTTCACCCTGTATGAACTGGGCGATACCGACGACACCGAAGTGCGCGTGATCGGCTCCATCAGCGACATGCTGCTGGCCGAGGACGGCGCCCAGGCGTTGATCGACAAACTGGCCGACCCGGCGATTCGCATCGTCTCGCTGACCATCACCGAAGGCGGCTACTGCATCGACGACAGCAACGGCGAATTCATGGCCCACTTGCCACAGATCCAGCACGATCTGGCACACCCGAATACACCGAAGACCGTGTTCGGTTTCCTCTGCGCCGCCCTCACTAAACGCCGCGCCGCCGGCACCCCGGCGTTTACCGTGATGTCCTGCGATAACCTGCCGCACAACGGCGCCGTCACCCGCAAGGCACTGCTGGCGTTTGCCACGCTGCACAACGCCGAGCTGCACGACTGGATCAACGCCAATGTGAGCTTCCCCAACGCGATGGTCGACCGCATCACGCCGATGACCAGCACCGCCCACCGCCTGCAATTGCACGACGAGCACGGCATCGACGATGCCTGGCCAGTGGTGTGCGAACCCTTTGTGCAGTGGGTGCTGGAAGACAAATTCGTCAACGGCCGCCCGGCCTGGGAAAACGTCGGTGTGCAGTTCACCGACGACGTGACGCCCTACGAAGAGATGAAGATCGGCCTGCTCAACGGCAGCCACCTGGCCCTCACCTACCTGGGCTTTCTCAAGGGCTACCGGTTTGTGCACGAGACCATGAATGACCCGGTGTTCGTGGCCTACATGCGTGCGTACATGGACCTGGACGTCACACCGAACCTGGCGCCGGTGCCGGGCATCGACCTGACCGAGTACAAGCAGACGCTGGTGGACCGCTTCTCCAACCAGGCGATTGCCGACCAGTTGGAACGCGTATGCTCCGATGGCTCGTCGAAGTTTCCCAAGTTCACCGTGCCGACCATCAACCGCCTGATCGCCGACGGCCGCGAGACCGACCGCGCGGCGCTGGTGGTGGCCGCGTGGGCGCTGTACTTGAAGGGCGTGGATGAAAACGGCGTGAGCTACACGATCCCGGATCCCCGTGCGCAGTTTTGCCAAGAGCTGGTGAGTGACGATGCGCTGATCAGCAAGCGCCTGCTGGGGGTGGAGGAGATTTTTGGTACGGCTATTCCCAACTCGCCTGCGTTTGTGGCAGCGTTCGAGCGGTGTTTTGCGAGCCTGCGTGACCACGGCGTCACTGCAACTCTGCAGAATCTCCTGAAGAAACCGGCTTAAACCTGTGGGAGCTGGCTTGCCTGCGATGGCGGTCTTTCAGTCACCTCTTGGCTGCCTGAACCACCGCCATCGCAGGCAAGCCAGCTCCCACACGTGATCGGGTTTTCAATCCAAAAAACAATGCTGCTGAGCAAATCCTCATGACCCAGCAAAACCTGTTTCTCGGCATCGACTGCGGCACCCAGGGCACCAAGGCCATCGTCCTCGACGCCGGCAACGGCAAGGTGCTGGGCCTGGGCGCTGCTGCCCACAGCCTGATCAGCGGCGCCAATGGCCGTCGCGAGCAGCACACCCAGGAATGGCTGGACGCCTTTACCGAAGCCACCCACCGCGCCCTGCAACAGGCGGGCGTGGACGGCCAGGACATCCTCGGTATCGGCGTTTCCGGCCAGCAACACGGGCTGGTGCTGCTGGATGACAGTGGCCAGGTCCTGCGCCCGGCCAAGCTGTGGTGCGACACCGAAACCGCGCCCGAAAACGAGCGCCTGCTCGAACACCTGGGCGGCGAAAGCGGTTCGCTGGAGCGACTCGGTGTGGCGATTGCACCGGGGTACACCGTGTCCAAGCTGCTGTGGACCCGCGAGCAGCACCCGGATATTTTTGCGCGCATCGCGCATATCCTGCTGCCCCATGACTACCTCAACTACTGGCTCACCGGCCGTGCCGTCGCGGAATATGGCGATGCATCGGGCACCGGGTATTTCAACGTGCGCAACCGCCAGTGGGACGTGGACCTGCTCAAGCACATCGACCCCAGCGGGCGCCTTGAAGCCGCGCTGCCCACCTTGATCGAGGCCGACCAACGCGTCGGCACGATCCTGCCAGCAATTGCCGAGCGCCTGGGCATCAACCCCAACGCCATCGTCGCCAGCGGCGGCGGTGACAACATGATGGGCGCCATCGGCACCGGCAATATCGCGCCGGGCGTGATCACCATGAGCCTTGGCTCCTCGGGCACCGTCTATGCGTTCGCCGACCAGCCGAAGGTAAGCCCGCAGGCCTCGGTCGCCACGTTCTGCTCGTCCAGCGGCGGCTGGCTGCCGCTGATCTGCACCATGAACCTGACCAACGCCACCGGGGTGATCCGCGAGCTGTTCGACCTCGACCTGGCCGCGTTCAACACGCTGGTGGAACAGGCCCCCATCGGCGCCGACGGCGTGAGCATGCTGCCGTTCCTCAATGGCGAACGGGTGCCCGCCCTGCCCCACGCCACGGGCAGCCTGCACGGGCTGACCATGACCAACCTGACCCGCGCCAACCTGTGCCGCGCCGTGGTCGAGGGCACCACCTTCGGCCTGCGCTACGGCCTGGACCTGCTGCGCCAGACCGGCCTGCAAAGCCAGAGCATCCGCCTGATCGGCGGCGGCTCGAAGAGCCCGGTGTGGCGGCAGATGGTTGCCGATATCATGAACACCGAAGTGATCTGTACCGAACAAAGCGAAGCCGCCGCCCTGGGCGCGGCGATCCAGGCAGCGTGGTGCCAGTCCGGCGAATCCCTGGCCAGCCTGTGCGACAAATGCGTGAGCGTCGACCCGGCCAGCCTTACCCTGCCGGTGGCGGCCAGTGTCAGCGCCTATCAACAGGCCTACGAGCGCTATCAACAACACGTGGCAACCCTTTAAGAGCGAACGACTATGTATCTGGTGTGTGGTGAAGCGCTGTTCGATTTCTTCAGCGAGGAAGATGCCAGCGGGCAGGCTTCCAAGGTCAACTACAAGGCCATTGCCGGGGGCTCGCCGTTCAACGTGGCCGTGGGTTTGCGCCGCTTGGGTATCGAAGCCGGGCTGTTTGGCGGCGTGTCCACCGACTTCCTCGGCCGCCGCCTGTTGCAAGTGCTCAGGGACGAAGGCGTCAGCGAGCAGTTCCTGGTGGAATTTGCCGCACCGACCACCCTGTCGATGGTGGCCGTGGGCGCCAACGGCTCACCGCAGTACAACTTCCGTGGCGAAGGCTGTGCCGACCGGCTGCTGGAAGTCACCCACCTGCCCGAGCTGGGCGCCGACATCCGTGGCCTGCATATCGGCTCGTTCTCCCTGGTGGTGCAGCCGATTGGCGACACCCTGCTGAACCTGGTCAAGCGTGAAAGCGGCAAACGCTTGATCAGCCTCGACCCCAACGTGCGCCTCAACCCGCAGCCGGATATCCAGCTGTGGCGTGACCGTGTGGCCGAGCTGGTCAAGCATGCCGACCTGATCAAGGTCAGCGATGAAGACCTGCACCTGCTCTACCCCGACCAGTCGCCGGAAAGCGTGCTGCAAGGCTGGCTGCAACACCGCTGCCAGATGGTGTTCCTCACCCGGGGTGGCGAAGGGGCCAGCGTGTTCAGCCGCCAGCACGGCCATTGGTCGCAACCGGCCGTAGAGGTAGTGATGGCCGATACGGTCGGCGCCGGCGATACGTTCCAGGCCGCGCTGATCGCCTGGCTGACTGAGCACCACCTGGACTCAGTGGACGGCCTGCAACGGCTCACCCGCGCGCAGATCGACGCCATGCTCGGCTTCGCGATCCGCGCTGCTGCGCTGACGTGCGGCAAGACCGGGCCGGACCTGCCGTATCGCCAGCAGTTGGGCTGAACACGCGTTCATGAAGGTTTTGTCAGTTAGCGCGCAATTAATCGAAGGTTAATCCCCCAAGTCGACAGTGAACTTGACCGCACTCACCGCCCCCGGGGGCCCGTGCGGCCGCCGGCCCGTCGTGTTGATGGGCCTGCGAACGACTTGCGGAGAACCCTCATGAAACTGCGTACCTTACTGTTCACCGGCACCTTGGCCCTGGCCGCGCTCTCAGGCGCCGCCCAGGCTGACACGGCCCAGCAAACCGATGCCAAACCGGTGCCTTACCAATACGGCATGCCCTTGAACATCGACAAAGTGATTGCCATGCACGAGACCGACACCAATGACTGCAAGGTCATCGACGCCGACATCAAGTTCGTGGATAAAGCCGGCAAAATCGAAGATGTGGGCTACCGCAAAATGTCGGAAGCCTGCGACTTCCAGAACTGAGCCGTTGAAACAGACAAGGCAGGCCCGCGCATAAACGAGTAATCTTGCGGGCTTGTCACAGGCCGAAAGGATTCGCCATGCCGCTCAGTTTCCGTTCCCTCGCTACCTTTACCGCCCTGCTCTGCTTCGCCCTCGCGCTGGTCTGGGGCCTGCGTCCCGACCTGCTGCTGTGGCTGTGGAGTGTCGAGTACTCCAGCGCTACCGGGCTGGTGTCACGCCGTAACGCCGCGCTGTTCCTGGCGATCGGCATCATGTTCTACCGCGCCCGCCACGCACCACCTTCCGACACACGACGTGCCCTGACCACCGGCTTTATCGCCGGGTGCCTGGTATTGGCCGTGCTGGGGTTCAGTGAATGGATCAATGGCAATGCCGGGCCGGGCATCCTGCTGGCGGTGGCAACAGAAACCGTACTGGGCCTGGCGTTTCTCCAGGCCCACAGGTCGTCGGTGATTCAACCTCAGACGTCGGCCTAGTAGTAGCCGCGTCCTCCCACTCTTTGCAGGGCGGGTGCATGGGTGTGCTTGAGGTCTTCGCGCAACCCGGTGATCAGGTTGCAAATGGCTCGGCTGCTGTCGAGCTTGTCGGCGTTGATGCCTTTGACTTCCAGGTCCACTCGGTCACGGTCGCGGTCGTCATAGACCTTGATCGTCAGCGAGGCATCTTCGGCCTTGGTGCATTCGCACCGTTTGGGCAGGAAACTTCCTTCAATAATGCTGCGAAGTTCTAATTCCGAAAGCATGGCCAACCTCTCCTTTTATGAGACTGCCAATCAGTTTTTATGAACACTCAAGTTGCTGGCAGGTGCGTGCCTGCCGCGTCTTGCCAACCTTGGAAGACGCTTTCATTCACCAGCCTACTCGGCAAAATCCCCTCTCGTTGTAACCTTTCCTCATAAGTGACGAGGATTGATATATATCCCGGAAAGGTTTTTACATTCAGTCATCAAACTCTCGGCGAATGGCAGGGATTAAACGTTTAATCCCGGACTTCCGGTTAAACCGCCGTTTGCGCCGCCACTCTTTCAGCAACATGTCGCAAACTATCGAAATTGATATTGGCGCCTGAATTGATCGCCACCAGGGTCTGGCCACTCACCCCAGTTCGCTCGACGTAACGGCGGATGCCTGCCACGGCGAGGGCGCCTGAGGGTTCGGTGATCGAGCGCGTATCGTCGTAGATCAGCTTGATGGCGCTGCACAATTCGTCATTGCTCACGGTGATGACTTCATCCACCCAATCGCGGCAGATCTCATACCCATAGGCACCGACCTGCGCCACCGCGGTGCCATCGGCAAACCCGTCCACACTTGGCAACACTACGCGCTCACCGGCACGCAAGGCCGCCAACAGGCAGCTGGAGCCTTCGGGCTCGACGCCGATGATACGCACCTGGGGCCGCAGGTATTTGACGTAGGCGGCAATGCCGGCGATCAAGCCACCGCCGCCCACCGGTACGAAGATCGCGTCCAGCGGCCCCTGTTGCTGTCGCAGCACTTCCATGGCCACGGTGCCTTGGCCCGCAATCACATCCGGGTCGTCGAACGGCGACACAAAAGTGCAGCCCGAGGTCTCGGCCAGTTGCAGCGCATGGGCCAGCGCAAACGGAAAGCTCTCCCCCTGCAGCACCGCCTCGGCCCCTCGGGAACGCACGCCCAGTACTTTCAGTTGGGGCGTGCTGCAGGGCATGACGATGCGTGCCTTGATCCCCAGTTCCAGCGCGGCCAGTGCCACACCCTGGGCGTGGTTGCCCGCCGATGCAGTGACCACGCCCCGGGCCCTTTGCTCGGCCGTGAGCTGCACCAACTTGTTGTAGGCGCCACGGATCTTGAAGGAAAAGGTCGGCTGCAAGTCCTCGCGCTTGAGCAGCACCTGGTTGCCCAGCAGCGCCGACAGCGCCGGCGCCGCCTGCAAGGGCGTGCGCACTGCCAGGTCATAGACCGGGGCCGCGAGGATCTTTTTTACGTAGTGCTCAAGCAGTTCCGGGTTGGCGGTGTGTGGAACGGGGCACGTGCTCATCGGTGTCTCCTGGCGCTTTTTTTTGAAGGCCCTGGAGACGGAAAAACAAAACCCGCCTCTAGGGCGGGTTGGGGTGCAGCCGTGTGCTATCCCGCCAAATGAGGAATGGCGGTAATAATCATCAGCGGGCTACGGAAGGCTTGTAATGTCATGCAACGAAATTAACCGGCGCCTGGCGAGCAAGTCAATGGCCTGCTGCCATTTAGCGGCTGGGGGTTTACGATGAATATACGAAACATATACGCTTTGTATATCAATCCTACACAGTGAAGACCATGGGCATCGTCAAGATCACCGACCAACTGCACGAACAGCTTCGCCTGGCCAGCGCCGCCATGGACCGCTCCATCAACGCCCAGGCCGAGTTCTGGATCAAGATCGGCCTGCTCGCCGAACTCAACCCTCACCTGCCCTACAACGAGTTGATCAACAAACTGTTGCTGGACAAGCCTGACCTGATCCGGGGGCGCAGTTGATGATCAAGACCGCCCCGCAATTGGCCGTGATGCGTGAATCCGGGCGCCTGCTGGCCCAGGTGTTCAGCATGCTCGATGGGTTTGTCTGCACCGGCCGCTCCACCCTGGAGCTGGACGCCGCCGTCGAGGCCTTCATCCGCAACGACTTGAAAGCCCGCCCCGCCAGCCTGGGCCAATACGACTACCCGTTTTGCATCAACACCTCGATCAACGAGGTGGTGTGCCATGGCATGCCCAGCGCCAAGGACATCCTCAAGGACGGCGACATCATCAACATCGACATCACCCTGGAAAAAGGCGGGTTTATTGCCGATTCCAGCAAGATGTACATGATCGGCAACGTGGCGCCCAAGGCGCGGCGCCTGGTGGAAATGACCTTCGAGGCGATGTGGGCCGGCATTCGCCAGGTCAAGCCGGGCGCGCGCCTGGGTGATATCGGCCATGCGATCCAGAGCCACGCCCAGGCCAATGGCTACAGCGTGGTGCGTGACTACTGCGGCCATGGCATCGGCCGGCAGATGCACGAGGAACCGCAAGTGTTGCACTTCGGCCGCCCTGGCACCGGGCTGGAACTGCGCGAAGGCATGGTGTTCACCATCGAGCCCATGCTCAACCAGGGTGGCGCCAAGGTGCGCAGCCTCAAGGATGGCTGGACGGTGGTGACCCGGGACAACAGCCTGTCGGCACAGTGGGAACACACCGTGGCGGTGACGGCGGACGGCTTCGAAGTGCTGACCCTGCAGCCCACCACCTGATGACATAACCCTGTAGGAGCGGGCTTGCCGGCGATGCGGACAACGCGGTGATTCAGGTACACCGCAGTGATGCCATCGCCGGCAAGCCGACTCCCACCATTGGCTAGATGGGTGCCAGTACTGCCTTGAATAACCCTTCAAGTTGCTCGTTGCCGGAGTCAACCAGATGGTTATCGTCGAAGTACAGTGGCACGCCATTCTTAGACCCCATGCACTGCCCATTCGGGCACAGCTTGGGAGTAGGATCGATGATGTGGACATTGCACTGTTTCGCCGCGGCTTCAATCGCCTGTATGGCCGTGCGATTACGCTTTTCGTAGTCGAACAATGAAACGGAGATGTCCGACGAACGCTGGAAGATGCGCTGGTGCAGATTCAGCCCTTTGTAAATGCTGAAGGGCATCTCCGGGATCGGCTTGACGATATAGACAGGATGGTTTTCAGCGATCGAGCAGACCGTCCTGCTGTATTCGGCCGTGTAGGTATCGACATACGCACGTCCTGACAAGTGTTCCTGGCCAGGAAAGTAAACGCGATAATTGTTCCCTCGACTCGTATCCAAATACATCGAAGCGCGGCTGAACAAGACGACCGGTACACCTGGGTACGAGGTCTGCAGTACGCCCAGTTTCTCGGCATTGAAGCCGCCGCATTTACGGCTCAACTCCTTGTCGTGCATCTCAAAGTGCCGCAACGTCGGGCAACCGCCACGGGCCCAGGACAGCGCCGCGTGGGGATTATCCATCTGGATGGCCGCCGCAGTGGATTGAGCATGGCTGTCGCCGTAGAGAATGACGGAAACCTCCCCTTTCCCCAGTTTGCAGTCCGACGCACCGAAGGCGCTGGGATAACACTCCTGCTCATAGAGCGCACTGGCGTAGTCTGGCCGCCCCAGGTCGACGTAGGGAAAGCGCACGCCGGGGTGATCTTTGACCACCGATGACGTAATGGCAGAAAACCCGACACCCAACACCACGAAGGACGCGTACTTGAACAACGCACGTGGAGCCGTCGTTAATGTACCGACGCGCGATTCGACCCAGTAATACGAAACCGTGCCCAGGACACATGACACGATGACACCGGCCACCACATACGGCCAGCTGTCAAGCAATCCGCAGGTATACAAGAAGACCACCAACGGCCAGTGCCACAAGTAAACAGAATATGAAACGCCGCCAGTGAATTGCAGCGCGCCATTGCGGCTGAACGCCGACTCGGAGTTGGCCAGAATCACCAAGGCGGTGCCCACTACCGGTACCAGGGCAAGGATACCGGGCCATACGTCCTGCTCGGAAAAACAAAAAATACTGACTGCAATGGCCGCCAAACCAAGCACTTCAGCACCCTGGCGCGCGCGCTTGCCCAGTGCCAACGGAAACAGATACACCAGTCCTCCCGCGAGCATTTCCCACGCGCGGGTGGGCAGCATATAGAACGCAAAAACCGGCGCAGACGGGCTCAGATACACCGAGGCTCCCAGGGAAACCAGTGCCAACAGCACCAGCGCCGCCTTGGTTCCAGAACTGCCCAAGACCTTGTGCAGTCCCATCAGCAGCAGGGGATAGAGCATGTAGAACTGCCACTCCACCGAAAGTGACCAGGTGTGCAACAGCCAGTTCTCGCGCAGTGGCGCGGCGAAGTAATTGCCGGTCTTGGCGAACTCCAGGTTGGACGCAAAAAACAGGCTGCTTTTTATTGTCCTGAGCAGCGCCCGGTAGTCTTCCAGGGGCAAATAGATAAAGCCGAAGGCCCATAACGCCAGGCACAGCACCAACAGCGCTGGAATAATCCGTCGCGCTCGCGATGCGTAGAAACCAATCAACGAAAAGCGCTGCTTTTGCAAACCGCTGAAAATGATCCCCGTCATTAGAAAACCGGAAATCACGAAGAAGATATCAACGCCAACGAACCCTCCCTGAAAACCGCTGACCTTGAAGTGGAAGAGCACCACACAGATAACCGCTACAGCTCGTAACGCGTTGATACTTTTACGAAATTGCATTTACGCATCCATTACCAAATCCTTATGGAGCTGGCATTGTAATGGCCATGATGTCGTATTAATAATGAAATGTATCATTTGCCTTACACCTCAAACGCTTTTCAGCCCTCCCCCCGCCAGTCGCTTCAACCCCAACACCATCAACCCTCTCTCTTCTACATATCT
>NZ_JACARO010000053.1 GCF_013386585.1 Pseudomonas sp. P7548 | reverse complement strand
AACACCGGCGCTGGGGCTGGTTCGAGCAGGGCGAGGAGCGTGAGCGGGTGCCGTCGGAAAAAGGCTGCTGGACGCAGTTCTATCGACAGTTGCACAGTGCTGTGCAAGGGCAGGGGCCGCTGCCGGTGGAGGCCGCTGATGCACTGGAAACCACGCGTATTTTGGACGCCGCACGGCTCAGTCATGAGCGTCGTCAGGTGGTCGAAACGAAGGCGCTGTAGGGCTTTTCCAGAAAAATAGAATAAAATTCTAAAACTTGTTGATATGGAAATTATTTTCCAATAAAGTCTTTTCCAGGTTGCATAAAGTACGTTCGGACTCGATTCGAGCGGCTCAACAAAAACAAGATCAAAAACAACCAGGTACCGTCAGATGAAAATCTTCAACGCTGTACTGCGAGTTTTACGCCCTGCCCACACGCCACGCGGCCTGCCCCGCGCCCGGCCGTTCTACTTCTCCTTCCTCAATGTGCTGATCGTCGAAAATAAAGACGCGCTGGTGTGCTGCATTCCAGGGGCGCCGGTGGTTCGACTGCCGTCTTCGCCCGTACCGCTCTGATAAACGCAACGTCCAAAAAACCAACAAGAAATTGGAGACAGACCGTTCATGAAGACCCCGATCCGTTTTACCGCGCTGGCCCTGTCCATGCTGCTTGCCAGTGGCTTTGCCTCGGCTGCCGACCTCAAGATAGGTGTGAGCATGTCCGCGTTCGATGACACCTTCCTGACTTACCTGCGCGAAGACATGGACAAGCAAGCCAAGTCCTATCCCAAGGGGGACGGTGTGCAACTGCAGTTCGAAGACGCCCGCGCTGACGTGGTCAAGCAACTGAGCCAGGTTGAGAACTTCATCAGCCAGAAGGTCGACGCGATCATCGTCAACCCGGTGGACACCGCCTCGACCGCCAACATCATCAAGGCGGCTACTGCGGCAAAAATCCCGCTGGTGTTCGTCAACCGTCGTCCTGACAGCCCGACCCTGGCCCCAGGCGTGGCGGCCGTGACCTCCGACGACGTCGAGGCCGGCAAGCTGCAAATGCAGTACATCGCCGAAAAGCTCGGCGGCAAGGGCAATATCGTGATCCTGCTGGGTGACCTGGCGAACAACTCCACCACCAACCGTACCAAGGGTGTGAAGGAAGTGTTGACCAAATACCCGGGCATCAAGGTGGAACAGGAACAGACCGGTATCTGGTTGCGTGACAAGGGCATGACCCTGGTCAACGACTGGCTGACCCAGGGCCGCGACTTCCAGGCGGTGCTGGCCAACAACGATGAGATGGCCATCGGTGCTTCCATGGCGCTCAAGTCGGCGGGCAAGAAGGGCGTGTTGATCGCCGGTGTCGACGGCACCCCAGATGGCTTGAACGCGATCACCAAGGGCGACATGACCGTGTCGGCCTTCCAGGACGCCAAGGGCCAGGCCGACAAGTCGGTGGAGACAGCACGCAAGATGGCCAAGAACGAGCCTATCGAGCAGAACGTGGTGATCCCGTTCCAGCTGATCACTCCGGACAACGTTAAAGATTTCAAATAGCCCTGACATAACAACAATAAGCCGGCGGGGCGGCCTCGGTCGCCCCGCAGATGGAGTACCTTCTATGCTCGCTCAAGCGACTGTCTCGCAGCCTCCCGGTATCCAGCCTCAGCCGTTGGAAGAACCCTACCTGCTGGAAATCGTCAACATCAGCAAAGGCTTTCCCGGTGTCGTGGCCCTGGCCGACGTGCAACTGCGGGTACGCCCCGGCACGGTGCTGGCGCTGATGGGCGAGAACGGTGCGGGCAAGTCGACGTTGATGAAGATCATCGCCGGCATCTACCAGCCCGACGCCGGCGAGATTCGCCTGCGCGGCAAGCCGATTGTGTTTGAAACGCCCCTGGCAGCGCAGAAGGCCGGGATCGCGATGATCCACCAGGAACTCAACCTGATGCCGCACATGAGCATCGCCGAGAACATCTGGATCGGCCGCGAGCAGCTCAACAGCCTGCACATGGTCAACCACCGCGAAATGCACCGCTGCACCGCCGAATTGCTGGCACGCCTGCGCATCAACCTGGACCCCGAGGAACACGTGGGCAACCTGAGCATCGCCGAACGGCAGATGGTCGAGATTGCCAAGGCCGTGTCCTACGACTCCGACATCCTGATCATGGATGAACCGACCTCGGCCATTACCGAAAAGGAAGTGGCCCACCTGTTTTCGATCATTGCCGACCTCAAGTCCCAGGGCAAAGGCATCGTCTACATCACCCATAAAATGAACGAAGTGTTCGCCATTGCCGATGAAGTGGCGGTGTTCCGTGACGGCCACTACATCGGCCTGCAACGCGCCGACAGCATGAACAGCGACAGCCTGATCTCGATGATGGTCGGCCGTGAACTGAGCCAGCTGTTCCCGGTGCGTGAGACGCCGATTGGCGACCTGCTGCTGTCGGTGCGCGACCTGCGCCTGGATGGCGTGTTCAAGGACGTGTCATTCGACCTGCATGCGGGTGAAATCCTTGGCATCGCCGGGTTGATGGGCTCAGGCCGCACCAATGTGGCGGAAACCATTTTTGGCATCACCCCAAGCTCTGGTGGGCAGATCACCCTGGACGGCAAGCCGGTGCGCATCACCGACCCGCACATGGCCATCGAAAAGGGGTTTGCGCTGTTGACCGAAGACCGCAAGCTCAGCGGCCTGTTCCCGTGCCTGTCGGTGCTGGAGAACATGGAAATGGCGGTGTTGCCGCATTACACCGGCAACGGTTTTATCCAGCAGAAAGCCCTGCGCGCCTTGTGCGAAGACATGTGCAAGAAACTGCGGGTGAAGACGCCGTCCCTGGAGCAGTGTATCGACACCCTGTCGGGCGGCAACCAGCAGAAGGCCCTGCTGGCGCGCTGGCTGATGACCAATCCACGCTTGCTGATCCTCGATGAACCCACCCGTGGCATCGACGTGGGCGCCAAGGCCGAGATTTACCGTTTGATTTCCTTCCTTGCCAGTGAAGGCATGGCGGTGATCATGATTTCCTCCGAGCTGCCCGAAGTGCTGGGCATGAGCGACCGGGTGATGGTGATGCACGAGGGCGACCTGATGGGCACCCTGGACCGCAGCGAAGCGACCCAGGAAAAAGTCATGCAGTTGGCTTCCGGTATGACCGCAGTCCACTGACTACAGAATAAGAAGGTGATTGGCTATGAACGCAATAACAGACAACAAGCCCGCCACGGCACCGGTCAAGCACCGTCGACGCATGCCGACCGAACTGAGCATTTTCCTGGTGCTGATCGGCATCGGCCTGGTGTTTGAACTGTTCGGCTGGATCGTGCGCGACCAGAGCTTTTTGATGAACTCCCAGCGCCTGGTGCTGATGATCCTGCAGGTGTCGATCATCGGCCTGCTGGCCATCGGTGTGACGCAAGTGATCATCACCACAGGGATCGACCTGTCCTCCGGCTCGGTGCTGGCGCTGTCGGCGATGATCGCCGCGAGCCTGGCGCAGACGTCGGACTTTTCCCGGGCGGTGTTCCCCAGCCTGACCGACTTGCCGGTGTGGATCCCGGTGGCGATGGGGCTGGGCGTGGGGCTGTTGGCCGGGGCAATCAACGGCAGCATCATCGCCGTCACGGGGATTCCACCTTTTATTGCAACCCTCGGCATGATGGTCTCGGCCCGTGGCCTGGCGCGTTACTACACCGAAGGCCAGCCGGTGAGCATGCTCTCGGATTCGTACACGGCCATCGGCCATGGCGCGATGCCGGTGATCATCTTCCTGGTGGTGGCGGTGATCTTCCACATTGCCCTGCGCTACACCAAGTACGGCAAATACACCTACGCCATCGGCGGCAACATGCAGGCGGCGCGGACCTCGGGCATCAACGTCAAGCGCCACTTGATCATCGTGTACAGCATTGCGGGCCTGCTGGCGGGCTTGGCCGGCGTGGTGGCCTCGGCACGTGCCGCGACCGGGCAGGCGGGCATGGGCATGTCCTATGAGCTGGACGCGATTGCGGCGGCCGTGATCGGCGGCACCAGCCTGGCGGGCGGGGTAGGGCGCATCACCGGCACCGTGATCGGCGCGCTGATCCTCGGGGTGATGGCCAGCGGGTTTACCTTTGTCGGGGTGGATGCGTACATCCAGGACATCATCAAGGGCCTGATCATCGTCATCGCGGTGGTGATCGACCAATACCGTAACAAGCGCAAGCTCAAACGTTAGTGCTGCCCCCTCGGAAATGCGCGATGGTGCACTGCGCCTGGCGCATGTAGTGAGCGGGCTTGCCCCGCGCCGCGGTACACCAGCCTCCTGAAGCCAACCTGACACCGCCGCGCAGGGCAAGCCTGCTCACTACAAGTCAGCTGCAGTTTGTAGTGAGCGGGCTTGCCCCGCGCCGCGGTACACCAGCCCCCTGAAGCCAACCTGACACACCGCCGCGCCGGGCAAGCCTGCTCACTGCATCAAGGCGCGAGGGGGAGGAACCGGCGTTCGGCCAGCTCCCGGCTGATCCCGCCGCGATGCACGTCCACCACACTCTGTGGGCTTTGTGCCTTGTTCAGCAGTGAGTAGTAGCTCTCGGTGCGCTGGGCCTTGGTCTTGAGGTGGGCGACGCTGTACTCGGCCTTGGGCGTGTCCGCCTTGGCGTAATGGAAGTGTGCATACCACAACGGAAAGCCGCGCTTGTCGTTGACGGCATATTCCTGGATGAAGTCCTTTCGCTCCCCACGCATGGCTACCCGTGGGCCGAGGCTGGCGAGCTGGATCTTGTCCTGCCCAAGCAGGTACGCCACATGGCTGTCGGTGGGGGGCAGCTCCAACGTGCGCTGGACCCGCAGCTCATGCCCCTTGGCAATCATGGTATCGGACGCACTGCGCAGTTCTGCCGCCAGGTTGCGGTCGGCCGTAAGTTGCAGGTCGGGCGCCAGGGCTGCAATCGCCCGCTCCAGTTCGCCCGCCAGTTCGGTGAAGCGTGCAGCCTCGTTCTCCAGGCTTTCCTGTATTTCGATCGGGAATCGCGACATCGTTGCGTAACCTTCCTGGCGCTGAATGATGGCGGCCAGGTCCTTGACGCGCTTGCGTGCCTCGCCTTTGATCACGTTCAAGGCGCGAGTGTCGGGCGCGGGCGCGCTTGGGCGGCGCTGCTCGAGGACCTCATCCCAGCCGCTCTCGTGCTGTGAATAGGTCACCAGCAGTTCGTCTGCCTGTTCGGTGCGAACCTCCACCACCTCGATGGGCAAGGTGCTGCCAGCGGGCTTCACGTCACCGATCAGGATGCCTTGCCTGCGGGTCTTGATCACTTTTTTCTGCGGTTTTCCAGGCGCGGTCATCGCCCGTTTTGGCGGGCTTTTGGGCATCTCGGCAGATGGCTTGAACTCAGCGGCCAATTGCAGCAGCACGTCCTGATACAAGGAGGTGACCAAGGCCTGCAAGGGCTGGAAGTACGTGTTGTCCAGCGCTTCGGCGTGCACCAGCGCTACGCCTTGCAGCGCGTCTACGGCCTGGCCGTACTGCAGGAACAGGCTGTCCAGTACGGCCATGCGATCGGCCGGGCTGAGGTTGAGCAGGTTCAGTTCGCTGTGGGTGCGCAGGTGTGGACCCAGTGGGTCCAGGGCCAGGTCCAGTTCATTGGTGAACAAGCCGACGCGCCAGTCCTTTCGGCTCAGGTATTTGAGGTTTTGCAACTGCAGGTATTTGAGTGACAGGGCAGTGAGCTCATCCGGGCGATTGAGCGTCAGGCGGTTGAACGCGTCCAACCCGGGTTGGCCAACGTTGAACAGCTCCAGGAGGTGACGGTCCTTGAGCTCCAGGGCCTGGATCTGGCGTTCATGGATGCGGCTCAGGCTCATGAGGAATTGTGCATAGCGCGCCGGGTTGGCGATGATCGACGGCAACGCCTGTTCGTAAGGACCACTGAAGTCAGGGTGTTCGGCATACAGCGCCTGGCGGTCCATGTCGGCCACCACCACTGACTTGCGGGCGTTGATCACCGTGTTCTCCAGGAACACCGCCGCAGCGTTGACGGGCATGGGGATGCCCAGCTCCATGCGTTCCTGACGGCTGTCGAGCAGCGCCTGGTAGGCGTTTATCTGCTCGTGCAGCGCGCGGTCGAAATTCGTGCGGGTGTTGGCCCGGGCGGCGTCGGAGTATTGGGTGTTGCTGGCGGCGCGGTGCATCAGCTGTTGCGCCATGTCGACTTTGGTCTGCAGCGCTTGCTGGCGACTGTTGAGAAAGAGCGCCTGCTCATCGAGCAGTTGCTGCGTGCGCAGGGCCTTGCGTTCGCGCGCGGCAGCAATTCGCTTGGGAGGCATGCCGCCGAGCAGGCGCAGGCGCAGGCGCAGGTCGAGTGATCAGTGGCCGTGGCCGTCGGTTTGCAGGTATGGGCCGAGCCGAGTGGTGTCAAAGGGGTCGACGATCACCACGCCGCCCTCTGTTTCGAGCCTGACCTGGTACCAGCGATGTTCGATCAGCGCGTACCAGTCACGCAGATGATGATAGAGACCCCGTCGCGGCCCATTGAGGACCGGTTCAGGCAGGGTTTGCGGCTTCGGCGCCTGCAGTCGCCACAGGCGTTCCTGCTGGCTGGGGCTCAGTTGGTCGCGGGCACTGGAGAAACTGAAGTCGAACACGGTGTCGGTGAGCCCCTGGCTCTCCAGCAGAACCGGACCTTGTTGCAATACGGGCTCCGGTGGTTGCGGCCATTGCTCGGCACGGCGCGCCGCAAACGGCGAAGGCGTCGGAACGGAGTTGGCGTGCTCATGGATAACCGGTGCCGTCGAGGAAGGCGTCATCTGGAACATCAGCATGCCCACATTGAGCAGCAGATCCACCACCGCCAACTCCCGTGCGATCGGGTCCTGGCTATTGAGTGCCGGCAGGTCCTTGCTGGCGGCATCCATCAGGCTGAACAGCCAGCCCGCGAGCATGAAGGGCCCACGTGCCAGCGGCAGCAGCAGGGTGTTGAACAGCAGGCTGGCGCCTTCGAGCAATATTTTCCAGCGGCTCTCGGCATTGGACACCGTTTCCCGGTCCGCCTGGTCCACCAGGGCGCGGGCGTTGCAGCCGTACAGGTACTGCATCAGGTGGCCGTTGGCGAGGAATTGCAGGAGTTCATCGCTGATCCCGTCGGTGGCCAGGGTGACGGGCTTGGGGATCTCCGGTGTGTCGAACTCGCTGCCCAGGCCGAATCGCACATAGCGGGGCTCGTGGAAGCCGCCATTGGCGTAAATGGGGCGTGCGGTGTCGGACAGCCAGGCCAGCACGCTGTCTTGCAGTTCTCCGGGGCGGGCAATCGCGTCCAGCATGGCCTGGCGGCTGGGGAACTGCTGCAGGGCATCGGCATACAGGGGGCGGTACAGGATGTGAACCCCTGACTCGGCGCTTTCGGGTTCGATGATGTACATGTTGCTCACCCCATCTGCCGCAGCCTGTGGTTTGCGCACGAGGGCCAGGTGGCGGATGACGATGGTTTGGCCATCGACTTGGCGTTGATCGGTGTTCATCAGCGCCGCTACGTAGGCCGCCCCTTGTGGCGTGAACCCGTGTTGCCGTCGCAGGCTCAGTTCCAGTGCTTGCAGGGGCAGTTGTGCCTCGGTCTGTGCGGCAAAGTCCCGCTGCCGTTGGCGAGCGTCTTCACTGTCTGCCAGTAACCGGGTCTGGAGCAGCTCCGGGTAGGTCTTGCCGATATCGACGCGCTGGATAAGCCCGTTACTGCCGAGGAGATAGTCGGACGTCAACCAGGCGGGCAGCGATTCGCCGAAACGATGGGTCACGGTGAGCCGCCCTCGGGGTTGGCCTTGCAAGTTGTTGATCGCCAGGTCAACGAGGGTCATGTGTACCTTGTCGACAAACCCGGCACCGCCTGGGTAGCCAGCGGCCACGTTGAAGGTCAGTTGCAGGTCTTCGGGCAGCAGCGGGGTGGTGTGATTCGGTTCAAGGCTCAGTTGGTCCCTCTTGAGTTGGTTCAGCAGGGCGGTGCGGGTGAAGGTGCGCAGGTCCGGGATGTCACTGAGAAAGGTCCGACCCTGGCTGCGTTTTTTGGCACTGGCCAGTTGCAAGGCGTAGTGCCGGTAGCGTGCACGCTCCTCCTCGGATGCCTGTTGCAGCCAGCCAGGAACCTGCTTGCGCAAAGCTTGGAGCACGGGGTGTGGCGCAGTGCTGGAAAAGACACTGGCCGGGTCTGTGAGGGTGCGATACAGCGCCTGGAGTTGGTCGGGTGTCTGCTGTTGGGGCAATTTGAGCTGTTGCAGGCGCTCCAACTGCTGGTTGAGCAAGGCGGCGGCCTGGGTGTCGAACAGGTTGCCGTCCGGCTCGTAGCGCTGCAGGGTGATGTGTTCGATTATTTCGTCCTGGGTGATGCCCTGGACCCAGGCCCGCAAGGCCTCGTCGACACTGTTGAAGCCTGTGCAGGGACCCGTGGAGGGGCAAAGCAGCACGCGGGCCTGGCTTTGCAGCGAGCACACCAGCAACAGGTCGGTGCCCAGCCGTTTCTGTACCCGGCTACCGGCCTTGAGGGTGGCATGGGGAAGGTAGGCGTGCACGGCAGTGTCGCCCCAGCGTGTGAAACGTTGGTCACGGTCGGGGCAGTCGATGAGCTGGCCGAGCATGTCCCGTTCAGGCCGGGTGAGGTCGGGTTGGCTGATGGCTCCGATGTTCAGGGTGTCTCGCAATACATCGCTGAGCCAACGCCAGCGTTCAGTGCCCCAGAAACTGGCCAGGCTGTTTTGCAGGGCGATGGGCAGTGTCCAGGCCAGGACCTGGACCTGCTTTGCGATGACCTGCATATCCAGTGGCTGTCCGTCTGGCGCCGTGAGCCGGGCGGGTGGTCGGTCGGACAGGTAGGCGGGGCGACCGTCGTGGTCCCGAAAATCTGGCAGGGTGCCCTTGGCCAGGTACTCCAGCACCACTGGCATGAAGGGTTCAAGCTTCCAGCCGCTGGCCAGCGGGGTGGCGAGCTGGGTTCGCTGCAGGTCAAGGGTGAGTGAGGGGTAGGCCTGGGCAATAGAAGTCGCAAGCAGTTGCCGCGCCACTGCCGCCAGTGAGGGTCGGTTGGCGAATTGAGCGCTGACGGCGGCAGCCGATGGGTTGGGAGGGGTAAGCATGAAAGCTCCTTGTGCCACTGCAAAATCGCAGAGGCCATCAGCTAATGCCTATTCACCCCCGGCCTGGCGTTATGTATTGCTGGGGGCTTATCAACCGTTTGTCTTCTATATAGCTCCACAACCCTGAATTTCTTGCTATAAACGCACTCCGATGACCGTTCGCCGAGCCCGTCCTGGTGCTTTTGGGGGTTATCTGGGAAAAAATGCCTGTCTTTTCAGTTGCTGCGCCCTCAAGTCGGCCTTAGACTGCCGCCCCTCGTAAATTGAGTGCCGGGTGGCGCTTGGAATGGACGGCGCCCTTCCGAGACCTGCAGAGGTCGGCCGGAACGCTCCCTTATTCGCCTTAATGCACGTATTTTTTATAGAGAAATCAATGACAAAGGAAAAGTTGCTGGCCATGCCGGCGGATGACTACATGAATGCCGAACAGCACGCTTTTTTCGAGCAGTTGCTGCAAGACATGAAAGTGGAACACCACGAGCGCATTGAACAGAACCGTATCGCCATTGAAAGCCTGGACACCCCGGCTGACCCGGCCGACGCCGCTTCCGTTGAAGAAGAGCGCACCTGGCTGGTGAACGCCATCGACCGCGACCAGCGCATGCTGCCGCAACTTGAGCGCGCACTGGAGCGCATCAAGGAAGATTCCTTTGGCTGGTGTGATGACAGCGGCGAGCCAATCGGCCTCAAGCGCCTGCTGATCAGCCCGACCACCAAGTACTGCATCGAAGCGCAAGAGCGCCACGAGCAGATCGACAAGCACCAGCGTCAAGCCTGATGCGGTGAAACGGGGGGCCGAGCCATCGGTGCCCCCGGGAAACACCTGTTACGCCCCGTCTATTGATCTGCTGCAAGCCACCCCACTAAAGGCCCATGGATAATGGCCTGATAGTGGCGTTTAATGCAGACACAATAACGACAAGCAGTGGGGTAACAACGATGGCTGGAGACGGATCTCTGATGAGTGCAGCAGTGCCACCGCATTCGGTGGCGCGCGGGCTGCCCGGCTGGCTGACGCCGTGCTTGCAGAGCACTGCCCTGGTGCTCGTGCTGCTGAGCCTGGCGTTTGCCAGCTTGCCGCTGTACCTGTGCCTGCCACTGGCCTTGCTGGTGATCTGGCTGCCCCGCCTTAAACATCGCGCGCCGGTGATTGCGCCTGCCGAAGGTGCCGATGCGATGGGTGAGCTGACTCGCGACCTTTCTTACACCACCAGCCATAACGCGCTGTCTGCTGCCGGCGTGGCCTATTCGGTCAAGCAACTGGCCGGGCGTTTGCAATCGCAGTTGAGCGCGGCCAAGCAAATCGTCGGCAGCGCCGAGGTGATGATCGGTACGGAAAAGGTCACCTCCCAACTCAGTCGCCAAGCCCTGGAAGCGGCCAGCCAGGCCCACCGGCGCAGTACCGAAGGGCGGGAAGTGCTGGCTCAGTCGATCACCCGCATGCACCAGCTCAGCCAACGTGCCAACGCCAGCCGCGAGCTGATCGAAGCCCTGAGCCAGCGTAGCGAAGAGATCCAGCGGGTCACCCTGGTGATCCAGTCCATTGCCAGCCAGACCAATTTGTTGGCTTTGAACGCCGCCATCGAAGCCGCGCGTGCCGGTGAGCATGGGCGTGGGTTTGCCGTGGTGGCTGATGAAGTGCGCGGGCTGGCCGGGCGCACAGCCACTGCCACGGATGAAGTCGGGGTGATGGTCGCCGATATCCAACAACGCACGGCCCAGGTGGTGGAGCAGATTCGCCAACTCTCGGCGGACCTGCACACCGGTGTCGAACAGGTGGAACACGCCGGTGAACAACTGGAAAGCATCGCCAGGCTGGCGGCGGATGTAGAAGGGCAGGTCAATGAGATTGCCGAGGGCGCCGATACCAACCGCACCCAGCTCGACAGTCTGTTCCATGCCGTGGAGCAGATGCGCAGCGACCTGACCGTGAGCGACCAGCAAACCCGCCAGCTCGCTGACGCGGCTGTGCAAATGGAAGGGCAGGCTGAGACCATCAGCGAACGCCTGGCCGAAGTCGGGCTGGATGACTATCACCAGCGTATCTATGACCTGGCCCGCGAAGGCGCCCAGCGTATTGCCGAGCAGTTCGAGGCCGATGTGCAGCAAAGCCGTATCAGCCTGGAAGACCTGTTCGATCGCAGCTACACCGCCATTCCCAATACCAGCCCCAGCAAGTACCACACGCGTTTTGACGGCTATACCGATCAGGTCTTGCCAGCGATTCAGGAAGCCTTGCTGCCCCGTCACGAGGGGCTGGTGTTCGCGATTGCCTGCACGCCCCAGGGTTATGTGCCGACTCATAACAAAGCGTTTTCTCACGCCCTGACCGGCGATGCACAGGTGGATGCCGTGCAGAACCGCACCAAACGCAAGTTCGAAGACCGTACCGGCATTCGTTGCGGCAGCCATCAACAGGCGGTGCTGTTGCAGACGTATACCCGTGACACCGGCGAGCTGATGCACGACTTGTCGGTGCCGATCATGGTCAAGGGCCGGCACTGGGGCGGGCTGCGCCTGGGCTATAAGCCGGAAGGGGCAAAGCCTGCCCATTAGGATTGTTGCGGTTTATGCAATGCAGCTATTCCGGGGATAGCTTTTTCCTACTGGCAGAAAACCGTAGCATGGCGAACATTGTTAGCAAGCTAACTAATGCTGCGGAGAAGCGCCATGCAAAACAAAGTCGATGTCGCCGTGATGATCGGCAGTGGTGTGCCTGAAACCCTGCGTGCGCTGGGTCAGAAAGCTTGTTGGGTGGTGCTGCTGAACGGGGAACAGCGCGGCACGGCATTCGCCAGCCGTGAAGAAGCCCAGGAATGCCAGGCTGCCTGGCAAGCGCTGTTGCGCCTGGAACAGTCAGACAGCCTGCATTAAGCAGCCTTACTGCGGTTGGTGCAGGCGCTGGTTCAACTCGTCCACGGCAATCGCCCATTCGGCGTCTTCGCGCAATTCTTCCTTCAGGAACTGCGCTTGCTGGGGCGTCCAGAAGGGCGCGTCGATCAGCTTGACGTCTTCAGGCAGCGGGTGCGCGACGATGAATGCGTCGATCGCCTCGGGCGTGGAGTCCAGGCCCAGTTGTTCAAACAGTGTTTCCAGCGTGGGTACGGGCGCGTCCATATCGATCTCCCTGCAAGGTGATGGTCGTTGTGCATGGGAGGCCTGCCGCGCTTCAGAGTTCTATCGGATTATCAGGAGTTGAGTGCGCCGCAATCCACCGCAGCCTTCAACGCGACTGCGGCTTCCTTGGCCGCGATGGCCGCGGCGTCGACGGTTTTGAACCAGCGATCTTTTTCGACCTGGTGCGTGGTGACCGTGGTCAGCGGTGGTTTGGCGCGCATGATGATGACTGCCTGAAACTCACCGTCTACTTCCCTGGCATCGCCATGGATGAAAAATTCGCCAATATCAAATTCCGTCACGTATAGCCTTCCCTTCGAGGTAACTGCACTGATGAAACCTGACCCGCAAGGGACAAACTTCAATGGACGGGCCAGTATGGCAGTTGTTGGGCAGCGACGGCGCAGTAAACTCACTCAGGTGATGAAACGACCACGCCGTAGGGGGCCTGCAGGACCGCCTCCAGTTTCTTGGCCAGCTCGCAGGCTTTGTCATGGTTGCTGCGAAAGCCTTTGACCCGGCCACTGGTGACTTCGCGGATATGAAAAAAATTCCTGCCGGCGGGAATCACTTGGTAGAGGACCGGATCCGGGTATCCGTCACGGCCATGCAGGCAGTAATATGGTTGCTCGTCCTGGCAGGATGAACGAGTGGCGGAATAGGGTGTATCGTGTCGTGAGTGTTGCATGGCCAGCTCCCGTTGATCGATCTTGTTGACCCACCAGCAGCGTTTCGGGTGGTTTTGACCCGTGTTGCTGTTTTAGTATTGTTGGCGGCAGCCTTGGTCGAGTTCCTAGCCAGATCGTTACATTTGTTTAGGCTGTCGGAAAACTGCATTTTTGATTGGGTTATTCTCTGAAGTTGGCCGACCCGTGTTCTCTGGTCGTTGAACCTGTGATTTGCTGTGATGCCGGATGACCTTGCAAAAGGTCCATCGCGTACGTCTGTACGAGTCTTGCGGCGCGGCTGCAGGCCCTTTTTCAGCTTTTTTACGAATGTGTTGTGTGATCGTGCCGTTACGGCCTTTTCTTGTGCTGCCCGCTCAGGCGGTCGGCGCTCTTTTTGATGTGGGGGCGTTTCCTTGGCAGTCAGTAATCTGGATATGCACGCGTTATTCGTGCTGGGTGATTTGCGCGCAAAGTTGGTCAAGCAGTTTCAATCCCGTTTTGTTTACATCACTGAACAGACGCCGGAAGGTATCTACATCGCTGAAATCGATACCGAAACAGCGATGGTCGTGGACGACAAGCCACGCCTGGAACTCAAGGTCGGCGATCACTTTCGTGCCGCCGTATTGCCCAGCCGTGAAGGTGGCAAGTTCGAACTGAAGTTCCGCGACATCAAGTTGACCGTATATGGCCTGGGCGATTACGCCTTTGTGTCTTCTGCCGAAGGCCAGGGCATCGTGTTCAAGGAAGGCCACAGCGTCATGCTGGTGTTTGCCGCCAACGAGCAATTGCAGGAAGGGCTGACCAAGACCCTCAAGGCCGTGACCGGCAAGGCCGCCAAGTGGCGCAAGGGCGAACTGGTGACCTTCAAGGCTAGCGAGTAGTCCATAAACATCGCGTGTACCGTTCTCTCCCGGAACCTCTACTACAGTTGAGTTGACTTAACTACTTAGAGGCTTCGCGCATAGGCAGCAAAGCCATCCGCTATTTGCTGCGACATCGCGAGGTGCAAAGGCATGAAAGGATTGAGAACGCTGTTGGCTGCATCGCTGACTACCATTGGCCTGTCGATGGCGACGTTGCCAGCAAGTGCCGCCGAGGCGCCGGTGCATTTTGCTGACCTGAACTGGGAAAGCGGCAGCCTCATCACCGAGGTGCTGAGGTTTATCGTGGAGAAGGGCTATGACCTGCCCACGGATACCTTGCCCGGCACCACCATCACCCTGGAAACCGCCCTGGCCAAGAATGACATCCAGGTGATTGGCGAAGAGTGGGCCGGCCGCAGCCCCGTGTGGATCAAGGCCGAAGCCGAAGGCAAGGTGGTGGGCCTGGGCGATACGGTCAAAGGCGCGACCGAAGGCTGGTGGGTGCCGGAATATGTGGTCAAGGGCGACGCTGCCAAAGGCCTCAAGCCGCTGGCGCCCGACCTCAAGAGCGTGCAGGACCTGGCGCGCTACAAGGACGTGTTCAAGGACCCGGAGTCTCCCGGCAAGGGTCGCTTTCTCAACAGCCCCATCGGCTGGACTTCTGAAGTGGTCAACGCCCAGAAGCTCAAGGCCTACGGCCTGGACGACAGTTATGTGAATTTTCGCAGCGGTTCGGGCGCAGCCTTGGATGCCGAAATCGCCTCGTCGATTCGTCGCGGTAAGCCGGTGCTGTTCTACTACTGGTCACCGACTCCCCTGATGGGCCGTTTCAAACTGATTCAGTTGGAAGAACCACCGTTTGACGTCGACGCCTGGAAAACGCTGACCGATGCGGACAACCCCAACCCAAGGCCGACGCGTTCATTGGCGTCCAAATTGAGCATTGGTGTGTCCACACCGTTTCAGAAGGAGCATCCGCAGATCGCTGAGTTTTTCACCAAGGTTCAGTTTCCGATTGACCCGTTGAATAAAGCGTTGGCGGCGATGAGTGAAAATCACACGCCGCCGCGGGACGTGGCGCAGGTGTTTCTCAAGGAGCATCCTGAAGTGTGGAAGGCGTGGTTGACTGAGGATGTGGCGCAGAAGGTTGAGGCAAGTCTCAAGTAACCGGGATATTTTGCCGAGTGGAGAACCCAATGTGGGAGCTGGCTTGCCTGCGATAGCGGTGAGCCAGCCAGCAAATTTATCGCCCGATATACCGCTATCGCGGGCAAGCCCGGCTCCCACATTGACCGGGTGGTATGTTTTAGAACTTGGTTTGCACGGCCAATTCGAAGGTCCTCGGCGACCCCAGGTAATACGCCGGTGACACATGGGCAAACTCGGCATACACCTCATTGGTCAGGTTGCGCACGCGACCGGTCACCGAGGTGTGCGAATCCACCTTGTAGCGCAGGAATGTCCCGAACAACGTATAGGCCGGCACCGTCTGGGTGTTGGCATTGTCTGCATACACTTGCGCCACGTACCGTGCATCCACACCGCCTTGCCAGTCCTCGGCAAAGTCATAGGTCAGCCACAGGTTGCCCACCTGCTTGGGCACGTTGGTCGGCGTATTGCCCTTGCGCGAGACCACCGCGCCGCTGGCGATTTTCTCGTTGAAGTCATCGTATTCGGCGTCGACCCAGGCGAAGTTGCCTTCAGCCAATAACGTCGGTGTGATGCGCAGCGAGCTGGCCAACTCAATGCCCTTGGACGATTGTGCGCCCACTGGAATGCTGTTGGTCGGGTCCAGCGGGTCGGTGACGGCAAAGTCCTTGCGCTCGATCTTATAGGCGGCAACGGTGGCCGAACCGCGACCGTCCAGGTAGTCGAACTTGCTGCCCACTTCCCACTGTTTTCCCGTCGAGACGTCGAACACTTGCGTAGTCGTGCTCGGCTGCTCGGCGGCGGTGCTGTATTGCACATACACATTGGCCGTCGGGATGAACTGGTAAGTCAGGCCCACGCGGCCGGTTATCGGTTCCCAACGGCGGGTGAAGTGTCGTGGGTTGGTTGCCGTCACCGTACGGTGGTTGGTCACGTCCAGGTCGATGGCGTCGTAGCGCAGGCCGGTGAGCAGGGACAGTTTATCGGTCAGGCCCAGGCGGTTTTCCACGAACAGCGCACGGGTGGTGACCTCGTTGGTCTTGTCGCTGACAAAGCCGGGCTTGGTGCCCGGGATGTCATAGAAGTGCCCCGGGTTGTAATTGTTCGGGTCCACCGTGCTGTTGCCCGGCACGTTCAGCGGGTTGTTGGTGGTGCTGTTGACCTTGTATTCAAAACCGCCGGACCACGTGGTCGACAAACCGAACACACTGCTGTCGTGACGCAGCTCGAACTGGTTGCCGTTCTGCTCACCCTGATGGCGCACCTGGTAGGCGGTGGAGCGGTTCACCGCGCTGTTGTCGGCGTTGTACTGGTAGGTTTCCAGGTTGCGGTAATCACGCTGGCTGTCCAGGTGATACAGGGTGTTCTTCAGGGTGGTGCTGTCGTTGATCCGGTAATCGATGATCGAGCGCGCCCAGATCGTGCGTTGTTCATAACGACCATCGGCGACGTTGTAGTTATTGAAGCGGTTATGCCGGTCGATCTTCAATTCGCCGGCCTTGGGGTTGAGCACTGGCGTGCCCCAGTAAGGGCTGTCTTCGTGCTCATCCTGGTATTCCAGGGCCAGGGTGTGGGACAGGTTGGGGGTCAAGTCACTCAGGAGGGAAAACGCCACACTCCAGGCATCACGCTGATCGCGATCAATGTAGCTGTGGTTGGTGTTGCGGCTCACATCCAGGCGCGCGTAGTGCTGCACCTCGGCACCCGGTTCGGTCAGGGCGTGGTTGACACCGAAGGCCATGCCGGCCGTGTCGTAGCTGCCATAGGTGAGCTGGCCTTTGGCAGCTTGCTCTTCACGGGTGGCCAGTTTGGTCACGTAGTTCAGCGAGCCGCCCACGGAGCCGGCGCCGTTGATCAGGGAGGAGGGGCCGCCCACCAGCTCGACGCGGTCGTAGATCCACGCATCCACCGGACGTGCCAGGCCGGTGGCGACATTGATACCGTTGAACATCTGGGTGATCTGGCTGCTGGTAAAACCACGGTACGACACGAAACCGCCAAACCCCGGCGGTGCACTCGCGTTGACGCCGGGCAGGGTGTTGGCCGCATCGCGGAAAGTCTTGGCGCCATGGCGCTCGATGTCATCGTGATTGGCGATAGCGACTGACGCCGGGGTCTCCCGCACGCTCAGTCCGAGGCGCGACGCCATGCCGCTGGATTGATCCAGCACCAGGCCAGGCTCAGCGGCTTGATCGCCATCAATGGTGGTGGGGGCCAACTCGATAGCCACGGCGCAAACAGGCAGGCAGCCGAACAGGCCCGCCAATAGGGGAAGATGCTTCATGATTGAATCCTGAAAAACTTGGCTTGAAAACAACGCACAGCCGGCCGTAATCCCCAACGGGAACGGTGGTCAGTGCTGATCAGAAAGCGAAGGTGTCAGGCAAAAACAGGCGGCGCGCGCGGGTGAGCCGTGGGCCAGGTGAAGCGGGCAGGGATGTCGGCAGCCACAACCACCGCAGGCGGTGGCGCGTGAGGTTGTGGCAGCACCGCCACATTGAGGCTGGTATTGAGCGCCGGGCCCATGCCACCCGTTGAACACAGCGGGCAACCGAACGCCTTCGACAGCGTCGGCAGGTTCTCGTCGGTCGAGTTCTTCTGTACCGGCGCCTGGGTACGCGGGTCTACCGTACAGAACTGCCCGCCGATGCCATTGAGCTGCATCCCCAGCATCTGCCCATGACCAATACTGCACGCGAACACATTGAACAGGACGCAGCAATAGAGCATCCAGGCAATGAGCGAGCGGTCGGCACGGGCGATTTTCATGGGGCGGCACTTTACCATCAGCGGCCGACGAAATGCCTACAAAAAATCTCAGGCCGACTATCCTCATCCGCACGTTTTCAGGGAGAGCCAGCCATGAGCTTCGTCATCGCACGATGGATTGTCGGGATTTTCACCTGCATCAGCATGGTGCACTTGTACTGGGCCGCAGGCGGTAAGCTCGGCAGCCTGGCCGCCATCCCCCAGTTACCCGGCGAATTCGCCCGAGGGCCACGGCCAGCATTCAAGCCTTCGGCCTTGGGCACCTTTCTGGTGGCGATGGGGCTGGTGGCCATAGCGCTGCTGGTTTGCCTGCGCGCCGGGCTGTATTTCTCGGCGGTGTCCCATGGCGCGTTGCAATGGGGAATCAGCGCCATAGCCGTGATCATGTTTGCCAGGGCGATCGGGGATTCGGAGCTGGTGGGTTTTTTCAAGAAGGTGAGTGGGTCCAGGTTTGCGAAGTTGGATACGTATTTTTATTCGCCGTTGTGTTTGGTGTTGGGGGTGGGGTTGTTGGTGGTGGCGTGGGGGTGAGAGTGAGAGGCTGATCGGTCATCAGCCCGGTTATCACAGTCATGGTTCAATAAAGTACAAACTGGACATCGCACCTGGGGTTTTCTTGGCTTTGCCTAGCTTTAGGTACTCGTTGAAATCGTTCTCCAGAAATTCTCTATCTGTGTACTGTTTGTATTTTTCCGGAAGCTCACAAGCGTATATAAATAGCCGCCAAAGGTCGAAACCGTCGACCCTGTCATCAGGGTCGTAGTCGAAGTCGATACATATTTCAGATATGTAAACACGGCAGCCAATCCCATGCAGTTCGTAGGTTACATCGCCACTTACTGAGCTTCGTTGCGGGATTTTTTAGTGTGCCGTAAGCCAAGGATATTTTGGGTCCCAAAAGCGTACTTAAGTAAGTCTATTGCTTTCTTTACTTTCGCTAAATATTCGCTGATAAGATTTTCAATTTTACTATCGCTCATCGCCTTGCAGTTACTCATGGGGACATAGACTCTTTGCTGCTTGTTATATACGTTCGACGCTGTATCCATCAGCGATAATTGTGAGAACGGCTTCTGAGTCGTCGTGCGATTTGAAGCAGTAGCTTTTCTTGTTTTGTATGTTGGTAGTCTTTTGGGAGAGTTGTGAGGGTTCGATGCTTTCTTCGCTTATACCGTTTGTCTCAGCGCCAAGTGCACAAGTAGCCTGAAAAGCGATAGGATTATGAAATATGATCTCTAGAAAATTGCCCTGGAGATCGGAAAAAACAACCCATAGTTCATTTGGTTTGCAATTTATTTGTTCGATAATTCCTTTCGGGATTTCAAACGGATCTGTAATGCGAACTCTTTTATTTAGAGGCTGATCTGGCGTCCAGAAAGTCAAGTCAGAGACATGTCGTTCTATGTCGTCCATGTCATCATCTCCAAGAGTGTCGTCAAACTTTCGAGAGATTATGGACCGTACATTTGCTAGGCGATGAGTGACCGCGTAATCATCAATGAAATCGGTAGTTGCTTTTCTATATTCGTCGGTGGAGTTAGGCTTTTCGCCATAAAAGCTGCCCATTTTGTGTAAGGATATCAATATGAACTCGATCTCTTTGAGCACGTCAAGTGCTTCTGGTCCTGTGAGTGTTATATTTTGATTCTGCTTTAGCATTATTTTCTCCTCGTGATTTTAGGGTTTTTTATTATCAGGTTCCCTATCACCGTTAGTTCCATTGTGTTGTATCTAGGGTTTTTAATCCATTCCAGTCTTGATTCAGGCACATCCATCTCAATGTAATCTCGGCCTTTATTTTTGCTGATTTGATACTTTTCCTGTGCGCCTGTTGGACTCAGGACTTTTTCTTTTGCAGGCTCCAGATAAACCCTATTGTTATCTTGAGCGAATATCACTCCATCCTTTTCGATACCTTTTGAGCCTTTTCTGCTCGTGTAATGCCGCACCCTGACGGTATTTTCTTGTTTTGAGTTGGGAGCCGGTAACGTCGGCTCTGCGTCGATAGCATTTACGTGTTTTTCTGGACTCTCGGTGTTGCGTGATGGTTTACACCCATCCCCTCCGGGACATGTGTTTAAACCCAGCGGATCCACCCACCCCGTAGGGTTGGGCACATACTGGTACGCGTTGATTCCACCCGCCAGCTTCACCGGATCCGGCGTCAGGTAACGACCAATATCCGGATTGTAGTAGCGATGGCGGTTGTAGTGCAGCCCGCTTTCCTGATCGAAGTACTGGCCCTGAAAACGCAGCGGGTTGTCGACTTTTCCGACGTCCAGGCGACTGATTTCACCGTAGGCGCGGTAGTGGGCGGACCAGACGATTTCGCCGTTGGGGGCGGTCAGTTCCTGCGGTGTGCCGAGGTGATCGAGTTGGTAGTGGAAGGGCTTGGTTTGTTTGGGGCCGAAGCCTTCCAGTAAAGCCAGTGGTCTGAAGCTACCGGGCTCGTAGAGGTAGCTGCGATGCCGGTCCTTATGGTGCTCGGCAATCAGCTTGTCGCCTTGCCAAAAGAACTCGGTCGTTATCGCATCAACGGTTTTGCTGATCCGTCGCCCGAACGGATCGTAGCAATAGCTAGCCACCTGTCCGTGGGTTGGGTGATACCAATCAGCCGATGCTGACAGTCATAACGGTACTCGGTGACCAGTGCGTGCCCACGCCCACGCCGCTCACGGATCAGGTTGCCGAACGCGTCATAGTCATAATGTCGATCCCCCTGAATCATCAGCCGATTACCCGCCACGATGTCCGGGCCGGGGCGGTTTTGCATGAGCAGGTTGCCGGCCGGGTCATGGGCGAAGCGTTCTTGCAGGTCTTGGGAATGGTCGGCGCGGGTGAGGCGGTTCAGTGGGTCGTGGGTGTAGTCGTGCTGACCCTTGCGGGTGTCGAGCAGGCGGGTGAGGTTGCCGGCGTTGTCGTAGGTGTAGTGGCGTGCGTAGAGGTGGTGCTCCTGCTGGGTGATGGTGTGGGCGTGCAGGCGTTGTTGGTCGTCGTAGTGGTAGTGGCTGAGCAGTTGGCCTTGTTGGCGTTGGTGTTCCTGGCCGGCTTT
>NZ_JACARO010000052.1 GCF_013386585.1 Pseudomonas sp. P7548 | reverse complement strand
AACCAATAGCAGCCGTTACCGCAGCAACGGATATGCCCCCCAATCAAACCACCCGAGCCATATGCTCCCCAATCCTCCCCCGCAACCACCGCTCCGCCGGGTCGTTGTCATGCACCCCACTCCACACCATCGACAACTCCGCCGCATCAATCGCAAACGGCGGATCCTCCGCCCGCAACGTCGTCCCCTCAGTCAACGCACACGCCGCGTAATCCGGCACCGTCGCAATAATCTGCGTCCCCGCCAGCAACGCCCTTAACCCACTGAACTGCGGCACCGCCAGCACCACCCGCCGCGACCGGCCAATGCGCGCCAGGTCCAGGTCGATATTGCCGCTCAGGTCCCCCGAAAACGACACCATCGCATGGGGCCGCGAACAGTAGTCGTCCAACGTCAGCGGCTGCACGCCATCATCTCCGCGCAACACCTTGCACGGTATATCCCGCAGTTTCTTGCGCTTGGCATTCGCCGGCAGTTCGGTGGTGTAGCTCACCCCCACCGAAATCTCGCCACTGGCCAACAACGACGACATCAACAGGTAATTGGCCCGACGCACCACCACGATGATCCCCGGTGCCTCTTCGCGCAGTTGGCTGAGCAAGGGCGGGAACAGACCGAATTCGGCGTCATCGGACAGGCCAATGCGAAACACCGCACAGCTGGTAGAAGGGTCGAAATCCTTGGCGCGGCTGACCGCGCCCGAAATAGTGTCCATGGCCGGTTGCAACTCCTTGAGTATCGCCACGGCACGTGGCGTGGGCTCCATGCCCCGCCCGTTGCGCAGCAACAACGGGTCGTCGAACAAGTCCCGCAAACGCCCCAGCGCCGCACTCACGGCGGGTTGGCCCATGAACAGCTTTTCGGCCACACGGGTCAGGTTCTTTTCGAACATCAGCGCTTCGAAAATCACCAGCAGGTTCATGTCGACGCGGCGCAGGTCGTTACGGTTCATGGCGTGTATCCAAACGGTTGGCAAGCCGCCAGATAAGCACGCCCGTCGGCGCCGCGATTGCACGCCTGTGCTGTCTTTTCCGGCCCTGGACCTGGCGAAATTAACAACGATTAACTCGTCAGCCAGACGGTCCGGCGCCAAGAATGAGCCGGTCTACACTGCCTCCATTCACCGGGAACGCTCCCATCGACTGCGGATATTTGTCATGGCCCGACTTGAGCACTGTGCTCCCCGCTTATCCGCTACCGGCGGCCTCTGCCCTCGGCGCGAGCGGATTGCCAAACAACTGATCCTCGCCAACCTCGGTGAAAGCCTGGCGATTGCTGACCTGGCCCAGGCCTGTGCGCTGTCGCGCAGCCATTTTTCTCGTGCTTTCAAGTGCACCACCGGGCTGTCGCCCCAGGAATGGATACGCCAACAGCGCATCCAACGGGCCAAGGAGCTGATCACCGGTTCCGCCCTGAGCCTGACGCAAATCAGCCTGGAGTGCGGGTTCTGCGACCAGGCGCACTTCTGCCACATGTTCACCCGCAGTGAAGGCGTCAACCCGATGACCTGGCGAAACCACCAATTGCGCCATAAGCCCCAAGTGATCGCGGCCTAGTGGTCTGCACCCGCGTGGCCTATGCTGCCCAGACCCTTTTCCCAGAGCACGGCCACCCATGAGTGCCCCCCGCGACCAGGCCGTGCATTTCGGCCCCTACCGCGTCCACCCGCACCAACGCCTGGTGCTGGAGGCCGGTCGCCCATTGCGCCTTGGGCGGCGTGCGGTGGACATTCTGCTGATCCTGCTGGAGCAGGCGGGCAACGTGGTGAGCAAGCAGGAACTGATCGCCCGGGTCTGGCCCAAAAGCGTGGTGGAGGACGGCAACCTGCGCGTGCACATGGCGGCGCTGCGCAAGGCGCTGGGCGACGGCCAGGCCGGGCAGCGCTACATCGTCACGGTGGCGCAGCGTGGCTACAGTTTTGTCGCGCCACTGAGCATCGAACCGATGACACTGCCCACCGACGGCGACCCCCAGCGCCCGTGCCACAACCTGCCTCTGCGCCACACCCGCATGATCGGCCGCCAGGCGCTGATCGACACGCTGGTGCAGCAACTGCCCCAGCAACGCTTCATCACCCTGACCGGCCCCGGGGGCATCGGCAAGACCACCGTCGCGTTGCGCGTGGCGGAACTGCTGATCGGGCATTACCGCGATGGTATCCGCCTGCTGGACCTGGCGCCGCTCAGCGCGCCGCCGATGATCCTGCCCAACCTCGCCGCCCTGCTCGACCTGACCTGCGCCGAGCATGAGCCCCTCGCCGCCTTTGCCCATCAATTGCACGAACGCCAGATGCTGCTGGTGATCGACAACTGCGAACACCTGCTCGATGACATCGCGCTGATCAGCGAAACCCTGCTGCGTCACGCCCCTCACCTGCACATCCTCACCACCAGCCGCGAGGCCTTGCGGGCCGAAGGCGAATGCGTGCAACGCCTGGAACCCCTCGCCTGCCCGCCCGCCAGCGGCAACCGCGCCCAGGCGCTGGGCTACCCGGCCTTGCAATTGCTGATCGAACGAGCCATGTCTCACCAGGACAGCTTTGAACTGAGCGAAGCCGAGCTGCCGTTGGCGATTGATATTTGCCAGAAGCTGGACGGCATTCCCCTGGCCATTGAGTTGGTGGCCGCCCAAATCGAACGCTTTGGCCTGCCGGGGCTGCTGGTACAGATGGAAGACAACTTCCGCCTGCTCACCCGTGGCCGGCGCAGCGCCCTGCCCCGTCAGCAAACCCTGCGCGCGACGCTGGACTGGAGCTTTGACCTGCTCACCCCGTGCGAGCAGATCTGCCTGCGGCGCCTGGCGGTGTTTCGCGGCGGCTTCAGCCTGGCCAGCGCCGCTGCGGTGATCGCCGGGGAACAGATCGCACCCAGCGAGGTGCTGGGGTCGATCACCCAATTGGTCGCCAAATCCCTGCTCAACGTGGAAGCCGGCGATGACGAGATGGTCTATCGCTTGCTGGACATCACCCGCACCTACGCCCTGGAACAACTCAGCGTGGCCGATGAACTCCAGACCACCCGTGAACGCCATGCAGAACGCTGCCTGGCGTTGATGAACCAGGCGCAGGACGACTGGGAGCTGATTGCCACCCAGGCCTGGATCGACCGCTACGCGCCCTTGCGTGAAGACATCCGTGCCGCCCTCGATTGGGGCTTGGGCGACAAGGGTGTGCACCTGCTGGGCATTCGCCTGACCGTCGGCGCCATGCCGCTGTGGCAAGAGCTTTCGTTACTGCGTGAACACGGCCTGTACGTGGGCAAGGCCCTGGCACGGCTCAAGCAGTCGAGCGCGCCGAGCCAGCGCCTGCACATGATGCTGCAACTGGCCCTGGGCAGTTTTTCCTATCACACCCAGGGCGGCACACCGCAGACCATTGAAGCCTTTGCCTGCGCACGGCGCCTGGCCGAAGGCGGCAAGGACCTGGCCGGCCAGTTGCGGGCGGTGTCGGGGCATATGGCGGTCAACCTGTGCTGCGGCAACTACCGTGAAGCGTTGGCGCAAAGCCTGCACTTTGACCAGCTCGGCCCGCAGACCGAACCGCTGCTGGCCCTCAGCGCCCAGCGCCTGCGCGTACTGGCGCAACACTTCGCCGGCAACCAGGCGCTGGCCCTGCACAACGCCGAGCAGGTGATCCAGCGCATGGCCCACAGCGGCCATCTCAACCGGTTTACCCATGGCTTCGGCGTGCAGTACGACCAGAGCGTGGCGTCCTTGACCATCCTCGCGCGCACCTTGTGGCTGCGCGGTTTTCCGGAACGCGCCTGGCGCACGGCCAGCCAGGCCCTGGATCTGGCCTTGCAGATCAACCACGGTACGTCGATCTGCTACACCCTGGCGCTGGCCGGTGTGGTGATTGCACGCTACAACGGCGACACCTCGGCGGCAGACTCACTACTGCAGCTGTTGTTGCAGCAATCCCAAAAACACTCGGTGCAGCTGTTCCACACCTGGGCCCAGCACTACGCGGGCACGACGCAACAAGCATCGCTGCAAGGCCTGGGATTGGTCGAAGACCTCCTGCTGACCTTCCAGGCCAGCGAGGTCAGTGACAGCGCGTTTGAGCGCGCCCGAAACGGTGCAGCCGGTTGGTGTACCCCGGAGATTCTGCGGGTCAGGGCCGAAGGCATGACGGACGCCCGTGGGGCCGAAGCGTTGCTGCTGGAGGCCATGGGCCTGGCCCATCAGCAAGGCGCGCTGGCGTGGGAATTACGCAGTGCCACGTCGCTGGCGCGGTTGTGGAAAGACCAAGGCCGTTTGCGTGTCGCCCGCGAACTGGTGGGTTCGGTCTATGGGCAATTCACCGAAGGGTTTGCCACCCATGACCTAACCCGCGCACGCCGCCTGCTCGACGAGCTGCAAGACAAACGGCCGGCCTGAAAACGGTCCCAGGTAATGCCCATAGCCTTGTTGCAGGCGTGCCACTTGCTCGGGGTTGCGCAACTGCGCCAGGGCGTAGCTGCGCACACTGTTGAGCAGGCGGTAGCGCGTAGGCCCAGGGCCGGGCTCCACGGTCAGCAATGAGGTGCCCGCCAGGCGCTCCAGCAAGTACGACAGGTCGGCGTGCTCCAGCTCGGTGCCGGCGACCAGTCGACTCAAGGCCGGCAACGTCACGGCCATCTTGAACAGCGCCATCTGCAGGAACAGCCAGCGCTCCGGCAGGCTCAAGCGCTCGTAGCTCCAATCCAGGGCCGCCGTGAAGGACTGGTGCCGCTCAACCGCCGTGCGCCGGCCACGGGTCAGCACCTGCAAACCTTGCTGCAATTGTGCGTGTACGCCGTGCACCCCCAGAGCATTCACCTGGGCGGCCGCCAATTCGAGGGCCAACGGGATGCCGTCGAGGCGCCGGCAGATATCGCGCAGCGGGGCCAGTTCCTGGGGTCGCAGGGCAAAGCCTTGCTGCGCGGCGCGTACGCGTGCAACGAACACCTGCACCGCTGGGTATTCCATGGCCTGCTCGACACTGGCCCACGCCGAGGGTACCGGCACTGCCAGGCGCGGCACGGGTTGCACCCATTCGCCCGGCACCTGCAAGGCTTCGCGGCTGCTCAACACCACGCTGACCTGGGGGGCTTTCTCGTGCAGCGTGCGCACCAGATGACGGCAGGCACCGAGCAACACATCCGCCCCGTCGAGCACCAGCAACAATTGGCGCGCAGCCAATTGGCTGGCCAATGCTGCGGCGTTGCCACAGGGCTGCAGGTGCAGGGCACTGGCGAGATGGCGCAACATTTGAGTCGGCGCGGTAACCGTCGCCAGGTCCACCCACCACACGCCGTCGCGGTAACGTGGCAACACCCGTTCAGCCAGGGCCACTGCCAGGGTGCTCTTGCCCACGCCGGCGCAACCGGTGAGGGTCATCAAGCGTTGCCCCGACATTCGCCGTGCCAACCGCCCCACTAACTCGTCACGGCCGATCACCGGGCTGAGCCGGGCCATCAGGTTATGCCGGGGCATCGCCGTTGGCAGCGCAGCCTGTTGCGTTGCCACGAAGCAGTAGCCCCGTTGAGGCTCGTTGAGAATGTAAGGCTGCCCCGGCAAGGCGCGGCGCAAAGCGGCGATGTGCACACGCAGGTTGTTCTCTTCCACCACACTGCTCGGCCACACGCGGGCAATCAGCGCCTCCTTGCTGATGAATTGCCCCGGCGCCTCCAGCAGCACCGCGAGGATATCCAGCGCGCGCCCACCCAACGGCACCGGCCAGCCGGCCTTGCTGACCAAGCGTTGCTGAGGATGAAACGTGTAGGGGCCGAAGCTCACCGCGTGGGGGTTGTTCATCGGGTGTAAAAGCGCTGGAACGCCCGTTCTTGGGCGGCTGCGCATCCTTTTCCGTGGGCCTTGCGCTATCTTGCCAGCCTGCCGTGACAGGACAATGCTGGCAGGGGGAGCGACACGGACATTCGGGTGCGCCAGACGGACATCCGGCGGTTAACTGAACTGTTGTCGGTACTGGGTCGGGTTCAGGCCGAGCTTGTCACTGAATAAAAAGCGCATGTAGCGCACGCTGCCAAAGCCTGCGTGGAACGCCACGGTCTTGAGCGGCAGGTCGGTGGTTTCGAGCAAATGCCGGGCGCGGTCGATGCGCGCGCCTTGCAGGAAGGCCATGGGCGTCATCTGGACTTCCTTGGCAAACAGCCGCGCAAAGTGGCGTGGGCTCATGCCGGCGAGTGCGGCCATTGATTCAATGGTGAACGGCTGGTCCAACTGCGCCAGCACCTGGTTCTGCACCCGGGTGATCGCGCTTTCATGGGGCGCCACGGCGGCGGTCATCGGGCTGAACTGGGCCTGGCCACCTTGGCGCTTCATCACCACCAGCAGCACTTTGGCCACCTCCACCGCCACCGCCTTGCCGTGGTCCTGGGCGACGACGGACAGTGCCAGGTCGATACCGGCCGTGACGCCGCCCGACGTGATCAGCCGACCGTCCTGCAGGTAGATGCGATCGGTCTCGACAATCGCCTTGGGAAACGCCTTGATCAGGCGCTCGGTGTAGTGCCAGTGGGTGGTCACGCGGTGGCCATCGAGCAGGCCGGCGTGCCCCAGCACAAAGGCGCCGGTGCAGATCGAACCGAAGCGCCGCGCCCGGGGTGCAGCGGCTTTTAGCCACGGCAGCAACGCCGGGTGGCATTCGTTATAGGCGCCGGGACCACCGGGGATCAGCAGCAGGTCATAGTCATCAGCCGCCTGCTCAAGCAGCAGGTCGGGCTGCACGCTCACACCGTTGGAGGCACGCAACGGCCCAGGCTCGATGCCGAGGGTGAGGATCTGGTAGTGCTCGGCTTGCGGCAGGTAGCGGTTGGCAATGGAAAACACTTCGAGCGGGCCGGCCATGTCGAGCAGGAGGAAGTCAGGAAAAAGCGCCATGGCCACGGTTTTCATAGAGAGCAAGGTCCGTCGATAAGGGAAGCGGCAGACATTATGGCATGCCTTTTACTGTCAACTTTAAAGAGACAGTTATTCAGATTTCAGCTTCTTAATGAATTTATTGGTAACCATTAACCTTCTTCTCAACGCAAGCGACCTGCACTTCGCAGACCCCGCTCACTTGAGGACAAGACCATGCTGACCCTTCGCAAAGCTTCCGAACGCGGCGCCGCCAATCACGGCTGGTTGAAGTCGTTCCACACCTTCTCGTTCGCCAACTACTGGAACCCCAGCGAGCAGGGTTTTTCCGACCTGCTGGTGATCAACGATGACCGCGTGGCGGCCGGCAAAGGCTTCGGCCAGCACCCGCACCGCGACATGGAGATTTTCTCCTACGTGCTCGAAGGCGCCCTGGAACACAAGGACACCCTGGGCACCGGCTCGGTGATCCGCCCGGGCGATGTGCAACTGATGAGCGCCGGCAGCGGCGTGGCCCACAGCGAGTTCAACCACAGCCAGACCCGTGGCGTGCACTTCCTGCAGATCTGGATCGTGCCGAACGTGGCCGGCGCCGAGCCGCGCTACCAACAGGAGCACTTCAGCGAAGCGCAGAAACGCGGGCGCTTGCAGTTGATCATCTCGCCGGACGGCGCCGAAGGGTCGCTGCATGTTCGCCAGGATGCGCGGGTGTATGCCGGGCTGTTCAACGGCAGCGAAACCGCGAGCCTGGACCTGGCGCCAGACCGCCACGTGTACATCCATGTGGCCCGGGGCAGTGTCGAGGTCAACGGCCAGCGCTTGCAGGAAGGTGACGGTGCCCGGGTGCGGGATGAGCGCCAGATCCGCCTCAGTGGTGGCGCGGATGCCGAGGTGCTGGTGTTTGACCTGCGCCCGCAAGAACTGCCGCAGATGCCATGACGTGCACCACGATGGGCCCCTGAAACGGGCCATCGCTGGCGTCGATAGTCACCATCAGCGCAATGAAGTTCTCTTAAAAAATCCAACGCGTACCATTAAATCCATACCCAGCAGCAACCTACTTAAACACTCGGAGCACACAACCATGAAACGCCAAATCCTGCTTAGCCTCGCTTTCTCGGTACTCGCCGCCAACGCTTTTGCTCACCCTGTTGTCGCTGAAGGCGGCGCAGATCGCCTGATGGACAGCCGCGTTGCCGAGGGTGGTGCCGACCGCCTGCAAGGTAACCGCGTTGCCGAAGGCGGTTCTGATCGCTTGCTGGAACGTCGTGTCGCTGAAGGCGGTGCTGACCGTCTGCAGGAACGTGGCCTGGCTGAAGGTGGTGCGGATCGCCTGCAGGAACGTGGTCTGGCCGAAGGTGGTGCGGATCGTCTGCAAGAACGTGGCCTGGCCGAAGGCGGTGCTGATCGCCTGCAGGAACGTGGTCTGGCCGAAGGCGGTGCTGACCGTCTGCAAGAACGTGGTCTGGCCGAAGGCGGTGCGGATCGTCTGCAAGAACGTGGCCTGGCCGAAGGTGGTTCTGATCGTCTGCACAGCAACAACGCATAACCCTCGCGGTTGGCGAGGTGCCCCAAACCGGCCTGATCAGCCGGTTTTTTTTTCGCCTGTGATTAGTGCAGGTCACGGTCAACCCACAACACCGCCTTGCCGATCTGTTGCCGCGCCTCGATCCGTGCGTGCACCTGCTGCACCGTTTCCAGGCTGTAATGCCCTTCGATGTCTACGGTGAGCGAACCTTCCAGCATCGCCGCAAATACCGCGTTGGCACGCCGTTGCACGGTGGCGCCGTCAGCCATGTGGTCGGCCAGCCGTGGGCGGGTCAGGAACAAGGAACCCGCTTCACCCAGTTCAATCGGGTCCAGGTCGGTCAGCGAGCCCGAGACATTGCCGTAATTGACGATCAACCCGCGGGGCCGGCAGGCGCGGAAACTGTCGCGCAGGGTGGTTTTGCCCACGGAGTCGAACACCACGTCCACGCCTCGGCCCGCTGTGGCGGCCAATGCCCGGTCGGCAAAGCCGTCATAGGTCCAGGCCTGGTGGGCGCCGCGTTGAAGCGCTATCGCACATTTCTCGGCGGTGCTGCCAGTGGTGAACACAGTCGCACCCAAACGGTTGGCCATTTGCACGAGCAATTGCCCGATGCTGCCGGACGCGGCATGAATCAGGCAGGTGTCGCCGGCCTGCAAACGCGCCACGTCATCAATCAGGTAGTGAGCCGTGCAGCCCTGGAACATCGCGGCAGCCGCCTGATCGAACGTGATTTCGCTGGGAATCTGCGCCACGTTGTCGGCCGGGATGTTGGCGTATTCGGCATACGCGCCCCAGGCAATGCACCACGCCACACGGTCGCCTACGGCCAAGTGGCTCACACCAGGGCCCACTTCCACCACCACGCCGGCGCCTTCCATGCCCAAAGTGCATGGCAGGCGCACCGGGTAAGTCACCGACTGGGCGTATTTGCCTTGGCGCGTGTGAATGTCCATGAAGTTGATCCCGGCGCAGGCAACTTTGATCAGCACATGCCCCGGGGTGACCTCGGGTTTGGGAACATCGTGGCGCAACTGGGCGACTTCAGGGCCGCCATAGGCTTGCAGGGTGATGGCTTTCATCGGGCAACAACTCCGTTTGCTCTGGGAAGCGGCCATGGTAAAAGGGGCCTCTCAGTAGGAAAATTCCCCAATCTCTCCCAGCCTCTGTGCGGAAATACCCCGATGTTCGACTGGCAAGACCTGTATTACTTCACCGTCTTGGCGCGCACCCAGTCGCTGTCGGCGGCTGCCCGTGAGTTGCAGGTGGAACACGCCACCGTGGGGCGCCGGGTCGATGCACTGGAAAAAGCCCTGGGCGTAAAACTGGTGGACCGCCTGCCCCGTAGCCGCCCGCTCACCGCCCAGGGCCGGGCGTTGGCCGAACTGGCGGCGGGCATGGACGCGATGGCGACCGACGTGATGCGCCTGTCGCGGGTCGCTTCCATCGAGATGGCCGGCACGGTGCGGGTCAGTTGCCCGCCGTCCATCGCCAACCACTGCATCGCACCTCATGTCGCGCGATTGCGTGCGCAGTACCCACAGCTGAATCTGGTGCTGATGCCCTCCACCCAACTGGCTGCGCTGGACAAAGGCGAAGCGGATATCGCCTTGCGCACCGTGCGTCCCGACGAAGACGCGCTGGTCCGGCGCAAGGTCGGCGTGGTGCGCTTCGGGTTGTATGGCGCTGCCGAATTAGCGCAACAGCCTCCCGTTCAGTGGGCGTTCATCGCCTACGACAGCAGCCGCGACCACCTGCCCCAACAGGCCTGGATGCACCAACTGCGCGGCGTGCGCCCCATCGTGTTTGCCGCCAGCGAACTGGTCACCCAGCAAATGGCGGCCCGCGCCCAAGTAGGCGCGGTAGTGCTGCCGACCCTGGTGGGCGACCACGACCCACTGCTGACACGCTTGCCCACCGCCACCGACGGTCCCATCCGCGACATCTGGCTCACCGTGTACCCGGACATGCGCCGCTCGCCCCTGGTGAAAGTGGTGATGGAGTTTCTGGTGGCGTGCATCGAAGGTGAAGCGCAGTTGCGCCGTTAAACAATTCGACCGCAAGCCGCAGAGTTCCAAGCCGGCAAGTGCCCCCTAGACTCCGCTCATCTGCCCACCGATGAGCGTCAAGGCCATGCACACCCCCAGAAACAACGCCCCCACGCACGACTGGAACCGCATCGCCCGTGAGCTCGAGGCCCACGGAAACGCGGTGCTGCCCGCGCTGCTGACAGCCCAACAGTGCGAGGCGCTCGCCGCGCGCTATGCGCAGGAAACCGGCTATCGCTCGCGGGTGGTGATGGCTCGACATGGGTTCGGGCGCGGCGAGTACAAATACTTTGCCTACCCCTTGCCGCCGTTGCTCGATCAACTGCGGCACGCGCTCTACACAGGCCTTGCCCCGATTGCCAATGCCTGGAACCTCCAGCTCGGCCTCGACGTGCAGTACCCAAGTGAGCTGAACGAGTTCCTGCGTCAATGCCATGCCACAGGCCAGGCCCGCCCTACTCCGCTGATCCTCAAATATGGCGCAGGTGACTACAACTGCCTGCATCAGGACCTCTACGGCGAGCACGTTTTCCCGCTCCAGGTGGCGATCCTGCTATCGGAACCCGGACGGGATTTCGTCGGCGGCGAGTTCGTCATGACCGAGCGTTCATCCCAGGGCCAGCGCGCCGAAGTCATCCCGCTGCGCCAGGGCGATGGGCTGGTATTTACCGTCAATCAACGCCCGGCCATGGGCCCGCGCGGTCTGCGCAAGGTCGCCATGCGCCACGGTGTGAGCCGCATCCGCAGCGGTCAGCGCCATGCCGTCGGCCTGATTTTTCATGATGCGAGGTGAACATGAACTTGCTTGAATTCGACGCCGCACTTGATCAGCTGGACTGGGCCGACCTCCACCGCCAACTCGATAGCGAAGGCTACGCCGTGCTGCCCGGGTTGTTGCGCGCAGCGGTCGTCGACGCCCTGGCCCAGTGCGTCACCGCGCAGGACCTGTTTGCGCAATGGCGCTACTTCGAGACAGACCTGCCCACCCCGCTGGCCGAGTGGCGCACGGCGCTCTACCGGCGCCTGGCCCCAGTCGCCAATCGCTGGAACGAAACCCTGGCCATCGATGCGCGTTACCCGGCTACGCTGGATGAGTTCCTGCGGCAAAACCGCAACGCCGGCCAGACCCGAGGGCAGTCCCATCTGTACCGGTTGCGTGTGCATGACCAGGTGCCCCTGCATCAACGCAATGCCGGCTTTCATGTGTTTCCCTTGCAAATCGTTGCACTGCTGTCCGAGCCGGGGACGGACTTCCAAGGAGGTGAGCTGGTGATGACCGAACAACGCCCGCGCCTGCAATCGCGGCCGATGGTGGTGCCGCTTAAACGCGGTGATGTGGCGATCATCGCCACGGCGGTGCGCCCGTTCAGAGGCAGCCAGGGCTATTACCGCGTGAACCTCAAGCACGCCATCAGCCGCGTGCGCGGCGGCGAACGCGTGGGATTGGAAGTGCTGTTCCATGATGCACCTGATACCCAAGAGGGTGGCCGATGAAGACGTTCACCTTGCTCGGGGTAACGGGCAAACCTTACGCCAGCCTTGTGCCGGGCACCTGCGCCGGGCATCGCGGCACCCAGATCTACGGCCGCCTGGACTGCCGCGCCGCACGGCGAGCAATTGCCAACGGCGGTTATGTGAAACACCGCGTGTTCTTTGCCGACGAGCCCACCGCCATTGCCGCCGGCTACCGGCCTTGTGCAGTGTGCATGCCCGAGCACTACGCGATTTGGAATTCCACAAACAAAGGTGACGCATGAAGCTTTCTGACGGTGTTCGGCTACTGGTACTGGCGGCGATCTGGGGCGCGAGTTTTCTGTTCATGCGCATCGCGGCGCCGGTGTTGGGCGCGTTGCCCACGGCGTTTTTCCGTGTGCTGCTGGGGGCCATCGGGCTGGCGGTGATTGTCACCGTGCTGCGCACCCGCATCGCCTTCAACGGCAAACTCAAACCCACCCTGGTGTTGGGCGTGATCAATTCCGGCGTGCCGTTCCTGATGTACGGCGTGGCGGCGACGTTGCTGCCGGCGGGCTACTCGGCGATCTTCAACGCCACCACCCCGCTGATGGGCGTGATGATGGGCGCGCTGTTTTTCAGCGACCCGCTGACGCCGAAAAAAGCCGCTGGGGTGGTGATTGGCCTGATGGGTATCACCCTGCTGACCACCACCGGCCCGGTCACCCTTTCGGTCGCCGTGGTGACCGGCGCGTTGGCGTGCCTGGTCGCCACCGGCTGCTACGGCGTTGCCGGGTTCCTGACCCGCCGCTGGATCGCCGACAAGGGCGGGCTGGACGCCAAGCTCGTGGCCTTTGGCAGCCAGATCGGCGCGACGTTGTTCCTGCTGCCGTTCTTCGGTGTTTCAGCCGTGCTCAACCCGCCGCACAGCTGGGGCAACCCGACGATCTGGGCAGCGCTGGGAGTGGTGGGGTTTGTGTGCACCGCGTATGCGTACATTCTGTATTTCCGCCTGATCGCCGATATCGGGGCGGTTCGTTCACTGACGGTGACCTTCCTGATCCCGCCGTTTGGCGTGCTGTGGGGTGTGCTGTTCCTGGGCGAACGACTGTCCAGCGCACACCTCTACGGCGGCGGCCTCATCTGCCTGGCCGTGTGGTGTGTGCTCAGCAACAGCCGGCCCAAATCGACCTCCTGACCCTTTGCCAGGATTGTGGCAGCGCGGACGCTTGTAGTGAGCGGGTTTACCCCGCGCGGCGTAATAAGCCCCACCTCATCTGTTCCAGGGAAAATTGCGGGGATTTGTGGCGGCGCGGGCGCGGGGCAAGCCCGCTCACTACAAGGTGAGAAAGCGATTTAAGCTCAGATCGAAAGAGTATTTATCGATTGGTTTTTAGAACTTTATGCTTGGCTGCATTCCATTGAAGATCGAGCGCGCCATGTCTATTCGTCGTCCCCTCGCCGTTGTCATCGGGCTTCTGGCTTTTTCCGTGGCGGTCAGCGCCGAGGCCCAGGAGACCGTGCGTATCGGTTACCAGAAATCGTCCACCCTGATTACCCTGCTCAAGACCCAGGGCACCCTGGAAAAAGCCCTCAAGGCCGACAACATCGACGTGTCCTGGCACGAGTTTCCCAGCGGCCTGCCGCTGCTGGAGGCACTGAACGTCGGCAATGTCGACATCAGCGCCGACGTGGCCGACACCGTGCCAATCTTCGCCCAGGCGGCCCAGGCCAAACTCACCTACTTTGCCCAGGAAGCGCCCTCGCCGTCGGCCCAGGCCATCGTGGTGCGCAAGGACTCGCCGATCCAGCAACTGGCCGACCTCAAAGGCAAGAAAGTCGCCGTGACCAAAGCCGCCGGCACCCACTACCTGTTGATCGCGGCGCTGGCCAAGGCCGGCCTGGCGTTCTCGGATATCGAACCGGCCTACCTGACACCGGCCGATGGCCGCGCTGCGTTCGAGAACAATAAAGTCGATGCCTGGGTCACCTGGGAACCCTTCCTCACAGGCGTGCAGCGCCAACTGCCCACCCGCACCCTGGCGGATGGCGCGGGCCTGGCCAGCTACAAGCGCTATTACCTGACGGGCACGCCCTACGCCAAGGCCCACCCTGAGGTCCTGAAGGTGGTGTACGAACAATTGGAAAAAGCCGGCCAATGGGTGAAAACCCACCCGCAAGACGCCGCCAAGGTGCTTGGCCCGCTGTGGGGTAACCTCGATGTGGCCACCGTCGAAGCGGCCAACGCGCACCGCAGCTATCAGGTGCAACCGGTGACGCTCGATCAGTTGGGCGAACAGCAGAAAATTGCCGATGCGTTCTTCAAGGCAGGGTTGCTGCCCAAGGCCGTGGACGCCAAGGACGTGCAGACCTGGAAGCCATGAGAGGTTTTGTCAGAATCGCTGGGCACAGAAGACCGGTTTTCCCGAGGCTTAAACAGTTGGGTCAGGCATAAATCGGTCTAAATGTGGGAGCGGGCTTGCTCGCGAATACGGTGGCTCAGTTGACGAATGTGTTGACTGACCCACCGTAATCGCAGGCAAGCCAGCTCCCACAGGCTTGATGTTCATCGGGTGTTAGAGAAGGGTGCGGGCCAGGGCCTTTTTCCATTCGGCGTAACGCCCTGCCATCGCAGGATCATCCTGGGGTTCGAAGCGCTCGCGCTGACGCTCCAGCGCACCCAAAGCCTCATCACTCGCCCAAATTCCCAACGCCCTACCCGCCAGGTGTGCAGCCCCGAGTGCCGAGACCTCCGGCGACAGGCTGCGCACCACCGGACGTTGCAGCAGGTTGGCCAGGAACTGCATCAACCAGCGATTGCGTGTCGCACCGCCGTCGACCCACAGCTCTTTCAACGGGCTGCGGATGTCCTGCTGCATCGCCTCAAACACATCACGAATCTGATAGCCGATGGACTCCAGCGAGGCGCGCAAAATATGCGCGCCCGAGGTGGCTTCGCTCAGGCCACAGATCAAGCCACGGGCGTCGGCTTTCCAGTGCGGTGCCCCCAACCCGGACAGCGCCGGCACAAAGTACACGCCGCCGTTATCCGGCAATTGCGCGGCCTGTTCCGTCAACGCGTCCAGCGACTCACCGGCCACCAGCCGCGAGGCCCACTGCACGGCGGCGCCGGTGTGCACGATGTTGCCTTCCATGCCGAACGTCGCCGCGTTGCCGTCATGCCAGGCCAAGGTGGTGGAAAGCCCATGGGTGGACGCAATCGGCCCGCCCATCGGTGTCATCAACGACGAGCCCGTGCCGAGGGTGGCCTTGACCAGCCCTGGGGCGAAACCACCCTGCCCGTACAGCGCCGCATGGGAGTCGCCCATCATCGACATCACCGGGATACCCGCAGGCAAGCCGCCCAGCGCGACGGTTTCGGCGAAGAAACCCGCACTCGGCCGAATCGGCGCCAACGCCGCAGCTGGAATCGCGAACAGGGCCAGCAGCTCCGGGTCCCAGGTGCCGGTGTGCAGGTTGAACAGTTGCGTGCGCGCGGCGTTGGAATAATCGGTGGCGAACACCTGACCGCCGCTGAGCTTCCACAACAACCAACTGTCGACCGTGCCCAGGCAGATTTCACCGGCCGCCGCACGTGCGTGGCCGTTGTCCAGGTGATCAAGGATCCAGCGAAATTTGCCGGCGGAAAACATCGGGTCGAGGGCCAGCCCGGTCTTTTCCAGGACCAGTGCTTCGTGCCCCTGCTCATGCAACTGTGCGCACAACGCGGTGGAGCGTCGGCATTGCCAACTGATGCACGGCGACAACGGCTCGCCGCTGCGCCGGTCCCAGGCCACCACCGACTCGCGCTGGTTGCTGATGGCCAATGCGGTGATCGGTCGCTCCACCTGGGCCAGGCATTCTTCAATCGCGGCCAGGGTGTGCAGCCAGATCAACAACGGGTCCTGCTCGGAAAAGCCGGGCTGGGGGTGGTTGATGCTCAAGGGCCGCGAACCCCGGGCAATCACCTGCCCGAGTTCGTTGACCAGCACTGCCTTGGCGTTGCTGGTGCCTTCATCTATCGCCAGGATCAGCGGAGTGTGGTTTGTCATGGGTTCACCGCAACCGAGTGGCAGCCGCCACAATCCCAGCCGCGTCGATGTTATGCAAGGCGCGGGTCGGTTCGCGGGCGCCGGCCGCGGCGTATTCACCGTCGCCGATGCCCAGGCGGACCAGCGCAATGCCCAGCCCGGCTTCGGCCAGCACTTCGGCGACCAGGCTGCCGACGCCACCATTGATGTTGTGTTCTTCGACGGTAATCACCGCGCGCGTGGCGCTCAGTGCACTGAGCAAGGCGTCACGCTGCAATGGGCGGATCGACGACAGGTTGATCACCTGCGCCTGGATGCCCTGCTCGGCCAGCAAGGCCGCCGCATCCACCGCCTCGTGTACCACGGAGCCCAACGCAACGATGCTCACGTCTGCGCCCTGGCGCAGGATGTCCACTTGGCCGGGCACGAATCGATAGTCGGCGCCATGCACCTCAGGCAAAGCTTTACCGTCAAGCCGGACATACACCGGGCCTTTATAGCGCAGCGCGTAATCGATGATCTGCCGGCACTCCAGCGCATCGGCCGGGGCGAAGATCTGCACATTGCCAAACCCGCGCATCACCGAAATATCGTCGAGGCTGTGGTGGGTGCTGGCCAACGGGCCGTAACTGGCGCCGGCATTCAAGCCGAACATCTTGACGTTGGCCTGGTTGTAGCAGACGTCCACCTTGATCTGTTCGTTGGCGCGGGAAATCAGGAACGGCGCGGCATTGCAGGTGGCCGCGATCTTGCCACCCAATGCCAGCCCAGCCGCCACGCTGACCAGGGACTGCTCGGCAATGCCGACGTTGATCAACCGCTCGGGGAAGCGTTGGGCAAACGGACCGATCTTGGCCGTGGAGGTGGAGTCGCTGACCACCGGCACCACGTCCAGGCCAGCATCGACCGCCGCGATAAACGCCTCCACCATGACGCTCGCCAGGTGCTCACTTGCCATGATTCAACTCCTCCAGTGCTGCGTTGATTTCATCACCCTTGGGCACGCGGTGGTGCCATTCGGGACGCGCTTCAATAAACGACACGCCCTTGCCCTTGATGGTGTGGGCGATCAGCACCTGGGGTGAGCCGGTGTGGGCTTGCATGGTTTCGAGGCTCTCGATCAGCTGGCCGACGTCATTGCCATCGCACTCGCTGACGGTGAAACCGAAAGCCGCCCATTTCACGTCCAGCGGGTCCAGCGGCATGATCTCGGCGGTCAGCCCGGCCAGTTGCAGCTTGTTCTTGTCGACGATCACAAACAGGTTATCCAGCCCGTACTTGGCCGCCGCCATCGCCGCTTCCCAGTTGGAGCCTTCGGCGAGCTCGCCGTCGCCAGTCAACACGTAGATGCGCTTTTTACTGCCGGACATCTTCGCCGCCAACGCCAGCCCTACCGCCACCGGCAACCCGTGGCCGAGGGCGCCGGTGTTGAGTTCGATGCCCGGGGTTTTCTGCCGCACCGGGTGGCCGGGCAAATGGGAATTGAAGTGCTGGTAGGTCGGCAACCAGTCGGTGGGGATGTAGCCGGCCTGCGCCAGGCAGCAGTACAAACCGCCCACGCCATGGCCTTTGCTCTGGATGTAGATATCGCGCTCGGGGTCTTCCGTGCGCTCGGGGCCGGTGTTGAGGATGCGGAAATACAGGGTGGCGAGGATGTCGGTTTCCGACAGGTCCGCCCCGGTGTGGCCGCCTGCCGGGGAGTCGGCATTCAAGCGGATCACATGGCGCCGGATCAAACGGGCCTGTTCTTTGATCTGGTGGGCGTCGTACTGGAAGGCATTCATGCAGCGGCTCCTTTGAGGCTGACCACGCGAGGTGAAAGCGTTCACGGCTGTTTTGAATATTTATTCAGCAGTGACAATATATTTCTATTTAGACGCCGATCCCGCAGCAGGTCAAGTGAGCGAACGGCGGAAAAATGAAATAAAACCCGGAAACTCCCCTCGGACAGACGGCTAAAATCCCACGCGCGCTTATCTATCCCGTGGCTTTGCGCCCGATAAAAACGGCGGTCTAGAGGCATGCATGAAAAATTAAGCGCTTGACTTTGCCACGGTGTCACTGGAATCTGAATTAACAGTCAGGCACGCATAAATATTCACGCCGCCTGAATGAACTCCAAAAAAAATAAGTCAGGAGAACAATGTGGACGCCAAAGCCTCTGTCCATCACCCGGCCGATCTCAAGCCGACCCGCCGTCCCCGGCTGGTGAAACTGCTTCCCAGCAACATCGGTGGCCCGCTGATCGGCCTTGTGTTGCTGGTGCTGGTCTTCTCCTTCAGTTCCGAATTCTTCTTCTCGTTGCGCAATGGCCTGAACATCCTCGATCAGGTCACCGTGCTGGGCATCCTGGCGATTGGCATGACGGCGGTGATCGTGATCGGCGGCATCGACCTGTCGGTCGGCTCGGTGCTGGCGTTCTCGATGATGATGCTGGGCTGGTTGTACCAGGACCAGGCCATGCCCCTGGGCTTTGCGATTCCGATCTCGATCGCCAGCGGCATGCTCGCCGGGCTGGTCTCCGGTGGGCTGATTACCTACGCCAAGCTGCCGCCGTTCATTGCCACGCTGACCATGATGTCGGTGGCCCGGGGCCTGGCGAACATCCTCACCGAAGGCCGGCAGATCGTCGGCTACCCGGACTGGTTCACCAGCCTGGCCACGGTGCGGCATTTCGGCTTCCTCTCGGCCACGGTCGGCCTGTTTCTGGTGATGCTGGTGGTGGCTTGGGTGTTCCTGCGCTTTCGTGCCGGTGGCCGCAACCTCTATGCCATGGGCGGCAGCCCCGAAGTGGCGCGCTTGTCAGGCATCAAGGTGCGTGCGATCACCCTGTGGGTCTACGCCATCAGCGGCGCCCTGGCCGGTATCGCCGCCGTCACCCTCGCCGCCCGCCTCGACTCGTCCCAACCCAGCGCCGGCCTGAGCCTGGAACTGGATGCCATCGCCGCCGTGGTGATTGGCGGGGCCAGCCTCAGCGGTGGCGTGGGCAGCATCGGCGGCACCCTGGTGGGCGTGCTGATCATTGGCGTGTTGCGCAATGGCCTGAACCTGCTCGGCGTCTCGCCCTTCATTCAACAAGTGGTGATCGGCGTGGTCATCGCCCTCGCCGTGACCATCGACACCCTGCGACGCCGCTCCAGCACCGCCCGATAAACCTGTTCGACAGTTGACACCCTCCAACAATAAAACCAGGAGTCACCGACATGTTCAGCCCCAAGAAACTGCTTATCGCCACCGCACTCGCGGCCGCCACCCTCACCGCAGCCGGCACCACCTGGGCCAAGGACCTGACCATCGGCCTGGCCGTGGCCAACCTGCAGGCCGACTTCTTCAACCAGATCAAGCAATCGGTGGAAGCCGAGGGCAAGGCCAAGGGGATCAAGGTGATCACCGTGGACGCCCAGGGCAACTCGTCCACCCAGGTCAGCCAGATTGAAGACCTGATCACCCGCCAGATCGACGTGTTGATCTACATCCCGGCCGGTGCCACCGCAGCCGGTGTACCGGTCAAGGCCGCCAAGGCCGCTGGCATCCCGGTGATTGCCGTGGACCGCAACGCGCCCGATGCCCCGGGTGACACCTTTATCGCCAGCGACAGCGTGGCCGGGGCCAAGACCCTCGCCGAATACGTGGGCAAGATCACCGACGGCAAAGGCCGCATCGCCATCCTGCAAGGCCAGTTGGGCACCACGCCTGAAATTGACCGGGCCAAAGGCTTCGAAGAAGGCTTGAAAGCCTTCCCGGACCTCAAGGTGGTCGCCCAGCAACCGGCCGAATGGGCCCAGGACAAAGGCTTCGCCGTGGCCCAGGACCTGCTCCAGCGTGACCCGAACATCAGCGTGTTCTTCGGCCGCGCCGATGCCATGGCCCTCGGTGCCGCCCAGGCGGTGAAGGTCGGCAACCTGGATCACAAAGTCGTGGTGGTGGGTTTCGACGGCGACGTCGCCGGGCTCAAGGCCGTGGAAAGTGGCGTGCTGAACGCGACCATGACCCAGCAGACCCAGAAAATGGGGCGCCTGGCCGTGGCGTCGGCCATCGACCTCAAGGCCGGTAAAGCCGTGCCCAAGGAACAACTGCTGCCGACCGTGTTGACCACCAAAGAAAACGTCGCGCCGTTCCTGCAACAGCACCCGTAAACCTCGGAGATCGTCATGAGAGCAGCCGCTCTGGATACCACCGCTGAGGCGGTGCTGTGCCTGCGCAATATCAGCAAGGCCTATGGGCCGGTGCAGGTGCTGTCCCAGGTCAACGTGGACATTCGCCCCGGTGAAGTGCTGGCCCTGCTCGGCGAGAACGGCGCGGGCAAGTCGACCTTGTCGTCGATCATCGCCGGGCTGGTGCAACCCGAAGCCGGAGGCAGCATGACCTGGCTGGGCCAGCCCTACGCCCCCGGTTCACCGGGGGCCGCGTTGGGTGCCGGTATCGGCCTGATCCACCAGGAAATCCGCCTGCTGCCGCAATTGTCGATCGCCGAAAACATCTTCGTCGGCCGCCTGCCCATGCGTCACGGGCGGGTCGACCGCGACTACATCGAGGCCCAGGCGCAGATCCAGTTGGAACGCCTGGGGCTCAAGGTGCCGGCGTCGCGCAAGGTCGAAGGCCTGAGCGTGGCCGCCCAACAACTGGTGGAAATCGCCAAGGCGCTGACCCTCAAGGCGCGGCTGCTGATCCTCGACGAGCCCACGGCCGCCCTGGGCGGTGAAGAAACCGAGCTGTTGTTCCAGCAGGTGGAGCGGCTCAAGGCTGAAGGTGTGTCGTTTATCTATATCAGCCATCGCCTGGAAGAAATCGCGCGCATCGCCGACCGCGTGCTGGTGCTGCGTGACGGTCGCCAGATCGCCCTGCACGCCACGGCCCAAGTGCCGGTGCGCGAGCTGGTAGAACAGATGGTCGGGCGCAGCCTGGAGCGAATTTTCCCGACGTTGCAGGCGCCCAAGGAACACGTGATGTTGCAGGTCAAGGACCTGAGTTGCCGTGAGTTTGCGTTGCACGGCATCGATTTCAGCGTGCGCGCTGGTGAAGTGTTTGGCATTGCCGGTGTGGTCGGCGCCGGGCGGACCGAGCTGGTGCGCACCATTGCCGGCGCGGCCCAGGACATCAAGGGGCATATGGTGTTGGATGGTGAGATTCGCCAATTGCGCTCGCCCTTCGAGGCGATCCAGGCCGGTGTGGTGCTGGTGCCCGAAGACCGCAAGCAGCAAGGCGTGGTGGTGGAACATCGCATCGAAGACAACCTGATCTATGGCAACACCGACCTGCTGGACAAACGCGGTTGGGTGCTGCCTGCCCCGCTGCGCGAGTTCGCGCGCACGGCGGTGGCACGGCTGGGCGTGAAAGGTGCGCCGCAGTCGCGGATTTCCAGTTTGTCGGGCGGCAACCAGCAGAAGGTGATCATTGCCAAATGGCTGGCGCGCAATCCCAAAGTGTTCATCCTCGACGAGCCCACTCGCGGTATCGACGTGGGCGCACGGGCGGCGATCTATGAAGTGATCGCAGACCTGGCAGCCAAAGGCATGGCGGTGATTGTGGTGAGTTCGGACCTGGATGAAGTGCTCGGCCTGTCCCATCGGGTGATGGTGATGAGCCGGGGCCGGCAGATGGGGATATTGGAGCGTGGCGAGGCAACACCGGTTTCGGTGATGGAAATGGCCACGGCCTAGTGCCCTACCTTCGCAAACAATGAAGCTCCCACAGGGGTTCGGTGTTATTTCAAATAATGGAGTCGTTCATGCAACTTTTTAGTCTTCACGGCCAGGTCGCCTTCGTCACCGGCGCCGGCAGCGGGATTGGCCAGGCCATCGCGGTCGGGCTGGCCGAGGCTGGGGCCGATGTGGCCTGTTTTGACCTGCCGGGCAGCCCCGGCATCGCCAGCACCGTGGAACGCATCCAGGCCCAGGGCCGTCGCGCCCTGGCCCTGAGCGGCACGGTCACCGAGCGCGCTGCCCTCGACGCGGCGGTGGCCCGCACCGAAGCCGAACTCGGCGAACTCAGCGTGGCCGTCAACTGCGCCGGCATCGCCAATGCCCAGGCCGCCGAAGACCTGGAGCTGCAACGCTGGCAGACCACCCTGGACATCAACCTCACCGGGATTTTCCTCAGTTGCCAGGCCCAGGCCGCGGTGATGCTGCCCCGGGGCAAAGGCGCTATCGTCAACATCGCGTCCATGTCCGGCAGCATCGTCAACCGGGGTTTGCTGCAAGCCCACTACAACACGTCCAAGGCCGGGGTCATCCACCTGAGCAAAAGCCTGGCGATGGAATGGGCCGACAAGGGCCTGCGGGTCAATTGCATCAGCCCCGGCTACACCGCCACGCCGATGAACTCGCGCCCGGAGGTGGCCGACCAGGTGAAGATCTTTGAACAGACCACGCCCATGGGCCGCATGGCCAGCGTGGAAGAAATGGTCGGCCCGGCGATTTTCCTGGTCAGCCAGGCCTCGTCGTTCTGCACCGGCGTCGACCTGTTGGTCGATGGCGGTTTTGTCTGCTGGTAAGCCTTTTTTGGAGCCTTTTGTCATGTCGCAACGCTTCAGCGGTAAAACTGTAGTCATCACCGGCGCTTGCCGTGGCATCGGCGCCGGCATTGCCGAACGCTTCGCCCAGGAAGGCGCCAACCTGGTGCTGGCCTCCAACGACCTGGAGCGCGTGACCTTCACCGCCGCCCAGTTGGCCCAGGAATACAAGGTCGCCACCCTCGCCCTGGGCATCGACGTCACCAACGAAGAAGATATCGAAAAGCTCTACCGCGAAGGCCATGCGCGCTTTGGCAGCATCGACGTGTCGGTGCAGAACGCCGGCATCATCACCATTGATCACTACGACAAAATGCCCCGTGCCGACTTCGACAAGGTGCTGCACGTCAACACCACCGGCGTCTGGCTGGGCTGCCGGGAAGCGGCCAAGTACATGGTCAAGCAAGGCAGCGGGCGCCTGATCAACACCTCGTCCGGCCAGGGCCGCCAGGGGTTCATCTATACGCCGCACTACGCGGCGAGCAAGATGGGCGTCATCGGTATCACCCAAAGCCTGGCGCTGGAACTGGCGCGACACAACATCACGGTCAACGCGTTTTGCCCCGGCATCATCGAAAGCGAAATGTGGGACTACAACGACCGCGTGTGGGGCGAGATCCTCAGTACCGATGAAAAACGCTACGGCAAGGGCGAACTGATGGCCGAATGGGTCAAGAACATCCCCCTGCGCCGCGCCGGCAAACCCTCGGATGTGGCAGGTCTGGTGGCGTTTCTGGCCTCTGACGACGCGGCCTACCTGACCGGTCAGGCGATCAATATCGATGGCGGCCTGATCATGTCGTAAGGGTTTGGTATCCTCACCGACATTGATTCATTTATTGAGGCTTTCATGAGCCAGATCGAAGAACAGCGCCTGATCACCAAGATCGCCAGCCTCTATTACGAAGAAGGGCTGAAGCAGTCCGAGATTTCCGAACAACTGGACCTGTCCCAGTCCTTTATCAGCCGCGCCCTGCGCCGGGCGCTGCAGGAAGGCGTGGTGAAGATCAGCGTGATGCGCCTGCAAGGCCTGCACCTGGAACTGGAAACCCAGTTGCAACGGCGCTACGGCGTGCGCCGGGTGATCGTGGTGGAAGCCACCGAACCCGGTAGCGATGAAAGCATCAAGCAGGCCATCGGTTCGGCGGCGGCGCATTACCTGGAAACCAGCCTGTCGCCCCAGGACCATATCGGCATATCGTCGTGGAGCAGCACCATCCGCGCCATGGTCGGCCATTTGCACGCGCAACCGGGCAAGCAAGGCGCCCAGGAAGTGGTGCAATTGCTCGGCGGCGTGGGCCACAAAGGCGCCTTCGAAGCCACCCTGCTCACCCAGCGCCTGGCCACCCTGCTCAACTGCCCGGCGTTCCTGCTGCCGTCCCAGAGCATCGAGCAATCGGTGGAAAGCAAGCAGCGCATCGTGCAGATGGAAGAGGTCAAGGAGGTGCTGCAGCGCTTTGACAGCATCACCCTGGCGATCGTCGGCATTGGTGACCTGGAACCCTCGCAACTGCTGCGCAACAGCGGCAACTACTACACCGAAGACATGCTGCGCCTGCTCGCCGAGCGCGGCGCCGTGGGCGATATCTGCCTGCGTTACTTCGACGCCCAGGGCAAACCGGTGCTGGAAGAAGACGAAGAATTCGTGGTGTCGGTGGCATTGCCCAAACTGCGCTCGATCCAACGTGTGCTTGGCCTGGCGGGCGGGCTGAACAAGGTCCAGGCGATTCGCGGCGCGCTCAAGGGCGGCTACCTCGACATCCTGATCACCGACCTCGACACCGCCCAGGCCCTGAACCACTAACCCCTTTTCTGGAGACTGCTGCCCATGAAGTCCAAGCTCGAACAACTCAAAGCGTTCACCACCGTGGTCTGCGACACCGGCGACCTGGAAGCCATCAGCCGCCTGCGCCCGGTGGACGCCACCACCAACCCGTCGCTGCTGCTCAAGGCCGCGGCCATTCCGGAATATGCCGAACTGCTGCGCAGCGCCGTCGCCCACTCCAAGGGCAATGTAGACCTGGCCTGCGATCACTTCGCGGTATCCGTGGGGGCCGGCATTCTCAAGGTGATCCCGGGGCGTATCTCCACCGAAGTGGATGCTCGCCTGTCCTTCGACGAGCAAGCGCTGTGGGCCAAGGCCAACCAGTTGATCGCCCTGTACGACCAGGCCGGTATCGGCCGCGACCGCGTGCTGATCAAGCTGGCCTCCACCTGGGAAGGCATCCGCACCGCCGAGCGCCTGGAAAAAGCCGGTATCCAGACCAACCTCACCCTGCTCTTCTCCTTCGCCCAGGCCGTGGCCTGCGCCGACGCAGGGGTGTTCCTGATCTCGCCATTCGTGGGCCGCATCTACGATTGGTACCGCAAGAACACCGGCCTGGACTACACCGGTGCCGAAGACCCGGGTGTGCAGTCGGTGACACGCATCTACAACTACTACAAGGCCAACGACATCCCGACCGTGGTCATGGGCGCCAGCTTCCGCACCCTCAGCCAGATCGAAGAACTGGCGGGGTGTGATCGCCTGACCATCAGCCCGGACCTGCTGCAAAAGCTGGCCGACGACAACGGCACACTGGCACGCAAACTGGTGCCGGGCGCCACGGGTGAAGCGCGCCAACCACTGACCGAAGCGCAGTTCCGTTGGGCGTCGAATGAAGATGCAATGGCCACCGAAAAACTCGCCGAAGGCATTCGCCAGTTCGCGCGGGACCAGGAAAAACTCGAGGCCGTACTGGCTGCGCTGTAACGCAGGTTTTCTGCAGGAGCGCACAAGCGCGCTCCTGCAAAAGCCGCCGTATCACGCCGGGCTGCGTTCGTCCAATGCACGCGCCGACAGCGCCCCCAGCACGCCACCAACCATCGGTGCCAGCCAGAACAGCCACAGCTGCGCAATGTATTCGCCGCCTGCAAACAACGCCGGGCCGGTGCTGCGTGCAGGGTTGACCGAAGTATTGGTCACCGGGATCAGGATCAAGTGAATCAGGGTCAAGGCCAGGCCGATGGCAATCGGCGCAAAGGCGGCGGCCGGGCCCGGCGCGGTGACGCGCATGATGATCAGCACAAAGAAGAACGTGGCGATCACTTCAGCCACCAGCGCGGCCTTCATGTCGAACAGGCCCGGGCTTAACGCGCCGTAGCCGTTGGCCGCAAAGCCGCCCATCTCGAAACCTGGCTGGCCGTTGGCAATCACATACAGGGCCGCAGCCGCGGCAATCGCACCGATGACCTGCGCCACGATATACGGCAACACCTTTGCACCGCACACGCGCTGCCCCACCCACAGGCCGACGGTCACCGCCGGGTTGAAATGCCCGCCGGAAATCCCCCCCACCGCATAGGCCATGGTCAACACGGTGAGACCAAACGCCAGGGCTACGCCGGCAAAACCAATGCCCAACCCAGGAAATGCCGCCGCCAGGATCGCACTGCCGCAGCCGCCGAACGTCAGCCAGAAAGTGCCCAGAAACTCTACAGTCAAACGCTTTTGCACACGCGACTCCATTGCTACTCAGGTGCCGTCACACGGGATGTGTGCGGTCCTGGGCGACGGTAGCAATGCGTAACCAGATTCTCCGTGAGACTTGTCTGGTTTTTATGAGGTCTTCTTTACCGGGCTTCGAACACCGCCTGCACTAACGTTCAGAACGGCCCCTTCGTCATCACCCGCTCATCGATAAACCCACGCAGCATGCCAATCCGCTGCGTATAGGCATCGCTCAAACAGCTCACGTTCGCGCCGCAGGTGTGGCGTTTTTTGAGCCATTCGGCCTGCCCGTCCATCAACGAACCGCGTCCGCCCATGGCCATGAAGTGCTTGTTCAGGTCGTAGAGCAACGCCATGGTCACATCCTGGTCATTGAGGCTGACGTGCTTGCAGATGGTGATTTCGTCAGGCGCCTTGGCCTTGGTGCAGTCGAAACTGGCGGCAGAGCTTGAGGAGCTGAGCAGCAGCGCCGACGCGCTGGCAAGCAATGCAAACACCGCAGGTTTTATCGTCATACGCTGCCTCCTCATGGACGGGGAACACCCGTGCCGAATCTGCGAATCGCCAGGCAATAGCCGATCAGCGCCACCGCTGCCAGCAAGCCGCCCGCCGCGCCGATCCAGGCGAAGCCGAAGTGGCTGCCAACCCAACTGCCCATCAGCGCGCCGCCGCCGATGCCGATGTTGTAGATGCCGGAGAACATCGCCATGGCCACGTCCGTGGCATCCGGCGCCAGTACCAGCACCTTCGATTGCATGGCCAGGCCGAATCCCATGATCGCCATGCCCCAGAACACACTCAGTGCCACCAGGTACGACTCGGCCCCGCTCAGGGGCAACAGCAACGCCAGGCAGGCGGCCAGGATGGAGACCGCGCCGACCACGAACAGGTGCGGGTTGAAGCGGTGCACCAGGCTGAACAGCAGCGAGCCAATGATGCCCGCGCCGCCGAAGACCAGCAGGATCAGGGTCACGGCGCCGCCGCTCATGCCGGCCACGCCTTCGACGAAGGGTTCGATGTAGCTGTAGGCGGTGAATTGCGCGGTCACGGTCATGGCGGTGAGCACGTAGAGCGCCACCAGCGCCGGACGCTTGAACAGCAACGGCAGGCTGCGCAGGGAGCCGGAGTTCTGGCTGGGCAGCAACGGCAAGGTGCGCGCCAGCCAAAACACCAGGGCGGCCGCAAAGGCACCGATCACCAGGAACGTGGTGCGCCAGCCCATGGCTTCGCCCAGCAGGCGACCCAGGGGAATACCCAGCACCATTGCCAGGGACGTGCCCGTAGCCAGCAGGCCGAGGGCTTGCACCTGCTTGCCTTCTGGCGCCAGGCGCACCGCCAGCGAGGCGGTGATCGACCAGAACAGCGCATGGGACAAGGCAATACCGACCCGGCTGAGCATCAGGATGCCGAAGCTGGTGGCGACACTGGACAGGACATGGCTGGCGATGAACAGGCCGAACAGCACGATCAGCAATTTGCGCCGCTCGACGTTACGGGTCAGCAGCATCACCGGCAGCGAGGTCAGGGACACGATCCAGGCGTAGATGGTGAGCATCAGGCCGACGCTGGCGATGGGCATGTCGAAGCTGGCGCCAATGGCGCTGAGCAGCCCGACGGGGACGAATTCGGTGGTGTTGAACACAAACGCGGCCAGCGCGAGGGCGATGACCGGTTGCCAGTTGGCTTGGGGGGTTGCGGCTGAAATGCTCATTGAAGGGCGCGGTACTCTGGCGATGATCAAGCGGCCGCCCAGGACAAGCGCCGCCGCCGAGCATTCTATAGGTTTGCGGCCCGGTTGTTGACGCTCATCCGGCTCAAAATAACCTCAACCGTCCTCAGGGTGCGGTCATGGTGACCACGTAGGCCCCCGATTGAATGGGCTTGCCCCGTGAATCCACCAGCACATACCGCTGGTCGTAATAACGCCCCTCGCCGCTGTCCGTCACCAGCTTGACGTTGACCGCAGCGTTGCCCAGCGCCTGGACGCTACGGGCAGGTTGTACGTCGAACTGGCTACCGCGAGACGCTTGCGGGCAGTTTTTCAACAGCATTGCGGCGCCGCCCGGTGCGTCCGGCACACAGCCAGGCTCGACAATGCTCCCGTGAAACTGAATGACACCCGAGGAGGCGGCCATGCAGTTTCCCGCCCACACCGCAAGAAAGCCGGTAACCAATGACAAACGCTTGAGGTTCATGCCGACGCTCCTTCTTGTGTAGTTAAGAAGGTAGTCGTCCACGACGGCTCGGACTTTAGGCCGTTTGTCGCTGGGGCACCGCGTAGATCAACGCCTGGCCCACCCGTGGGTGCTCCAGGCAATAGGCCGACAGGTCAAAACGCTCGCTCGCGGCCAGGCTGGCATTCACCAGCACCAGGTCAAAGCCCAGGCCGCCATAATCGAGCAGCGTGAGCATTTCATCCAGGCTCGACACCGGCGCAATGGCGTAATAGCCCTGGCGATTGAAGTCCTGTTCCAGGCGCAGGCGCTGGTGGTGCTGCGGGTCGGCGATCATGATGCGCAGGGCTTTATTGATCATGGCTGGCTCCAGCGGCGCAGTTGCGCGTTGCCTTGCAGCAGGCGCAACAGGTCGGCGCCCTGCATCGGCCGTGCATGCCAGTAGCCCTGGCCCTGGGTGCAGCCCAGTTCCAACAGTTGCTGGTGCTGCTCGGCGGTTTCGATACCCTCCACCACCACCGACATGTCCAGGGTCTTGCCCAGGGCCAGGGTGCTGCCGATCACCGCGCGGCAGCGTGGCTCATGGGCCAGGCCACGGACGAATTCGGCGTCGAGCTTGATCTCGTTGAACGGCAACTGGCACAGGCGCTGCAACGAGGAAAACCCGGCACCGAAATCATCGATGGACAGGCGGCAACCGAGCATGCGCAGGCGCACCAGGTTTTCCAGGGACACGGCAGGCACTTCCAGCAGGCCGCTCTCGGTGAGTTCAAAGGTGATGCCTGCGCAGGGTGCCTGGTAGGCACTGAGCAGGCCCTTGATATGGGCGGTCAAGCCGGCATCGGCCAACTGCGCTGCGTGCAGGTTGAACGCCAGGTCCAGGCTCAACCCCTGGCCCTTGGCCTGACGTTGCAAGGACAGGCCCTGGCGCATCAGGGCAAACAGCAGTTCGTCCATCAGGCCGGCTTTTTCCATCGCCGGCAAAAACACCGCAGGCGACTGCACCCCCTTGAACGGGTGGTTCCAGCGCGCCAACACTTCCACCCCGAGCACGGCACCGGTCTGCAGGTCGAACTTGGGCTGGTACCAGGCCTCCAGTTGCTGGTCGAGAATGGCCTGGCGTACCTGCGGTTCATCGGCGATGTCCAGCGGCGACTGCACGTCAGGGACCACCGGGCGCTGGCTCAACGCGAGTTCCAGCAATGGCTGCAGGGCTTCGGCCTGCAACGGCTTGCCAATATCCCCGAGCATGTTCACCCCCAGCAACGCCCCCATCTGGCGCACCGCGCGGCGCACATCCCAGGGCAGGCCACTGCTGACGATGATCGCGCCCACCTGCCCGGTGGCACTGATGCGCTGGATAAACTCCAGGCCGTCCATGCCATCCATTTGCAAGTCACACACCACCACATCCACGCGGCCGGCGCGGTGCAGCGCCACCAGGGCCTCGTCGCCATTGGCGGCTTCCAGCACTTCGCCACAGCCCAGTTGCTTCAACAAGCTGACGGCCACGGAACGTTGGAACAGGTGGTCCTCTAGTACCAGGACCCGCAGCGGTAGAAATGACATGAAAAAGCCTCAGTAATAGTCAATGGTGAAGGTGGCGGTGGCATTCGCCGGACCGGCCGTGATGCGGTCTTCGGTCTGGATGTAGCGGGCCTTGAGCGGTATGGAATAGCTGGCCCCTTCATCGGCACGCGGTGTGATACCACTGGCACGCAAGGTGGCCAGGGGCAAGGGCGTGCCGTGACTGTCGGCCACCTGCACTCCCACACCGGTAGCGGCCGGGCTGTCGCCGGGCGCACTGGGGTTGACGTTCAAAATGCCTTGAGTGGGGTTGACCGCCGCCAGCGTCGGGTCGATGCGCACCCGCAGTACGTTGCTCTTGCGCGAGTCCAGGTTGCCCACCAGGCCGCTGCCGCCATCGCTGGTCCAGGTCGGCCCACTGCTCTGGTAGTAGCCGTTGAACGCCGGGCAGTTGTTCAGGGCAATGGAGAAATCCTTCCAGGGCGTGAAGGTGTTGCGCCCGGAAAACTCACTGAGTTGATGGCTGCCCATGGGCACCGCGACGTCCGGCGTGGCGCAGGTGCGCGAGACGATATTGATGCTGCCGGAGAAGTTGAGACGGATCATGTCCATCGTCAGGTCGGTGATCAGGTTGCGACCCGGCGATGGGATGTTGCTGCCATTGACGACACCCGCAGACACAGGCCCGGTCTTGATGAAAAGAACCGTGAACGAGAGCGTCCCCGTGCCCATCGAAACGATGCAGGTGACGGTCCAATTGGTGCAGTTCATCCAGTTCCAGTCATAGGGCACGGCATCATTGCCATGCGTCACCACGATGCCGATCCCGGGCACGCCACTTTCATAGATTTTCCCGGCATAGGGCCCCGACGACCAACTGCTCAACGGCATCGGCGTGCGGGTGAAGAAGTTGCGTTCAATCGCGTAGGTGCTGATGTCGTTGCACGTGGTTTTGATGACGCTGGCGGGAGCGAACGTCTGGCGATACACCTCGGCCCCCAAGGGCACATCACGACCCACCGTAATGTTCGTCCCCAACAACGGCATGGTGGCGGTCACTCCCCGGTTGCCCAACGGGTTGTCGTCCGAAAAGCGGCACACGGCGGCGAACGAAACCTGGCTGCCGAACACACTCAACACACACGCCAGAATGGCCAATACAGACTTCATATAACCTCCGAATCAGTTCGACCGCGCAGCGTTGAGCCGCGACATGTCCGTTGGCGCCGCACACACCACATCCAGCTGGCGCAGTTGCTGGCCGTCACTTTTGCCGGCGGGCAGCGGCAACGCACACTGCTGGCCGGCCTTGGTTCCCCAACTGATCAACAAACGCCGTGCATCGTCCTTGACCCGCGCATACAGCTGACCACCCTGCCCCACCACGCCCACGGACACGCCCCGGTCATCGGTCACGCTGGCGCCGAACGGCAGCGCACTGCCATCGGTGAGCGTCACGTTGAGCAACAGGGCTTCACCGGTGCTGGTGCCGTACTTGAGGGCCACCACCGCACCGGCACGCGGCGCGACTTGCTGGCTGGTTTCGGTGAGCTCCACGTCCAGGGAAGAGCCGATCGGGTCGATCGCCACTTCGTTCAATTCATAGGGGCGCAGGTAAGGCACCACCGCATTGCCCCGGCCATCGAGCTTGAGACCCGGGAAGCCGACCACCTTGGCGCCCTGGGCACCTGGGGCGCTGATCACGGCCATGGTTTCGCCGCGATACGGGGTAAACGTCACCCCCTCGGGGTGGGCCACCACGCTGCCGCTGGCGTTCAGCGACAGGCTGTCGTAGCCCTGCCCACGGCTGACCGTGCCGCCGACAACCGCCTTGGGCCCGATGTATTGGCCGTTGACCGAGGTGCTGTTGGCACCGCTGGCGCCTTCATGGCCACCGGTGAGGCTGTATTGATACTGACGATCCTCGCCAGCGGTGCCGCTGAGGGTCGCCTGCTCGCTGTAGGTGCCCTGGGTGTCACGCATGACCCGCGCCGACAGTTGCGGCTGACGGGTGGACTTGCCGAACTCCAGGGGCATGCTCACGGTGAACAACAGGCTGGTGTCCATCTCGCCCAGGCCGACACGGCTGCGGTTGGCACTGATGCCATAGCTGACCTGGCGCACCTGCTTGCTGTAGCTGAACTGGTATTGCACATCGCGGCCCGGCTGGTTCCAGTAATTCTGGGTAAAGCCGCTGAACGCCACCTGGCCCCACGGGCCGAGGCTCTGGTTGGCGGTAAGCGACACACGGCTGCGCGGGCGCCCGAACAGGCTGGTATCCAGGCCCGTGCGCTCGGCGTCCAGCAGTTGCATCGCGTTGGTGAAATCCAGGTAGTCCTGGGTGGAAAAACGCGTGGCCGCCACGGCGAAGTTGCTGCCGGTGCTGAGGATGTTCTTGCTGTAGCTCATGCGCACGCTCTGCCCTTTGGCCTGGCCGCTCTTGAGGTCGGTCTGGGCCTGGGTCACGTCCACGGCCATGGCGCCAATCGGCGTGCCGAACGCCAACCCGCCGAGCAGCGCGCGATAGTCGTCGCTGCCCTGTACGCCGCCGTAGCCGGTGAAGATATTGCTCAGGCCCAGTTGGTAGGTGCCTTGCACCAGCCTGGCCTGGCGGTCGAGGTAGTTGCTGCGGGTTTCACCGGCGGTCACGCTGAAGCGCGAGGTGCCAGGGCGCAGCAATTGGGCGGTGGCGGCGTAAGGCACGACAAAGCGTTGTTCGCTGCCATCGGCCTCGTACACGGTCACGTCCAGGTCGCCGCCATAGCCGGTGGCGTATAGGTCGTCGATCACGAAGGCGCCCGGCGCCACCGTGGTTTCGTAGAGCAGGTTGCCGGCCTGGCGCACCGCCACCCGTGCCCCGGTGCGGGCAATGCCTCGGATCACCGGTGCGTAGCCGCGCTGGGATTCGGGCAACATACGGTCATCGGTGCCCAGCTGCACGCCGCGATAGGCCAGGGTGTCGAAGATCTCGCCACTGGTATTGGCCTCGCCCACGGTCAGCTGGCTTTGCAGGCTTGTCACGTCGCGCTGGGCGTAGGTGTTGAGGGTCTGGTAATCCTGGCCCGCGTCCTTCTGCCAATTGAGCGAGCCGTTGTGGCGCAGGCGCCAGTCGCCCAGGTTCAAGCCGGCATTCAGGCCCAGGTAGGCCGAGTCGTAGGTGCCGAAGTCGGTCTTATTGTGGTTGGCGTTGAAGGTGTAGCTCAAGGTGCCGGCCGTGACGCCACGGTCCCACAGTTCAGGGCTGACATACCCACGGGCGTCCCGGCGCAAGGCCACCTGCGGAATGCTGATATCCAACTGCTGGTTGTCCGGCGAAAAGGTCGCGGTGGCGCCTTCGATCAACTGGCCCAGGTCCAGGCACGTGGCGCCGCTCTCCAGGGCGGCGCTCGCGTGGGCCGACAGCTTGTGCATGTCCACGCCAATCAGTTGCAGCAGGCCGCTGTTGAAACACACCACGGGGTGGCTGCCGTCGGCATCGGCGTTGATACGGATGTCCTGACGGCTGACCAGGTTGCCGTTGACCGCCACGTCCGCCCGATAGTCACCCGGCAGCACCGGGTTGCTCTTCTGGTACGCGGTGAGGTCGAGGCTGCGGGAGTCCTCGGGCAGGAAGGCGTCGTTGAACTGCACGTCTTCAGCCCACGCCGACGGCGCCAGGCACCCTACCAGCGCGGTGATGACACCCACTGCGAGCGGGTTGAGGGCAAAGCGCGGTTGCGCCTGCGGGCCGTGGCCCAGGCCTGGAATAGTCATGGTCAGTTACTCGTGCGCGATGGGAGTCAGGGCTTGAGCGGTTGTTGCATCGGCATCAGGGCGCCGTAATCGTTGATGGCGTTGAACTCGACCTGGCCTGCGCCGGGCAAGGCCTTGAGGCCATTGACCGCAAACACGCGGGTCGCACCCGGGTCGACCATGCCGTTCTCACCGTCGAAGCGCTGGTTGCCGGTCGCGAGGGTCAGTTCCACCAGCGACACATGGAACGCGCTCGGGTTGTAGGCCTGCAGCGCATAGCCCTGGCCCTGCGGGACGACCTTCCATTGCAGCCCGGCGGGTGCCTCGGTGGCACTGCCCGGCAGGCCATCGGGGCGGTAGAAAATCTTGATCCGCGAGCGAAACGCCATCTGCAGCATATTGAGGTCCACCGGGCCATCGGCCTTGGGCGGGATTTCCAGGATGTTGAGCCAGTACACCGACTCTTTATCGCTGGCCAACGGCGCGCCGGTGAACATCAGGCGCAGGCTCTGGCCCTTGCTCGGGTCGATGCGCGACACCGGCGGCGACAGCACGAACGGTGCCTTGGAACTGGTGGGACTGGCGTTGATATCACCGGTATCCACCCAGGCCTGGACCAGCGCGGGGTGCATCCCGTTGTTGTTCAATTTGACGGTGATTTCCTTCTGGCCCGCGGGGTAGACCAAACGGGTGCCGGTGATCACCACACCGGCCATGGCCTGGGAACAGACCAACGTGGCGAGGGCCACACATGCGCTACGGCGGAGCATTTTCAGGCAGGACATAACACACCTCATCAGCCGCACATCGGCGCGCCGCACAGGCCGCGCGCAGATGTGACTGGGGCTTACTGGTAGTCGACGTTGTACGTGATGGAGCTGACCACGGTGCCGGCGGTGGTGGTGCCGGTGGCGAAGTACTGCACGGCGTACGGCATGTTCGCCGTGCCGCTGGCGTCGATGGTGTTGCGGGTGGTGCGGGTGAGCTGGTTGGTGTTACCGGCCTGGATCACCGCGCCGCCTTGGGCGTCGACCAGTTGCAGCTGCACATTGGTGGCGGTGCCGGTCATGTTGTTCAAGTTGCCGGTGACCGGGTCCACAGTGGCGCCCGAGTTGAAGAACGCCGCAGCCGTGGCGGCAGAACCGACGCAGTTGCTCAACTGGATGTTGAAACCGGTACGGCCTTCGGCCTGGCCGGCAGCGGTCAGCAGGCCGGTAGAGATGGTCGGCAGGGTCACGGTAGCGACGGCCGGGCTGACAACACCGTCAACGGCGATGGTGCAGGTCTGGTTGACCAGCTCACCGTTGAAATTGATAGTGCCATCGGCAGCATTGGCGAACTGGGCGCCGGTGGCGCAAACCAGGGCTGCGAGCGAGAGGGCTTTGATCTTCATGGTGCAACTCCAAGGGGAAAGTTTTAATCACTGTCGCCATGCACGGATGAGTTGCCAGGCGCCGGATACGCGCCTGAAATAAACAAAGCATCTGCTGTGTCGACGTGATTTATTTTCCGCCTCGGAATTACCCAACCATGTAGTCCCCATCCCCGCAACACGTAGGAAATTTCCCACACCACACACTGTAGTGAGCGGGCTTGCCCCGCGCCGGGTGGCGAAGCCGCCCCAATTCGGGTGTCGTGTTTTTTCAGGGAGTGCGCGGTGTCCGGGGCGCGAGGCAAGCTCGCTCACTACAGGCGTGTGGCGGCGCCAATTTGGGCGCCGTGGTTTTTCAGGAAGTACGCGGCGCCTGGGGCGCGAGGCTAGCTCGCTCACTACAAGCCAGGTAGGTGTCGAGGTGGTGTTCGAGTTGTTCCATGGCTTGTTGCAAGGTGTCGACGGCGTCGGTCAAGACCGCCGAATTGAGCCCTTCGCAGGCGGCTTCCAGGGCTTCGCAGGCCTGGATCAGGCGTTGCGCCTTGATGATCCGTGCGCCGCCCTTGACCCGGTGCGCCAGGTCGGCCAGGCCGGTGACGTCGTGCTGGGTGAACAGCTGCATCAAGCGGGACATGTCCTGCTGGTTGCTGGTGGCCAGGTCGTGCAGCAGGCTTCTGATCGAGGCCTCGTCGCCCCGGCTGAGTTGTTCCAGGCTGGTGAGGTCGATGTCGTCCGGCAAGGCCTCGACCGGTGCCGGCACGCTTTCCGGGGTCAGGGAGGTCAGGCGTGCGCTCAGGTCCTGCAGGCTGATGGGCTTGAACAGGCAATCATCCATGCCCGCCGCCAGGCAGCGGTCTTTTTCCTCGGGCTGGGCATTGGCGGTCAGGCCGAGGATCAGCCCGGATTGCAGGCCCCGGGAACGCTCTTCGTCACGGATCGCCCGGGCCAGTTCATAGCCATTCATCAACGGCATATTGCAGTCGGTGATGACCACGTCGAAATGCTCTGCACGCCAGGCCCGCAAACCATGGGCGCCGTCCTCGGCATCCACCACACGGTGGCCGAGGTAGTGCAGTTGCTGGGTGAGCAACAGACGGTTGGCCGGGTAATCGTCGATCACCAGCACCTTCAGCGCCTGGGACGCCGGCATCTGCATCGGCTCGGCAGCCGGCGCATGTTCCAGCGCCGCCAGGGTCGGCAAGCTGGCGCGCATTTCCACTTGGGTGCCCTGCCCCAGCACACTGTGCAGCACCAGGCTGCCGCCCATCATTTCGCACAACGTACGGCTGATCATCAGGCCCAGGCCAGAGCCTCCGCGCGCCGACTGCCCATGGTTGCTGGCCTGGGCAAACGGGCTGAACAGACGCTGCTGGTCTTCGTTGGAAATACCGCTGCCGGTGTCCTCCACTCGCAGGCAGATCGCCAGGCGCTCGTCATCGGCGCCAGGTTCGGCGCTGACCCGCAGGCGCACCTGGCCTTGGCCGGTGAACTTGATCGCATTGCTCAACAGGTTGGAGGCAATCTGCTTGAAGCGCAGCGGGTCCACCAGCACCTCACGGTTGATACTGGCATCCAGGTCGAGGATCAACTGCAGCTGTTTCTGCCGCGCCAGCCCTTCGAAAATCCGCGCCACCGATTCCACCAGCTCGCGCAGGTTGGCGCGCTCCGGTGCCAGGGACAGGCGACCGGATTCGATGCGCGCGATGTCGAGGATATCGCCGATCAGGTCCAGCAGGCCGCGAGCCGCACCCGACGCCACTTCGATGGAGAAACGGTCGGTGACGCCCTGGTCGGCCTTTTTCATCGCCAGTTCGAGCATGCCAATGATCGCGTTCATCGGCGTGCGGATTTCATGGCTCATGGTTGCCAGGAACGTGGTCTTGGCCCGATTGGCCGCGTCGGCGCCTTCCTTGGCTTCACGCAGGGCTTCGAGCAAATGCTGGCGTTCGCTGATGTCGATCCAGCCGCCGATCATGCCGCTGACTTCACCGTCACTGCCGCGATACGGCAGCATCCAGTGGTAGATGGTCAGCACGTTGTCCGGCCCCATGGTCAAGCGACGGTCCTGCACCCGGGGTACGCCGTCGGCCATCACCTGCAAATAGTCTTCGTGGTAGGCGGCGGCTTCGTCGGCGCGCTTGAGCACGCCTTCGACCACCGTCTTGCCGAGCACGGTGTCACGCTCCACGCCGAAGACGTCCAGGTAACCGCTGTTGCAGATGCGCAGTCGCCCTTCACGGTCACGCACATAAATAGGATGCGGCGTGCCGTCGATCAACACGCGCATGAACTCCATCTGGTCATTCAACGCGATCTGCGCCTGTTTGCGCTGGCGCATCAACATGCGCAGGTAGGCGATCCAGCCGAACGCCACCAGCAGCAAGATCGCGGCAACGGCAAAGCCTTGCAGGATCAGCGCACGGTTGCGCAGCCAGTAGCTGTCATCCACGGCAATTTCACTGCGCCAACGGTTGGTGACTTCGTCCATCTCCTCCGGCGGGATGCTCAGCAGCGCTTTCTCCAGGATCGAATACAGCTCCAGCGCACCGCGCGACGTGGCGAACGCAACCCGCGCCGATTCGGTGCCGACCGTGGTGGTGATGCGCAACCGGTCGCGGTATTGGCGCGAGATCATGTAGCGCGCCGTGATCAACGAATTGACCGCCGCATCAGCCTCGCCATTGGCCACTTGGGCCATGGCTTGCTGGGCGTTCTGCGCGTTGACCAGGGTGATATTCGGGTACTCACCCAGCAACTGGTCGCGCACCGGGTTACCGGTGATCACGGCCAGGCGCTTGCCGGCCATGTCATCCAGGGTGGCCGGGCTGTCCGGGCCGGTGCGGCTGACCAGCACGTAAGGGGTGCTCAAGTAAGGCCGCGTGAAGCGCATCTGGCTTTCACGGGATTGGCTGGGGGTGACGGTAATCAACAGATCGGCCTTGTCCGTGCGGATCTGCTCGATCATGCCTGCCACCGACTGCGTGCTGCGTACATCGAACTTCAAGCCGGTGCGCAGCGCGACCTTGGCCAGCACATCGGCGCTGATGCCACGGAATTCGCCGTCTTCGTTGAAAAACGAGAACGGCACAAAGCTGTCGTCGACCGACACCCTCACATGGGCGTGCGCGGCCATCCAGCGCAGCTCGCTGGCGCTGAAATTCAGTGCGGTGCGCCCTGGCATGCTGCCACCGCCCGCGCTCCAGCGGCGCAGGATGGTCATGCGCTCGCCCTGGGGGATCGCCGCCAGCGCGGTATTGATGATGTGCAACAAGCGGCGGTTGCCCTGGGCCACTGCAAACGAGAAGTTGCTGACCTCCATCCGCGAGAAGTCGGCCAGCTGCACGTTGTTCAAGTAGTTCTTGTTGATCAGGTACTGGGCGCTGATAGAGTCGCCCAGGTACACGTCGGCATTGCCGAAGGCCACGGCGCCGATTGCGCTCAACGTCGAGGGATAGAGTTGCAAGGTGGCCTTGGGGTAGAACGCCTCGACGGCCTGCGGCGGCAGGTAGTGGTAGAGCATCGCGATCTTCTTGCCGGCCAGGTCCTCGGTCAGGGTCTGGCTGTTGGCGACCTGGGTCACCAGGGTTGGCTGGTCCTCGGCGTAGGAGGTCGACATCAGCAGGTCATGGTCGGCCTGCTCAAACCCATTGGCGGTGCCGAGAAAATCCACCTCGCCGCGCTTGAGCGCCTCGATCACATCGGCCCGGGACGCAAAGCGGTGCACCTCCACCGGTGTACGCAGTAGTTCGCTGAGCAGGGTGGCGTAGTCGGCGGTGATGCCTTCGTAATCGCGGCCATTGGTGGTCATGCCAAACGGCGAATAATCCGGGGCGGACGCGCCCAGCACCAGGGTGCGTTTGCTGCGCAGCCAGCTCCAGTCCTGCTCGGCGAGCGAGACCGCGTACTCCGACACATGGGAGCGGCCCAGGACCTGATAGGTATCGGCCGGTGCGGCCGCCAGCACGGCACCATTCAGGGTGCCGGCGAGCAGCAAGCCCATCAGCCATTTACGCGAGGACATGTTCATTCAGACCAGGTTATTGCGCTTGGCGAAATCGGCCAGGTACACCACCGATTTGACCTTGAGCTTCTCGATCAGGCGCGTCTTGTAGGTGCTGATGGTCTTGTTGCTGAGCAGCATCGCGTCGCCGATTTCCTTGTTGCTCAAGCCCTGGGACAGCTGCTGCAAAATGGTCAGCTCGCGGTCGGACAGGGTCTGGATCAATTCCAGGTCGGTGGTTTCGGCGTCACTGCGGCGCACCGAGCTGTGGGCCAGGTTGGGGAAGAACGTGTAGCCACCCATGACCGCCTTGATCGCCTTGATCAGCTCATCCAGGTCGTTGGTCTTGGAGATATACCCCGCCGCGCCGGCCTTCATGCAGCGCATGGAATAGAACAGCGGCGACTGCGAGGTCAGCACCAGGATCTTGCACCGCAGGCCCAGGCCGCAAATGCGCGCGATCACTTCCAGGCCATCGAGCTTGGGCATGGCGATATCCAGCACGATCAGTTCAGGCTCGTGTTCACGGGCCAACTGCACCGCGTCGGCGCCATTGTCGGCCTCGGCCACCACCTCGAAGCCTTCCTGCTTGAGGAGCATCTTCACCGAGGAGCGAATAAACGGATGATCGTCCACGACTAACGCTTTAAACATAACAACCCCTGTGAGACACGCCGCCACAAAATACACGAGCGCGACCTGAGTGTAGGAAATTTCTTAGAACTTTGAATAGCCGGACGCCTGCGCTTCCAGCCAAGGTAGCAAACGGTAGCCCGCCATGGGCCGCGCCAGGTAAAACCCCTGGCCCAGCTCGCAGCCCAGGGCCAGCACGCCGTCCCGGATCTGCGGGTTGCTGACGCCCTCGATCACCAGGCCCATGCCCAGGAACCGCGAGAGTGCCAGGGTGCTGCTGACCAGGCTGGGGCTGTGGCGCACAAAGCCACCGTCGAGCTTGAGTTGGTTGAAGGGCAGTTGACAGAGCAACTTGAGGGAGGAAAATCCGTTGCCGAAGTCGTCGATGGCCAAGCCGCAGCCCAGCATACGCAGGCGCAGCAGGTTTTCCTGGACCGCCGGCGAGGCGTTCAGCAAACCGTTCTCGGCAAATTCGAACACCAGGGAAGAACCGGAAAACCCGTGCTGCCCAAGGGCCCACTGGATGTGAGCGACCAGGGCGCCACCGAGCAATTGCGAAGCGTGCAGGTTGAACGCCAGCTCCAGCGCTATGGACTGGCGGCGCAACACGCCGAGCAGGCTCAGCCCCTGTTCGAGCAATTGCTTGAACATGTCGTCGATCAGGTCGTAGGCCAGCACGGCGGCCAGGAAGTCTTCGGGCAACAGCACGCCCCGCGCCGGGTGTTCCCAACGCACCAAGGCCTCCACGCCCGCCAGTTGGCCGGTGTGCATGAAGAACTTGGGTTGGAACCAGGCGCGAAACTCACCCAGGGCCAGGCCACGCTGGATCTCCAGCTCACTGGGCAAGGGTTTGACGGGGGAAGAGTCCATGCTTACCAACCACTTTGCGGGTGCGAATGGGGTAATAGTGGCCGGGAATAGTCTTGATCTATAAGGGAAACGTCCCACCTATACGTAGGAAATTTCCCAAGACCTCATTAAGGATCAACCTGCGCCATCAGTTCCGGAATCGACTCCGGCCGCTTGGCATAGCGCTGCGCCAGGGCGGCGCAGACCATCAGCTGGATCTGGTGGAACAGCATCAGCGGCAGAATCAGCACGCCCATGGTCGCCCCGGCAAACAGCACCTGAGCCATCGGCACACCGGTCGCCAGGCTCTTCTTCGAGCCACAGAACAGGATGGTGATGCGGTCTTCCTGGTTAAAACCAAAGGCCTTGCCCAGCAGCGTCGACGCCACCAGCACCAGGACCAGCAACACACAGCACGCCACCACCAGGCCACCCAGTTCCCACAGCGGGATCTGGTGCCAGATGCCTTCATTGACCGCCTCGCTGAACGCGCCGTACACCACCAACAGGATCGAACCCTGATCGACAAATTTCAGCCAGGCCTTGTTGCGGCCGACCCACTCGCCGATCCAGCGACGGGCGATCTGCCCGGCAATAAAGGGCAGCAGCAGTTGCACACTGATTTTCAGGATCGCGTCGACGGTCGAACCGCCATCGCCATGCACGTTGAGCAACAGGGTGACCAGCAGCGGCGTCAGGAAAATCCCGAACAGGCTGGAGGCCGCTGCGCTGCAGATGGCCGCCGGGATATTGCCCCGCGCCAGGGAGGTAAAGGCAATCGCCGATTGCACCGTGGCCGGCAACGCGCACAGGTAGAGCATGCCCATGTACAGGTCTTTGCCGATCAGCGGCGACAGCACCGGCTTGAGCGCAAGGCCCAGCAGCGGGAACAGTACAAAGGTCAGGCTGAATACCAGCAGGTGCAGGCGCCAGTGGCCGGCACCGGCCACGATGGCCTGGCGCGACAGCTTGGCGCCGTGCAGGAAAAACAGCAGCGCGATGGCCAGGTTGGTGACCCAGCCAAAGGCCACGGCGGTCTGGCCGCTGGCGGGCAGCAAGGAGGCGAGGATCACCGTGGCAATCAATGTCAGGGTGAAGTTGTCAGGCAGAAAACGCGGGCGGGTCATAAGCAAATCTTCCAGGGGTTGCCAAGAGCATCCTCGCGACTCTAACGTAACGGCTTGTTACCGACTAACGCCAATGAGCCAGTAAATGCCGCCTAAAGGACATGACAAGACCGTCCGCCGCACAGTGCCTGGGCTTTCCAGCCTGCCACGCCCGGTGTATGGGCGCACCGAATCACTGCCCAACCGGGCGCTGACCCGTCGGCATAGCCACCCGTGGGTGCAGTTGTCCTACGCGATTTCCGGGGTGCTGGAGATTCAGACCAGCGTCGGCCGCTTCGTCGCGCCGCCCCAGCGTGCGGTGTGGATCCCCGCAGGCGTGCCGCACCGGGTGTTCAGTTCGCCCCACACTGAAATGCGCAGCCTGTACCTCGATTGCAGCGTGACCACCTGGGCGGCCGAACGCTGCCATGTACTGGAGGTGAGCAGCCTGTTGCGCGAGTTGATCCGCAGTTTCAGCGAGTTGCCCGTGGAGTACGCCGAAGACGGACCCGACGGGCGTCTGGCCCAGGTGGTGCTGGACCAACTGGCGGCCGCCCCTCAGGTCGACCTGATGCTGCCCCTGCCCCTGGACCCGCGCCTGCGCCAGATCTACCGCAGCCTCAACGCGCACCCGGAACAGCAGACCACCCTGGGCCAGTGGAGCCAGAAACTGGGGGTGAGTGAGAAGACCCTCAGCCGCTTGTTCCTCAGTGACACCGGCCTGACGTTTCGCGCCTGGCGCCAACGTCTGCGCTTGCTGACCGCCCTGCCCGCCCTGGAGCAAGGCGAACGGGTGACCGATGTGGCGCTGGGCTGCGGGTATGAGTCGACGTCGGCGTTTATCAACGCGTTTCGCCAACAATTCGAGGCGACACCGGGGGAGTTCTTTCGCTGAGCTTTATCCCGGCAACGGGATCACGCGCAAGGGCCGGACCGACTTGTAGGAAAAGCTCGAATAGATCTCCTTGACGCACGGCAGGGTCTGCAACACCTCGCGGGCAAACTCGCCAAACGACTCCAGGTCCTTGGCCACCACTTCGAGCAAAAAGTCATAGCGTCCCGACACGTTGTGGCACGCCACGATCTCCGGAATTTCCAGCAGCCGCTGCTCGAACTTCCGGGCGATTTCCTGGGTGTGGCTTTCCATCATGATGCTGACAAAGGCCGTCACCCCATACCCCAGGGCCTTGGGCGACAGGATCGCCTGGTAGCCGCTGATCACCCCGCTGTCTTCCAGGTTCCGCACCCGTCGCCAGCAGGGCGAGGTGGTCAGGGAAACGCGGTCGGCCAGTTCGGCCACGGTGAGGCGAGCATTGCCCTGCAGGGCGTTTAACAGGGCTTTGTCGGTGCGGTCCAGACTCACGGGCATAACGTGCCTCAATTCATTATTTTTATAGGAGATTCATCCCAGGACGCGGGATTTGTGCGCATTTTTTGCAAAGTTCATCTCTGGTTATGAGCATAGCATTGTAGGAAATAAGGAGCGTCCGACATGAACAATAAACACAATGCATTCGGCTTTTCCACCCGCGCCATCCACCACGGCTACGACCCCAAGGACCACCACGGCGCGCTCGTGCCGCCCACCTACCTGTCGGCAACCTTTGCCTTTCCCACCGCCGAATATGGCGCGGCGTGTTTTGCCGGCGAAGCCAACGGCCACTTCTATACGCGCATTTCCAACCCGACCCTGGCGCTGCTGGAATCGCGCATGGCCACCCTGGAAAACGGCGAGGCGGCGGTGGCGTTCAGCTCCGGGATGGGCGCCATCGCCGCCACCTTCTGGACGTTGCTGCGCCCCGGCGATGAGGTGATCGTCAGCCAAACGCTCTACGGCTGCACCTTCGCACTGCTGCACCACGGTATTGGCGAATTCGGCATCAAGGTGCGCCACGTCGACCTCACCGACCTGGACGCCCTGCGTGCCGCGCTCTCCCCCGCCACGCGCATGATCTATTGCGAAACCCCGGCCAACCCCAACCTGCAACTGGTGGACATTGCCGCCGTGGCCGACATCGCCCACGCCCACGGCAACATCACGCTGGTGGTCGACAACACCTACTGCACCCCATACCTGCAACGCCCCCTGGACCTGGGCGCGGATGTGGTGGTGCACTCGGCCACCAAATACCTCAGCGGCCATGGCGATATCACGGCGGGCATCGCCGTGAGCAGCCACACGCTGGCCCAGCGTATCCGCCTGCAAGGGCTCAAGGACCTGACCGGTGCCGTGATGTCGCCGCAGGATGCGTCGTTGTTGATGCGCGGGCTGAAAACCCTGGCGCTGCGCATGGACCGCCATTGCAGCAACGCCCTGGCCGTGGCCGAGGCGCTGCAAGCCCATCCGGCTGTTGCGAGCGTCACCTACCCTGGCTTGCGCTCGTTCGCCCAGTACGACCTGGCGGCGCGGCAGATGAGCCAATCAGGCGGCATGATCGCCTTCGAACTCAAGGGCGGGATCGACACTGGCCGGCGCTTCATGAACGCACTCAAACTGTTCACCCGCGCGGTCAGCCTGGGGGATGCCGAATCCCTGGCCCAGCACCCCGCCAGCATGACCCACTCCACCTACACGCCCGAGGAGCGCGCGGCCCACGGCATCAGTGAAGGCCTGGTGCGCCTGTCGGTGGGGCTTGAAGATGTCGCCGATTTGCTGGCAGATGTGCAACAAGCCCTGGCCAAATGCACACGTACAACCCCGCGTCATACCGCGATGGTCGCGCACGCCGTCAGATAGTGCTCAAGCACGGCGTTTTCCCAAAACGGTGGTCGGACAGGTCCGACCACCGTTTTGTGCTTTTAAAGTGGTTTTTTTGCAGATTGGATCCCCATCCTTTCGCCAGGCTGTACTAGCATACGTTCCGACGGAGAGCATTATCACTGTGGGTTATTCGCACTTGCTACCTTCTTAATCCCCGTCGCTATATAGCCGAATGCCTGCACTTGAAACTCATGGACGAATTGATGAACTCACACCTGTTCCCACATATAGGCAAGGTCATCGCCAGCACCGGCAGTCGCCATTTCCCACGCATGCTGCATGACCTCATCCTCACCCAACTGGCAGTGGACGCCACGCATATCTCGCAGCTGCGGGTGAGTTCCGAAGGGCAACTGCGCCGCAAGATCAGCCCTGTGTACACCGATTCGATGACCGCGCTGGGGCAAGAACAGCCCGCCGCGCAGTTGCACCTGACGCGGCGCAAAGACGACATGCGCTACGTGCTGTCGGTGTACCGCGCGAGCCAGTCCGACAGCTTTTCGCCCCAGGAGCGCAGCATGTTGCAGGACTTTTCCTCGCTGTTGCTGCCCATGGTGGAAAAACACATCGCCGCCATCCAGCCGTGCCGCACCGACAGCGAACTGCAGGTGCCGCAAAGCCAGGGCATCGACACCCTGCGCCGGCGCATTGAAGAACGCCTGGTGCAATCGGGGCTGACCTTGTCCAACCGTGAACTGGAAGTGTGCGTCGGCCTGCTGGCCGGGCGTACCGCACCGGAATTGGCGGAGCAACTGGCGTTGAAGGTCAACACCATCGAAAGCTACCTCAAGCGCGCGTCGATCAAGCTGGGGATCAGCGGGCGGCATTCGTTGTTGCGGTGGATGTATGCCACTGAAGAAACCGCCAGTTTTTAAGTCCACGCAGATCTAAAATGTAGGAGCGGGCTTGCTCGCGAAGGCGGTGGATCAGTGAATGAATCGGTTGACTGATACGCCGCCTTCGCGAGCAAGCCCGCTCCCACATTGAGTATCCAGTGCCTGGGAGGTATCAATCCCGGGCCAATGCCTCGATCGGGTCCAGGCGTGCGGCGTTTCGTGCCGGCACGAAGCCAAACACAATGCCGATCATCGTCGAACAGGCGAACGCCGTGACGATCGAGCCCAGGGAAAACACCATTTCCCATTCCTTCACGAACAACGAAAACAAATAGCCAATGGCAAATGACAGCGAGATGCCGATCATCCCGCCGATCAGGCACACCATCACCGCTTCCACCAGAAACTGCTGACGGATATCCGACTGCCGTGCGCCCACCGCCATGCGGATGCCGATCTCACGGGTGCGTTCAGTCACCGACACCAGCATGATGTTCATCACCCCGATGCCTCCCACCAACAACGAAATCACCGCAATCAACGACAACAGCAACGCCAGCGAACGGCTGGTTTTCTGCACCGTCTGCATGATGCTGTCGAGGTTATTGGTGAAGAAGTCCTTGGTGCCGTGGCGTTGCAGCATCAGCTTGTTGACGTTGTCTTCCACCACCTTGCTCGGCTGGCCGTCCTTGATGCGCACGGTGATGCTGTCCAAGTGGCGTTGCCCCAGCAGCCTTCCTGCCGCCGTTTCATAGGGCACCCACACGTTCAACGCCTTGCTCGCGGCGAACATGTTTTTGTTGTCGGCCGTCACCCCGATCACCGTGCACGGCAGGTTCCCCACCAGGATCACCTGGCCGAGAGGGTCGATGTTCGGACCGAACAGGCGCTGGCGGGTGTTGTGGTCGATCACCACCACCTGGGCCTGGCGCCGCGCATCGCTTTCGCTGAAGGCAATACCGGCCTCGAGCTTGAGGCCCTTGACCTTGAAGTAGCGGTCGCTCACGCCGTTGACCTGCGCATCCAGGTCGATGTTGCCAAAGCGCAGCAACAGGTTGCGGCCCACCACCGGCGTGGCGCTGTCGACGTAATACAGCTGGTTCAGCGCCTCCACATCCGACGGCATCAAGGTCTCGATGGCCGAGGCACGGCTGTCGCCAAAACTGGTGCCGGAAAAGATGTCGATGGTGTTGCTGCCGATCGCCTGGATGTCCTTGAGCACATAGCGCTTGGCCCCTTCGCCGATGGCCGAGATCGACACCACCGAGGTGATACCGATGACGATCCCGAGCATGGTCAGCAGCGTGCGCATGCGGTGGGACACCAGCGCGACCCAGGCCATGTTGAACGCTTCCTTGAACAACCCCAGGCTGGCCACCAAACGCCGGGCTCCGCTGCGCTTGGGCTCGATGGGCGCCTCAGTGTTCAGCTCCAGCCCGACGCTGTCGTTGGCCTTGTCACTGACGATCTCGCCATCGCACACCTCGACAATGCGCTGGGCATTGGCGGCCACCTTGGGGTCGTGGGTGACGATGATCACCGTGTGCCCGGCCGCGTGCAGCTCGGCGAGGATACGCATCACCTCCTTGCCGCTGTGGGTATCGAGGGCGCCGGTGGGTTCATCGGCCAGGATCACTTCCCCGCCGTTCATCAAGGCCCGGGCAATACTCACCCGCTGTTGCTGCCCGCCCGACAACTGGCTGGGTCGGTGGGTGGTGTGCCCCGCCAGGCCCAGGCGTGCAAGCAGCTCCCGTGCGCGGCTGTGGCGCGCGGTTTCCGGCGTGCCGGCATAGATCGCCGGCATTTCCACGTTGTGCAAGGCACTCAAGTGCGCCAGCAGGTGGTAGCGCTGGAAGATAAAACCGAAGTAGTCGCGGCGCAGTTCCGCCAGTTGTTCATCGCCCAGGGAACGGGTTTCGATGCCGTTGATCTTGTAGCTGCCGGCCGTGGCGTAATCCAGGCCGCCGAGGATGTTCATCAGGGTGGACTTGCCCGACCCCGAGGCGCCGATGATCGCGACCATCTCCCCGGCCTCGATCGTCAGGTCGATGCCCTTGAGCGCAATGAACTCGCGCTCGCCGGCCATGAAACTGCGGGTGATGCCCTTGAGCTCCAACAGTGGCTGGGTCATCGATCAATTCCCCGCCACGGCCGGCGTGGCGTCGCCGATCACCACGTTGTCACCTTCGGCCAGGCCTTCGAGCACCTGCACCTTGACGTTGTTATTGATGCCGGTTTTCACCTCCCGCGACACCGCCTTGCCCTTGGCGTCGAGCACCCGCACCGAGTAGGTGCCATCGTTGTTGCGCGGCCCCAGCGCCGCCACCGGCACCATCAGCGCCGCCTGGGCGGTGTCGAGCACGATGCGCACCTGGGCCGTCATGGCGATGCGCAAGCGATGATCGGGGTTGGGCACGTCGAACAACGCGTTGTAGAACACCGCCGTGTTCTGCTTGGGCGTGCCGGCGGGCTGGGTTTCGAGGAAGTTCTGCGGCGCCGGTTCAGTGCCACGCAGCTTGGCGTAGTAGCGTTTGTCCGCCTCGCCGAGGATGGTGAAGTACACCTGCTGGCCCGGGCTGATGTGAATCACATCGGCCTCGGAGACCTGGGCCTTGACGGTCATAGTGTCCAGGTCTGCGAGCTTGAGCAGGACCGGCGCCAGTTGGCTGGCGATCACGGTCTGGCCTTCCTGGGTGACGATGCCCACTACATCGCCGTCGATGGGCGCGACGATGCGGGTGTAGGCCAGGTTGACCTTGGCAGTGTCGATCTGGATGTGGGCGCTTTTGATCTGTGCGTCCAGGGACAGCAGGTTGGCCTGTTGCACCTGATAGGTGGATTCGGCGTCCTCGAAGTCCTGGCGGGAGACCGATTCGTCGATTTGCAGGCCTTTGTAGCGCTCGTACACGGACTTGGCTTGCTTGAGTTGGGCGGCCGTGGCGCGGCGTTGGGCCTGGAGGTTTTCTTCGTCGACCTGGGCTTTGCGCAGGGTGTTCTGCAGGATCAAGGGGTCGATTTCGGCGAGCCATTGGCCCTTCTTGACCTTGTCGCCGACTTTGACTTTGAGGGATTTGAGCTGGCCGGAGACTTGGGCGCCGACGTCGACCTGTTTGATGCCTTCGAGCAGGCCGGTGGCCAGGACGGCGTTTTCGATGTCACCGCGTTCGGCGGTGGCGGTGAGGTATTGGGGGGCGTCGGCGGGGGCTTGGACGGTGTAGATGAGTAGGCCGATGGCTACGGCTAATACCGTTAGCATTCCCAGCTTGCGTAACTTTGACTTTTCCATAGATGGCCTTTGATCGTGTACATATCCGTTACTTGGGTAACGGCTGATATGGGTTC
>NZ_JACARO010000051.1:57139-89992 GCF_013386585.1 Pseudomonas sp. P7548 | reverse complement strand
AGCAAAACCCCACCCACCGACTAAGCTCACACCCCAACAAAAAAAACACCGAGCCCAAGCCATGCCCCACCCCACCGAAACCTTCCGCGCCCAGTACCGCGCCAACGTCCACCCCCGCTACAACCCCTGGCTGCACGCCGCATTCGTACTTGGCTACGGCGCAACCTGCATCACCCTGGCCTGGTCCTCCACCCACAGCATCACCCCACTCCAGTGGCTGACCGTCCCCCTGACCCTGGTGTTCTTCAACCTGTGCATCTACCTCGTGCACCGCCACCTCGGCCACCACAAACACACCTTCGCCCGGCTGTTCTACGCCCGACATACCGGTGACCACCACAGTTTTTTCACCCCCGGCCACATGACCTACGACAGCCCCCGGGACTGGCGTGTGATCCTCTTCCCCGCCTGGTTGATCGTGCTGCACAGCCTGGCGATCACCCTGCCCGCCTGGTGGTTGCTCAAGCAACTGAGCCCCAACGTCGCCGGGCTTTTCGCCGGATGCATGCTGCTGGGCTACCTGCTCTACGAAGTGTTCCACGCCTGTGAACACCTGCCCGCCGAACACCCGGTGGCGCGCCTGCCGTGGATCCGGCAGATGCACCGCCTGCACGCCCTGCACCACCGCCGCGAACTCATGCAGGGGCGCAACTTCAATATCGTTTTCCCCCTGATGGACTACCTGTTCGGCACCCTGCACTGGGAGCCGAACGCCCACGACAACCAGGAACCGTCATGAGTACCCGTCCCAAGAAACTGCGTCATCTGCTGTTCGTACTGCTGCTGGCCGTGATTGCCTTTTTGCTGTTGATGCCGACCAAGGTGCAGCCGGTGAACTGGTCGCCACCCAAGGCGCCGTCGATGAAAGAGGGGCCCTTTGCCGAGAATCAGCGACTCAAGGATGTGCAATGGATCGGCGCCCAGGACATCGCCGGGCCCGAGGCCCTGCTGTTGGATGCCCAAGGTTTTCTGATCAGCGGGCTGCATGACGGGCGCATCATCCGCACCTCACCCGACAGCCACACCCTGGAAGTATTGGCCAATACCGGTGGGCGTCCCCTCGGCATGGCATTGCACCCGGATGGGCGCCTGATCATTGCCGACGGGATCAAGGGCTTGCTCGCACTGGATGCGAACCGCCAGCTCGTGCCCCTGAGCAGCAGCGCCAATGGTGTGCCCTTCGGCTTTACCGATGACGTGACCGTGGACGCCAGCGGGCGCTATGCCTACTTCAGCGATGCATCGAGCCGCTGGGGCTATGGGCAGGATGGCGAAGCCGTGATCGAACACGGCGGTGACGGCCGGCTGTTGCGCTATGACTTCAGCAACGGCAGCACCGAGGTACTGCTCGATCATCTGCAATTTGCCAACGGCGTTGCCCTCGGCCCGGATGAAAACTACGTGCTGGTCAATGAAACCGGCGCCTATCGCATCAGCCGCTACTGGCTCAAGGGCGAGCGAGCGGGCAGCCACGACCTGTTTATCGACAACCTGCCAGGCCTGCCGGACAACCTCAGTTTCAACGGCCACGACCGTTTCTGGGTGGCGTTGTACTCGCCACGCAACCCGCTGCTGGATGGTTTCGCCGGTTACCCGTTGCTGCGCAAGGTGATGGTGCGGGCGTTGATGGTGGTGCCCAAGCCGATCGAGCGCAAAGCCTTCGTGCTGGGATTGGACACCGAGGGCAAGGTCATCGCCAACCTGCAGGATGGCAGCGCGGGTAACTATTCACCCATCACCACCGCCCGGGAATACGGCGACTGGCTCTACCTCGGTTCGCTGAAAAGCACGAGCATGGCGCGCCTGCCGCTGAAGCTGGCCTTGGCCCGGGAATAAAAAAAGGGGCAGCCCTTGCAGGCTGCCCCTCCTCGTTCACTCAGTGCATCAATGGATGATGTCCTGGGTGCAGATATGCCCGAAGGTCACGTAAGGCACGTTGTCGCCGCCCACGCCCACACCCGGGAACTCGTCCAGCTCGATCCGCCAGCCGCCGAAGTTGAAGGTGGTGGCCCAGTTGTACTTCACGCCGGTGCTGCTGTCCGGGTACTCCACGCGGTACTCGCCGAAGCAACCGCCCAGTGCCGCACCCGAAAGAGACGCACCTGCGCTGTCGGTGGAGGCCTTGAAGTCGGTCCAGTTGAACTCGGTGCCAGTGAAGTGCTTGTCAACGCGCAGCACCGGGGTAACGCCCAGCAGCGGTGCGCCCGTGGAGTCGGACCATTGGGTGTTCCAGGTCAGGTTCCGTGCCGCCTGGGTGGCCATCCAGAAGATCGTGCTCGGCACGCGGACCACGTTGTCGCCCTTCACGTCGAAGCTGTTCAGGCGCGGTGCCGACCCCAGGGTGAGCTTGTACTGGGCGGTAGGGTCCTGGACCACGGCCGGGTTGGCCCGCACACGAACCTGGGCCACATAGCCCGGCGTGACTCCGGAGAGGGTCATGCTGTTACCGGCCGGCACCACCACCCAGTTGTTGCCCTCCAGGCGCTCAAAGATCCACTGGTTACGCACGCCCTTCTGATCATCGCTCAAGGCCATCGCCACGTTCTGGCCACGGGTGGCCTGGAAGGCGAAGTAGTCGATATCGTTGGGGTTGTCGATATTGCCCGTCACGCGGTTCAAGGCATCAGGCAGCACAAACGAGGTCTGCGGGGTGTCGTTGGGTTCATAGGCATCGATGTTGAAGTCCACCCCTACGCCAAAACTGAACTGGGCGTTGTTGGCCTCATTGGCCACCATGTACCAGTAGTAGTCACCTGCCGGCAGCACGGCGCTCAGGTATTCATCGGCATTGCCCGGGTTGTCGGACGTACCGAGAAGCTCCAGGTTGCCCTGGCCATCGTCGCGGAACAGGCTCAGCGACATGTTGGCACCCGCACTCTGGTCAACCAATTGCACCAGCGCACGACCGTTCTGTGGCAGGTGGAAGTGGTAGGGGAAATCCTGGCCGGTCTGCACTTCGCTCAGGGTGTAGAGGGTGTTGATGTCCAGCGTCGGGAACAGCGGTGCAAACTCGGCCGCCGCGACCTTGAGCTTGTCCTGGTCGGGCTTCTTCAGCTCGCTGTCGACGGTGGCAACGGCGGAGAGTTTCGCCGCCTTGCTCGCCACGGCCTTGGCCGGCGCTTTTGCGGTCATGGCCGCCTTGAGCTTCTGCTGAAGCGGGGAGGCAACCGGCTTGGCGTCGAGCTTGCCACCGGACTTGAGGGCTTTGTGCACCGCCTCCTTGACGGCCTGGGCGCTCACCTTGGGGAGGGCTTGCGAAGGATATTGTTCGGCCAGGGCAAAGGCCGAGACAAAGCAGGAGGCCGCCATGGCCGCGCCCAACATAAAGGCTTTTTTCGATTTCATTTTTTATCCATCCATAGTTAAAAACTGAAGTTCAGGTGACATCCGGTCACCTGGGATGGAATCTAGCCAGATACTGTATGCATGTCCAGTATTTTTATGAAATTTTCTTCACCTAGTAGCCGGTCATTTCCAGATAGCCGACCCCGCCGTCGAACTGCACCGGCCCTTCCCAGTAAGGAATGCTCAGGTTCATCCAGGCCTTCGGGTTGACCGCCTGGGGGGTGATATCCAGCTGTTTGCCGGGGATTTTCAACGACCAGCGCGTGGGAATACGGCGCCCGTCGATGTCGGTGGTGGCCAGTGGCGTGAGCTGGATGTCGGCGTTGTGCAAGGTCTGGGTGCGGCCCTGCGCATCGATCCAGGTGCCCGTCAGGTAACCCCCGCCGTCGGTTTGCCGCACGCGAAACAGCATCAACTGTTCGCCACGGTCCAGGTGCAGGGAGAACCAGTCCCAGCCGGTCTGGCTGGCGGCCAGGGGTTGGCTGCTCCACTCGCGTTCGAGCCACGCGGTGCCACTGACCTGATACGCCTTGCCATCGATCGTCACGCTGCCGCTGGCGGTGAAAAACGGCTGGCTGTAGTAATACGACGCCTGGCCCTGATCGGATTTGCGGCTGTAGCCGTTGTCACCTTGCAGCACCAACGGGCGGCTGGAGGTCAGGTGCAAGTCGTAGGCGAACTGCGGGCCGTGGGCCTTGAGTTGCATGTCGGCCAGGGGGTTTGCGGCGCCGGGGCGAGTGGCGAAGCTCCAGTCGTCGATCCACGCATTGAACGGCGCCGCCTGGGCCCCCGCCTGGCCAACACCCCCACGCGCATAACGCTCAGCGGCGTAATGCCGGGTGGCCGACGTGACAGCCGCGTGCCCCAGCCAGATCGTCGGGTCCTGCCACCCCGCCTGTGCCGGCCCGGCCTTGAGGGCGTTGCGGAACAAGGTCCATTGCACGCCGAACACGTGGCCGTCGGCATCCTTGAGATTGGCAGTGACGTACCACCACTCGATGCGGAAACCGGCGTGAGGCCCATGGTCCTCGGGAAAGCTGAACACCTTGCCCGGCACCACCTGGGCAAAGTCCGCCGCCGCGCTGCCCAAGCCGGCGAAACTCTCCTGGGGTGCGGGCGCCTGATCGCAGGCACTCAACAGCACCAACAAGGCCCCAACCAGCAACGCCTTAATCTTCATGGGCAAAGGTCCTGAGCAAATCCGCCGGGCGACTGCGGTACAACTGCCACAGCGGCCAGGCCGACGCCAGGGACGTGGCCAACATCGCCAGCCCCAGCAATTGCGCCAGTTGCCACGGGAACACCTGCAACGGCAGGCGCCAACCGAACGCCTGCACATTGATCACCGCGTCCAGGCACCAGGCCAGCAACAGCCCCAGAGGCAACGCCAGCACCAGGGTCAAGAGCGCCAGCAGCCAGGTCTGCGCCAGGTTGAGCAGCATCAGTTGGCGGCGCGTCACCCCCAGCGCCCACAGCGGCGCGAGCTGGCCGAGGCGGCTCTGGCTCTGGGTCAACAGGCTGATGAACAGTGCCACGCCGGCCACGCCGAGGGTAAGGCTGTTCAGCGCGGCGGTGGCGGCAAAGGTGCGTTCGAACACCTGGCTCGAATAGCCCTTAAGCTGCTGTTGATCGACAATGCGGCTGTCCTCCAGCGCAAATGCGTGCTGCACGTCCCGCACCAGCGGCGCCACATCCTCGGGCGCCATGCGCAGGTTAAAGCGGGCCGGTGACAGCGTCGGCCAATGGGCCAGCAAGTGGGAGGAATTGACCAGCACATGGCCCTTGGGGTTGCCGTAGTCGGCTTAGATACCCACCACCGTGGGTGACCAGGGCCCCTGAGGCGTGGGAATGCTCACCTCATCACCCAGTCGCACGTTCAAGCGCCGCGCCAGTTGCTCGCTGAGCATCAAGGTGTCGCCCTGCTGCAACTGGTCCCACGGTTGATTAACCGCGTCAAGCAAAGGCCAGTGCTGGCGATAGGTAGGGTCGTCGATCACCCCGAACACATCGGCCGGCCAACCTTGCAACTGCGTCGACACTTGCCAGGTCGGCAGCACCGTTTTCACCGTTGGCTGCTGCGCCAACCAGTGGCTCATTTGTTCGGCCTGCGCCGGGTTCTGCGGATTGAGATACAGCTCGGCGGTAAGGCGTTGCTCCAGCCAATTATTGAAGGTCTGGCGAAAGCCCGAAGTCATGGAACCCGCGCCGATGTTCGCCGCCAGCGCCAACAGCAGCGCCATCAACGCCAGGCTCAACGCCGGCAGTTGCTGGCGGCAGTCGGCGAGAAACCATTGCCCCAGCACCGAGCGGCTGCGCCCGAGCACCGCCTTCAATACCGCATTGAGGATCACCGGCAAACCCAGGGCAGCCCCCAACAGCAACGCGGCCATCAGCACAAAACCGGCGGCCAGGCTGTTGCCCAATCCCAGCGCCAACAACGCAACCAGCAACGCTGCAGCCGCCACCCAACCCTGGCGTCGCAACCAGCGCCCATGGGCCTCGTGCCAGGCCTGGGCATTGGCCAGGGCCAGCAACGGCAGGCGCGCTGCTCGCCACAGGCTGCCTGCCCCTGCCAACAGTGCACCGAGCAGGCTCAAACCCAACCCGCTCAACCACCAGCCAGGGCTCAAGCTCAACTGGCCGGGCACTTCGGCGCCGTACAAGCCACGCAAGCTGGCCGCCACGTCCGGCAGCAGCAGGCTGGCCACCAGGTAACCGCTGGCCACGCCGAGCACGCCACCGAGCAGCGACAACACGCCCAGCTCCACCCCCAGGCTGAGGATCAGCATCCGCGCACTGACCCCGCAGGCGCGCAAGGTACGTAGCAGCCCGCGCCGCTGCTCCAGCGCCAGGCCGATGGCGGCATGCACGATAAACAGTCCTACCACAAACGACAGCAAGCCCAGCGCGTCGAGGTTCAGGTGAAAGCTTTCGGTCAGCCGTGAGAGGTTGTTGTCCTCGGCCTGATGCAGTTGCAACTCGGCAGGCGGAGTGGGATGGGTGGCGGCAAAGGCGTTGTCCAGCAGCAGCCGCGACAAACGCCCAGGCATCTCCAGCAAGGGTTGGGCAAAGCCGATGTCGGTAAGCAACAACCCGGGGGCCATGTCCGTTTGAACCTGCAACGGCGGCAAGGCCTGCCCGCTTGCCGTCTGCGGTTGATCACCCGGGTGCAGCCCCAGGGATTGCAATGTCTGCGGGGCCACCCAAGTACGTCCCGGCGGCGCGAAGAACGCGGCCATCTGCGCCTGGCTCAGGCGTTGCCCGGCCACTGCGGCATTACCGGGTAATGACACGGGATCGATGCCCATCAGTTGCAGGCGCACCTCGTCATGCCCCTTGAGCACCACCCGCCCCTGCACCACCGGCGACACCGGCCACCCCGCGCGACGTAGTTGGGCAAACAGGGCCTGGGGGAAGCTCGATGCACCGGTCGCACTGAGGCTGGCTTGAGGCTCACCGCCAATCAATTGGCTGGCGCGGGCGTAGCTGTCCCGCGCCTGGCTGTTGAGCGCTTGCACACCGGTCAACAACGCCGTGGCCAGCCACAGCCCGGTCAACACGCTGAAGAACTGCACGGGATGGCGCCGCCAGTGGCTCAGCAGCGCACGCAACGCCCAATAAAAAACGCCCACCTCAACGCGCGTCCGCCGGTACGACGCGCCCACGCTGCAACATCACCTGGTGGTCGAGCCGTGCGGCAATGCGCGGGCTATGCGTGACCATCAGCAGACTGGTGGGGCTGTCGCGCAACAGGTCCAGCAACAGTTGCAGCACGTCATCGCTGGTGGCTTCGTCGAGATTGCCGGTGGGTTCATCGGCCAGCAACAAGCCCGGCCGCGAGGCCAATGCACGCCCCACCGCCACCCGCTGCTGCTGGCCACCGGAGAGCTGCTCCGGGTAGCGCTTGAGCAAGTCGCCCAGCCCCAGGCGCTCCACCAGGTGCGCCTGCCACTGCGGATCAAGACGCCCGGCCAGGCGCGCCTGGAACGCCAGGTTGTCCTCCACGCGCAAACTGCCGATCAGGTTGAACTGCTGGAACACCAGGCCGATCTCGGTGCGCCGCCAGTGGGCCAGTTGCGCCTCACTCAATTGGTCAAGGCGCTGCTCGCCCACCTGGATGCTGCCACCGTCCACTCGGTCGAGGCCGGCCACCAGGTGCAGCAAGGTGCTCTTGCCACTGCCCGACTCGCCCATCAGCGCCAGGCTGCTGCGCGCCGCCAAGTGCAAGTCGACACCTGCCAGCACCGCCAGGGGCCCTTGCGCGGTGGCGTAACTTTTGAGAACACCTTGCACGTGCAACATACATACGCTCGCTCGGGGGACTGCCAACGAGGATAACGGCTGACTTTGCGCGCCGTGCGAATTTTTCACATGGATTTCACCGGCCGCCCACCCATGCCTCTCTACATTGCCCTCCACGCGTCGTAGAGCGGCAACTTGTTAGTTGCCAATGACGGCAACTTTTAACAGCTGGATGTTCAGCGAAAAGACAGCAGCCCTGTGACAGTCTCCTACTCCACTACGGGCATCCGTCAATGCGCTGCGCCTGTTTGATAACAACACTGCCAACAGTGCCCATGGTGAATAGTGTGGTTGACCTTACCCTGACCAAACCGCGTGTGCGCCGAGGCCTTTTCAGGCGCCTGAAAAGGCTCTGGCTGGGCATGGCCATCGTCAGCCTGCTGGTGTCCGGTTTCGTGTTCTGGCCTCGGTCGCCGACGAACCTGGGCGTGCGCAACCACCTGATCAACTCCGGGCTCCTGGCCAGTTGGCGCAACGGCGACGTGGTGGTGCTGGTACGCCATGAAGAACGCTGCGACCGCTCGAAAAATCCCTGCTTCGGTCCGGCCGACGGCCTCACGATCAACGGCACGCAGCACGCCAGCGAACTGGGCAAAGCCTTCCACGCCCTGGGCATGCAGGCGACGGACGTGCTCAGCAGCCCCACCACTCGCACCGCCCAGACGTCACTGTTCGTCTTCGGCAAGACCGAGCTGTCCGCCGGCCCGCTGGCCATCTGTGGAGACGCCATGGGTGAAGAGATCCTCAGCAACAAACGCCCCGACCACAACCTGGTGCTGATCACGCACAGCGCGTGCATCAACGACTTCGAACAGGCCTTGGGGTTCCCCCATGCCATCACCGCCGAATACGGCAGCGCGCTGTTCGTCAAGGTACTGCCCAATGGCAAGTTCAAGACCCTGGGCATTATGAACAGCCAGGATTGGCCCGCCGCGCTCAAACAACTTTAAACACACTTTTTTACATATCCAGCGGCTGTCGTGTTCAGCAAAACGACAGCCCGTTTCTGGCATGTTTAGTTGTGCCTGTTAGTTAGGGACGCCATGATTATTTTCAGTGACTTAGTGAACACTTTGATGTTTTGCACTACTACTTTCCTGCACCCTTTTTCTGCCATTGAACGTCAAGGAGCGACGTTTTTATGACCCGTTTGAAACCCCTGCCCGTGTTGCTGCTGGCCTTCGCCGTGTTCTACCTGTTGCCCATGGGCCTGCATGGCTTGTGGATTCCGGATGAAACACGCTACGCCCAGATCAGCCAGGAAATGCTCCTGAGCGGCAACTGGGTGGCACCGCACTTCATGGGTGTGCGCTACTTCGAAAAACCGTCTGCCGGCTACTGGTTGATTGCCTTGGGCCAGGCAGTGTTTGGTGAAAACCTGTTCGGCGTGCGCATTGCCTCAGCCCTCACCACCGGCCTGAGCGTGCTGCTGGCCTACGTCATCGCACGCCGCCTGTGGAACGACCCACGCAAGAGCTTCGCCTGCGCCCTGCTCTACATGAGCTTTGGCCTGGTGGCCGGGCAAGCCGGGTATTCGAACCTCGATCCGCAGTTCACGTTGTGGGTCAACTTGAGCTTCGTTGCGCTCTGGTTTGCCCTCGACAGCCAGACGGCCCGCGGCCGACTCCGTGCCTGGGTATTGCTGGGCGTGGCCTGTGCCATGGGTTTCATGACCAAGGGCTTCCTAGCCTGGCTGCTGCCCGTGCTGATCGCTGTGCCCTACATGCTCTGGCAACGCCGCCTGGGTGAGCTGGTGCGCTATGGCTCGCTGGCCATCCTAGTCGCCGTGGTGGTGTGTCTGCCGTGGGTGTGGGCGATTCATCTGCAGGAGCCGGACTACTGGCGCTTTTTCTTCTGGCACGAGCACATCCGTCGTTTCTCTGCCGACAATGCCCAGCACGCCCGCCCGTGGTGGTTCTTCCTGCCGATCATGGTGGTGTCGTGCCTGCCGTGGGCGGCGCTGTTGCCCAGCACCGCGCTCAAGACCTGGAAAGAAAAAGCCCAGCCGAAGATGGTGTTCCTGGCCCTGTGGCTGCTGCTGCCCCTGGGCTTTTTCAGCCTGAGCAACGGCAAGCTGCCGACCTACATCATGCCGTGCCTGCTGCCCCTGGCCTTGCTGATGGGGCACGCCCTGATCGACCAACTCAACCAGGGCAAGACCCGCGCCTTGCGCTGCAACGGCCTGCTCAACTTCGCCATCGGCCTCGTGGCCATGGGCGCGCTGATCTACCTGCAGATCGATGACCCGCTCTACAGCAACAGCCACGCAGAGATGTTCAGCCTGTCCCTGGCCTTTATCGTGCTGCTGGGCTGGATCCTCGCCAACCTGCTGCAAGCGTTCCGCCCGCTGACGCTGTGGGCCATGCCGGCGCTGGGCATCGGCCTGCTGGTCGCGTTGCTGCCGGCCGGCATGCCCGAAGAGATCACCGATAACGAAATGCCCGACCAGTTTGTGCTGGAGCATCTGGATGAATTGCAACAAACCCATGCTTTGCTGAGCAACGAGTTGGGTTCGGCGTCTGCCTTGTCCTGGCGCCTGCGCAGGCCAGAAGTGGCGTTCTACGACACCGAAGGCGAGCTGCGCTATGGCCTCAAGTACGCGGGTTCAGTGCACCGCAAAGTCAGCCTGGAGAGTGTGCAGCCGTGGCTGGCCGAGGCCCGCCAACAGGGTTCGGTCGGCGTGCTGATGCGGGTCAAGAGCACCAGCGAACATCGCGAGGAGGGCCAGTTGCCTGCGGGCGGCAAACGGTATCGCAAGGGCGCCTTGTTACTCATCATTTACCCGAAACTTCCTTAACGCGGCGCTTGCCACGAGTACAGCCCCATGAGTGTCTGGAAAACCGAACGCGGCGCCCTGCTGTTGCTGCTGGGCGTCTCGGCGCTGCTGCTGTTGGCAGGCCTGGGCAGCCGCGACTTGTGGGGGCCGGAAACCCGCTGGGCCAACATCGCCCTGCAGATGCTGCAAAGCGGCGATTACTTCGACCCGTTTCTCAAGGGCGCGCCCTACTACGACAAACCCCTGCCGTCGTACTGGCTGATCACCGGCTTTGCCAACCTGATGGGCGGGCTCGGCCCTTGGTCGTTGCGCCTGTCGTCGGTGATCGCGGCGTGGCTGAGCATCTGGCTGGTCTACCTGATCGGCGAGCGCCTGTTCCGCAAGGGCACCGGGCTGATTGCCGGCTGGATGCTCGCCACCACCTTCTACTTCCTGTTCTGGGCCCGGGTGGCCACCGCCGACATACTCACCGTGTGCGGCGTGCTGGCGGCCGTGTGGTGGTACTGGCGTGGGCCGGATGACACTCGGCTGGGCCGCTACTGCGTGTTTTTCCTGCTGCTGGCGGCCACGTCGCTGTTCAAGGGGCTGATCGGTTTTGTGCTGCCCGGCCTGGTGCTGCTGCCACACCTGCTCAGCCAGGGGCGTTACAAACGTCACCTCAACCTGCGCGTGCTGCTGGCGCTGGTGATTGCGGCGGGGTTCTATGCCATTCCGTTCGTGCTGTCCCACCTCTACGGCGCACCGACCTACGGCGAAAGCGGCCTGGAACTGGTGTTCAAGGAAAACGTGGTGCGCTTCTTCGACCCCTTCGACCACATGGGGCCGATCTACACCTACCTGATCTACCTGCCCGCCTACACCCTGCCCTGGGCACCGTGCTGGGTGCTTGGCCTGTGGCTGGCGCTACGGCACTGGAAGCAATCCCCGCCCAACGTGCGCTGGCTGGTATGGGGCCTGGGCCTGCTGTTTGTGTTCTTCACCGCCAGCGGCAGCCGCCGCAGCTACTACGTGCTGCCGCTGGTGCCGTTTGCACAACTGCTGGCCGCCTGGTGGGTGAGCGAACGCCTGCAGAAAAAACCAGCCAGCTGGCCGCGTTGGCAGAAAGGGTTTGGCATCGCCGCTGCACTGATGCTGCTGGTGCTGGGTGTGGTCTACCCGTGGACCAACAGCAACGGCGGCGTCACCCGTTTCGTCGAAGACGTGCGAACCCAGGCCGTCAAGACCGCGCCCTGGAACCAGTGGCAGATGGTGCTGGTGGAAGTCGACAACAAGCTGCCGATGTACCTGCAAAACGGCGGCAAACCCTTCTACTACGTCGCCGAAACCCAGGACTTCCCACGCCAGGGCGACAGCGCCGCGATGTTGGCCTGGCTGGAAAAAACCAGCGGCCAAACCTTCGACCCGCAACGCACGATCATCTTCGCGCAATACTCCAAGGACGACCCCACGCCGCTGGCGTACTTGGGGGCTGATCATCAGGTGATCACCACCCAACCGGACAATGGCGAGCGGCTGTTTCAGAAGCGTGGCGGTGGCAGCGTGGCGTTTGTGCCATCGGCCCGATAGGCCAGCGAACTACTCGTCGCAGGCCTTGCTGTTGATGATGATTTTCTCCCGGGTGCCCTCGTCAATCAGGCTGCGAAGCAACTGGAAGAGGGGGTCGGCATCGGTATAGCGCTTGCCGTAGGCCAGGTTGAACTCATAGTCGAAACCGGGTGGGTTCTTGCCCTGATTGTGCTGCAGGAGGGTCTCCAGCTTGTCCAGCGCTTTGACGGCCAGGGCCTCGGGCGACTGCGCACGTTCGTAGTCATCCCAGAGCGCCAGCACCTCGGCCTGCAGCCTGTCATCCAAGGTGCGGGTCAGGCTCAGCAGATCGTTTCGCTCTTGCTCGCCCTTGTTGGGGAACAACGCCTGGCTGACGGCAGGAATGTCCCCATGGATCGCCTCGCCCAAGTCATGAATCACGCACATCTTGAGCACCTTCAGCACATCGAGATGGGCCAGTTGGTCGGCGAAGACCATCACCATCAGGCACAGGCGCCAGCTATGTTCCGCCGTGCTTTCGGCGCGCCCCGACGAGGTGTGCGCGCTTCTGAGCACGTCCTTGAGTTTTTCCGCCTCGCGAAGAAATTCAAGCCGCCCCTTGATTGTTTCAATCTCCATTACACCCTCTGCATACGCTATACGCCGTCATTACCAGCCTAGGCGCGGCAGGGGTGGACGTCCACGCATAAAATATGCGCGCAGCCGTGCTTCAGAGTGTCTCGACCAGGCGCGCGGCCGTTCCGTCCGAGAGTGGAATTCGCGTCCAGCGGCAACGACCGGGGCGAATGGGGACGAGCAGGGAGTCGTTGGCACCCGTGGTGAACTCCAGCGCCGGCGGCGCCAACGCGTCCCGCCATCCGGAGGCCTTGAGGGCCAGTTCCTTGCTGACGATGTCCGGCGTCGCGAAACGCCAGAGCGACTGCCCCAGCAACTCGCTGACAGGCTGGGTGAACTCGGCGGCCCGACCCGGCGAGCACGCCAGCAAACGATGGGTCAGGTCACAAATGAGGTGCATGGGCCGTGGGCTCTCGCTGACCAACCGGGCCAGCACTTGGTCGGCCGCTCCATCCAGGCGAGCCGCCAACAAGCCCTCCAACTGCTTGTGTGCCGCGCAGTCCATGGATTGCGTGCCGCTTTCCCAACGCGAAATGGTCGACTGAGTGACGCCGAACAGCTGCGCGGCATGCAGCTGTTTGACGCGGTGCAGCAGGCGCCAGCGTCGCAGCGCAATGCCAGGCAGGGCCAGGGGAAGCAAGGTGTCAGGCATTCTGGGCTACTGAAGTTTGCCGGGGGTACCAGTCTGGGGAATAAACGCCCGGCCCGCAAATGAACGGGATAAACGGGCACCGCACGGCGCATCACTAGACGTCCGGCGTGTATCCGCGCTTCGGGGGCAAGCCCGCGACGCCAGGATCGACCCGTAACCCCGCCAGTTGCTCCTGCACCGCCCGCCCTTCCGCCCGGTTGCGGATAAACCCGGCGCGGGTGAAGCGCTCCAGAAACGGAACCGGCAGCGTCTTGTCCGGCGTGACCCGCGGGTGCTCGGCCACATCGCCGAACAGGGTGTAGGCCGCGCTCGGCAGGTGCCGTGTGTTGAGGTCGCTGGTGAGGCGGCCTTCCTGCAGGACGATGGCGCGGTTGGTCACCCGTTGCAGGTCGGACAAGCGTTGCGAGATGTAGAGGATGGCCACGCCCCGGGCGCGTTGGCTGTCGATCAGGCCCAGCAGGCGCTCGGCATCGGTTGCCGACAGGGCAGCGGTGGGCTCGTCGAGGATCAGCAACTTGGGTTGCAGGGCAAAGGCCCGGGCCAGCACCAGCAGTTGCCGATCCCCCTGGCCGAGGCGCTCCACCGGGTGTTGCAGCGGCAGGTCCAGGCCCAGCCCGTCGGCGATGGCCTGGGCGCGTTGCAGCAGGTTCTTGCGGTTGAGCAGGAAGTCGGCGTCGGGCTGGCACAGCTCGTCGAGCAACAGGTTCTCGGCCACGCTCAGGCCGGGGGCAATACCGTCATCAGGGCGCTGGTGCACCGCCACGATGCCGACGCGACGGGCCGACAACGGCGAAACAAACCGCTGTTGCACCCCATCGACCCACACCTCACCCGTATCCGGCGCCAACAGGCCGCCGAGGATTTTCACCAGGGTCGACTTGCCGGCCCCGCTGGCCCCCAGCAATGCCACGCCTTCACCCGGGTAAATATCCAGGCTGACCTGATCCAGCGCCGACTGGGCGCCAAAGGCCTTGCTCAGGTGACGCACACGGACCAACGGCGCGGGTGCTGCGGCAACGGGGTTGCTCATGGCTAATCTCTAAGGCGGAACGATGACTCATTACAACGCGCGAAGACGCTGATTTATTCCGTGCAACAATGAGTTAGGTCCCGAATTAAATGCATTACCTTATGAACAATCCAATAGCTGAATCGCATAGCTGATGGTTTTTTGGTTATAAGCGTTTTGCCAGCAAGGTGTTGAATGCATTCAGCACCTGCACGGGCTTCTCCAGCATCAGTTGATGACCGCACGCCTCCAGCACCTGGAACTGCGCATTGGGCAATTGCGCGGCCAGGGCCTGGCCGCCACTGGCGGGCGTCAAGCCGTCGCTGTCACCGGCCAGAACACTCATCGGCAACGTCAGGGTGGGGATCCGTGAGGCGTCGGGCCAGCGCGCATGTTTCATCAGTGCCTTGAACATGTACAGCGGGTTGCGCTCGGTGAGCTTCTCTTCATAGGCCACCAGCGCCGGGTCGGCCGTGGCGTGCCAGGCGCGCTCGCGAAAGCCTTTGGCCAACAGCGGCCGCAGCCATTCGAGCAGCCATGCGGGCAAGGACATCAACCCGCCACGGGTCACCGGCCGGTGCAACATCGTGCCCAGCAACAGCACCGCTTCGACGGTCACACCGCTGTCGGCCAAGAGTGTGCTCAGGCTCAGTCCGGTGCCAAAGGAATGGGCCACGATCAGGTTATGGGCGCGCCCGTAGCGCTGCAGGATCGCCCCATAGTCCGCCACCAGTTCCGACCAGGCGTAGGCGCTTTCGTCGCGAGGCTTGGCGCTGTCGCCATGGCCCAGCAGGTCCCAGGCCACCAGGCTGTAGCCGTCGGCCTTGAGGGCCTGCCATTGCAGGCGCCATTGGTCCTTGTTGCCCCCGGCGCCGTGGCAGAAAAACACCACCGTGTCGGGTTTGGTGGCGCCCACGTGGTGGGCAATGCTCAGGGAGCGGTTGGGGCGGATATCCAAGCGCTCGCCACGCACAATCGGCAAGTCCGTAAAAGAAGTACTCATGAACTCAGCATTCCTCAAAAAACATCATCAGTGTGCCGCCGAACTTTGTAGTGAGCGGGCTTGCCCCGCGCGGCGCCAGTCCAGCCCCCGAGCATCTCCAGCCGGCGGCATGCGGGGTCAGGGAGGACGCCGCGCGGGGCAAGCCCGCTCACTACAGTGACATGGCGTTGGCCTCAGGTGCTGCGCATCGCAGCAGAGCGCGGGTGTAGGGGTGTTGGGCATCAGCGAACAGCCCAGCGGTGTCGCCCTGCTCCACCACCCGCCCGTTCTGCATCACCGCAATACGATCACACAACCGCGCCGCCACGCGCAGGTCGTGGGTGATGAACACGATGCTCAATTTCAGCCGCCGTTGCAGGGACTCCAACAGTTCCAGGATCTGCACCTGGATCAACGCATCAAGGGCCGACACGCACTCGTCGGCGATCAACACCTTCGGCTCCACCGCCAAGGCGCGGGCGATGCCGATGCGCTGGCGCTGCCCCCCGGAGAACTCATGGGGGTAGCGCTCGAACGCCGTGGCAGGCAAGCCCACCAGCTCCAGCAAGGCGCGCGCTCGTGCTTCAGCATCGGCTTTGGAGCGCCCTTGCACCAACGGCCCGGTCATGATGATGCGACCCACCGTCTGGCGCGGATTAAGCGAGGCGAACGGGTCCTGGAAGATCATCTGCACCTCGCTGCGCAGCGGCCGCAAGCGCCCTTCGGATAATCCCACCACATCTTGGCCAAGCCACTGGATGTGCCCGCTGTCGGCTCGTAACAAGCGCACCAGGCAGCGCCCCAAGGTGGACTTGCCCGAGCCGGACTCACCGACGATGCCCAGGGTCTCGCCTTCGCGCAGTTGCAACGCCACCGCGTCCAGCGCACGGGTAATGCGTCGCCCCCACCAGCCCGCGCGGGTGGTGAAGACTTTGTTCAACTGTTCGGCCTTGAGCACCACGGCCCCACTCACCACGCCACGGGGCTCCCGTGGTTGTGCCGAGACTGCCGCCAGCAGTTGCCGGGTATAAGGCGCCCGGGGTTCGTCCAGCACCTGGCGAGCGCCGCCCTGCTCCACCACACGCCCCTTTTCCAGCACCAGCACACGGTCGGCGATCGCTTCGACCACGGCAAAATCATGGGTGATCAACAGCAGCGCCATGCCCTTGTCCCGCTGGATCTTACGCAGCAGCTCAAGAATCTGCGCCTGGGTGGTCACGTCCAGCGCCGAGGTGGGTTCATCGGCGATCAACAGCGCCGGATCGAACGCCAGGGCCATGGCGATCACCACCCGTTGGCGCTGGCCACCGGACAGCTCAAAGGGATAGGCCAGGCGCAGGCGCTCGGGGTCCGGCAGCCCCACATAACCCAGCAGGTCTACCACCCGCTGGCGGCGCTCACCGGCCGATTTCACCCCATGGGCACGCAGGGTTTCATCAATCTGCTCACCCACCCGCAACAACGGGTTGAGCGCGCTCATCGGCTCCTGGAACACCATGCTGATGTCGCGCCCACGCAGCTCGCGCATGGCGGCTTCGCCACGGTTGGCCAAGTCTTCATCACGAAACACCAGGCGCCCGCTTTCCACCGTCAGCGGCGTCGGCAACTGGCGCAGCAGCGCCTTGGCCAGCATGGATTTACCCGAGCCGGACTCGCCCACCACACACAAGCATTCACCGCTGCGCAGTTGCAGTGACAGGTCGTACAGCGCATGGCTGCGATCCGCCCCCTCAGGCAAAGCGATACGCAGGTGTTCAACCTTCAATAACGTCATTGCGACCTCCCCGGCTCAAACGCCACGCGCAAGCCTTCGCCTACGCGGTTCACCGCCAGCACACACAACACGATCGCCAGGCCCGGCAGGAAGCTCATCCACCAGGCATCCCGCAACAGGCCACGGGAAGCGTTGATCATGTAGCCCCAGCTCATGGCTTCCGGGTCGCTCAAGCCAAGGAACGCCAGGGCGGCTTCGGTGAGGATCGCGGTGGCCATGACAAAGGTCATCACCACCAGCAGCGGCGCCAGGGCATTGGGCAGGATCTGCTGGGTGATGATCCCCAGCGGCGACTGGCCCAGCACACGGGCGGCCTGCACGAATTCACGCTGGCGCAGGGTGAGGAATTCACTGCGCACCAACCGCGCCACGGCCGGCCAGGCGACTAAGGCAATCGCCAGCACAATGGTGCCCAGCGACGGCTCCAGCACCGCCACCAGGATCACCGCCAACACCAATTGCGGGATGATCTGGAAAAACTCGGCGATACGCATCAACACGCCGTCGAGCCAACCGCCGAAGTAACCGGCGATGGCGCCGATGATCAGCCCCACCACCAGGGTTGCCAAACTGGCCAGCGCCCCCACGGCCAGGGACACCCGCGCCCCGTAGAGCAAGCCGCTGCCGAGGTCGCGCCCCAGCAGGTCACTGCCCAGCCAGTGGGCGGCGTCGTGAAACGGTGGCAACATCGGCCGGCTGTTCATTTCCCACGGCGAGCTGCTGGTGAGCCACGGCGCTGCCAGTGCCAGCGCCGCCAATACCAGCAAGAACAGCGCACCGGCCAGCGCCGAGGGTTGACGGATAAAGCGTCTGAACACCTCCATCAGCCCTGCCCTCCGGCGCCAATGCGCGGGTCGAGGTAACGGCAAATCACATCGGTCAACACGTTGAAGCCCACCACCAACATCGAGATCACCAGGAACCCGCCCATCAGCACGCCGTAGTCGCGTTGGGCCAGGGAGTCGTACATCAAGCGGCCGATGCCCGGCCACGCATACACCACTTCCACCAGCAAGGCGCCGCTGGCCAGCTGGCCCAGTTGCAGGCCGGCGAAGGTGACCACCGGCAGCAGCGCATTGCGCAAGACGTGCACGTACAGAATCCGCCGTGGGTGCAAGCCCTTGGCATGGGCCGTGCGCACGTACTCCTGGCCAAGGGCATCCAGCACGGCGGCGCGGGTCAGGTGGATGTACAGGGCGAGGAACAACACGCTCAACGACAGGCACGGCAACAGCAGGTGCTGCACACGGTCGAGCAGTGAAAAGTCCTGGCCCACGGTTTCCATGCCAAAGGCTGGCAACCAGTCCAGGCTCACGGAAAACAACAGGATCAACAGCATCGCCAGCCAGAACGGCGGCATCGCATACAACAGCAACGCCCCATGTGAAATCACCCCGTCGAGCCAGTGACGCCGTTGCCGTGCGCGCGCCGCCAGCACGCCCAGGGTCACCCCCAGCAGCGACGACAGCACAAACGCAGAACCCATCAAGGCCAGCGTTGCCGGCAAACGCTCGGCGATCAGCGACCACACCGACGTCTGGTTGCGGTAGGAGTACCCCAGGTCCAGGTGCGCGACATTGCCCAGGTAGATCAACAGTTGCTGCAGCAGTGGTTTATCCAGGCCCATGGTCTGGCGCAGTTGCTCGATGAATTGCACATCGTCCACCCCCGCCTCACCGGCCAGCAGCAACGCCGGATCACCCGGCGCGAGGTGGATCAACAGGAAGCTCAGCACCAGCACCGCCACCACCATCAGCAGCGCCTTGACCAGGCGCCCGCCGAGATACACCACGCCGTTCATGGCGCAGGCGCGTCGAGGTAAACGCTTTCGTAGTCTTCGTTGAGGCTGGTGGCGGTTTGCAGCAGGTTATGCACCTGCGTGTGGAACAGCGTCTGGTTGCGCATCTCGAAGATCGGCGCGATGGGCAGGTCGGTGTTCAGCCGGTTTTCCAGCTGGCTGTAGAGCTGGGTGCGCGCAGGGCCTTCAGGCGTGTCGGCGATTTTCGTCCACAAGGCATCGGCTTCAGGGCTGTTGTAGCCACTGACGTTGGCGAACGGTGAGGTCTTGAGGATGTAGTCGGAGCGGTACAGGTAGGCGCTGGTCAGGTAGGGGTCGCCGATCTGGAAGATGAAGTTGTAGGTCAGGTCGAAGTCCCAGTCGCTCACGCGCTGGAACCAGGTGGCGGCGTCGGACGTCACCACCTGCACCTTGAAGCCCAGTGGCTGCAGCGCTTGCTTGGTGTACTCGGCCAGGCGCTCCCAGGCACCGCCCTTCTCGCCGTTGAGCAGGCGGATACGCACCGCGCCCACGTCCACGCCGGATTCGGCGATCAGCGCCTTGGCCTTTTTCACGTCATAGGCGTACTGCGGCAATTGGGGGTCGTGGTAGGGCGTGCCCGACACGAATTCGCCCTGGGCGACCTTGCCCGAGCCGAAGAAGATGTTGTCCACGACAAACTGCCGGTTCAGCGCATACAGGATCGCCTGGCGCACCTTGGGGTTGTTCAGCGGTGGCTTGCGCGTGTTGATCTGCAGGAAGGCCAGGCCGGCATACAACTCCCAGCCTTTCTCGGAAGACTGCACATTCGGCAAGGCGCCCAGGCGCTTGAGGTCGGAATAGTCGGCATCGCCGCTGCGCAGCACCTGCACGTCATTGCGCTCGAAGGCTGCGGCGCGGGAGGAACCGTCGGGGATCACGTGAAAGACAATCCCGTCCAGGTGCGGCAGGCCTTTTTTCCAGTAGTTTGGGTTCTTGGCCAGCTTGATGTAGGCGCCGCGTTTCCACTCCACGAATACGAACGGCCCGGTGCCCACCGGCTTGAGGTTGTAGGGGTTGTTGCGAAAGTCAGTGTTCTCGTAAAGGTGCTTGGGCACCACCGGGCGCAGGCCGCTGCCCAGGGCCGAGAGCAACGGCGCGAAGGGTTTCTTCAGGTGGAAGACCACTTGCAGCGGGCCGGTGGCGGTGATGCTGTCGACGTACTCGGTGATGATGCCGCCCAGGCGCTTGTCCACTTCCGGGTAGAAGGTCTGGAAGCTGAACACCACGTCGTCGGCGGTGAACGCCGGGCCGTCGTGCCAGTGCACGTTGTCTTGCAGTTGGAAGGTGTAGGTGAGGCCGTCCGGGGAAATGGCCCAGGATTTGGCCAGCACCGGCTTGGGGTTCAGGTCCGTGTCGAAAGTCAGCAGGCCCTGGAGGATCTTGCCGCTGACGTATTGGGTGGACACATGGCTGACCACCCCGTGCATCAGCGACGGCGGTTCAGGCTGGGCCACCAGGTTCAGCACCCCGACCTCCTGGGGTTGCGCCTGGGCCTGGCCGGCCAGCAGCACGCTGCACAACCCCACGCAGGAGAGGGCACGGCGGAAAGAGAATGGGCGCATGGAGGCTCCTCGAATGGAAAGGTTCTGGGAGGGATTTTGCAAGGGCTGTGCCATGGGGGTTTTCGGCGCGATTGCGGGTCTTGGTTGCCGTCTGGGTGATGAAAAAACCACAGCGCCCTGCCCGAGTGTGCAAAAAGCAACAGCGCCTCACATCCAATGTGGGAGCTGGCTTGCCTGCGATAGCGGTGCTTCAGACACTGGATATTCCCCTGACCCACCGCTATCGCAGCGGTGCGACGACTCGACAAGCCAGCTCCCACAGTAGAGTTGTGGTGCTCAGGTGGCACAGGCTTTGCCCTGTGATCCTTATCTGAACCCACGAGGCTTTGCCCTGTGATCCTTATCTGAACCCACGAGCCTTAACCCCATGTCACTGGATTACCTGGGCAACCCCATCGACACCCTCGACCCGTCCACCCGCCAGGGCCTGGACGATTTCATCGGCGGCTTCCTCGGCTACCAGCCTCGCGCCGAAGGCATTCTCGCCACGGCGGACGCCGCCCCTGACTCGGCCCTGGCCAATGCCTTCGCCGGCTTGCTGCTGATGTTCATCGAGTCCCCCGAAGGCCCGACTTTGGCCGAGCAATACCGCCAGCGCGCGGCCGCCGTGAACGGCGATCACCCACGCGCCCAGTTGTACCTGGCCGCCTTGAGCGCCTGGATCGACGACGACCTCGACCAGGTCCTGCACCTGAGCGAACACCTGCTGGGCCGCTACCCCCGTGACCTGTTCGCCGCCAAGCTCAACCAGTACCTGGAGTTCAACCGGGGCAACTGGCCGGCGTTGCTGCGCATCGGCCTCAAGGCTGTCGCAGGTGCGCCGGATATCGCCCACAGCCATGGCCTGCTGGCCTTCGCTTATGAACAATGCCACTTGCTCGAAGAGGCCGAAGCCAGCGCCCGCGAAGCCCTGCGCCTGCAACCCTCGGAGCCCTGGGCGCAACACGCCCTGGCCCATGTGATGCTGACCCAGGGGCGCATCGAGGAAGGAACCGAATTCCTGGAAAGCGTGGCCCATCACTGGGCCGGCTTGAACTCGTTTATGTACACCCACAATTGGTGGCACCTGGCGCTGTTCTACCTGGCGCGGGGTGAAGATCAGCGGGTGCTGGAGATCTACGACCAGCACGTGTGGGGCATCCTGCCGGAGTATTCCCAGGACCAAGTGGGGGCGGTGTCGTTGCTGGCACGCCTGGAACTGGCGGGCATCGACGTCGGCGAGCGTTGGCAGGGGTTGGCGCCTTACCTGCAGCGACGCACCGGGGATGTGGTGCAGCCGTTTCTCAGTGTGCAGTACCTGTATGGCCTGGCACGCGCTGGCAAGCCGGAAGCGGATGAGTTGTTGGCGGCGTTGCGCGAGCATAGTGTTGCGGCGCGGCCGGTGTGGGGCGAGGTGACTTTGCCATTGGCGCGTGGGCTGTTGGCCCATGCACGCGGGGATGCGCAGGGTGCGCTGGAACACTTGGCCCTCGCCCTGCCCCGGTTGAATGAAATCGGTGGCAGCCATGCCCAGCGTGATCTGTTCTCCCAGGTGGAACTGGATGCGCGGTTGAACGCTGGGGATTGGTTTGGGGCGCAGCAGGCGTTGGAGTTGCGGCGTCGGTATGACGGGTGGGATGTGCCGACCAATCGCAGTTTGGTGCGGGTGTATGAGGCGCTGGGTTTGCCGGATCAGGCGGCGAATGCCCAAGCCCGGGTTTCACGCTTTACCTGATGTACAGGGTTCCAAAATGTGGGAGCTGGCTTGCCTGCGATGGCGGTCTGTCGGGGTACATATCCGTTATTTGGGTAACGGCTGATATGGGTTCCGCTCTTACAGCGGCTCACTTTTGAACAGCGCAAAAGTAAGCAAAACGCTCTTGCCCCACCACTCGGTGTCTCGCCTAGGCTCGACATGCCCTCACTCCGGCTTGAATCCGTGGGCCGCCGCGATGGGCCATCCTTGGCCCAGCGCGGCTAACCCGGCGTCCTGCCGGGTTACCCACGGATTCAAGCCTGCGTTCGGCCAGCGTGGTTTAACGGGGCGCCTAAGATCAAGATCACAAGCCACATCAAAAGCCAGAGCCAGAGCCAGAGCCAGAGCCAGAGCCAGGGCAAACTACTGTCTACCTGATAAATGGAGATCCAAATGTGGGAGCTGGCTTGCCGGCGATAGCGGTGTATCAGTGCCAGATAAGCGGGCTGACACACCGCCATCGCCGGCAAGCCGGCGCCTACAGGGGTTGGCGGGCAGCAAATACGCCGCGCGCAATCCCGCGCGCCACACAATCGGCCGCTGCGGCGCCAATCCGGCCGATTTCCACCTGCCGCCGTGGCCCGTCGGTCAAGGCCACCGCCGCCGAGGCCAGGGCAAACACTGTGTCCCCATCAAACGGCAAATGCGCCGGCCGCACCGCGCGCGCGATGCCGTCCTGGGCCATGATCGCCACGCGCTTGCATTCGGCCACGGTTAATTGCGCCGTGCAGGCCACCACCACCAGCGTGGTGTTGGCGCCGGCTTGCAGGCGGCCCATTGAATCGAGGCGCGACAGCTCCGGCATCGGGTCGCTGCAATCCATCTCCGCTTGCGGCCGCTGGCCACCGAACTCCCCCGCCACTTCCCAGGGCCAGGCCCAGAAGGTTTGGCCGTCGGGCATGTACACCGAGCCGATGGGGTTGGCGACCACCAGGGCGGCAACCACCAGCCCGTCGCCCAGGTCCAGGGAGGCAGTGCCCAGCCCGCCTTTCAACACCCCGGCCATGGCGCCACGGCCGGCGCCCACCGAACCCAGCTCAAAATCCTCGCGGGCATTGGCCAGCGCCTCAAAGCCCAGGCGTCGGTAAGGCGGCTCCAGGCCCCAGTCTTTGTCGCCACCGTTGGCCAGGTCATGCAGCACCGCTGCGGGCACGATGGGGATGGCCGGCGCACCGGGCTTGAGGTGCAGGCCCACCTGCGCCTGGGAGAGTTTCGCCGCCACGGCATCCGCCGCGCCCAGGCCGAATACCGAGCCACCGGCGAACACCAGCGCGTGGAGTTGGCCGACCATGTTTTCCGGCTCCAGCGCAGCGGTTTCCCGCCCGCCTGGGCCGCCGCCGCGAATGTCGATGCTGGCGGTCCAGAAGCCATCGGGGCGGATCACCGTGACGCCGGTGTCGACGTGCAGGTCCGTGGCGTGGCCGACCGTGAGGCCTGGGATATCGGTGAGGGCGTTGCGCGGGCCGGGTCTAGGCATACAAAAAAAGCTTCCTTGGGTTGAGGTCTGGCCCGAAGGCAGCAAGGGCTATGCCAATCACCGTTCTCCGTAGGAGCCGGCTTGCCGGCGATAGCGTGTGCTAGGTCGGGAGGCCTCATCGCCGGCAAGCCGGCTCCTACAAGGTGGGTGGGGGCTGTAGGAAAATCAGCAGCCTGTTGATGGCGTTGTTAGAAAAACACCAACCAGCCCCACGCACACCTAATAACTTGTTGTTTTTAATAATATTTTTACGATGGCACAGCCTTTGCTCTCCAGCCTCTCACCAGAGCTTGAACCCAACAAGCCGACCTCGATCAAGGCCCAACGCCTTAACCAACTGGAGTGTTTCCCATCATGAATGCATCACGCGCCGCCGGCAGCCGACCCGGCAAGGCCTTCGCCCATACCCTGTTATTTATCGCCCTGTGCGAGGCGGCCAGCTACAGCAGCCTGGCCCTCGCCGCCGACGCCCCGGCCAGCGACAACCCGCTGGACACCGTGGTGGTGATCGGCAACCGTGGCCAGGCGCGTACCCTGGCCGAGAGCCCGGCGCCGGTGGATGTGATTTCTTCCAAGCAACTGCTGGCCACCGGGCAAGGTGACCTGACCCGCGCCTTGAGCAAAGTGCTGCCGTCGCTCAACCAGCCGGCGTCGTCAGGCTTCGGTTCCACCTCGGTGGTGCGCCCCATCAGCCTGCGTGGCCTCAATGGCGACCAGGTGTTGGTGCTGGTCAACGGCAAGCGCCGTCACAACAGCGCACTGCTGAACAACGGCACCTACCTCAACTCCGGCTCGCAGCCGGTGGACCTCGACATGATCCCCACCGCCCTGGTGGATCACGTCGAAGTGCTGCGCGACGGCGCCTCGGCCCAGTACGGCTCGGACGCCATCGGCGGCGTGGTCAACGTGGTGCTCAAGCAGACCGACCACGGTGGCAGCCTGTCCACCAGCTACGGCCAGAACTATGAAAACGGTGACGGCGAAACCGTGCGCCAGACCGGCAACGTTGGCCTGGCCCTGCCCAACGACGGCTTTATCAACCTGGCCCTGGACGCGAAGAAGCAAAACGTCTCCGATCGCTCCGACAATGCGCCGTACACCGACTCTGCCGGCAACACCAGCCAGCGACACACCTACTACGGCACCGGCCTGCCCGAGGCGAAAAACTTCAGCCTGGGCTACAACGCCGAGCTGCCGGTGGATGACGCGCTGACCCTGTATTCGTTCTCGACCTACACCCACCGCAACTCGGAAAAACCCCTGGCCTTCCACCAGCCGTCGAGTTTCAACGGTATCCAGACGCCGTACCCGGAAGGCATCGAAGACAACCTGCGGTTCATCGAGGAAGACTTCCAGGTCGCGTTCGGCGGCAAAGGCAAGGCCGCCGGTTGGGACTACGACCTGTCCAGCACCTTCGGCCAAGACCATGCCCGCGCCACGCTCACCGACACCTACAACCTGAGCTACGGCCCGACGTCGCCGACCTCGGTGGACACCGGCGTGAAAACCTTCAGCCAGTGGACCAACAACCTCGACCTGACCCGCGCCTTTGACCTCGGCTTGTACAAGCCGACCCAGATTTCCTGGGGCCTGGAACAACGCTACGAGGACTACAAGATCGGCAAGGGCGACCTCGCCTCCTACGCCAGCGGGCCGTTCAGCACCGGCGCCAACGGCGCCCTGATCCCACCCGGCACCATTTCCGGCGCCGGCACCACCCCGGCCGATGCCGCGCAGAAAAGTCGCACCAGCCTGGCCGGCTACGGTGAAATCGGGCAGGACTTCACCGACAAGTGGCACGTGGACCTGGCCGGTCGCTACGAGCATTACAACGACGGCTCCGGCACCACCACCAATGGCAAGTTCTCCACTCGTTACCAGTTGACTCCGATCCTGGCCGTGCGCGGCACCGTCAGCACGGGCTTCCGTGCGCCGTCCCTGGCCCAGCAGATCTACAGCGCCACCTCGCAGACCAGCGTCAACGGCCAACTGTTCGACTACCGCAACGTGGCGGTCGACTCCGACGTGGCCAAAGCCTTGGGCGCGAGCAAGCTCAAGCCGGAAAAATCCACCAACTTCAGCGTCGGCTTCACCCTGCAACCCACCGATGCCACCAACATCACCCTGGATGCGTACCAGATCAAGATCAAGGACCGCATCGCCCAGACCGGCTATCTCGGCGGCACCGCACAGATCAACGCGATCCTTGCGGCTGCCGGGCTCAACCCGAACCAGGCGGTCACTTACTTCACCAACGCCCTGGACACCACCACCCGTGGCGTCGACCTGGTCGGCGACTACCGCCAGGACATCGGTGCCTGGGGCAGCCTGAAGTACTCGGCGGGCTTCAACTGGAACACCACCCAGATCGACGACATCCACGCCTCCGCCGTTGCCGCACAGGCACTCGGCCCGGATGGCGGCTATGACCGCCAGCGCCAGGGCAACCTCAAGTACGGCCTGCCGCAATCCAAGTTGCTGCTGGGCACCACCTGGACCTACGACAAGCTGGAAGTGGCCCTCAACCTGACGCGCTACGGCGAGTACACCCAGTACGGCACCGCCGAGATCTACGACCGCACCTTCTCGCCGGCGTGGATCACCGACCTGAACATCGACTACCACCTGACCAAGGCCGTCACCCTGAATGCCGGCGCCAACAACCTGTTCAACAAGTACCCGGAACGCACCGACCTGGCCAGCAGCTCAGGCGGTTTCCCCTACGGCAACTTCTCGCCCTACGGCACCACCGGCGGCTACTGGTACACCGGCGTGACCTACAACTTCTGACCCGGCGCACGGGGCCGGTTCGCCAGCCCCGTGCCTGACTTGAATAGGACCTGCTCATGACCCGCCGCACCGATCAACTCAAGCTGGGGGCGTTTCTCGCCAACAGCGGCCACCATGTCGCTGCCTGGCGCCACCCCTTGGCCCAGGCGGATGCCAGCCTGGATTTCGAGCACTTCAAGCACATCGCCCAGACCGCCGAACGCGGCAAGTTCGATGCGTTGTTCATCGCCGACGTGGTCGCGCTGTGGGGGCATCATCACGATGCCTTGAGCCGCACGGCGCGCGCCGAGCATTTCGAGCCCCTGACCCTGATGTCGGCCCTGGCCGCCGTCACCCGGCACATCGGCCTGATCGCTACGGCCACCACCACTTACAACGAGCCCTACCACATCGCGCGCAAATTCGCGTCCCTCGACCACCTGTCCAAGGGCCGCGCGGCCTGGAACCTGGTGACCTCGGTGGTCTCGGATGAAGCGTGGAATTTCGGCCGCGAAAACCATGTGGATCACGGCGATCGCTACCAGCGCGCCGAAGAATTCCACGATGTGGTCAAGGACCTGTGGGACAGTTGGGACGACGACGCCTTCACCCGCGACAAAGCCAGTGGCGAGTATTTCGACCCGGCCAAATTGCACACCCTCAACCATCGCGGCGAGCATTTCTCGGTGCGTGGCCCGCTCAACGTGGCGCGCTCGCCCCAGGGCCACCCGGTGCTGGTGCAGGCCGGTGCATCGGAACCGGGTAAGAACCTCGCGGCCCGAGTGGCCGAGCTGATCTTTGCCCATGCCCATGACGTGGAGAGCGCCCAGGCGTTTTACCAGGACATCAAACAACGCGCCGCCGCCTTCGGCCGCGACCCGGACCACATCAAGATCCTGCCGGGCATCACCCCCTTCATCGCCGACACCCGTGAACAGGCCCAGGCACTCTTCGAAGAATTCCAGGCGCTGATCGACCCAGTGCTGGGCCTGCGCCTGCTGGCGGACACCCTGGGCGATGACATCGACCTGTCGGGCCATGACCTCGACGGCCCGCTGCCCGAAACGCCGGTCGGCCAACGCGGCAGCCGGCGTGACAAAGTGCTGGAACTGGCGCGCAAGGAAAACCTGAGCATCCGTCAGCTGTACCTGCGCCTGGCCGGCGGTAACCCAGTGATTGGCACGGCCGAAGACGTGGCCGACCACTTCGAGGCGTGGTTCCAGGCGCGGGCCTGTGATGGTTTCAACGTGTTCTTCCCGTATTTCCCCGGCGCCATCGATCTGTTTGTCGACCGAGTGATCCCGCTGTTGCAGGCGCGCGGGCTGTTTCGCGAAGCCTACGAAGGCACCACCTTGCGCGAAAACCTTGGCCTGCCACGCCCCGCCAATCGTTTTACGACGGGGACTCCTGCATGAAACGCAGCGCCTGGATGCTGGCCTGCGGCAGTGTGTTCGCGTGCAAAGCCTTTGCCTTGAACATCTTGCTGACCAATGACGACGGCTATCAGCACCCGAATATTCGCGCCTTGTACACCGAGCTCAAGGCCCAGGGGCATACCGTGCTGATCGCCGCGCCGCAGAGCGACCAGAGCGCGCGCGGCGGCGCGTTCTTCTTTGGCCGTGAAGTCAGCGTGGGCCGCGACAGCGACCCCGCCTACCCTGACAGTTACTACATCAGCACCCACGAAAACGGCGTGTGCCAAAGCCCTGAGTGCGCCGGCAAGGCCGTGCAGATCGAAATCAGCGGCACCCCGGTGATGGCGCTGCTGATGGGCCTGAAAAAAGTCCTGCCCCACCCCGACCTGGTCATCGTCGGCCCCAACCCCGGCAATAACCTGGGCGCAATTAACCTGGCGTCGGGCACGTTCAACGCTGCCAGTGCGGCGGTCCAGGCGGGCATCCCGGCGCTGGCGGTGAGTACCGACCTGAAAGAACAAGACCCACAGCGCGTCGCCCGGTGGGTGGCGAAGCTGGTACACGCCCTCGACCGCCATCGCCAACCCAACGGCGCCCTGCTGCCGGCTGGCTTGGGCCTGAATATCAACCTGCCCAAAGAGCCGCAACCCGAGGGCGTAAAACTCACGCGGATCGGCAGCTACGTGGGGTTTGAAGCGCTGTACACCGACGACCTCAAGCGGTTCAACCTGCCTGGGAAGCCTGGCATCGGGTTCCAGTACAGCCCTGCTGCCACCGCCGCACAACAGCATGATGAAGCGGTGTGGCTGAACAAAGGCTACCTGACCATCAGCCCGTTCAGCGGCCTGCCGGAATCCCTCAATGCCGGCCCCGCCCTGCAAAAACAATTGACCCGGGAGCTGACACCATGAGCACTGGCTTTTCCCTGGGGTTCCTCAGCCGGGTCTACAGCCCCAGCGCTGATCCCAAGGTTTACCGCGACACACTGGCGCTGTTCAAGGTCGCCGAAGAACTGGGCTTCGACAGTGGCTGGGTCGCACAACACCATTTCGCCAGTGAGCAGGGGCGCCTGCCCTCGCCCCTGGTGTTGCTCGCCGCGATTGCCCAGCACACGCAGCGCATCAGCCTGGGCACAGGGATTATCGTGCTGCCTCAGGAAGCCCCGCTGCGCCTGGCCGAAGACGCGGCGGTGCTGGACCTGCTCTGCAACGGCCGCCTGGAGCTGGGCCTTGGCGCGGGGTTTGATCCCGAGACGTTCCTGGCCTTCGGCCGCGAGCATGAGGCAAGGCACCGGGATTACGAGCAGCACCTGCAACAGTTGCTCCGTGCCCTGGGCAACGCGCCACTGGCCGATAACGGGGCGCGCCTGCTGCCACGGGCCAATGGCCTGAGCCACCGCGTGTGGGAAGCCACCTCACGGGTGGAACGGGTGGCGGAGCGTGGCCACGGCCTGATCATGGCCCCCAACCCCCACCTGCCGGCACACGCTGGCGTGGAACTGGTGGACCGCTACCGCAAGGCCTGGACCGGCGACAACGGCACACCGGCCCGCGTTGTGCGGGTGCAGGCGCTGTTCCCGTCGCCCGGCGACGCCACGCGCCGCGACATCCTGGCTTATGTGGATCGCCAGCAACGCATCGGCGTGTTCAAGGGCGCGCTTGACGACAACTTCGACACCACGCTCGAACGCCTGGGCATCCTGCATGGCCCGGTGGAGCGCATCGTCGAGCAGTTGCAGCAAGGCCCCGCATTGACGGCCCACGATCACCTGATCCTGCAAGTGCAGACCGTCAGCACACCGCTGCGCGACGCCATCCGCGCCCTGGAAACCCTGCGCGAACACATCGCCCCCGCCCTGGGCTGGCAACCGGCCCGGCCCTCAGGAGCCCTGTCATGACCTTCAAACTGGGCTTTCTCAGCCACGCCTTTGGCGACGACCCGCAGCAGGTCTACCACGACCTGATCGAACAATTCGAAGTCGCCGAGGCGCTGGGCTTCGACGGCGGCCGGATCGCCCAGCACCACCTGAACAACGGCTTTGGTCGGCTGCCGTCACCACTGGTGCTGCTGGCGGCGGTGGCCGAGCGTACCCAGCGGATCGAACTGGGCACCGGGGTGATTGTGCTGCCATTTGAAGACCCGATCCGCCTGGCCGAAGACGCCAGCGTGCTCGACGCGTTGAGTGGCGGCCGAGTGCAATTGGGCCTGGGCAGCGGCGGCGCGAACCTGGATAACTTCAGTGCGTTTGACCGTGACCCCACCCAGCGCCAAGTGGAATTTGCCGAGCATCAGCAACGCTTGCAGCACCTGCTGGCCGGCCAGCCGCTCGCCGGTGAATTGACCCTGCAACCTCCCGCGCCTCGCCTGGGGGAGCGCCTGTGGCATTCCCATGGCAGCACCGACGGTGCGGTCTACACGGCCCGACAAGGCAATGGCCTGCTGCTGGGCACCGCGACCCACGACCCACTCACCGTGCAAAAACCACTGGCCGAGGCTTACTTGCAGGCGTGGTCGCGCACGGACCGCGCGCCACGTATCGGCGTGGTCCGTGCGATTTTCCCGGCGTCCAGCCGCGCCGACGCCCAGGCCGAACTGGCGGTGGACATCGAGCGACATATCCCGCGCCTGCAACGTGAAGGCCTGATCGATGAGGCGGTGGACCTGCAGGCCCATTTGCGCCTGATGAATGTGCACCACGGCCATCCCGATGAAGTGATCGAAAGCTTGCAACAGGATCCTGCCCTGCTGCCTTATGCTGATTACGTGATCGCCGTGGTCCAGGCGGAAAGCTCGACCCAGGCGCAGATCCTCAAGCGCCTGGAAGCGACTGCCCGGGACATCGCCCCGGCCTTGGGTTGGAAAAGACGATGACTGACGGAGCTTATGCATGCCCCTCGAATTCAGCTGGCTGATGCCCCTGTGTACCCCCGACTGGGCGGCGCGGCCGGGGCAATGGATTCAACTGGCCCAAGCCGTGGAATACGCCGGCCTCGATGGCCTGTGGATTCCCGGTGGTGCACTGTGCGCCGACAGCCTGGGCGTGGCGGCGGCGTTGTGCGCGCACACGCGGCGGGTGCGCTTGTCGGTGAGCGTGCCACCCGAAGTGATGCTGCCCGCCGCGCTGGCCACGACCTTGCAAAGCCTGCAATCGATCAGCGGCCACCGGGTGCAGTTGCACCTGCCCAACAGCGAACGCAGCGCCTTTGGCGAATGGCTCAACCGTGACCAGCGCAGCGAGCGCATCGGCGAGTACCTGGAGATCCTGCAGCAGCTGTTGGCGCCCGATGATGCGGGCCTGGATTACCAGGGCCGGTATTTCCAACTGGAAAACGCCGGCGTCGCCCGTCGCGAACTGCCCGCCCCAGGCCTGATCCTCGACGACAGCCAGAGCCACAGCCTGGTGAGCGCCCACGCCCAGACCTGCCTGCTCGCCCCTGGCGCTCCCAAGGCCCTCGCCAAGGAGATCCAGCGCTGGCGGGCGATTCAACCAGCACTGGGTTTCGCCTGCACCTTCGGCCTGATCCTGGGCGACAGCGAAGACCTGGCCTGGGAGACCGCCGCCGCGTTGTTGCCCGTGGCGGACGTCCCGGACGAACTGCTCGCCACCCTGCCCCGCGCGCGCCACCCATTGCGCCAATGGGAGGTGCACCCGAACCTGCTGCAACGCGCGCCGGGGCAACCGCTGATCCTGGTGGGCACACCGCAGCAGATCGCCACGCGCCTGCAGGAACTGCACGGGCTGGGCTTGAACCAGCTGATCCTCGAAGGCGGGCCGGCCGTGGGCGATGTGCTGCGGTTTGGCGAACAGGTACTGCCCCTCTTGCGCAAGGAGCGCCCGTAGCATGAGCACAGACGCACGCCCACCGATCCAGCTCGACTGGTTCCTGCCCACCAATGGCGACGGTCGCCACCTCACCAGCAGCGGCTTGCCCAAGGTCGGGTTGTTCCAGCAAGGCGAACGCGCGCCCACCCTGGACTACCTGCGCCAGATCGTGCGGGCCACCGAACAGGCCGGTTTCGACGGCATCATGGTGCCCACCGCCAGCGGCTTCGAGGACCCGTGGCTGATCACCGCCGTGCTGGCTCAGGAAGTACGCCGCCTGAGGTTTCTGCTCACCCTGCGGCCTGGCACCGAGTTGCCGGCCTACACCGCACACCGTGCGGCCACCTTGCAGCTGCTCAGCGAGAACCGCCTGGCCCTGCATGTGGTGACCGGCTCCAGCCGCTTTGAACAACGCTCCCTGGGGGATTTCCTGGAACATGACGAGCGCTATGCACGCACGGCTGAATTCCTGCAGATGTTCCAGGCCGTGTGGGCCGGGCAACCGCCGCCCCATCCGGGCCGCTACTACCGCAGCGCGCTCCATACGCCGATTGCACCGGGCGCCGAGGCGCCGCCGATCTACTTCGGCGGCGCCTCCGAAGCCGCCGAACGTGTGGGCGCGGCCCATGGGCAAACCTACCTGATGTGGTGCGAACCACCGGCGATGATCGCCGAGCGCATCCACCGCATGCGCGACCTGGCGGCCGCCCAGGGCCGCACCTTGCGCTTCGGCCTGCGCCTGCACGTATTCGCCGCCCCCACCGATGACGCCGCGTGGGCCCACGTAGAACGCCTGCTGCAAGAAATCCCCAAGGACGCCATCGATCAGGCACAGCGGCAGATGGCGGCTTACGAATCGGTAGGCCAGAACCGCCAGACCCAGCTGATGCAAGGCCGTGGCCGTGGCGCCCGGGAGCTGGAAGTGTCGGCCAACCTGTGGGCCGGTGTGGGTTTGGTCCGTGGCGGTGCGGGTACCGCGCTGGTGGGCAGTTATGCCCGAGTGGCTGAGCGGATCGAGGAGTATCACCAGTTGGGAGTGGACAGTTTTATCCTGTCGGGATTTCCACATTTGGAAGAAGCGATACATGTGGGGGCGGAGGTGTTGCCGTTGCTGCGCAACCTTACCACCTGAGCGTTGCCGTCTGGTCGAGCGCCATCGCCGGCAAGCCAGCGCCTAGAGAGGACAACAACCGCATCCACGATGCGTAGCGAGTCGCTTTTGATTTTGATCTGAGGCGCCCCGTCAACCACGC
>NZ_JACARO010000051.1:33583-57113 GCF_013386585.1 Pseudomonas sp. P7548 | reverse complement strand
CCTAGGCGAGGTGCCGAGTGGTGGGGCGAAGCGTTTTTGGTTACTTTTTGCGCTCTTCAAAAAGTGACCCGCTGTAAGAGCGGAACCCTAAGTAGCCGTTACCGCAGCAATGGATATGTACACGAACAAACCGCCATCGCAGGCAAGCCAGCTCCCACAGTGTGCGTTCGGCTCCTACAGTTTGTGCCAGGCCTTAGATACGACGCCGGCGATTGAGCTGCGGAATGGCAGTCTCAGGCACTTCCACCCGCTGCACCTGGGCCACCGTGCAAGCCGCCAATTGCGCCAACGTCGGCTGGCTGAACAACGTGCGCGCATCCACCTCCAACCCCGCCTTGCGCAAGCGGGCCACCAAGTTCACCGCCAGCAACGAATGCCCACCCAACTCGAAGAAGTGGTCATGCCGCCCCACCCGCTCCAGCTTCAGGACATCGGCCCAGATGCCCGCCATCAAGGTTTCCACCTCGCCAACCGGCGCTTCATAAGCCCGACTGAGCACCGACTCCAACCCCGGCTCCGGCAGGGCCTTGCGGTCCAGCTTGCCCGCCGGATTCAGTGGCAGCGCCTCCAACTGCACAAACGCCGCCGGCACCATGTACTCGGGCAACTGCGCCAGCACATGTGTGCGCAACGCCTCCAACGTCGGCGCTTCCCCTCGCACGGTGAAATACGCCACCAGGCGCTCGTCCCGGATCAACACCGCCACTTCGCGCAACGCCGGGTGCGCCGCCAACCGTGACTCGATTTCCCCCAGCTCCAGGCGCACCCCGCGCAACTTCACCTGGAAGTCATTGCGCCCAAGGAATTCGAGGTTGCCATCCGGCAGATAACGCACCAGGTCGCCGGTGCGATACAGGCGATCACCCTCGACAAACGGGCTGTCGATAAAGCGCTCGGCCGTCAGTTGCACCAACCCCAGGTAACCACGGGCAACCCCTACCCCACCAATGTGCAGTTGGCCGCTGACACCCATCGGCACTGGCGCATCGTGCTCATCGAGCACATACAGGCGCGTGTTGTCTATCGCCCGGCCAATCGGTAACTGCAACGCCGGCACCGGCGCGCCGGGCTCCAGCGTCCAGGCGCTGCTGTCCACCGTGGCTTCGGTCGGGCCGTAGACGTTATGCAAACGCACGTTGGGCAAGCGGGCCTGCACGCCCCGGGCAAGGGCTTCGGTGAGTTCGCCACCGCCACACAGCACGTCAGTGAGGCTGGTGCACAAGGCAGACTCTTCCAACTCAAGGAACTGCTGCAACATCGCCGGCACAAACTTGATCACCGTGATCTGCTGCTCGCGAATCACCTGCGCCAGGTAAGCCGGTTCGCGGTGGCCGTCGGGCCGCGCCAGCACCAGGCGCATGCCGTTGGTGAGCGGCCAGAACAGCTCCCACACCGAACCGTCGAAGCTGAACGGCGCACGCTGCAACAACGCCCCGCCTTCAGCGTTCGGGCACAGCCGGGAGCCCCAGTGCATCAGGTTGCCCAGGCCGCGATGCTCGATCATCACGCCCTTGGGCGTGCCGGTGGAGCCGGAGGTGTACATCACGTATGCCAGGTTGGCGACGCTCAGGCCCGGCACCAACGGGTTGCCGCTGGGCGCCTGGCTCCAGGCGCAGTGGTCGAAGTCGATGACCGGAATCGATACGTCACCCGTAAGGTCACGGGTCGCCGCGTGCACCAGCAGCGCCACCGGCTGGCTGTCTTGCAGCATGTAGGCGAGCCGCTCGCGGGGGTAGCCCGGGTCAAGCGGCACATAGGCGCCGCCCGCCTTGAGAATGGCCAGCAAGCCCACCACCAGGTCCAGCCCGCGTTCGACGCACAGCGCCACCCGCGCGTCCGGCTGCACACCGCGCTCGCGCAGGTAGAAGGCGAGCCGGTTCGCGTGCTCGTTGAGTTCGCGATAAGTGAGCTGCCGCTCGCCGGCCTGCACGGCAATGGCGTGGGGAGTATGCCGCGCATGGGCTTCGAACAGCGCTTGCACGGTGAGGGTGTCGGGGTAGTCGGTCTCGGTGGCGTTGAAGTCCAGCAGCAGGGTGTTCAGTTCACCGGCGGGCAACACCGGCACCTCGCGCAATGGCGTTTGCGGCGCTTGCTCCAGCGCGTCTGCCAGGTGGATCAGCACGGTTTCCAGGTAGTCCAGCAGGCGCTCGGCCCCCACCTTGCGCGGGGCCTTGGCCTTGATCAGGAAGCCACTGGCGGTGTCATCCACAGTGAGCATCAGCGGGTAGCTGAGGATGTCTTCGCTGCTGATCAAGGCGATGCCCGGCACCAGGGTCAAGTCGCGCTCGGCATCAGTGTGGCGGTAGTTGAGCAGGCTGTTGAACAGCGGCGAGGCGCTGCTGCAACGCTGGGCCAGGGCCAGGGACGCCTGCTCGTGGACCAGCAACGCGCTGAGCCGCGCGTGGGTGTCGCGCAGTGCATCGACCACGCTCTGGCCGGCCAACCGCAAGCGCAAGGGCAAGGTGTTGATGAACATGCCCAGGGCGCGATCGGCGCCCTCACCCGCCTGCAAGCGGCCGAGCAACACGGTGCCGAACACCACGTCGTCACGACTGCTGACCCGGCCGAGTACTTGGGCCCAGGCCAGGTGGAACAGGCTGGCGACGCTGACCCCCAGGCCACGCGCCTGGCTGCGCAAGCGCTGATTGAGCTGATCGCTCAATGGGTGTTCAGCCTCTTCGGTCTGTGCCCGATCCGCCTGGCGCTCCTGCAAGCCAAACGCCAGGGTCGGCTCGTCCACGCCCCCCAGCTGCTCGCGGAAAAACCCCTCGTGCGCTGCTTGCCGGGCCGGTGAGCGGGCCTGCACCACCACGTTGCGATACGGCACCGGCGCCGGCAGCTGCGCCTGCTGGCCCAGCAAGTGGGCACGGATTTCCTGCATCAGGATCGCGGTGGACGTGGCGTCATTGACCAAATGGTGGAAGCGCAGCCGCGCGACCCAGCGTTGCGCGTGGGGTTCTTCGGCGTAGTCCAGGGCCATCAGCGGCGCCTGGCGCAGGTCCAGCGGCGCAGGGTGTTCGCCCATGGGTTCGACACGCAACTGCGCGGTGCGCCACACCACTTGCATCGGTTGTTCGAGCGCGTCCCAGACCAGGCTGGTGCGCAGGATATCGTGGCGGTTGATCACCTGTTGCAGGGCTTGCGCAAAAGCCTCCAACTGGTCGCGACGGGCAAAGCTGAACAGGGCCTGCTGCTGATACGGGTCGTGTTCATCGGTGATGTGGTGGTAGAGCAAGCCTTCCTGCAACGGGGCCAGTGGGTAGATGTCTTGTATGTTTTCCGCACCACCGGGAATGCTCGCGACAATGCGCGCCAGGCTGGCAGGGTCCGGGCCGGCCAGTTCGTCCACTTCCACGTCGCCGGCCGCACTCGCCGCCGCCAACGCCGCCAGGGTCGGCTGGCCGAACAGCACCTGCACATCGGCGCGCAACCCCACCTGGCGCATGCGCTGCACCAGTTGCACCGCCAGCAACGAATGCCCGCCCAGCTCGAAGAAATGGTCATGACGACCGATCTGCTGCACCTGCAACAGCTCGGCCCAGATCTCTGCCAGCAGGGTTTCCACGCCGGGGAGCGGCGCTTCATAGCGGCGGGTGACGAAGGCCTCCTGGGTCGGCGCCGGCAGGGCCTTGCGGTCGAGCTTGCCGTTGGCGGTCAGCGGCAGCGTATCGAGTGCCATGTAGGCCGCCGGCAGCATGTAGTCCGGCAACGTGCCCTGCAAATGAGCTCGCAGGGCTTCGATGGCCACCGGTTCACGCGGGACGAACCAGGCCAGCAGTTGACCGTCGCGGTACTGCACCACGGCTTCCTGGACCTGGAGATGGGTCGTCAGGGCCGATTCGATTTCGCCCAGCTCGATTCGCACCCCACGGATTTTCACCTGGTCATCGTTGCGCCCCAGGTAGTCGAGGTTGCCGTCGGGCAGCCAGCGCGCCAGGTCGCCGGTGCGGTACATGCGGCCCTCGTTGAAGGGGTCGTCGAGGAAGCGCTCGGCGCTGAGTTCGGGGCGGTTCAGGTAACCCCGCGCCACCCCCTTGCCGCCTACGTAGAGTTCCCCCGCCGCGCCGAGCGGCACCGGGCGCTGTTGCTCGTCGAGCAGGTACACCCGGGCATTGGCGATCGGCCCGCCAATGTGCAACGGCCGGCCGATGTCCACGCGGCCCGACGTCGCGACCACCGTGGCCTCGGTGGGCCCATAGTTGTTGATCACATCAAACGTCTGCGCCCGAGTGAACGCACGCAGGCGATCACCGCCGATCAGCAACGTGTGCAGGGTCGGGTGTTCCAGGCGCTGGCTGAAGGCGTACTCGGCCACGGGCGTGGGCAGGAAGCACACGTGCAGCGGCTGCGCTTGCCACCAGCTCAGTAGCGCGTCGATGTCTTCTGCGCCCTCGTGGGCGGGTGGCAGGTGCAACGTCGCGCCCACGCACAGCGCCGGCCAGACTTCCCAAGCCATCGCGTCAAAGCCGAACCCGGCGACGCTGGCGGTGTGGCTGCCGGCGTGCAGGTGGAACGCCTGGCAGTGCCAGTCCACCAGGTTCGACACGGTGTGGTGCTCGACCATCACGCCCTTGGGCAAGCCCGTGGAGCCCGAGGTGTAGATCACATAGGCCAGGTTGGACGAGGTGACGGCCACCCGGGGGTTGCTGCCCAGGTGGAAGGTCGGGCGGTCCAGTTCGATCACCGGCACGTTCGATGCCGGCAGCCGGTGCAGCAGGTCGTGCTGGGTCAGCACCACCACCGGGGCACTGTCTTGCACCAGGTAATTCAGGCGCTCGGCCGGATGCGCCGGGTCCACCGGCACATAGCAGGCGCCGGACTTGAGAATCGCCAGCAACCCCACCAGGGTTTCCAGGCTGCGCCGGGCCAGGATCACCACGCGGTCATCCGGTTTCACGCCGTGTTCCAGCAGGCGATGGGCCAACGCATTGGCTTGTTGATTGAGCTGGGCGTAGGTCAGGTTCCGGCCCTGGTAAATCGCCGCGATGGCCTCCGGTGTACGGGCCGCCTGGGCCTCGATACGCCCGTGCAGGGTCTGGGGTTCACTGTTGGGTTGGGCGGTGGCGTTCCACCGTTGCAGCAGCGCCTGTTCAGCAGGCGTCACGAGGGAGAATTCGCCGACTTTCAACCCGGTGTCTTCCAGTCCCTGTTCCAGCAACCAGGTAAAGCGTTGCGCCAGTGCCTGGACTTCGTCGTGCTGCAAATAGGCTTCGTTGTAAACGCAATGCAGGCACGCAGTGTCCTGGTAGCGGTTGCTGCGCAAGTGGATGGCGAGGGGCAGCGGCTCATGCAGGTTGGACACCTTGACCGCCCGCGCCTGGACCTGGCCGTAGCGCAGATCATGGTCGTCCTGCTCGAACGAAACCGACAGGTCGAACAACTGGCCGCGATCCGCACGGCGCAGGCCCAGTTCGCGGTTCATCTCGCTCAAGGGGAAGCGCTGGTGGCGGAAGTCCTGCTTGAGCTGGTCACGCACACCGCGCACCAGGGCGCTGAACGGCAGCGCTTCGCTGAACTGAAAACGCACCGCACTGACCTGGGTGAACAACCCGACGGTGGAACGGAACCGTGCGTTGGAGCGATTGAGGATTGGCAACCCCACTGCCCACTCATCGCGCTGGTGAGTACGGGTGAAATACACGTACATCGCCGCCAGCAGCACATGGAACGCCGACGCCTGGTAACGGTTGGCCACGTGCTCCATGCGGTCGAGCAAGGCCACGGGAAACGCTTGCACGAGGGTATTACTGGCGGTTTGCGCGCTGTGCCGGGGTGTGAGCAACGGCTCCGGCAGCGCCTGGTACTTGCCCAGCCAATAGGCACGGTCACGGGCGTAGCGTGGCGACTGATGGTAACGCTGGTCGGCCTCGATAAAGTCGACATAGGACGGCGCCAGCGGCTCGGGTTGCCGCCCGTGCTCCAGGTCGGTGTACAAGCGGGCCAGGGATTGCAGCATTTGGCCGAAGCCCCAGCCGTCGAGGATCAGGTGGTGAGCTTGCGTGCCCAGGCGATAGTGGTTGTCGTCGAGCTTGACCAGGAAAAACCGGAACAGCGGCTCTCCCTCCATGGTATACGGCCGGGCCATATGCGCCTGCATCAAGGCCTGGGCGGCGGCCGACGGGTCGGGCAGCGCGGAAAAATCATGCAGGGCCACTTCGACCGGCAATTCGCTGACGAAGGTTTGCCGGGGCAGGCCATCGGCATCGCTGTGCAATTGGGTACGCAAGGCGTCGTGCTTGGCGACCAACTGCTCGATGGCGCGCTGAATCCGATCAGGCACCACCGCGCCGGCGAAATCGACATAACCGCCGATGTTGTACAGCGGTGAGTCGCCTGCACGCAGTTGGTCGAGCCAGATGTCCTGTTGCGCAGCGGTGAGGGGGAAGCTGGCCGGCAGGCTGGGGAAATGCTTCATAAGATCCTTCTCATGGGGGGCAGGCACTGGCCGCGCAGGGAGGCCGAAATTGCCGGATTTGAGCATAGGGGTGGGGGACTGTCTGTCACCCGAAACCCGGACACCCAAACGGATGGAAACGGGGCCTGCTGATGGTTCACTGCTGAATCGATTAAATGAGTGTAGGAAATTGGCTATATCTGGCCGATGTCACCTTTACCAAATTTGCCCCACATATAATTTTTTACTTTATTTTTCATATAGTTAAAAAACTCTAAATACCCCGAGTGAAATTTCTTCGGCGGAATAGGCCGTCAGAAACGTCGAATTAATGACGATGTTTTTATGGCAGCTTGTGTCCCACGTTCCCGCTACATACGTAGGACAAATCCCCTGGCTAAATGACATCTCGAGCGCCGACTCACGTTCATGAGGAACGGATCGACCCCGCAGAGGCCCAGGGAGTCCGTTGACGGTGTACGACTTCAAGGATGAGATGGCTATGAGTTTGACGCGCAGCATCAACAACACGGAAAGCCCGCATTTCTACGCCGAAATGGGCGAGTTGATTTCCACCAGCGGCCACGAGGAATTTGCCAGCAAGATGCTGCACCTCGTGGACAAATGGGTGCCGATTCACCTGGTGGACTTGAGTGAATGGACCCTCGACGAACCTCGCGACAGCGCGCTCGACATCAAGCTGCTGGGCAGTGCGGGCCTGAACAAGGACCTGCCGACGTCCCAGACACTGCATTCGCTCAACGACCACCCGCTGCTGCGGGAAATGCTCGGCATGCAGGACCCGCTGCTGATCCAGATGAAGGCCAAGGCCAAGAGCACGCACCTGCGCGGCACGTCGCACCAGTGCAACCTGGTGTCACGCCAGGGCAACCGGCGCTGTGTGATTTCGCTGTACCGTTTGCCGGGCCAGCGCGGATTTTCCCTGGCGGAACTGTCGTTTCTCAAGAGCCTGTCGGAGACGCTGTTGCCGTTGATGGAGCGCCACGCACAGATCCTGCGTCAGGCGCCGCCCGCCTCCACTGAACCTGCGCACCGCTTGCTGGAACAGTCACAGTTGCAACGTGAGTTCTACAAACGCTTGTCCCTCAGCGACATCACCCTGTCGGCCCGGGAGCAGGAAGTGTGCCTGGGCTTGCTGACCGGCGGCACCGTGCCGCAAATGGCGGAAAAACTCAGCGTGAAAAACAGCTCGATCGAGACCTACCTCAAGCGCGCCGCCGCCAAGTTGGGCGTGAGCGGCCGCCATGGCCTGGCCAAATGGATGGTGGGCGCCTGATGAACAGACTGACCCTTACCGGCGTTGGCCTGGCCTGGATGCTTGGCGGCTGTTCGTTGATCCCCGAGTACCAGCGCCCCGAGGCGCCGGTGCCGGCACAGTTCCCGCAGAATGGCATTTACCGCCTGGCGCAGGCTGGCACCGTGGCAATCACGCCGGACTGGCGACAACTGTTCCACGACCCGGCCCTGCAGCAGTTGATCGGCGACGCATTGGCCAATAACCGCGACCTGCGGGTGGCAGCGCTGAATGTGGAGGCCTTCCAGGCGCAATACCGCATCCAGCGTGCGGACCTGTTCCCGGCGGTGTCTGCCACGGGGGCCGGCAAACGCCAGCGGCTGCCGGGCGACGTCACCGGTACCGGCAAGCCCGCGATCACTTCCAACTATTCCGCCACCCTGGGCATCAGCGCGTATGAGCTGGACCTGTTCGGCCGCGTGCGCAGCCTCAGTGAACAGGCGATGCTCACCTACCTGGGCACCGAAGAGGCACGCCGCAGTGCACAATTGAGCCTGGTGGCCAACGTCGCCAATGCCTACCTGACCTGGCGCGCTGATCAGGAACTGCTGGCCCTGGCCCAGCAGACGCTGGTCGCCAACGATCACAGCTGGCAGCTGACCCGCCGCAGCAAAAGCGCCGGCAAAGCCTCGGCGCTGGATGCAGTGCAAGCCCGCACCGCGGTCGAGAGCACCCGTGCCAGCGTGGCCCGTTATGAACGCCAAGTGGCCCAGGACCTCAACAGCCTCACGCTGCTGGTTGGCGGCCCGGTGGATGAGCGCCTGCCGTCACGCCCGCTGGCCGACGACCTGGTGGCACGCGTGCCGGCCGGCCTGCCGTCGGACCTGCTGCGACGGCGCCCGGACATCCTGCAAGCCGAATACCAGCTGCAGGCGGCCAACGCGAACATCGGCGCCGCCCGGGCAGCATTCTTCCCGTCGATCAGCCTGACCGCCAACGCCGGCAGCACCAGCAACGAACTGTCGGGGCTGTTCAAGGGCGGTGCGGGCACCTGGACATTCCAGCCGCAGATCAACCTGCCGATCTTCAACGCCGGCAGCCTGCGCGCCAGCCTCGACTACGCGAAGCTGCAAAAAGACATCGGCGTGGCGCAGTACGAAAAGTCCATCCAGACCGCCTTCCAGGAAGTCGCCGACGGCCTCGCTGCGCGCCAGACCTTCAACGACCAGTTGGCCGCGCAACGTGATTTCGTCGCCGCCAACCAGGCCTACTACGACCTGGCGCAGCACCGCTACCGCAGCGGCGTCGACAGCAACCTGACGTTCCTCGATGCGCAGCGGTCGCTGTTCGCCTCCCAGCAGGCGCTGATCGTCGACCGGCTGGCGCAGCTGGTGGCGGAGGTGAACCTGTACACGGCGCTGGGCGGCGCCTGGGATGTCAGCGCAAACCCGACTGCCGCAGCCGATACTCCCCCGGCGTCACCTGCGCATAACGAAGGAAAAACCGGCTGAAATAGGCCGGGTCCTTGAACCCCAGCTGGTAGCAGATTTCGTTGGCCGAGCTGCCGGTAAACAGCAGCAGGCGCTTGGCTTCCTGCATCACCCGTTCCAGGATCAAGCGCTTGGACGGCAGGTCGGCCAGGCGTCGGCAGACCTCATTGAGGCGCGCCTCGGTCACGCCGATCCCCTCGGCGTAGCGCGCCAGCGGCCAGTGCTCCAGGTAATGGGCCTCGATCAGTTCGTTGAAGCGATGAAAGATGCGCAGGTCTTCGTGCCGCGTCGGGCGTGACGGCAAGGAATGGGCGCACAGGCGCAGCAGGCGAAGCATGATCAGCCGCGTGAGGCTGTCCAGCGCGGCGGCGCGCCCGGGCCGCTGGGCGTTGATCTCGTCGTTCAAGTCTTCGAACAGCGCATCCAGCCCCTGGTCGCCGGCGGTCAACGCCACACAAGCGGCGCCGGAGGCCAGGCTGGGGTCGGCGTCGATCAAGGCCCACACCAATTGCTGGCGCACCGTCAGCACATGGCCGTCGGCGTCCGCTTCGGTGACGAAGGCGTGGGGCACGGTGGGCGGCGTGAGAAAAAACATCGGCCCCGATTCCACGTACTGGCGGTCATCCAGATACACCCGCACCGCGCCACTCTTCACGTAATGCACCTGGAAAAACCGGTCATGCCGGTGCACGGGCATGTTGCGCCCGAAAAAACCCGCCAGGTTGCCGAGCTTGTCGTAATGCACCTCGGCGTCGCTGTAACGCTGGTCGTAGACCTGCCCGATGTTGATGTTGGGAATAGGCTGCACGCTGCCCCCTTGTTGTTATTGGAGTGCGCCTGGATTTTGCCATGCTTGACGGTTGTTAACATATTAATTATAACGTTAACACATTAACGAACTGCCTATGCAGCAGTCGCCACCGCCAGGAGAAACGCATGAGCCGTACCCTGCATGATGTTGCCAGCGGCACCCTGTTCGGCGTTGCGCTGAACTACCAGGGCCTGCTGGACCAGCATCTCGCCGCCTTCCAGCAGGCGCCCTACCAGAAGCCGCCCACCCAGCCGGTGCTGTTTATCAAGACCCCGAATACCCGCAACGAACACGCTGGCGTGGTGTTGCAACCCCAGGGCGAGCGCCTGCAACCCGGCCCGGCGCTGGGTGTGGTGATCGGCGAACGCGCCAGCCGTGTCAGCCTGGAAAATGCCATGGCCCATGTGGCCGGCTATGTGGTGGTCAACGAGTTCAGCCTGCCGGAAGACAGCTACTACCGCCCTGCCGTCAAAGCCAAATGCCGCGATGGGTTCTGCGCGTTGGGGCCGCAACTGGTTCCACGTGATCAGGTGGCAAACGCCAATCAGTTGAGCCTGAAACTGTGGGTCAACGGTGAACTGCGCCAGGAAAACTCCACCGCGAATTGGGTGCGAGACATCCCGCAGTTGATCGCCGAAATCAGCGAGTTCATGACCCTGCACCCTGGCGACGTGCTGATCACCGGCACGCCCGAAGGCCGCGTGGATGTAGTGCCGGGCGACAGGGTTGACGTCGAGATCAGCGGCGTAGGTCGCCTGACCAACCAGATCCAGGCGGAGACCCCAGCATGAAACACGCCCGCATCCGCTATGAACATGAAATCCATGCCGTGACGGTCGAGGCCGACAACGCCGTGCGCCTGAGCGACGCGCGCCTGCTCGCCGAGGACCAGGTCGAGTGGCTACCACCGGCCACCGGCAGCATGTTCGCCCTGGGCTTGAACTACGCCGACCACGCCGCCGAACTGGCCTTCACCCCACCGACAGAACCGCTGGTCTTCATCAAGTCCGTCGGCACCTACACCGGCCACCGCCAGGTCACCTGGCGCCCGGACAACGTTGCCTACATGCACTACGAGTGCGAGCTGGTGGCGGTCATCGGCAAGGCCGCGCGCAACGTCAAGCGTGCCGACGCCCTGGACTACCTGGCCGGCTACACCGTGTGCAACGACTACGCGATCCGCGACTACCTGGAAAACTACTACCGCCCCAACCTGCGCGTGAAAAACCGCGACGCCACCACCCCGGTCGGCCCGTGGATCGTCGACGTGGCGGATGTGCCCGATGCGAGCAACCTGACCCTGCGCACCTGGATCAACGGTGAGCTGCGCCAGGAGGGCAGCACCCGCGACATGATTTTCGATATCCCCTACCTCATCGAATACCTGTCGAGCTTCATGACCCTGCAACCCGGCGACATGATCGCCACCGGCACCCCCGAAGGCCTGGCCGATGTGGTGCCCGGCGATGAAGTGGTGGTGGAAGTCGAAGGCGTGGGCCGCCTGGTCAACCGAATTGTCAGCGAGGCGGACTTTTTCTCCGCCCGGAAAGAGGCGTGAGCGACATGATCAAACACTGGATCAACGGCCGCGAGGTCGAGAGCAAAGACGTATTCATCAACTACAACCCGGCCACCGGCGAAGCCATTGGTGAGGTAGCCAGCGGCGGCGCAGAAGAAGTCGCCCAAGCGGTCGCCGCCGCCAAGAATGCGTTCCCCAAGTGGGCCAACACCCCGGCCAAGGAACGCGCACGCCTGATGCGCAAGCTCGGTGAACTGATCGAGCAGAACGTGCCACACCTGGCCGAACTGGAAACCCTCGACACCGGCCTGCCGATCCACCAGACCAGGAACGTGCTGATCCCCCGTGCTTCGCACAACTTCGATTTCTTCGCCGAAGTCTGCACACGCATGGACGGCCACAGCTACCCGGTGGATGACCAGATGCTCAACTACACCCTCTACCAACCGGTAGGCGTGTGCGGGTTGGTATCGCCGTGGAACGTGCCGTTCATGACCGCCACCTGGAAGACCGCGCCATGCCTGGCCCTGGGCAACACGGCGGTGTTGAAGATGTCGGAACTGTCACCACTGACTGCCAACGAACTGGGGCGCCTGGCGGTGGAAGCCGGGATTCCCAACGGCGTGCTCAACGTGATCCAGGGCTACGGCGCCACGGCCGGTGATGCGCTGGTGCGTCACCCCGACGTGCGGGCGATTTCCTTTACCGGCGGCACCGCCACCGGCAAGAAGATCATGCAGACCGCCGGCTTGAAGAAGTACTCCATGGAACTGGGCGGCAAGTCGCCGGTGCTGATCTTCGAAGACGCCGACCTGGAACGCGCCCTCGACGCGGCACTGTTCACCATCTTCTCCTTGAATGGCGAGCGCTGCACCGCCGGCAGCCGCATTTTCATCCAGGAAAGCGTCTACCCGCAGTTCGTCGCCGAATTTGCCGCCCGCGCCAAACGCTTGATCGTCGGCGACCCGCAAGACCCGAACACCCAGGTCGGCTCGATGATCACCCAGGCGCATTACGACAAGGTCACCGGCTACATCAAGATCGGCCTCGAAGAAGGCGCCACCCTGCTCGCCGGTGGCCTGGAGCGCCCGGCCAACCTGCCGGCGCATCTGAGCCGTGGCCAGTTCATCCAGCCGACCGTATTTGCCGACGTGAACAACAAGATGCGCATCGCCCAGGAAGAAATCTTCGGCCCAGTGGTGTGCCTGATCCCGTTCAAGGACGAGGCCGAAGCCTTGCAACTGGCCAACGACACCGAATACGGCCTGGCCTCCTACATCTGGACCCAGGACATCGGCAAGGCCCACCGCCTGGCGCGCGGAATCGAAGCCGGCATGGTATTTATCAACAGCCAGAACGTGCGCGACCTGCGCCAGCCGTTTGGTGGGGTCAAGGGCTCCGGCACCGGCCGTGAGGGTGGGCAATACAGCTTCGAAGTGTTTGCCGAGATCAAGAACGTGTGCATTTCCATGGGCAGCCATCACATCCCGCGGTGGGGGGTATAACCCGGCTCCCACAAGGATCTCATTACCATCACAAGAATAATTATTCAGGAGAATCATCATGGGCGAAGTGGTCCTGGCGGCGAAGATCTGCCACGTACCGTCGATGTACCTGTCGGAACTGCCCGGCAAGCATCACGGCTGTCGCGAAGCGGCGATTGCCGGGCACAAGGAGATCGGCCGGCGTGCCCGTGAGCTGGGCGCCGACACCGCCGTGGTGTTCGACGTGCACTGGCTGGTCAACAGCGGTTACCACGTCAACTGCGGCGCGCAGTTCCAGGGCACCTACACCAGCAACGAGCTGCCGCACTTCATCAAGAACATGGAGTACGCCTACCCCGGCTGCCCCGAGCTGGGCGAGTTGATCGCCGCCGAAGCCAACGAAGCCGGCGTGCGCAGCATGGCCCACAACATCCCGAGCCTGGAGCTGGAATACGGCACCCTGGTGCCCATGCGCTACATGCACATGGGCGTGCCGGAAGATGAAAAATTCAAGGTCATCTCCATCGCCGCCTGGTGCGCCTGGCATCGCCTGGAAGACAGCTTTGCGTTTGGCGCCGCCGTGCGCCGGGCCATCGAGAAGAGTGATCGCAAGGTGCTGGTGCTGGCTTCCGGTTCCTTGTCCCACCGTTTCTCGGACGACCGCCAGGCCGAAGCGAACATCCATAACTGGACCCGCGAATTCGACAAGCAGGTGGACCTGCACGTGGTGGAAATGTGGAAGCAAGGCCGCTTCAAAGAGTTCTGCGCCATGCTGCCCGACTACGCCGAGCACTGCTTCGGCGAGGGCAAGATGCACGACACCGCCATGCTTCTGGGGCTGCTCGGCGGGCCGGATTACGCCAAGCCGGCCGAGATCATCACGCCGCCGTTCGGCAGCTCGGGCACCGGCCAGATCAACGCGATTTTCCCGCTGTAACCCTGGGAGAAACCCATGCCGCACTTTATCGCCGAGTACACCGACAACATCGAACCACAGGCCGACCTGCCCGGCCTGTTTGACAAGGTCCACCGCGTGCTGGGGGACAGTGGCGTGTTCCCCCTGGGCGGCATCCGCAGCCGTGGCGTGCGCCTGGACACCTGGCGCATGGCCGACGGTCAGCATGACTACGCCTTCGTGCACATGACCCTCAAGGTCGGCCACGGCCGCGACCTGCCCACGCGCCAGGCGGTGGCCGAGGCGGTGTTCGCGGTGATCACCACGCACTTCGCTGAACTCCAGGCGCAACGCTTACTCGCGCTGTCGTTCGAGATGGTCGAGCTGCACCCGCAGCTCAACTTCAAGCAGAACAATGTGCACGCCTTCCTGAGCCAACACACCCCCTTGTAGGAACTGGCTTGTTGTGGCGAGGACGCTTGTCGAATCGTCCCGTTCGACAGCGCAGCTGGAGCCGGCTTTTTGGGGGCGCTTCGCCCCCCAGCGCAAGCAAGCTTGCTCGCCACAACAAGCCAGCCCCTACAGGGATTTATATCCACGGCCTCTCAGACAAAAAGTACAACATCATGAGCACAGCCCACACCACGGCCAGCCGCGTGCTGGCCGAGCACGACCGCACCCATCGTTTAGTCACCTGGCGCCTGATGCCCCTGTTGCTGGTGTGCTACCTGTTCGCCCACCTGGACCGCATCAACATCGGCTTCGCCAAGATGCAGATGAGCAGCGACCTGCACTTCAGCGACACGGTCTACGGCTTTGGCGCCGGCCTGTTCTTCATCGCCTACGCACTGTTCGGCGTGCCCAGCAACCTGGCGCTGGACCGCGTCGGGCCCCGGCGCTGGGTCGCTAGCCTGATGATGGTGTGGGGCCTGTTGTCCACCGGCATGCTGTGGGTGGAGAGCGCCCGGGGTTTCTATGTGCTGCGCTTTTTGCTGGGGGTGGCCGAGGCCGGGTTTTTCCCGGGGATCCTGGTGTACCTCAACCGCTGGTACCCGGCTCGTCGCCGCGCCCAGGTCACCGCCTTGTTCGCCATCGCCGTGCCCATGGCCGGCGTGCTGGGCGGGCCGTTGTCCGGGGCGATCCTCGAACACTTCCATGAGGTTGGCGGGCTGCGCGGCTGGCAGTGGATGTTCCTGATCGAAGGCCTGCCAGTGGTGTTGCTGGGGCTGGTGGTGCTCAAGGGGTTGCCGGACAGTTTCGATTCGGTGCACTGGCTGACCGCCGAGCAAAAGCGGCAACTGAGTACCCAACTGTGCAGCGAAGAACAGCGCAAGACCATCACCTCGTTCGGCGGCATCCTGCGCGACCCCCAGGTGTGGCTGCTGGTGGCGGTGTATTTCGCGGTGATGCTGGCGGTGAACACCCTGGCGTTCTGGATGCCCACGCTGATCCACGGCGCCGGCATCGGCCGCGACAGCCAGGTGGGCCTGCTCAGCGCGGTGCCGTACCTGGCCGGGTGTTTCTTCATGATCGGTTGCGGGCGTTCGTCCGACCGCCATCGTGAACGTCGCTGGCACCTGTGCGTGCCGTTGCTGATGGCCGCCGTCGGCATCGCCGTGGCCGGCCTGGCACCGCACAACCCACTGCTGGTGATGGCCGGGCTGGTGGTGGCCGGCATGGGCGCCAGCGCCGCATTGCCGATGTTCTGGCAACTGCCCCCGGCGTTTCTATCGGACACCACCCAGGCGGCCGGCATCGCCATGATCAGCTCGTTCGGCAGCGTCGCCGCGTTCCTCGCGCCCTACCTGATCGGCTGGATGCGCGACGCCACCCAGAGCGCCAGCCTGGCCCTCTACGTACTCGCCCTGTTTATCGCCCTCGGCGGCCTGCTGGTGCTGCGCACCCACGCCGCCATCGTCAACCCACACTAAGGACCGTCGCCATGCTCGACTCCCCGCAAATCCTCGCCGCCGCTGCCCACCTGGACCGCGCCGAACGCAGCCGCGAACAGGTGCGCCAGTTTTCCCTCGACTACCCCGGCATCACGATCGAGGACGCCTACGCGATCCAGCGCGCCTGGGTCGCGCAGAAGATCAAGGACGGGCGCACGTTGAAGGGCCACAAGATCGGCCTGACCTCGCGAGCCATGCAAGTGTCGTCGAACATCACCGAACCGGATTACGGCGCGTTGCTCGACGACATGTTCTTCGACGAAGGCAGCGACATTCCCTTCGAACGCTTCATCGTGCCAAGGGTGGAAGTGGAGCTGGCGTTCATTCTCGGCAAACCGCTCAAGGGCCCTAACTGCACCGTGTTTGACGTGCTCGACGCCACCGAGTGGGTGATCCCGGCACTGGAGATCATCGACGCGCGCATCCAGCAGATCGACCCCCACACCCACGCCACGCGCAAGGTGTTCGACACCATTTCCGACAACGCCGCCAATGCAGGCGTGGTGCTGGGCGGCCGTGCGGTACGACCCACCGAGATCGACCTGCGCAAGGTACCGGCCGTGCTGTACCGCAATGGTGTGATCGAGGAATCCGGGGTGTCGGCGGCGGTGCTTAACCACCCGGCCAAGGGCGTGGCCTGGCTGGCGAACAAACTGGCGCCCTACGACGTGACCCTGCTGCCCGGGCAGGTGATTCTCGGCGGTTCCTTCACCCGCCCGGTCGCAGCCCGCCCAGGCGACACCTTCCACGTCGACTACGACCAGCTCGGCTCGATTGCCTGCCGCTTCGTCTGAACCCAGGAGGTTTGCCATGGACATGCCCATCAACCGCTTCAAACAACGCCTGCACAACGGTGAGGTGCAGATAGGCCTGTGGCTCGGCCTCGCTGATGCGTACTGCGCGGAGTTGGCCGCCAACGCCGGTTTCGACTGGCTGCTGATCGACGGCGAACACGCGCCCAATCAGCTGCCAGGCCTGCTCGCCCAGTTGCAGGCCGTGGCGCCCTACCCCAGCCAGGCGCTGATTCGCCCGGTGATCGGCGACAGTGCGCTGATCAAGCAACTGCTGGACATCGGCGCCCAGACCCTGCTGGTGCCCATGGTCGAAAGCGCTGCCCAGGCCCGCGAGCTGGTGCGCGCCATGCATTATCCGCCCCAGGGGATTCGAGGGGTGGGCAGTGCCCTGGCGCGGGCTTCGCGCTGGAACAGCATCCCGGGTTACCTCGACCTGGCGGATGAACAGATGTGCCTGCTGGTGCAGATCGAAAACCGCGAAGGCCTGGCGAATCTGGAGGAGATTGCTGCCGTGGACGGCGTGGACGGCGTGTTCATCGGCCCGGCGGATTTGAGTGCGTCGTTGGGGCACCGAGGCAATCCAGCGCACCCTGAAGTGCAGGCGGCGATTGAGGGCGCCATTCGGCGCATCGTGCAGTCCGGCAAGGCGGCGGGGATCCTCAGTGCCGATGAAAGCCTGGCGCGGCGCTACATTGAGTTGGGCGCGACGTTTGTGGCAGTGGGTGTGGACACCACGGTGTTGATGCGCGGGTTGCAGGCGCTGGCAGGGAAATTCAAGGGCACTCCCGAGGCCACCTACGCAGGCAGCGTGTACTGAATCACCGCCTGTAGGAGCCCGGCTTGCCGGCGATGGCGATCTTGAGGGCGCCATCGCCGGCAAGCCGGGCTCCTACAGGGGTGGGTAGTGTTGCTTCAGCGCTTGAGGTTGATGTTTTTCAGGTCATCCAGCAGGCCCAGTAAGGTCTGCAACTTCGCTTCGCCCAACTGATCCTGCAAACGCTGGTAGTTGCCTTCCATGCATTGGCTCATGGACTCAAAACTCGCCTTGCCCTTGTCGGCCAAGGTCACCAGCACGCGGCGCTGGTCTTGCTCGGCCTTGCGCCGGTGCACCATGCCGGCGGTTTCCATGCGTACCAGCACGCCGGTCATGCTCGGCTTGAGGATGCAGGCCAGTTCGGCCAACTGGTAAATCTCCAGCTCACCGTGTTGTTCAAGGATGCGGATGATGCGCCATTGCTGTTCGGTCAGGCCGTGTTCGTTCAAGGACGGGCGGAAAAAACTCATCGCGGCCTCACGTGCTTGCAGCAAGGCCAGGGTCAGGGACTGTCGAGGTTTGGGCATAGGGATCAGGGTCACGGGGTATTTAGTTAATAATTTAACGAAACTCTAGCATTCCCTGCCCGCGAGCGCGCTATAACTTGTCTGTCGCTGCGCCTCTGGCGCGCTGAATCAAAAGCCTGGGCAGGCAGGATCAAGACTTCCCTCCCGCCAGGGCCCCTAATGGAGGCATCCGCTTTAGAGCCTTCCTTCACTTTTTCAGGCTGCGCCATGATCAACATCGAAACCCCCACGTATTACACCGCCACCAAGAAATACAACCTCAGCTTCCCCACCCTGGAACAGGACGTCGACGCCGATGTGGTGGTGATCGGCGGCGGTTTCTCCGGCATCAACACGGCCCTGGAACTCGCGGAAAAAGGCATCACCAACATCGTGGTGCTCGAAGCGCGTTACCTGGGCTTTGGCGGCACCGGTCGCAATGGCGGGCAGATCATGGCGGGCATCGGCCATGACCTGGAGAAGATCAAGAAGGACGTCGGCGAAGACGGCCTGCGCCAGGTGTTCGAGATCAGCGACCTGGGCGCCGACATCATCAAGAACCGCATCGCCAAGTACAACATCGACGCGGACTTCTGCCACGGCTACGGCTACATGGGCTTCAACGCCCGCCAGGAAAAAACCCTGCGCGCCTGGGAGAAGGACTTCAAGTCGATCAACAGCCAGCACGAGATCCGCTTTCTCGGCGGCTCCGACGTGCAGCAGATCATCGGCTCCAAGGCCTACAGCAGCGCCCTGCTGCACATGGGCGGCGGCCATGTGCATTCGCTGAACCTGCTGCTGGGCGAAGCCACCGCGCTGGCCGGGCATGGCGTGCGGATCTTCGAGAACAGCCCGGCCCTGGAAGTCAGCTACGGCGAACGCATCACCGTGCGCACCGGGCGGGGTTCGGTGCGCGCCAGCAAACTGCTGTGGGCCTGTGACAGTTTCCTCAACAAGCTGGAGCCGGAACTGCACCGCTCGACCATCAATACCTACGCGTTCCAGATGATGACCGAGCCGTTGTCCGAAGAATTGATCCAGCGCATCAGCCCGATTCGCGGGGCCTACAGCGATATCCGCCCGGTGATCGACTACTACCGCGTCACCAACGAGAACCGCCTGCTGTTCGGCGCCGCCACGCCGCTGGTGGAACACATTCCCGGCGACCTCAAGGCGTGGAACCGCCAGCTCATGCTGAAGATTTTCCCCTACCTCAAGGACGTGAAAATCGACCTGGCCTGGGGCGGGCCGATGGCGTGCAGCCCCAACCTGTTCCCGCAGATCGGCACCTTGCCGGGGCGCAGCAATGCGTTTTTCGTGCAGGGCTATTCGGGCTTTGGCGTAACCCCCAGCCACATCATCTGCAAGGTACTGGCCGAAGGCATGAGCGAAGGCTCGGCGCGCTATGACCTGGTCAGTTCGATCCACCGCCCGACCATCCTCGGCAAGGATGCGATTCGTCCGCTGTTGCTGACGGCGGGCAAATCCTGGCACCAGCTTTCCGGCTACTGGAACGGGCGCCGCTAAACCCGCGCCCACCTGGGCGTTTTATCCCTCTGTAGGAGCCGGCTTGCCGGCGATGGCGATCGTTAGGACGCCATCGCCGGCAAGCCGGGCTCCTACATTATTCATCAGGAGCAACTGCCATGACCCTTACGACCCTCAAGCACAATATCCAACTCAGCGAACTCGACGCCTGGGGCACCGTGGCCGACCTCGGCTCGGAGATCCTCGAAGGCGAGGTGCGTGCCTTCGGCAAGATGACCTTCGGCGCGCCCACCGACCCGGTCAGCAGTGCCTATTTCGGCACCACCCGGGGCAAATTCCGCATGGTCTATCCGTTTGCCGAACAAGCCACCGTGGTCACCGGCGAAGTGCTGCTCACCGACGAATCCACCGGCCAGACCACCCGCTACAAGGCCGGTGACAGCTGGTTCGTGACCAAAGGCACGCCCGTGCTGTGGGACGTGGTCAGCGAGAGCTTCGTCAAACACTACTTCGCCGTCGTGTAAGGGAGGCGCCGCCATGACCGCTTCTTCTGACTGGATCACCGTAGGGGCACTGGCCGACGGCTTCGCCCCAGGCGCGTTCATCCTGCCTAACCTCGCCGACCTGGCGGGCCAGACATTCACCCTGCACTTTGCCAATGGCTGGCAGATCGAACACCGCTTCGAGCAGGACCGCCTGGCCTGGCATGCCGCTGACGGGCATTCCACAGGCAGCGCGCCATACCGCGCCACCTCGATCCGTCCGGGCCTGTACCTGGTGGACTTCATCAAGCACGAGGCCGGGCACAGTTGGTCGATCAGCCTGGTGCTGGACACGCCCAACGCCTCCTTCACCGCAGTGATCGGGCGCCTGCCGGATCAGGCCGACACCCATGAAGGCCTCTACCATCGCGCCCTCGCCGGCAAGCCCCTGACGTCAGTGGAGGTTGATTTCCTGCACGGCAGTCTCGACCGCCCCTGGCAAGCCGGCCATTGCTTGCACGCGCCCACCGACGAACTGGTAGGCCTACGCAACCGTTATCGCTACAGCCCCAGCGAGGTCTACGAGCACATCTACCTCAACGAACGCTTCTATGCCTGGCAATGCCTCAAGGGCGTGGAGCAAGGCCTGTGCGACACCGACCGCTGCCATTACTACAAGATCGCCGAGCAGCTGTACCTGTTCGTGTGGCAAGAGAAGATCGTGCCCACCCTCGGCCTGGTGCTGATCGACCTGCAGCAGCACCGCAGCGACGGCAAGATCTTCGGCTATGCCGGGGCGTCGTTCGATGCGCTGTCGAACTTCCCGGTGAGTTCCTATTGCCAGGTGCTCAACCGCACGGAATACCCCCGTGACTGAGCCGCGCACGGTGGTGATCACCGGTGCCGGCACGGGCATCGGCGCGGCCTGTGCCCGGCTGTATGCCGAAGAAGGCGCGCAGGTGGTGCTGATCGGCCGCCGCCGTGAACCGCTGGAACAGGTGGCGCGGGACACGCGCGGCCTGATCCTGGTGGGCGACGCGGCCTGCCCGGTCACGTGGGAGGGGTTTATCGACCAGATCCGCAAACGGTACGGGCGTCTCGATGTGCTGCTGGCCTGTGCCGGTGGCCATGGCCTGGGCAGCGCCACCCAGACCAGCCCGTCCACCTGGGAAGGCGCCCTGCGCAGCAATCTGGACAGTGCGTTCTACAGCGCCCGTGCCTGCCTGCCGCTGTTGCAGGACAGCGCGGGCAACATCGTACTGATCGGCTCTATCGCCTCGTTGGCGGCGGGCCCCGAAGTGTGCGGCTACACCACGGCCAAGCATGCGCTGCTCGGGCTCAATCGCTCCCTGGCCCGGGACTACGGGCCGCACGGCGTGCGGGTGAACGCAGTGTGCCCGGGCTGGGTGCGCACGCCCATGGCGGATGCGGAAATGCAGCCGTTGATGGACGCCTATGGCGAGACCTTGCAGCAGGCCTATGCCCGGGTCTGCGCCGATGTACCGCTGCGCCGGGCGGCCAGTGCCGACGAGATCGCCAAGGTGTGCCGCTTCCTGGCCTCGCGTGATGCGTCGATCATCACCGGGGCGACGTTGGTGGCAGACGGTGGTTCCAGCATTGTCGATGTGCCCACATTGGCCTTTGCTCACTTGGAGAATGCCGATGAATGACCTGGATTTCAGCGGGCACGTGGTGCTGGTGACCGGCGGTGCCCAAGGCATCGGCCGGGGCATCGTCGAGGCGTTTGCCAGGCGTGGCGCGCGGGTGGTGATTGCCGACCGGTTGCTGGCCCAGGCCCAGGCCGTGGCCGTCGAGCTGTCGGCCCTGGGCTGTCGCGTCGACGCAGTGGGTGTCGACCTGGCCGATTCACAGGCAGTGCTTGAGTGCGTTCAGCGGCTGCCGCAACTGGATATCCTGGTGCACAACGCCGGGTATTTTCCGCTGACGGCGTTTGAAGACATTACGCCAGAGATCCTGCAACGGACCTTGGCGGTCAACCTGTCGGCGCTGTTCTGGCTGACCCAGGCGGCCTTGCCGGCGTTTCGCGAACAGGGCCGGGGTTGTGTGCTGGTCACGTCTTCGGTGACCGGCAACCGCGTCGGTTACCCGGGGCTCAGCCATTACGCGGCGTCCAAGGCCGGGGTCAACGGGTTTATCCGCAATGCGGCGCTGGAGCTGGCGCCGTTGAATGTGCGGGTCAACGGTGTGGAACCGGGCATGATCGCCACGCCGGCGATGGGCAACCTGGGCGATGCGGCGTTGAATGACGCCATTGCCAGCCGTGTGCCGCTGGGACGCTTGGGCGCGGCAGCGGATATTGCCGGCGCCATGCTGTTCCTCGCCTCCGACCTCGCCAGCTACATCACCGGGCAGACCCTGGTGGTGGACGGCGGTGCGACCCTCCCCGAAGTCTGAACACCGCTCCCACAATGGTTCTGTTTTGGTTTCAAGATCGCACACGCAGGCTCATGCCCCAACTGCTTGCATCCGGCTCGACCGAAAATCCTTCGGCGACACTTCGAACTGCTTCTTGAACGACCGGCTGAAATGTGCCGAGTCGGTAAAGCCCCATTTGTAGGCAATCGAGGTGATCGATTCGCTGCGCAGGAACGGGTTGGTCAGGTCATCCGCGCTGCGCTTGAGGCGGGCGCGCTGGATGTAACGGCAGACGCTGTCGTCCTGTTCCTCGAACAAGCGGTACAGGTGCCGCACCGAGATATTCAAGCGGTTGGCCAGGCCGATCGGGCTCAAGCCTGGTTGGCTGAGGGATTCATCAATGACCTTCTGCACGTAGCTGCGCAGGTTGTTGCCCTGCAGCGCCGCCACGCCCTCGCGGCACTCGTCACCCTGCTCCAGGGCCGAGCCCAGCAGCGAGACGAAGGCGCTTTGCAGCGCTTCCACTTCGCCAGCGCCGTCTGCGGTGTCGTCCTTGCACAGTTGGTCCATCAGCACGTGCAGCATGCGCCCGCAGGCTTTGGTCGAGGAGATCTTGCCGAAGGCCCGTGCATCGCCGCCCAGGTGTTTGCACACGTCGGCGCGGGACAGTGACAGGGAGGCGTGTTCGATCAGGCCGAAGGGGGTGATTTCGATGGAGCCTACCGAGTCCATCAGCAGCATTTCGCCGGGGGCCAGTTGCAGGGTCTGGCCGTTTTGTACGATCTGGGAGTAACCGCTGCGTTGGCTGACCAGGAAGCAGTCCTGGTCGTTGTCGTGGTCGGCGTGGTGCGCGGGGCGTTTGATCAGCCCGGCATTGGTGCGCAGGATGGCCAGGCCGCGTGGGAGGTCGCGGATTTCGCCGATGAACAGGGAGCGGTTGAAGGCCAGTTCGGTGTCGAAGTAACCGCAGGCGGCGCGCAGGTCGCGGTTCCAGGTGTCGAGCCCGTCGTGTGCATGCTGTGGGATGCTCATGGGGTGTCTCCGCAGTGGCTTCTTTTTGTTGTTCTGGTGCAATAGTTAACATGTTATCTATATGCGTGCAAGAACATCGTGGTTGGGGGGTGTAGAAGCACTATTGATGCCAATCGGCAGAGGTTGGCTGGCGTTCAGACGGTAGGAGCCGGCTTGCCGGCGATGGCGGTCTCTTGGGTGCCGGGGGGGTTGGGATCGCGTACATATCCGTTGCTGTGGTAACGGCTGGTATTGGTTC
>NZ_JACARO010000051.1:0-33565 GCF_013386585.1 Pseudomonas sp. P7548 | reverse complement strand
GGTGTGCCCGTAATCCGCCATGGATTTGGGGGGCCGCCGCCACGCGCCATCCATGGCGCGGGGCGGCTAAACCGGCATCCTTGCCGGTTTACCCCCCAAATCCATGTCGGCTTACGGCCAGCGTGTTTGACGGGGCGCCTAAGATCAAGATCAAAGGCGCTCGCTTCGCATCGAGAGTGTTTTTTAGAAGCTTGATAGTAGGCGTTGCAGGCCTTTTAGGGTTTGCAGGAGGTGGGTGCGCTGTGGTGGGCTCAGGGCGATATAACGCCGAAACGCCGGCAGGCGATTGACGACTTCGCTGCCGCCCATGTGTTCCAGGCGTACGCACCATTGCTGGTCGTGCAGGTCGATGCGCAGGCGTTTGAAGTCCAGTGGCATCAGGGCCTGGAACAGCGTGGTGTCTGCCAACAGTTGCGCCTGCAACTCACGACCCAACGCCGGGTTTCCGGAACGGCATCGCACGCGAATGCCGTTGCGTCGAATCGTGCCGCTGTGGTGCACCTCGTAGCTTGCGCTGCCCTCTGTGGCAGCAGGTAGGCGCAGCACGAATTCGGTCAGCACCAGGTGCATCAACAGTTGGGATTCGGTGCGTTCGATGATCTCGAACGCCACGCCGTCCACTTCCAGCGTGGCCAGCCCGAGGTTGCGGCGCAGGTGTGCCAGGGTCACGCCGGGGCGGTAGCCGGCGGGGGCGCGGTCGGCGCGGAACAGGTCAGACAGTCTTTGCCGCAAAGTCGTTGTAACCATCATGGGGCTGCCCCGGTTCGTTGCTGAATTCCTTGGCCAATATGTCCTCGACAGAGGCGGGCTTGAAGGGGTTGACCTTCTGCACCACGAGGGTCCAGAACAAGGCATACGCCGCCGTGCCGGCGAGCATGACGCCGAAGGGGATGTAGATGTCGGCGGGGTTCATGCCGGGTGGGGTGATGAACCACATGCCCAACAGAATGCCGATGCTCGACACAATCTGCGGCAACGGGAACCACGGCGAGCGGTAGGCCCGTGGCAGGTCTGGCCGGCGGATGCGCAGGCTCACCACCGACACTGTCACCAGCAGGTAGGCAAAGCTCCACGCGCACACCGCCGCCAGCACCAGGTGCATGATGTTGTCGGTGTTGCCGCCCAGGTACAGGGCGTGCAGGCAGGGAATCAGCATCGCCACGAGAATGCACAGCAGCGGCGTCTTGAAGCGCGGGTGCAGGTAGGTGAAGACCTTGGGCAATGCGCCGTCCACCGCCATGCCGTAGAGGATGCGCGGCACGCCGGCCATCAGGGTGTTGATGGTGGCTGCACCGGCAAACAGGAAGCCGATGCCCAGCCATAGGGGGCCGATTTGGCCCATCACCTGTTCGGCGAATTTGGGGATGGCCATCGGGGTGTCCAGCAGGTGGATGCCGCTGGCGGCGTCGAGCACCACGTTTTCCACTTGGCGTTTCATTGCCGCGCCGTAGATGAACATGCACGTGGCCACGCCCATCAGTCCCAGCATCATTGCGCGCGGCATGACCTTGGCCGATTGGCGCAGGTCCGGTGCCAGGGGGGTGACGAACTCGCAGCCGACAAACATGAACATCGCCATGCCCACCAGCGACAGCACGGTGACCAGGTCGGTGCCCACCAGCGACTCGCCGAACCAGCCCTCCAACTGCACGGCAGGCGCGGCGATCAGGCCGAGCACGCCGAACACCATGAGGGTGGTCCACATGCCAAAGGTGAGGATGATTTCCGCCCGGCCAAACGCGCTCACGCCGAAGGCGTTCAGCACACCAAAGACGATCACGAAGCCCACGCCCAGCAGCCATGAACCCCCGGCTGATTCTGCCAATGTGTTGAGGTGTTCGAAGTTCACCAGGGCCATGACGCCGGACAGGATGGTCTCGGCGGTGCCGGCGAACACATGCACGATCAGGTAGGCCGACAAGGTGCCGGTGATCGCAAAGAACCGCCCCATGCCGCAGTTGATGTAGTCGTACACCGAGCCAGTGGTGGGCAGGATCGACGCCGCCTCGGCGAAGGTGGTGGCCTGGGCGAGCATCATCACCACGGCGATCAGCATCGCCAGGGCGAACGCACTGCCGCCGATGCCGAAGCCCATGGTGGCGGTGAGAATCACCGGGCTGGCCATGATCAGGCCAATGGTGCTGGCCAACGCGGTGGGGAAACCGACCGTGCCCCGGTTGAGGTGCGCGGTGAGTCGGTCGTTGATCGACATGATGGGGTCCTCGTAGACGGTTTTTTTTAATGTGCAATCACTCTGCGCCCCACTCGAGTTGATCGTCTTGCCCCTGTCTGCCGGCGCTTTTGTTGCTCCCTGCCACAGCGTGCAGCGTGGCGGCCTGGGTCAATTCCCTGGCACGCAAATGAAAGACTTGGCCTCCCACCGCTCGCCCTAATGCGCCCTCACTCTTAACCAAGCTGGGGACAATAACAATGGAGCACACACTGAAAAATCGCCGCCTGCGCCAGGCGGTCGGCCTGGGCATTGCGTTGCTGGTGGGCCAGGCCCAGGCGGTCGAGCTGTACGCCGACGCCGACACCAAGGTCACCGGCAACTTCCTCGCCGTGTACGGGATGTTCAACAGCCCGAAAAACTACGACGGGCGCAGCGGCGGTTCGACCTGGCGCGAAGCGTTCATCAAGTACGGCTTGAGCGTGGAGCAAAGCCTGGGCAGCTTTGGCGGCGTGTACGGCACGGCCAACCTGGTGAGTTCCGGCACCTGGGGCGACGGCGATGCCTCCGGGGTGACCACGGGCCAGGAGCGCACCACCAAGTTTGACGAAGCCTTTGCTGGCTGGCGCTCCGGCGACCTGTTCCCGGCGCTGGGCAAGGACGGCCTGGACCTGTCGTTCGGCCGGCAGATCATCACCCTGGGAGACGGTTTTATCGTCAACGACGACGGCCCCAACCTGGGCAAGGGCGTGGGCGATGGGGAATTCAATCGCGGCGGCGCCTACTACATTGCCGCGCGGCATGCGTTTGACAAGACCGCAGTGATTCGCCTCGGTGGTAAAGACGGCGTGCATGGCAGCCTGATGTGGATCAAGTCCGACAACCCGGCCCAGGCCATGACCGAGATGGCGGCCGGCACCCTGGAATACACGGCCGCCCCCGGCACCCTGGGGCTCACCTACATTCATGGCATCGACGTCGACGAACGCTTCGCCACCGACCTGCAGCGCCAGCGCAAAGGCATGAACCTCTACAGCCTGCGCGGCGCCGGCAACGCGGGCATCGACAACGCGCACTTCGCCTTTGAACTGGCCCGCCAGGACCGGCGCGACAGCCAGCAGAACGCCGGCTATGCCGAGGCCGGCTACACCTTCGCCGACCTGCCTTGGTCACCGGACCTGACCTACCGCTACGCGCGTTATTCGAGCAATTGGGACGGGATGTTTTCCGGCTTCAACCGGGGTTACGGCACCTGGGTGCAAGGTGAAGTGGCGGGCAACTATTCCGGCCCCTACAACAGCAACACCGCCGTGCAGCACGTGGCACTCAAGGTCAAGCCGCTGGAGAACCTCACCCTCGGCGCACTGTTCTTCGACTACAGCACCGTCAGCACCCGCGACCAACTAAATCTGGATGGCCGCGAGCTGGACCTGTACGCCGAATGGGCGGTGAACGAGCACCTGATCATCACGCCGCTGCTGGGTCTCTACAAACCCGACAAGGATGCCGCGAGCGGCGGCAACCAGGTCGGCGGCAACGGCACCAATGTCTACAGTCAACTAGTGGTGGCCGTACCGTTCTGAACCGCCTCGGGCGCGCACGGACGCAGCGCCTGAACCTCGGCATACGCCCCCTGGTGATACAGCAGCGGGGCGCGGCCGAAGTCGTCGAAGGCCACCACCTTGCCGATCATGATCCAGTGATCGCCGCCGTCCACCTGCTGGTATTTCTCGCAGTGGAACCGCGCCGAACAATCGGCGAACACCGGCGAGCCCCCCTCCCCCGGCTCGTATTCGATCAGGGCAAAACGGTCTTCACGGGGGCGCGCAAAGTTGTTGGACAGGTGCACCTGGTCGGCCGCCAGCACGTTCACCGCAAAGTGGCTGGCTTCCTCGAACACCTCATGGCTGTTGGAGCGTTTGTCGATGCTCCACAGCACCAGCGGCGGGTCGAGGGACACCGAATTGAAACTGTTGGCGGTCACGCCCACCTTGCGCCCGGAGGCCGTGGCGGCGGTGACCACGGTCACGCCGGTGGCGAAGTTGCCCAGGGCGCGGCGAAACGCCCGTGGGTCGAAAAGGCTGCTCTCAGACATGCAAGACTCCCGGGTGCCCTCCAACGGGCGCCCTGATTGTTGTAGTGGAAGAACCCGTCACACCATGCTCGGATCGGGCTCCAGGCCCATCAGCTCACGGCCGAGGATCTGCGCGCAGACGTCGTAGTCGGTGTAGGCATGGGCGCCGGTCAGGTGGGAATCGCGGAACAGGCGCTGCATTTCGTTGTGGTCGAACCAGGCGTTGCCCCCTGCGGCGGCGAACAGGCGGTCCACGGCCTCGATGCACATCTTGGTCGCGTAGGCCTGGTTGGTGCGCCAGAACGCCAGGGTTTCACGGCTGGGGTAACGGTGGGCGGCGCTGTGTTCGGCGTGGTCCTGCCAGGTCTTTTCGAGGAACGCCCGGGCAGCGGCCACCTGGTGGGTGGACTCGGCCAGGCGCATCAACGCAGGGGTGGCCGCACCGACCGCGGCGCCGGTGTAGGCACGCACGCGGTTTCTGGTTTTTTCGCGGAACACCTCCAGCATGCGCTCGGCGATGCCCAGGCTCACGGTGGAAAAACCACTGGCGAAATACGGGCGGTACGGCGCATAGAAAATCTGGCTGTCGGGGTACAGGCCAAAGCCTGCGGACTTGCCTTCCATCATGTCCTTGGCTTTCTGGATGCGATACTCGGGCACCCAGGCGTTGTCGATCACCAGGGTCTTGGTGCCGCTGCCTTTCATGCCCGCCGCGTACCAGTCGTCACGGATCTGGTAGTCGCTGCGCGGCAGCACGGCAAAGCAGTAATCCTGGCCGCCCTCAAGGTTCTGCCGACGGCAGCCGACAATCGCCCACTCGCCATGGTCACAGCCGCTGCTCCAGCCCATTTCACCGCTGAAATGCACACCACCCTCGCCCTCCACCACCCGGCCGAACGGCGCAATACTGCTGCTGGCGGTGGCGTCGGGGTTTTCGCCCCAGATGTCCTGCTGCAACCGCGCCGAAAACAGCGCCAATTGATGGCTGTGGGTACACAGCAAACTCATGGCCCAGGCGGTGCTGGCGCAACTGCCGGCAAGCGCGGCGATGCAATCGGCAAACTCGGGCAGCGAAAGCTCCAGGCCCCCATAGGCCTTGGGCTGGAAAGCACGGTGCAGGCCGATGCTTTTGAGCAGTGCGATGTTTTCATCCGGCACCTGGCGCTGTTGTTCGGCACGGCAGGCATTCGCTGCAATGAGGGGCAGGAGTGGCTTGAGGTCTTCAAGGAGCGGGTTTGGCTTTTTCATGGACGGCCCTGCTTATTATTGGAAGTCGGGCAGACGCTCCAAACAGAGGAACGACGCCGGATGCAGGGCCAGTATCGATGGGGCAGCGCGCCTGGAAAATGCACGTTCCACAGGAGAGGTTGTACTTTCCATGACAGTGGCAGCCACAGACATGAGGCGCGGCAGGCACAGACAAGCCCACCGGGCCGCCCGCTGGTTACCCTCGGGTTTTCTTTTGTGACCTGCCAGGAAACCTGCCATGAGCGATATCCCGCTGCTGCCTCAAGTCGAAGCCTTTTTGCGCCGGCCCCATGGGTTGTTCATCGACGGCGCCAATGTGCGCAGCCACTCCAGCCAGACCCTGGCGGTGACCAACCCGGCCACTGGGCAGGTGATCGCCCAAGTGGCCGATGCGGACCTGGCGGATATCGACGCGGCGGTAGACTCCGCCAACCGCGGCTTCCAGCAATGGTCCCAGGCTGCACCGGCAACTCGTGGCAACGTGTTGCTCAAGCTGGCGGATTTGCTGGAGCGCAACCGCGAGGAACTGGCGCAGATCGAGACGTGCCAGTCGGGCAAGATCATCCAGATTTCCCGTGCGTTCGAGGTCGACCAGGCGGCGCACTTCCTGCGTTACTACGCCGGGTGGGCCACCAAGATCAGCGGCCAGACAATCACCCCGTCGCTGCCCTCGTTCAACGGCGAGCGCTACACCGCGTTCACCCTGCGCGAGCCGGTGGGCGTGGTGGTGGGCATCGTGCCGTGGAATTTCTCCACCATGATTGCCATCTGGAAACTCGCCTCGGCGCTGGTGACCGGCTGCAGCATCATCATCAAGCCCAGCGAGTTCACGCCGCTGACGATCTTGCGCATTGCCGAACTGGCCATTGAAGCCGGGCTGCCGGCCGGCGTGCTCAATGTGTTGACCGGCAGCGGTCACGTCGGCAAGGGTTTGGTGGAGCACCCCGGCACGCACAAGGTGTCCTTCACCGGCTCGGTGCCCACCGGCATTGCCGTGGGGCGCAGCGCCATGGGCGCCGGCCTCACCCGTGCGACCTTGGAACTGGGCGGCAAGAATGCGGCGGGGTTCCTGCGCGACGTGGACGTGGACAAGGCGGTGGACGGCATCCTTGAAGCAGGCTTCTTGCACTCCGGGCAAATCTGCGCGGCGGCCGAGCGCTTCTACGTGCACCGCTCGCAGATCGAGGCGGTGCTGGACACCCTGAGCCAGCGCCTCAGCCGCCTGACCATCGGCTCGCCCCTGGATGAACGCACCGAGTTCGGCCCGGTCACCCACCAGCAGCACCAGATGAAACTGCTCGGCTACATCGACCGGGCCCGGGCCGAGCACAACACGATCATCCACGGCGGCACCCTCATCGACCGCCCAGGCTGCTACATCGAACCCACCGTGATCCTCGCCAACAGCGCCGCCGACACCCTGCTCAACGAGGAAACCTTCGGCCCCATCGCCACCTTCCTGGCCTACGACAGCGAAGACGAACTGCTCGCGCTGATGAACAACAGCCCCTACGGCCTCAGCGCCAGCCTGTGGACCAACGATTTGGGCAAGGCCCTGCGCATGGTGCCGGCGATCAACGCCGGCACCTTGTGGGTGAACATGCACACCCTGCTCGACCCGGCCGTGCCGTTTGGTGGCAACCGGTCTTCGGGGGTCGGGCGGGAATTTGGTGGCGCGTTCATCGAGGACTACACCGAGCTGAAGTCGGTGATGATCCGCTATTGACTGTTTCTTGCCGGCTCCTACGGGTTATTCAGGCGGCGGGGATAACGGCTTCGGCCTCGATTTCGATCAGCCATTCGGGCAACGACAAACCGCTGACGATAATCCACGAGGACGGTGGCGGGTTGCGGGGGAAACGCTCACGCAGCGCCTGGGCGATCGGCTCCTGCTGGTCGCGGGCGGACTCGGCGATGTACAGCCGCAGCATGATCACATGGGACAGATCGCCGCCCGCCTCGGCCAGGACTTTTTCGATATTGCCAAGCGCGGTATAGGTTTGTTCGGCGATACCCGGGCCGACGGTACGTTCATCGGCCTCCACGCCCACTTGGCCGGACAACATGATCCGTCGGCCTTGCGGCACTTCAAGGGCCTGGCTGAAGCCGTATTGCAGGGAATTGAACACGGTTGTGGGATTGATGACCTTTCGTTGCATGACGCTTCCTTGTTGTCGGTAGGCAAACAAGGCTACCCCATCGGCCTCACGCACTCTGACGCGTTCAACATCCCGCAACACTTGTAGAGAGCGAGCTTGCCTCGCGCGGCGGGTCAGGCCCCCTATTCACACCTGACACGCCGCCGCGCGAGGCAAGCTCGCTCACTACAGGGGCCCTCTTTGGTCAGGCTACCAAGGCCCCATCGCCAGGCTGAACGGTGAAAACTCGGCAAACTGCCAGCGCAACGCCAATGCTGCGGGACGTCGGATCATGTGTTCCACGGTCACTGTCCACAGCCGTTGTGCCCCTTCAAACCGCGCCACTTCGGGGCCTTCGAGGATCAACGCGGTGCGCCCGGTTAGCTGCAACACATCCCCTGACTCAAAGTCGATGAACAACAACCCCGCCACCGGGTTGGCCTGCAGGTTGCCCAGGGTGTTGAAGAACTGGTTGCCGGCGAAGTCGGGGATGGTCAGGACGTTGCCGTCGATGCGCACAAAACCGGTATTGCCGCCTCGATGAGACACATCGACCGAGCGTTCGCCTTGCACGTCCACGTAGCTGGCGACGAAGAATGTATCCGCGTGGCGGATCATGGCGCGGGCGGTATCGTCCAGCCCATCGGCGCGCTCCACCACGCTGCCGGGCTTGCGGGCAATCGAGTCGACCGGGCGCAGTTGGATGTATTTGGGGCAGTTGCCATAGGTCTGCACCACGTCGACCGAAAAGCCGTCGTGATCAAGGGCGCCGATCCGGCCGTTCATGCGGTTGCGGCGGCGGGTGTTGAGGTCGATCCCCAACAGGCCGACCGAAGCACCCGGGCGAAAGGCGGCGCGGGCCGGGTCGCTCATCGACGGCAGGCTGTCGATCTGCAAGGTGTAAGGGTCCGGCGAATGGGCAAACCCCGGCGCACCTTCCACCATCGTCGCCCAGGGAATGCCCTGCTCGTCCACCACGCCCAGCATCAAGTAGGGCAACAAGGGGTAGAAGTCACGATGCTGTTCCGGCAGGTGATCGCGGATCACCTTGGGCCCGACTACCGCCATGCGGTCAGCCACGCCCACCGCCTCTTGAATCTGCCGTTCGCCGGCATGCCACACAGACTGTTCGATCAGGTTCATGGCGCGTACCTCCTACTCGTTGATACCCCGATGCTGCGCCCTACCCGCCGGCGTGGGAATCACCACGCCAGGCAATCCACTATTACGCCAGCTGAAATGCCGGATGCTCGCGCAACGCGCTCACGCAGTGGTCGACAAAGCTGCGCACGCGCATCGGCGCGTTGCGGCCTTCGCGGTACACCACGTTCACAGGCAGGGGTGGCAGCTCAAAGTCCGGCAAGACACGGCGTAACTGCCCGCTCTGCAGGTGTTCGTGAACCGGATAACTCAGGCAACGAATCAACCCCGCGCCATGCACGGCCGCGTTGATCGCGCCTTGCACCGTGGCACAGCCCAGGCGGGCACGGGCCTTGAGTGAGTAGCCTTGGAAATCCCAGTGCACCTGATCGGCACCGGCAATCAGTCGATGCCGCTTGAGGTCGTCCGGGTGGTGGGGTTCGCCGTGGGCCGCGAGGTAATCGGGGCTGGCGCAGAGGATAGGCCGCACCTGCCCCACCGGCCGGGCAATCAACGCCGAATCGGGCAGCTCGCCGACGAGGATTGCCACGTCGAGCCCTTCTTCGTGCAGGTTCGGGTAATAGTCATGGTAGTGAGCGACCAGGCTCACCTCGGGATAGCGATCCAGGTAGTCGGCCAACACCGGCGCCATCACATAGCGGCTGAACAAAAACGGCAAGAACACCCGCAGGTTGCCCTGGGCCTGCACATGCAAGCCCTTGGCCGAGGCTTCGGCGGCGTCCACGGCGGCGAGCAGGCGCACGCAATCGGCCAAGTAAGCATGGCCGGCATCGGTGAGGCGTACGCCACGGGTGCTGCGCGCCAGCAACGGCACGCGCAATCGTGCTTCCAGGCGGGCCACCGCGCGTACCAGGGTCGGGCCGGACACCTGCGCGCAACGCGCCGCCGACGCCAGGCTCGGTTGCCCGGCCAGGGCGGCGAACAGCTGCATGTCGCGATAACGCTCCATCAGTTGCGCCGTTTCATCGCCGGGTTCAGCGCGGCGTCCTGGCCCAGGCGATGGCTGAGGAAATCGACAAAGGTGTTGATCTTGGCCGGCACGCGGCCGCTCTTCTGGAACACCACCTGGATCGGCAGCGGCGGCGGCTCGAAGGCTTCGAGCACCACCTCCAGCTCGCCCACTGCCACAGCGGCCGCCACCTGATAGGACAACACGCGGGTCATACCCCAACCCAGCCGAGCCAGGTTGATCGCCGCGTTGTTCGCCGTGACCACCAGGCGTGGCTCGATGGGCACCGTCAACGGCTGGCCCGCCTCGATAAAGCCCCACTCGCTGACCAACTGGCTGGACGACGACGTGGCGATCTTGGCTTCACGCAACTGCGACGGATGGCTGGGCCGCCCGTGCTGTTGCAGGTAGGCCGGCGAGGCACACACCACCCGGCGCACTTCGCCCACCTTGATCGCCTGCTGCCCGGGCTCGTGCAGATGGCCGATACGCACCGCCACATCCACACCTTCGTCGGTCATGTTGACCACGCGATCGACCAGCAAGGCGTTGATGTTCACCAACGGGAACCGATCCAGGTAGTCCCCCAGCACCGGCGCCACATACAGCTCGCCAAACAGCACCGGTGCGGTCACGGTCAGGTGGCCACAGGGGATGGAATAACTGCCCGCCGCCGCTTCCTCGGCCTCATCGAGTTCCGCCAGGATGCGCCGGCAATCTTCTAGGTAACGCTGGCCGGCTTCGGTGAGATGCAGGCTGCGGGTGGTGCGCGCCAGCAATTGGGTGCCGATGCGCTCTTCCATGGCGGCGATGGCGCGGGTCACGCTGGGCGGCGAGGTTTTCAGACGACGCGCCGCTGCGGCAAAGCCCTCCTCCTCGGCCACCGCCAGGAACACCTGCATTTCGTGAAATCGGTCCATCAACCGCCCTTTTTTCTAATGACTGTAGTGAGCGAGCTTGCTCGCGCTGGGCTGCGAACCAGCCCCAAAACCGTCACCGCGTACCCTCAGAAGAAACGCGGTGGTCTTGTTGGGGCGGCTTCGCCGCCCAGCGCGAGCAAGCTCGCTCACTACAGTTGGGTTATTGGGATTGCAGGCCGACGGCAGTGCGGGGCATGCCGACGAACCCTGGCAGCGCTTCGAGGCTGGCGAGCCAGGCGCGTACATGAGGGTAGTCGGCCAACGACACATTGCCTTCCGGCGCATGGGCCACGTAGGTGTAGAACGCGATATCGGCAATCGTGGGTTGCTCGCTGGCCAGGAAGCGGCTCTGGCTCAGTTGTGTCTCCACCAGTTTCAGCAAGGCGTGGGACCGAGCAATGGTGGCGACGGTGTCGACCTCGGCACCAAACACCGTGGCCAGCCGCGCGGCGGCAGGTCCGGCGCTCAGTTGACCCGCAGCTGCCGACAACCAGCGCTGCACGCGCGCTTGCCCCGCCGCGTCGCTCGGCAACCATTGGCCCTTGCCGTAGGTGTTTGCGAGGTACACCAGGATCGCGTTGGAGTCGGCCAGTACCACACCGTTGTCATCAATCGCAGGCACCTGGCCAAAGCTGTTGATCGTGGCGATATAGTCCGGGGCTTTTTGCGCGCCGACCTTGAGGTCCACCAGTACAAATTCGGTGGGCAGGCCCAGCAGGGACAACATCAGCTCGACCCGGTGGGAATGACCGGACAACGGGAAACCATAAAGCTTGATCATGGAAGGCTCCAAAAGAGTGGGTGATCGACGCCTCGCATCGTCTACCGCTGCCTCGGTCGTTGGAATCACCAGGATTTACAATCCAGCATTTCATCGGGCGAAACAATCACTCGCCAAACAATTCCACGATCAGGTTGAACAGGGTGGTCTTTACCGCGCTGTCCAACTCGGTCCAGGCCAGGCCGGTGGCGGCCTGGAACGCGCCCAGCTCCAACGGCCGCGACACGCAGTTGGCCGGCAGTGCCCGTGCCGCCTGTTGCGGCAGTACCCCCACCCCCAACCCGGCCGACACCAGCGCAAGCATGGTGGTGAACTCACCCAGCTCGGAGGCGATTGCCAGGGGCAGGCCCACCGCCTGGATGAATTCGTCGTAAAAGCCCGGCGCATAGCGGCGCGCCAGGATATACACCGGCACCTGGAGCAGGTCGGCAGGGTGCAGGCAGGTTTTCGACGCCAACGGGTGATCCACCGGCAATGCCACGCAGAAATGCTCGTGCAGCACCGCCCGGGTCTGCACGCCGGGGTGGCTGGCGGGCAAGCGCATCAGGCCGAAGTCCAGCAGGCCGTTCTTCAGCGCGGCCGCCTGGTCCGGCCCGGGCATGTCCTTGAGTTCCAGCTCGATGCGCGGGTAGCGCTGGTGCACGGCGCGGATCAATTCGGGCAACAGTTGCGGCAGCACTGACGACACAAACCCCAAACGCACCCGGCCGATTTCGCCACGGTTGGACGCCCGCGCCGCATCCGCCGCACGCGCCGCCTGGTGCAAGGTGGCCTGGGCTTCCGGCAAAAACGCGCGGCCCGCGTCGGTCAGGGTCACCGAGTGGCGGTTGCGGTCCAGCAGGCGCACGCCCAGGCCACTTTCCAGCAACTTGATCTGCATGCTCAACGCCGGTTGCACGATCGACAGCTGCGCCGCCGCCCGGCCGAAATGCAGTTCCTGGGCCAGCACCACAAAGGCGCGCAAGTGCTTGAGCTCCATCAAATCACCCTGCTTATCACGAACATTGATCACCCGATCACAAATGAAAATTGGACGCTCGCCCGCGCCTGCGGTGAAGTAACACTCTGTCATACACGATATGACAGGGCCTGGCCTATAACAATGAGAACAAGGAGGCACCATGCTCGGCATGGCTAACGACACTTATCTGCTGCTCGATGCGCTGGTCACGATTATCGGATTGATATTGTTGATCACCCACCTCAAGGTCCACCCCTTTGTCGCCCTGACCGTGGCTGCAGGCTTCCTCGGCCTGACCTCCGGCATGCCGGTGGACAAGGTCATGAAGTCGTTCCAGGACGGTTTTGGCGGTGTGCTGGGCTTCGTCGGCATCATCCTCGGCCTGGGCACCATGCTCGGCAAGTTGATGGCCGACTCCGGTGGTGCCGACCAGATCGCCCGCACCCTGATCCGCGCCTTCGGCAAACAGCGCGTGCATTGGGCGATGATGTTTTCGGCGTTCCTGGTGGGCATCCCGCTGTTTTTTGAAATCGGCTTTGTGCTGCTGATCCCGCTGGTATTCATCGTGGCGCGGCGCACCGGGCTGTCGCTGATCAAAGTCGGCATGCCGCTGCTCGCCGGCCTGTCGGTGGTGCACGGGCTGGTGCCGCCGCACCCGGGGCCGTTGCTGGCCATCGGCATCTTCGGCGCAGATATCGGCAAGACGATTTTCTACGGGCTGGTCGTCGGCCTGCCCACGGCGGTGATCGCCGGGCCGTTGTTTGGCAACCTGATTTCGCGCTACGTGCCGGGCAAGGCCTCGGACGAGCTGATGGAGCAACTGGCCAAGGAGTCCTCGGGGGACAACCTGCCGGGCTTCGGGATTACCGTCACCACCATCCTGCTGCCCGTGGTGCTGATGTTGCTCAAGACGTTCGCCGACGTGGCCTTCGCCGCCGACGCCACTTTCCGGGTGTGGATGGACTTTATCGGCCACCCCATCACCGCCCTGCTCGCAGCCTTGTTGCTGGCGTTCTATACCTTTGGGGCGGCGCGCGGGTTCTCGCGGGAGCAACTGAGCAAACTGCTGGATTCGAGCCTGGCCCCCACCGCCGCGATTGTGCTGATCGTCGGCGCCGGCGGTGGTTTCAAGCAGATGCTGGTGGCCAGCGGCGTCGGTGATGTGATCGGGCATATGGCGGTGCGTGCCGAAATTTCGCCGATCCTGCTGGCGTGGCTGGTGGCGGCGGTGATTCGCGTGGCCACAGGCTCGGCAACGGTCGCGACCATCACGGGCGCAGGCATTGTGGCGCCCGTCATCGGCCTGATGCCGGGGGTGAACCGCGAGCTGCTGGTGCTCGCCACCGGCGCCGGTTCGTTAGTGCTGTCCCATGTCAACGACGCCGGCTTCTGGCTGGTCAAGCAGTACTTCAACATGACCGTCGTCGAGACTTTCAAGACCTGGACGCTGATGGAGACCGTGCTCTCCTTCGCCGCCCTGGGGTTCATCATGCTGCTGTCGTTGGTGGTGTGAAGCGTTAGGAGAGGTAACCCATGAAAAGCGTTCTAGACAACTTCCGCCTCGATGGCCGGCTCGCGCTGGTCACCGGTTCCAGCGCCGGGATCGGCCTGGCGATTGCCCGAGGCCTGGCCCAGGCCGGCGCACAGGTGGTGCTCAACGGGCGCAACCGCAGCACCTTGCGCGACGCGGCGGCCCTGCTCGCTGCCGAAGGCCTGCAGGTGCATACCCAGGCGTTCGATGTGACCGACAGCACGGCGATCCAGGCTGCGGTGGCCGACATCGAAGAACGCCTGGGCCCGCTGGAGATCCTGGTGAACAACGCCGGCATGCAACGCCGTGGCCCGTTGGAAGACTACAGCGAGCAGCATTGGCGCGAGCTGATCAGCACCAACCTCGACAGCGCGTTCCTGGTGGGGCAGGCGGTGGCGCGGGCGATGATTCCGCGCAAACGCGGGCGCATCATCAACATCTGCTCGGTGCAAAGCGAACTGGGCCGCCCGGGCATCGCGCCGTATGCCGCGAGCAAGGGCGCGTTGAAAATGCTCACCAAGGGCATGGCCATCGACTGGGGCCCGCACGGTCTGACGGTCAACGGTATCGGCCCGGGCTACTTCAAGACCGAGCTCAACGCCAACCTGGTGGCCAACCCTGAGTTCAGCGACTGGTTGGTGCAACGCACCCCAAGCCGCCGGTGGGGCGATGTCGAGGAGCTGGCGGGCGCAGCGGTGTTTCTTGCCAGCGATGCGGCGAGCTTCGTTAACGGTCATATTCTGTACGTCGACGGTGGCATCACCGCGTCGCTGTAATCCTGGAGAACCTTATGCACGCCATTGTCTGCCATGCCTCGAAAGACCTGCGGGTCGATCCCCAGGATGAACCGCAAACCCTCGCCCCCGACCAGTTGCGCGTGCGCATTGCCCGGGGCGGCATCTGCGGCTCGGACCTGCATTACTACCAGCACGGCGGTTTCGGCACCGTGCGCCTGCGCGAGCCGATGGTGCTCGGCCATGAAGTGTCGGCGGTGATCGACGCGGTGGGCCGTGACGCCGGCGCGTTCAAGGTCGGCCAGCGCATTGCGGTATCACCTTCGCGCCCCTGCGGCGGTTGCCGTTACTGCCACCAAGGCTTGCCCAACCATTGCCTGAACATGCGCTTCTACGGCAGCGCGATGCCCTACCCGCATATCCAGGGTGCGTTTCGCCAAAGCCTGGTGATTGAGAGCCATCAGGCCCATGGGCTGGCCGATGAAGTCAGCCTCGCCGAAGGGGCCTTGGCCGAGCCGTTGTCGGTGGGCTTGCACGCGATCCAGCGCGCCGGTGCGGTGTTCGGCAAGCGCGTGCTGGTGACCGGCTGCGGGCCCATCGGCAACCTGCTGATCGGCAGCCTGCGCGCGGCGGGCGCCGGTGAGATCGTTGCCGTGGACCTGTCCGCCAGCGCCCTCGCCTGCGCCGAAAACATGGGCGCCACGCGCACCCACAACCTGGCCGATGGCGCCGATGCGCTTAAGCGCTATACCGCGGAAAAGGGTTACTTCGACGTGATGTTCGAGGTATCCGGCAGTGCCCAGGCCCTGCGCAACGGCCTGGAATGCATCGCCCCGCGTGGCGTGCTCGTCACCGTCGGCCTGGGGGGCGATGTGTCGCTGCCGCTCAACCTGCTGGTGAGCCGTGAGATCGACCTGCGCGGCACCTTCCGCTTCCACCCGGAATTCGCCCAGGCGGTGGATTTGCTCAACCGCCGCATCATCGACGTACGCCCGGTGATCTCCCACACCGTGCCGTTCGGCGATGCGGTGCAGGCGTTCGAGCTGGCGGCGGACAAGACCCAGGCGATGAAAGTGGTGCTGGACTTCGGCGTGCCGGACCTGGCCTGAACCCGCCCTGAAGTACACAGCCGTTCCCCTGTGGGAGCTGTCGAGCTTCAGCGAGGGTGCGAAAGCGGTGGGTCAGTCAGCACCTGTATCGACTGTGCCGCCGCCTTCGTGGCCTCGCTAAGGCTCGACGGCTCCCACCGGGGATCTTCAGGGGGGTTGAGAGGGTCAGCGTTCTTGCAGGCGATCGCGCAAAAAGCGGTGGCTGGTGGAGAACAACCGGCGGTAGGTGAGCAACACCGCACCCACCGTGCCCAACGCCGACGAGGCGGCGATCAGGAACATGATCACGATCTGATAGCGCACCGCATCCACCGGGCTCTCCCCTGCCAGCACCTGGCCGGTCATCATGCCCGGCAGGCTGACGATGCCCACCACGGTCATCTGGTTCAGCGTCGGGATCATCCCGGCACGCACGGCCTGGCGGATCGCTTCCTGAGCGGCCTCCCAGCGTGAGCCACCCAGGGCCAGGATCATCTCGATGGTGTTGCGCCCTGAGGTCAATTCCTGGGTCATGCGCTCTATGCCCAGGGACACGCCGGTAAGGGTATTGCCCAAAATCATGCCAAGAATCGGGATCGCATACTGCGGTTCATACCACGGGTGAATGCGGATCACCGCAAACAGGCCCACGGCCGTGACCAGCCACGAGCTGCCCCACACCGACACAATGCTGTCGACCCGCTGCCCCTTGTACGTGCGCCGCCCTCGCCCCGCTGCCGAGACACCGGCAATCAAGGTCATCGCGCACATCAACGGCAGCACCACGTACCAATAGGCAAACTCGAACACCCAGCCCAGCAGGTAACCGATGGCCAGCAGTTGCACCACGGTGCGCACCGCCGCCCACAGCAATTGGCGCTCCAGGCCCAGGCGCAGCAGCAGCGACAGCACCCCGTTGATCAGGATCAGCGAGGCAGCAATGCCCATGTCCAGCGCGGTGAGGTTGTGATAGTTCATGGCTGCACCGCCGTGCTCAACACGCCGGCACTCATCTGCAAGTGGATGTCGCTCATGCGCCGGGCCTGGTCCAGGTCGTGGGAGACCCAGATACAGGCGCGAGAGCGATCGGCGGCAAACCAGGCATTGATCAGCGCTTCCACTTCACGGGACGATGCAGGGTCGAGGGCCGCCGTGGGTTCATCAAGCAACAGCACTTCGGGGTTGAGTTGCAGGGTGCGGATCAGCGAAACCACCTGGGACTCACCCCCCGACAGGTCGGCGGCACGCTTGGCCAGAAAGTCCGATGCCTTGCCGGCATGCCCCAGCAAGGTGGTGACCGTGGCCAGGTCGAAGCGGCGGTTGCGCGAGGTCTTGAGGCTGAAGGGGAAACGCAGGTTGTCTTCCACCGTGCCTTCCAGCAGCGCCGGGCGCTGGGACAGGTAACTGATGTGGCACCGGTAATGGGGAATCTGCGCATTGCTGATCGGCTGGCCGTTCCACAGGATCTGCCCGGAGCTGGGCGCGTCCAGCAGGGCCAGTGCGCGCAGGAAGACACTTTTGCCAGAGCCGGACGCGCCGGTGATCGACACGCGATCAGCAGCCGTCAAGGTGAAATCGGTCGGCTGCAACAATGCCACGCCTCGGCGTTCATCCAGGCGCGTAAGGGCGCGCGTTTCCAGCAATGCATTCATAGACTCACTTGGGCTCCTGTTTGAAACGCTCATGCTTGGCATGGCCGATACGCTGGGCGTGATAAATGCCAGTGTGCCCGGAGACCAGGTAACTGGCGATACAGGCGATGGCAGCCAGGGGCGCAATCTCTGGGCCGAACAGCTCCATGGCCATCACGATAGTCGCCAGCGGCGTATTCGCCGCACCGGCAAACACCGCCACAAAACCGATGCCCGCGAGCATCGCGAATGGCAGGTGCAGCAAGGGCGCCAACGCATTGCCCAGGGTAGCGCCGATATAGAACAGCGGTGTGACTTCACCCCCCTTGAAACCGCTGCCCAGGGAAACCACGGTGAACACCAGCTTGCCCAGCCAGTCCCACGGTGCCATCGGCACGTTGAAGGATTGCACGATGCTGGGAATGCCCAGGCCGATGTAGGCGTAGGCATCCAGGGCCCACACCGCCACGGCGATGATGACGCCCCCCAGCAACGGCCGCAGCGGCCCGTAGGGAATCATGCGCTTGACCCGCGCGCCCAGACGGTGGGTCGCGGTGGCAAACAACATCCCCACCAGGCCGAACACCACGCCGGCCACGGCCACCGCCAGCACACTCCACAGCGACACCGGCACCACTTCACCGATGGGGTAATGGGTGTGCACCACACCCCAGGCCAGGCCGATCTGGTCGGCCACGATGGCCGCCACCACACAAGGGAACAGCGCGTCATAGCGCATGCGCCCGATCGCCAGCACCTCCAGGCCGAACAAGGCCCCCGCCAGTGGTGTGCCGAAGACCGACGCAAAGCCGGCACTGATGCCGGCCATCAACACGATGCGCCGATCTTCACGCCGCAGGCGAAACACCCGGGTCAACTGGTCCGCCAGCGCCCCACCCATTTGCACAGCCGTACCTTCACGGCCGACCGAGGCGCCAAACAAATGGGACACCAGCGTACCGCCCAGCACCAGCGGCACCATGCGCAGCGGTACGACTTTCTTGGGATCGTGGATTTCATCGATCAACAGGTTGTTGCCGGCATCCACCGGCTTGCCCACCCAGTGGTACACCAGCCCCACCGCAAACCCTGCCAGGGGCAACAGCCAGATGATCCAGCGGTGGGCTTCGCGCCACGCGGTGGCGTTGTCCAGCGAGAACAGGAACAGCGCCGACGCGCTGCCGGCGAGCACGGCCACCACGCTGGCGAGCAGTAACCATTTGATCAGGTACGGAATAAGGTCGAGTTGTTCAGGGCGCTTGAGAGAGAACATGGAATCAGCCACAAATAAACCAAAGGGGCCGGATCAACGAGGGAGTTTATGCGCGAACGCCTACAGCCCTGAGTTGACCAGGTGTCTGTAGGCATCATCAGCTGCGGGACGCAGCGGTTGGGTCAAGGAGGAATGCCATCTCCGATAGCGATGGATCATAGAGAGGCGTGGGACAAATGTAAAATCATGTTTCAAGCATCCGGCGGGCGCCTCACCGCTTGGGTGATAACCCAATCGCACAGGCGACCACGGCGGGGTCACCCTGGAAGGCGGTTCGCGCGGCAATCGACAGTTTGCTCGCACGGGGAGCGACGCCTTCCGTATCAACGGTGCGCAACGTCGGCCGCTCTACCGCCGGCACCGCATGCGCCGGGTCGACGATTTCCATGCAGCGGCGCAACGAGTTGAAGTCCGGTGACTGTGACAGCGCCAAATGCAGGGTCTGGCTCACGGACACCGACACCAGCGAACTCTGCGCACATTGCCCGTCGTAAATCAGCGTGTGGCGAATCAACGGGTTGTCGTGGCAATACTTGAGCAGGTTCACCTGCCGCGAGCGCACCAGCGCGGTGTCGATGATCAACAGGTCGAATGCCACGCCTTCCGAGCGCGTCAACGCTTGCAACTCGTCGAACGAAGCCAGCGGGGCAATGCGGTGATAGCCCAGCTGGTTGAGCATTTTCTCGATCTTGATCCGCTGCAGGAGATCCGCATCGGCGATCAGCAGGCGTAACGCTTTATTGGGCATAGGGTAAACCTGACAGGTGGGCATCAGCGTCGCTCACGGTAACTGCCAGAGGTAAAGCCTGACTTTAAGGCGATTCTGAAACGGCAACCCGGGGCATGCCGGCACTTTTAAGAATCGCCTCAAAGCCTCGACGCCTGCGCCCACCTACCATGGCCCGCGCCCCAAACGCCGCTATGGAATCCCGTTGTGTTCATGTTTCTGTTTCGTCTACTGCTGCTGGCCGGTGTGCTGCTGACCCTCGCGCCACCGGCCCGCGCGGCCCTGAAAATCGAAGGCACGCGCCTGATCTACCTGGGCCAGGACAGGGGGGCCAGTATCGGCGTGGTCAACCAGGCCGCCCGCGAACTGGTGGTGCAAACCTGGATCACCGGCGACGACACCGCGGCCAACGGCGACGTGCCGTTTGTGGCCACTGAACCCTTGGTGCGCCTGGGGCCTGGCGAACATCACTCGCTGCGCCTGCTCTACGCCGGCGAAGGTTTGCCCACGGACCGAGAGTCGCTGTTCTGGCTCAACATCCTGGAAATTCCGCTCAAGCCCGAGAACGCCAACAGCGTGCAGTTCGCGATCCGCCAACGCCTCAAGCTGTTCTATCGCCCGCCCGCGCTGGCCGGCGGTTCGGCAGAGGCGGTGCAGCAGTTGGTGTGGCGCACGCAGGGGGCGCGCGTCACGGTCAGCAACCCCAGCGCCTTTCACCTGTCACTGGTCAACCTGCACACCGACAGCCAGGTCCTCAGCGACTACGTGCTGCTCGCCCCGCACCAGAGCAAGACTCTGGACGCCCCTGCGCCTGTCGACCCAGGCACCACCCTCCACTTCACCGAAATCACTGATATCGGCTTGCAGGCCCGCCACCGCGCGGTACTCAAGTGATCGACCACGGGGTAATTGCACCTATGTCACTCACCCAACGCTTTCTACCCATGCTGCTGTGGGCCTGCGCCGCCCTGCCGGCCACCAGCCACGCACTGGCCTGCCGCGAAGACGGCACCGGCTCGATCATCACCCAGGAGGCGCTGGGGACCGCGCTGGCGGTGGCCGCCGATGCGCCCAACGGCACCATCATCTGGGAGTCCGGCCCGCGTACGACCAATGTGATCTGCAAAGACGATTACAACCATGGCCGTGAAGAGGTGTATTTCTACGTCAACCCGGCCAACGTGAGTATCGGCACCGGTATTCGCGTGGGCATCCGCTACAACAACCAGCCGATTACCCAGAGCACCGGCAAGGTCGGCACGGGGTTCTTTTCCGATCGGGGCTGCACCGCCAATTGCGTGGGCTGGGACAAGGCGCGCTTCACCCTCAACTTCAGCGTTTTCATCGAGAAATACGACCCCACGCCTCCCAGTGGCCAGGCCAGTACGCTCACCTCGTACCGGGTGTTCCAGCTGGACGGCGTGCGCGGTCTCAACTCGCGGCCCAACAGCAACTTCAACTACGTGGTGACCGGTATGAACGGCATCCGCTTCGTGCCCTGCACGCCGGAACTCACCATCACCCCCAGCGTGGTCAACTTCCCGACGCCTTCGCGCAAGGCCGCGATCGGTGAAGTCGCCAGCACCGCAAACTTCAGCCTCAACCTGCGCAAGGGTTGCGACACGCCCTACACCGTCAGCGCACGCTTTGCGACCACCCCGGGCGGTGGCGGCGTGATCAATGGCTTGCTGGTGCCGGACAACAACAGCTCGGTGGGCATCTCGCTGTCCCGCGCCGAAAGCCAGCAACAGCTGCCATTCAATACCTGGTTCACCCTGCAGGAGCTGATGGGGCTGGGCCAAAGCCACGACGAATTCCGCGCCGACCTGAAATGGCGCACCTTGCCGATCCCCGGCGCGTTCGACGCCGCCGTGGTGGTGGATATGTATTACAAGTAGCTGTTTTTTAAGGATCGTCTTATGCCATGCCCATGGACGGGCGCTTAAAGTCTGTCGATGCGATTGAAAAGTTACCTGCTCCAGATCAACCCCGTCCTCTCCCGACCCGAAGCAGCCAGAAGGCTGCTTCGTATTTTTGCGACCGTGTTGCTGATCGGCATCCTGAGCGGGGTCTACACTTTTCTGCTGTCCACCTTCAACAACGATATTTCCCAGCGCCGTGGCTACATGAGCAGTGCCATCGCCGAGGCCCATACCTTTTTCACCAACCGCGAGGCCCTGCTCGAAAGCCTCAGCCTGTCGGCCGTGCGGCGCCCCTCGAAAACCCCGGTCTATACCTTTTCCCCGGAAGAACAGCACCTGCAGTTGGGCGACTCCCCCGACAACCAGTGGAGCATCTGGCTGACCACCCGCATGCGCGAATACCTCAAGGCCAAACAACTCAACCTGCTTTACGTGAACGCCGGCACCAGTGCCCAGACAACACCCCAGGTCACGCGCCTGTATGACGCCACCGCGCAGGTGTTGCCGATTTCCAAATGCCTGCTCAACCGCCTCAAGGCCGTGCAACACAGCGATCCCACCACACTCAACGAGCTATGGCTGAGTGACAGGACCGAAGGCCACTCGCACCTGTACATTTTTATCCGCCTGGACGAACGCGACCCCGAGTCCGGCTGGCTCGGCATGGAAATGGAAAGCCGCGAAGTGTCCTCCACCCTCAGCGACAAAAGTGCCGGCGAGTTCATGATGCTCAGTTCCCAGGGCATGCTGGTGTTCACCAACAGCGACAATGCCCAGCTCAGCCAGCAGCGCCTGCGGCCGGGAGAGGACAGCTTTTTCGGGTTCGTCGGCAATGGCTGGCTGCCCGATCACCTGGTGATCCGCAAGCACCTCAAGTCTTCGGACTGGCAACTGATGTACTCCATCGACCTGCGCGCAGTGGTCAGCGGCTTGTGGAAGCAGTTGCTCGGCTCGCTGCTGTTCTGCCTGTTCAGCGTGACGATGATCTGGCTGGTGATGCGCCGGGTCGACCAACGCTTCATCATCCCCTCGATCCATCGCATCCAGGCCTTGATCGAAAGCGAGGCGTTCGGCCGCGATGTGATCCAGACCGCGCCCGTCGCGCTGTGTGTCTTGCGTCGCACCGACGGCCAGGTGGTGCTGGAAAACACCTTGGCGCAGCAATGGCTGGGCGCCGGTCCGGAGCGCGAGGCGCTGCGCGACGGCTGGATCGAGCAAGCCTTTGCGAACGGGCCGTCCGAACGCAGCGACTACTTTGAAACCATCGACGGCCGCCACCTCTACCTGAGCAGCGCCCCCACCCGCTACAAGGGCGAGGACGTGCTGTTCTGCGCCTTCAGCGACATCAGCGCTCGCAAGCAGGTCGAAGCGGCACTGGAAGAAGCCCGGCAGTCTGCCGATGCGGCCAACGCCGCGAAAACCTTGTTCCTGGCGACCATGAGCCACGAAATCCGCACGCCGTTGTATGGCGTGCTCGGCACCCTGGAACTGCTGGCGCGCACCCAGTTGGACACCCAGCAAAAAGACTATCTGCATGCCATCGAAGGCTCGTCCTCGACCCTGTTGCAGCTGATCTGCGATGTGCTGGACGTGTCCAAGATCGAAGCCGGGCAACTGGCCCTGGAGCTCAGCGAGTTCTCGCCCCTGGACCTGGTGCACGAAATCATCCAGGGCTACGCGGCGGCGGCCCAGGGCAAAGGCCTGCAGCTTTATGCCTGTTTCGACCCGAAGCTGCCGGAGCGCTTGATCGGCGACGTAACGCGCATCCGCCAGATCCTGAACAACCTGCTTAACAACGCGGTGAAATTCACCGACTACGGGCGCGTGGTGCTGCGGGTCAAGGTGCTGGGCCGCGACGGCGAGCGCTCGAACCTGCTGTGGCAAGTCTCGGACACCGGCAAAGGCATTGCCCAGGAAGACCAGGCGCTGATTTTCGAGCCGTTCTACCAGAGCGAAGGCAACACCAATGTGGTGGCCGGCACGGGCCTGGGGCTGCCGATCTGCCAACGCCTGACCGAATTGATGAACGGCAATATCCGCATGGTCAGCGAGCTTGGCCTGGGCAGCAGCTTCAGCTTGACCCTGCCCTTGGAGGAGGCCCCCACTGCACCGCTGCCGCCCCTGCTGGCCGAAACCATTTATGTCGCCTCACCGATCCCGGAACTGGCGAACGCCATCAGCGGCTGGTTGCGTCGCTGGGGCGCCCGCGTGCAGACCACCCTGCCGGCGCAGACCGAAGGCCACCTGCTGTTGCAACTGCACCCCGGCAACGTTGACCCAACGCTGGTCGCCGAGTGGGCCGGGCCCGTCATCCATGCCAGCAGCAACGCCAGCAGCGTCCCGCCGGATGACGGCGGGGCCTGGCACGTCAACCTCAACCAGCTCAGTGCCATTCACCAGGCGGTAAGCCAGGCCCAGGGGCTGTGGGTGGCACGCGCCGATGAGCAGACACGCCAACGTGACCTGAAAAAACTCAACCTGCACCTGCTGGTGGCCGAAGACAACGTCATCAACCAACTCATATTGCGTGACCAACTCGAGGAGCTCGGCTGCACCGTCGAGCTGGCGGCCGATGGTCACGAAGCCTTGTTGTTGTACACCGCCGGCACCTTCGACGTGGTGCTGACCGATGTGAACATGCCCCACATCAACGGCTACGAACTGGCGCGGGAACTGCGGCGCCAGGGCTGCCCGTTGCCGATTATCGGGGCCACCGCGAACGCGATGCGCGGCGAGGCCGACCTGTGCCTGGCCGCCGGCATGAACCATTGCCTGGTCAAGCCTTTCGCGTTGCGGGCGCTCTTCAATTCCCTGGCGCCTTATGCACGGATCATCCATGAAGCCCCTTAGTATTTTGATCGTCGAGGACCACCCCCTTCAGCACATCTACTTGCAGCACCTGCTCAATGAGTTGGGGGAGTTCATGCTCGAAGCTGCCCAGGATGGCAAAGAGGCGCTGGAACGCCTGCGCCAACGGGACTTCGATTTGGTACTCACCGACCTGCTGATGCCGGGCATGGACGGTGTGCAATTTATTCAAAGCCTGGCCAGCCTGCGCTGCAAGCCGGCGCTGGCGATCATGAGTGTGGCCTCGCGGCGCATGTTGATGGCCGCAAGCCTGGTGGCCAAGAACCTGGATGTAGAAGTGATCGGGCTGATCTCCAAGCCGGTGGCCGCCGACGCACTACGCAGCCTGGTCGAACAACTCAGGCGCAAAATGCGCACTCCCTCCCCGCTGCCCGCCAAACACCTCGACATCGACCGCCACACGCTGATCCAGGCCATGGGCAACGGCCAGCTGCAAGCCTGGTTCCAACCGAAAAAGTCCTTGGCCAACGGCCGCATTGTCGCCGCAGAAGCCCTGGTGCGCTGGATGCACCCCGAGCAAGGAGTGATGTTGCCCGGTGCCTTCCTGGAGGCGATCAAGGCGTTCGAACTGGAAGAACGCCTGCTGTGGGTGGTGCTCAAGCAGGCCATCTACGCGCAGAAACAATGGTGCCTGCGCGGCTATGACATTCCGGTGTCGATCAACCTGCCCACCCATTTGCTCAACAGCCACGACCTGGCCGACCGTCTGCTGGAGTTCGTGCTGCTCCACGACGGCATTCCCGGGATGATCTGTTTCGAGCTGATGGAGTGCTCGGTGCCCCAGGACATCAGCAACTTCTACGCCGGCGCCTGTCGCTTGCGTATCAAGGGCTTTGGCTTGTCCCAGGATGATTTCGGCAAAGGCTACAGCTCCTACCTCAACCTGGTGTCCACGCCCTTTACCGAACTCAAGATCGACCAGGCGCTGGTGCAGGGCTGCCATGACAACGAAGGCATGGCCTCGGCCCTGGCGAGCATCATCAGCCTGGGCCGCAAACTGGGCCTGACCGTGGTCGCCGAAGGGGTGGAAACACCTCAACAACTGGCGCTGCTGCGCAAGGTCGATTGCAATCAGGTACAAGGCTTCCTGATCTCCCACGCGGTTTCTTGTGAACAATTTCAACAACTTCTGAACAATGATGGCCCCGCGACATCTCATTAGGCGCCTGGCACGGATTATTTGTTGCAGGGAGCGACTAAGCTCCTTCCAGTGCCGATTTTTTCTCCGCCTGCGGACGTTCTTGATGAAGCACAATAACGCGATCCTCGAAGCCTTTACCCGAAGCTCATTGCGCTTGAACAAAAGCCTGATGCTGATGTTCGGGCTCGCGTTGCTGCTGGCCGTCACCAACTACTGGTCCTTGCAGCGGGGCGTCAATATCCGCTATGGCGCCATGCAGTTCCATTTCGCACGCCTGATGGAAAACCTGGCGCAACAGGAAACGTTCCTCAAGAACCTCGCGCATCCCGGCGTGCAGGCCGAACTGCTGCGCGCCACTGACGTACAAGTCAGCCTCAAGAGCCGCATGGTCGACACCCGCCGCACCTTGTACGAAGGCCAGAAGTACTCGTTCTCGGTGCCCTTCAATGTGACGTTCGATGAACAGCGCGTCGGTGTCGGCGCCAGGCCGCGGGTATTTGCCTTGGGGGCTCATCTGACCAGCTATTACAGCGCCTTCTGGTCCTCTTCGCCTTACGGGGCGCCGCAGACCTTCGTGTTCAACCGCCAGGCGGATTACGCCATTGATATCCCCGCCGTGAATACCACGCCGACGCTGGTCAACGCGGTGCAGCAAGCCCTGGCGCAGACGCCGCCTGGCCTTGAGCCCGAACGCGTGTACTGGCAGGCCGGGCCCGCGCCAGACCATCTGCTCGCCTATATCGGCATCCCGCTCGACGGCCCGGACTCGGCGGTGGTCGGCACCCTGCTGGACCTGGCGCAGGCCGACGACGTGCAGCGCGCGCTGGAACGCTCGGCATTTGATCGCGTGACATTGATCGCGCCCGACGGCCAGCGCCTGGTCGGCCCGCCAGTGACCGGGGCACCACTCACCGACGGCGTGCACTTCACGTCGCAAGGCTTCGAATTCAAGATTTCCCAGGCCGGCGAGCGGCCGTGGAGCGCGATCTATGGTTTGAGCTACGCCCGGTATTTCCACTACGCCTTGTGGCCGCTGAGCAGCCTGGCGTTATTCCTCGGCAGCCTGCTGGCGCTGGGTTGGGCCGGCAGCCGCTGGTACCGGCGCCAGGTGATTGCGCCGGCGCGGCTGGCCCATGAGCGCATCGCCGAAAGCGTGGCCTTCAGCCGCGTGATCATTGACACCGCCCCCACCGGGTTATGCGTGGTGCGGCGCAGCGACGGCGAAGTGTTGATCGAAAACCAACGCGCCCAGCAATGGCCAGGCAGCGCACGCCTGGTGGCCGCCATGGCCGGCACCCATGACAGCGCCGAGAGCGGCGAGACCCACCTGGAAATCGAAGGCCGCCACCTGCAGATCGGCTTCGTGTCGACGCGTTACCAGGCCGAGGACGTGCGCCTGTATGCGTTCAACGACATCACCCGGCATATCGAGGATGCCTCGGCCCTGGAGGACGCACGCCGTGTCGCCGATGCGGCCAACGAAGCCAAGACCCTGTTCCTGGCGACCATGAGCCATGAAATCCGCACACCGCTGTATGGCGTACTCGGCACCCTGGAATTGCTCGGCCTGACCGACCTTGACCCGCACCAGAAAACCTACCTGCACACCATCCAGCGCTCCTCCGCCACGTTGTTCCAACTGATCAGCGACGTGTTGGATGTGTCGAAAATCGAGTCCGGGCAAATGGCGATCGAAGCCGTGGAGTTCTGCCCGCTGGACATGCTCGAAGACACCTTGCACACCTACGCCGCGTTCGCTCAGCGCAAGGGCCTGCAGCTCTACAGTTGCATCGACCCGCAACTGCCGGACAGCGTCATGGGCGACCCGCTGCGCATCCGCCAGATCCTCAACAACCTGGTGAGCAACGCGATCAAGTTCACCGACATCGGGCGCGTGGTCATCCGTGCCCGGGTGCGCGCACTCGACGCCGGGCATGTGCAACTGGAATGGCAGGTGACCGACTCCGGCGTGGGCATCGCCGAGGCGCAGCAGGCCAAGCTGTTCGATCTGTTCTACCAGGCGCCGGACACGGCGGGCGAAGGTGGCGCAGGCTTGGGCTTGCCGATCTGCCGGTGGTTGGCGCAGATGATGGACGGCCAGATCAAGGTCGTCAGCGAGCCGGGGCTGGGCAGCAGCTTCACTTTGAAAATCCGCTTGCCGGTGTGTACCGGTGCGCTGACCAGCCCGCCGCAGGTGGAGCCCAGCACCACGCCGGTGTATGTGCAGGCACCGGTGCGCGAATTGGCGCAATCGGTGTGCGACTGGCTCAACCGCCTGGGCATTGCGGCGGCCCTGGCCGCGCCGACTCAGGAACCGGGTGCCCACCCCGCCGTTCTGGTGGACGTGCTGCCCGACCAACCCGCGCAACCCTGGATCGGCCAGCGCGTCATCTGCCTGCCGGGCGCGCACAGCCCACCACTGCCCACCGAACAGGGCTGGGTGGTCGACATGCACGACGTACGTGCCATTGCCACCACCGTCTCCCTGGCGCAGCAGGGCAAACACGAACAGCCTCCTGCGGCCCAGCCCCAGAGTGCCGGTCGGTTGGGGCTGCGCATCCTGGTGGCCGAAGACAACCCGATCAACCAGGCGATCATCAAGGAACAACTGGAGGCGCTCGGCTGCTCGGTCAGCCTGGCTTCGAACGGCGAACAGGCCTTGCACCTGTGGCAGCCGCAGGCCTTCGACCTGGTGCTGACCGACGTCAACATGCCGTTGATGAACGGTTACGAACTGGCCAGGACCTTGCGCGAGCACGCGCCCCACCTGCCGATCATAGGCGTGACGGCCAACGCGATGCGCGAAGAAGGCGTGCGCTGCCTGGCCGTCGGCATGAACGCCTGGCTGGTCAAACCCCTGAGCCTGCAGACCCTGCGCGCGCAGTTGATCAAACTGTGCAAGGTCGCGCCCCCTACCGAAACGTTTGACGACAGCGTGCACCTCTCCGACAAGATGCGCCCGTTGTTCATCAGCAGCGTGCAACAGGACCTGCAGCATATCGGCGCGGCACTGGAACAGCGCGATGCACACCGCCTCGGCCAACGGCTGCATTCAGTCGCCGGCGCCCTGGGTGCCGTGCAGGCCAACAGCCTGGCTCAGGCCTGCATCGAACTGGAAAGCGCACTTAACCGTGGCAGCCTCGACACTGCACTGACGCTCAAGGTGACGGCCGTGATGCAACGACTTTCGGCCGTCCTGGACACGCTCCAGCCCGGGCCCACTCCCCTCACTTGAACTGGCATTACGGACGGCCCCTTATGAAGACATTCAACGTGGTAATCGCGGACGATCACCCGATCGTGCTGCTCGGGGTGCGCGAACTGGTGGAGCGCGACACGCGCTTCCAGGTCGTGGGCGAGGCCGTCTGTTCGGCCGGCCTGATCGAGTTGCTGCAGCGCCAGGGCGCCGACATCGTGATCACCGACTACAACATGCCGGGCGACTCACCCTACGGTGATGGCCTGAAGCTGGTGGAATACCTGAAACGGCATTTCCCGCAGGTGCAGATCCTGATCCTGACGATGATCTCCAACCACCTGATCCTCACCCGCCTGCAGGAACTGGGTGTGGTGGGCATCATCCAGAAAAGCCAGTTGCACACCGAGATCCAACTGGCGCTCAAGGCCATCGCCCAGCAGAGTGCCTATCGCAGCCTGGAGCCGCCCAAGACGTCCGTGATCGAGACCCTCACAGCCATCGACGAACGTTTCTCGACACTGTCGCCCAAGGAGTTTGAAATCCTGCGTCTGTTTATCTCTGGCATGAGTGTGAGTGATATTGCCCGCAGCCAGAACCGAAGTTCCAAAACCATCAGTGCACAAAAGATATCGGCCATGCGCAAACTTGCTGTCAGCAGCGACCAGGACCTTCTGGCTTATTGTCTTGCGCGCAACATCTTCAACTAACCCCCTTTTAAAAGCCATTCATGGACAATGGCTTCGCCCTTTATATACGGGCTAAAACCTCTAAAAAAGTACAACTAAGCCCTCCTCTCCTGCACTTATAAGAATCGTCTTATTTGCCCGCCAGCCCTCGCCTCTTACTATTTCCCGGCAGTTCAGAAACCACACTTTCCACCTCACATTTATGGACATCATCATGAAGAAGTTTTCCTTGGCTGTTATCGCCTCGGCCATTCTCTGCGCCGGCGGCAGTGCATTCGCCGAAGAGCCGGTTGTACCGAAACCCACCCTGGGCGGCAGCGGCAAAATCACCTTCACCGGCGTGATCAACAACGACGCCTGCTCGGTAGACGGCGCCAACTCCGACCGCACCATTTCGGTGGACATGGGCAACGTGTCGATCAAGGACATGGGCACTGCCGAGAACCCGACTGCCGGCCGTGTGACTGCCAAGGACTTCAACCTGAACGTCAACTGCAACCAGGGCACCAAAGTCGCGATGATCTTTGACGCCAACAATGGCGGTTCGGGCCTGGTGACCGGCAAGAACGTCCTGGCCCTGAACCCGGGTTCGGCCACTGCGCAGAACGTCGGCATCGCCCTGCTCGACAGCAAGGGCACGCTGATCGACCTCAGCTCGCCCGCCACCGCACGCATTGAAAGCACCATGCACGGCCAGGGCACCGACGGTGGCGACGCCACCCTGAGCTTCGCGGCGGCCTACGTCACCACCGGCGCCGCCGGCGCATCGACGGCCGGTCGCGGTGACGCCACCCTGCCGTTCATCCTGCAATACGAATAACCCGGCGCCTGGCGCACCGAACGCGCGAGGCCCTGGGGCCTCGCCATTCCCTTTCTGATGACACCGGACACCCCCTCATGCTGCCTCGTTCCATTGCCATGGGCCTCGGGCTGCTGGGCATGCTCATGGCTGCCCAGGCCACCGCCAGCATTTCATTGAATGCCACCCGCATCGTCTTCGAGGGCGACCACAAGGAAGCCAACATCACCGTGCGCAACGGCAACCAGGACGTACTGATCCAGTCCTGGGTCGACCGCAACGATGCCAGTGGCAGCCGTGCACCATTTGCCGTCACCCCGCCGTTGGCACGGGTGTTTGCCAAGGAACAGCAACTGTTGCGCATCCTGTACGAAGGCAGCGGCATGCCCACTGACCGCGAGTCGGTGGTATGGCTCAACGTGCAGGAAATCCCCAAGGCCAGCACCACCGAGAACACCTTGCAGTTGGCCATCCGCCAACGCATCAAGATTTTTTTCCGCCCTGCCGGCTTGCCGGGCAGCGCGCTGCAGGCCCCGGCCCAACTGGAATGGACGCTGGTCAGACACGGCACACAGACCCTGCTGATCGTGAAAAACCCGACGTTGTACCACGTGTCCATGGCCGACATCAGCGTGCAGGACCACCTGGCCAGCGATTCCACCATGGTCGCCCCGGGGGAAGAAAAACAGTTCCCGCTCAAGGGCCTGACCGCCAGCGGCACGCTGCCGTTGTCGTTCTTGAGCATCAATGACTACGGCGCGCAAACCCCGTACACCGCCACTCTGGCCGGGGGCATCACACACGCCACCGAGTCGCGCCTCAAACCCTGAGCGCTGCTGCTCGCACTTGCTCGCTCATCCGGGATGCCACAGGTCTTCGCATGTCTTTTCTTTCCTGCAACTGGTCCGCGTGTGACGCACTGAAGTTGAAGACGCTGTGGCTGGCGATTGCCGCCAGCCTGCCCGCCTGGGCCATGGCCGACGAGGCCGCGCAAACCTTCAACACCACCTTCCTGCAGGGCTCGCAGTCCCCGGTCGACCTGCAACAGCTGCTGTCGGCCAACAGCGTGTTGCCGGGCACTTACCGGGTAGACCTGTACAGCAACGAAGTGCTGGTGGGCCGGCGCGATATCGACTTCAAGCGCAACCCGCAAAATGACCAGGTGCAAGCCTGCCTGACCCTCGACCTGCTCAAGCAATTGGGCATCGACATGGCCCGCCTTGAGGCCCAAGGCAAACTCGACCCGCAGCACCCACAGGACTGCTACCCACTGGCCGCCCTGATCGAAGACGCCACAGTGCGCTACGACAGCAGCCGCCTGCGCCTGCTTGCGAGCATTCCGCAAGTGGCCATGCAGCGCGGCTTGCGCGGGTACGTCGACCCGCAGCTGTGGGACGATGGCGTACCTGCCGCGTTCATCAACTACCAGCTCAACAGCAGTCGCTCCGCCGGTGACCATGACACACGCGTCGCCAACAACCTGGGCCTGCGCAACGGCATCAACCTGGGGGCCTGGCGCTTGCGCAACGAATCGAACCTCAGCGGTGGCACCGGGCGCAAGAACACCTACACCAGTAACCGCAGCTACGTGCAGCACGACGTGACGGCGATCAAGGGCCAGTTCAGCGCCGGTGAGATTTTTTCCGACACCGACCTGTTCGACAGCGTGCGCTATCGCGGGGTCAAACTGGCCTCCGACGACGGCATGCGTGCCGACAGCGAGCGCGGCTACGCCCCCGTGATCCGTGGCGTGGCACAGACCAACGCGACGGTGGAGATCCGCCAGAACGACTACATCCTCTACACCGCCAGCGTTGCGCCGGGGCCGTTCGAGATCAACGATATCTACCCCAGCGGCTCCAACGGCGATTTGCAGATCACCGTGATCGAAGCCGACGGCACCCGCCGCGTGACGACGCAGGCGTTTTCCAGCCTGCCGATCATGGTGCGCGAGGGGCAGGTCAAGTACAGCCTCTCGGCGGGTCGCTTCAACAGCAACACCGACGGCCTGGCCACCCCGCGTTTTCTGAGCGGCACCCTGGCCTATGGCTTGACCAGCAACCTCAGCGGCATCGTCGGCGTGCAGGCCAGCGAGGACTACAGCGCCCTGTCCCTCGGCGCCGGCCGCAACACCGCGTTGGGTGCGGTATCGCTGGACGTGACCCATTCATCGAGCAAGGCCCAGGGGCAGACCACCCAGGGCAGCAGCGTGCGTGCGTTGTACGCCAAGACCTTTGCCGGCACCGACACCAATTTCACCCTGGCAGCCTACCGTTACTCCACCGAGGGTTATCGCAGCTTCAACGACCATGTCGAAGACCTCAGCGACAACCTCCGCGTGCGCAGTGGCCATTCAAAAACCCGCACCGACCTGACCATCAACCAGAGCATCGGGCGCCAGCGCGAATTCGGCAGCCTGTATGTGAACGCCAGTGACCAGCGCTACTGGAATCGCGGCGGCTCCCAGAGTTTCTCGGCCGGGTATACGAGCAACTGGGGCAACCTGAGCTACAACCTCGGCGTGACGCGCACCCAGCAGATTGTCACCTGGGGTGAGCCGAGCAGTGACACCCAGGTGAACCTGTCCATCTCGTTCCCACTGGGCAGCCAGGCCCGCGCGCCACGGGCATTTGTCACCACCAGCAGCCAGCACGGCGACACCACCACCCAGGCGGGCATCAACGGCTATGTCGCCGACACCAGCGACACGTTCTATTCGGTACAGGCCGGGCACAGCGACACCAGCGGGGATTCCGGTTCGGTGAACATCAACAGCCGCACCTCGGTGGCGGATGTCAGCCTGGGCTATAGCCAGGGCCAGGGCTACAACGCGCAGAATCTCAACCTCGCCGGTTCCGTGGTGGCCCACAGCGGCGGGATCAACCTGGGGCAGACGGTCAGCGAGACCTTTGCACTGGCCGAGGTGGCGGGCATTTCCGGGGCCCGGATCAGCAGCTACAGCGGCGTTGAGACTGGTCGCAACGGCTATGCGGTGATTCCGACGGCCCAACCTTATCGGGTCAACTGGATCAGCCTCGACACCCGGGACTTGGGCGCCGACGTTGAAATTACCAACGCCACCCAGCAGGTGGTGCCGCGCCGAGGGGCCATCGTGGTTGCGCACTACAGCGGAACCACGGGCAGGCGGGTGTTGTTTGAGTTGTTGGATGCGCAGCGTCAGCCATTGGGGTTTGGGGCTTCGTTGGAGGACGCTACGGGCAAGCAGTTGGCGATTGCTGATCCGAATGGGAATGCGTTGGCGTTGGTCGAGCAGGACCAGGGGACGCTGGTGATCAAGTGGGGGGATCGTAGTTGCACGGCTTCGTATGCGTTGGGGGTGCAGAACAAGGCGTTGAATTATGAGCGGCGGGTGTTGGTGTGTGGGCCTTGATGAGTGGGTTTAGTGAGTACATATCCGTTATTTGGGTAACGGCTGCTTATGGTTCCGCCCTTACGGCGGGTCACTTTTGAAAAGCCGGAATGCCGGCCCAGCCAAAAGTAAGCAAAAGGCTCTTGCCCCAACACTCGGCACCTCGCTCACGCTCGGTGTGCCCGTAATCCGAC
>NZ_JACARO010000050.1 GCF_013386585.1 Pseudomonas sp. P7548 | reverse complement strand
CCCGCTCCCACATTTGATTTCTACGGCTTTCGAAATCTTCATTCGCGTCATCCGTCCCAAGCTTCTACCCTTGAGTGCATAGCCCTCAGGACTGAACGCACTCATGTACAAAGACCTGAAGTTCCCTGTTCTTATCGTGCACCGTGACATCAAGGCCGACACGGTGGCCGGTGATCGGGTCCGGGGCATCGCCCGGGAGCTGGAACAAGAGGGCTTCAGTATCTTCTCTGCGGTGGACTACGCCGAAGGCCGGCTGGTGGCCTCTACCCATCATGGCCTGGCGTGCATGCTGATTGCCGCCGAAGGGGCCGGCGAAAACACCCACCTGCTGCAAAACATGGTCGAGCTGATCCGGCTGGCCCGGGTGCGGGCGCCCAACCTGCCGATCTTCGCCCTGGGCGAGCAAGTCACCCTGGAGAACGCGCCGGCCGATGCCATGAGCGAACTCAACCAACTGCGCGGCATCCTCTACCTGTTCGAAGACACCGTGCCGTTCCTGGCCCGACAAGTCGCCCGGGCGGCGCGTGGCTACCTGGATGGCTTGTTGCCGCCTTTCTTCAAGGCCCTGGTGCAGCACACGGCCGACTCCAATTATTCCTGGCACACCCCCGGCCACGGTGGCGGGGTGGCCTATCGCAAGAGCCCGGTGGGGCAGGCGTTTCATCAGTTCTTCGGGGAAAACACCCTGCGTTCGGATTTGTCGGTCTCGGTGCCTGAGCTGGGCTCGCTGCTCGATCACACCGGGCCGCTGGCGGAAGCCGAAGCCCGCGCCGCGCGCAACTTTGGCGCCGACCATACGTTCTTCGTGATCAACGGTACATCCACCGCCAACAAGATCGTCTGGCATTCCATGGTTGGCCGCGATGACCTGGTACTGGTGGACCGCAACTGCCACAAGTCGGTGCTGCATTCGATCATCATGACCGGCGCGATCCCGCTGTACCTGTGCCCGGAGCGCAACGAGCTGGGTATCATCGGCCCGATCCCCCTGAGTGAATTCAGCCCCGATTCCATCCGCGCCAAGATCGACGCCAGCCCCTTGACCCGAGGGCGCCCGCCGAAAGTCAAGATGGCGGTGGTGACCAACTCCACCTACGACGGCCTGTGCTACAACGCTGAGCTGATCAAGCAGCAATTGGGCAACAGCGTCGAAGTGCTGCACTTCGATGAAGCTTGGTACGCCTACGCGGCCTTCCATGAGTTCTTTGCCGGACGCTATGGCATGGGCACCTCGCGCACCCCGGACAGCCCACTGGTGTTCACCACCCACTCGACCCACAAGCTGCTGGCGGCATTCAGCCAGGCGTCGATGATCCATGTGCAGGATGGCGGCGCTCGCCAGCTGGACCGCGACCGTTTCAACGAAGCGTTCATGATGCACATCTCCACCTCGCCGCAATACAGCATCATTGCCTCGCTGGACGTCGCTTCGGCCATGATGGAAGGCCCGGCCGGGCGCTCGTTGCTGCAGGAGATGTTCGACGAAGCCCTGAGTTTTCGCCGCGCCCTGGCCAACCTGCGCCAACACATCGCCGCCGAAGACTGGTGGTTTTCCATCTGGCAGCCGCCCTCGGTGGCCGGGATCGACCGCGTCGCCACGGCGGATTGGCTGTTGCAGCCGCAGGATGACTGGCACGGGTTCGGTGATGTGGCCGAAGACTACGTATTGCTCGACCCGATCAAGGTCACGTTGGTAATGCCGGGCCTCAACGCGGGTGGCGCCTTGAGCGACTGTGGGATTCCCGCCGCGGTCGTCAGTAAATTCCTCTGGGAGCGTGGGCTGGTGGTGGAAAAGACTGGCCTGTATTCCTTCCTCGTGCTGTTTTCCATGGGCATTACCAAAGGCAAGTGGAGTACCTTGCTTACCGAGTTGCTGGAGTTCAAGCGCAACTCAGGGAACCCAATTAGGCCAGGGCTCTCAGGGCTCGTCAAGGGATCTTGTGACAGTGTTGGCACAGTGTTGTGACAATGACTCATGGTCTCATGGTCAACCTCGGGTCACCTCATGGCCTCGGTCTGCCAGGGATTCCCAAGGCCTTTACGTGACGCGACATGCACGCGCTAAGGATCACGCACGGGCGCCATAAAGCTCAGGCGCACGCAAGGGCCTACGGGGGTAAGCGCGCAGGTTAGCTATGACAGGTGGTCTAACAGAAATTTCTGTCAGATCCTTAAAGGGATCCCGATACGTCCGATATGACCTCTCCGACCAGTCCAGCGATTAGCTCGCCATGAGCGCAGCCATAAAGAACCGCTACGGTCCCGACCAGCTTCCATGTGGCTTTCGACATAGCGATAGCCTTGAGGACGGCCAACCATTGTTTCTTGGCGGCCATAGCGGTCTCCTACGTGGAATGTGAGTTTGAATGTGGGTCATTGCCCTGCGCTTTGCGCGTAGGAACGTGATACGGAATGGGCTCAACTGAAGGTCCACCGGCTTGGATAGACACTCAGGTCAGCCCACGAGGCCCATTACGGGCCCCATGGTTACAGCGGGTGTTACGGCTTGACGACCACACGAGTGATCAGTGGGAAGTCTACGGTCTCGACTTGCAGGCGCTCGGTGGGGTCTTCAGGGTTTGCCAGCTTGATCCTGACCTTGGCCTGAGCCATTACGTCAGCCACACCGCTTACCTCAAAGTCCCAGCCTTGGATGCCAGCGTTACGGGAAGCATGGATCGACCACACGTCACCGTCATTGCCTTCACGGAACGACAGCGAGGCGAAGCCTTTAGGCAGCATGAATACGCCACGGTTAGTGCCCGAGTAGAACTGAGTACGGCAACCCAACAGGTCCTCAACGTCATCCACACCAGCACGTTGGGCAGCACGTTCAAGCATTGCCTGCTCGGTCATGTGCATCAGCAACACGAAGTCGCTCAGAGAGTTACCTACCGACTGGTTAATGCTCATGGTCAAAGCGTCGATCCAGTCCTCAGCACGATCTCGTGGCGAAGCACCCGCAATGGTGACCTCCTTGGCTTCGGTGCTTGGTGACTTGATCAGGATGTCCACAACGGTAGAACCACAGGCCTTCTCGAAGTCGGTCAGCATCTTGTCCATCATCTGCTCCATGCCGTTGCCAGTGAAGCCAGCAACAACGTGGGCATCCAGAAGGGTGAAGCGGTGCGAGAAGAATGCAGCGGTATTGGTCGGCTCAGTGAAGATGAAGTCGCCCGCTACGGCCTCCCCTTTAGTGATCTTGGAGTGATCGTAGATCGACTGGCGCGGGTCAAACTCGACGTTGCGATTGACCATGTTGACCAGTTGAACGGGGGTCGGCTCGGTGCCTTTAGGACGGAACTCACAGGGGATCGCATCGACAGCGTTGTCGTGCCATTCGCCACCATTGAAGAATTCGTCCATGGCTTGGGTGATGGCCTGAGCCAGGACACTTGAGTCAGTCGCCTGGGCGCCCATAGAGGCCTCGGTGGAGAACTGAAGGTTACCGCCATTGCCCCATACGGCAGCCTCATAGGAAGTCGGCGTGGTGTAGCGGTCGCGTTGGTCGCGGTGATCGGTAGATTTGGACATGAGATACGTCTCCTGAATAAGTTGAGAAAGGACAGGCTTAGTTGTTGTCGAGCCAGTTGCCAGACGAGAAGTCGCTACGACCATTGGCACTGCGGATAGCGCGGCCCATGTCTTGATACTTGCGCTCACGGTCTTCACGCTTGGCACGGCGACGCGCTTCGTCCAAAGGGGTGGACTCGTAGGACTTGAAGCGCTCTGCATGCTCACGAGCGTCTTTGAGTCGCTCTGCATGTTCACGCTCAGCGGCCAACTTGCGGGCCTCGATGGACCTCACGATGGCCGGGAAGGCAGCAGCGCTCAAACCAGCGTCCAGGTATTGGCTTACGATTGCCTCTTGGGCTGGCTTGTTGCTCCCAGCGGTGGCAATCAGGGTCGCCAGCATCACGCCCTCGGCATACGCACGAGCTACGACCTGACCTTGTACTTCAACGGTTTCAGGGGTTACGTTTTGGATATTCAGTTGCATGGTGTTGGGTCTCCTAAATCGAGACATTGATTCATGGCCTTGCCGCATAGAGGCAACGTGACCAGATGGCAAGGAGTAGCCGCACGGGCCTCTCAAGGTCATGATCAATATCTTCTGGGTTTGGGTTAGATGGGGTTGTTGTGCCGATGGCGGACGGCGGTGGGTGTTACAGCGGTAGGGTGATCGGTTGGCGGGTTAGTGGGATGCGCATGGGGACCATCAGGACAGCATCGAGGTGCATAATGGTGTTGGTGGTAATAGAGTCGATGAACGAGACCAGGACCGGATTGGTGGCCTTCAGGTGCTCGCAAAGTCGCTCGTAAATGACACCCTGCTCACCCTTGCAGGTCAGCCGACCACGGACGTAACGATCACGCCAGATGGCACGCAGCGTGACCAGCTTGGTCCGACTTGCAGGGGTCGTTAAGAACGCATTGAGTTGCTCAGCGAAGGTCATGGGCACATTCCCTTCGGTAGATCGGCAACCGTCATGCCCTTACCGCCAAAGCCCTTGATGTCGACCACATAGCCCTCTTCATCGACCACGGGGCGAATCTTCTTGCGCTCGATGTCCCATGCCAGGATCGCGTCACGGTATCCCTTGAGCCATTCGAGGCCCGCATTGGTCACGTTGAAGCCATCTGCATTCTGGCCGTGGCCTGTGTACTTCTTGTGCTTGAAGTAACCCAAGTCGAAGCCCTTCTTGGTCGGCACGATGGGACCGGATGGGGTTTCCAGGGATACCACCTTGGGGCGCTCACGCTCGAACCGGCCGATGGCCTTAAAGTAGGACTTGGCGATCTGAGGTGGGACATCCGCAATGAAACAGGCAGCTGACCATGTGTGGCCGTGACCTGAGGTGCCCTTACGGACGTGCTCGGCATAGACCGGGGCCATCATATCGACGCGGGTCTGAAGGTCGTTCAACGTGTCGGTGATGGCTTGGGAACCGAACATAGGGTTTGCGGCTTGTTCCAGTTCGATCCAGCGACCGATCACGGTGTGGCGTAGACCTGAGTCGTAGCCAGTGATGATGGTGAAGACCATTTGCTTATTGAGAACCAGCATGCGGCGCTCTTGCTTGTTGCCGTCGAGGTATGTGGCCTCTACTGACCCCGCCTCAGATTTGAGGTGGGCTACTTGTTCCACAATACGGTCGGCATCACGCAACACGTTATCGTGCCGCTTGCCTGTCATTGCGGCAATCTCGACGGTGGTCATGGTGATTTCGTGAAGGCTCATACGGCCACCTCACGGTTCACATGCACGCTCAGGTGCTGGGGCACCATCTGGAAGGTCTTGCGACCGACCACGGTGTAGCGCAGACCAGTGTCATAACCGGTGATAAGAGTGAATACCATGTGCTTGTTGAGGACCAGCATCGGGCGCTCAGCCTTCCGCCCGTCCAGGTATGTAGCTTCGATGGCCCCTGTAGATTGGTCATTATTTGAACACTCCTCAGATTTGAGGGCGTTAACCTTCGCGACAATGGCGTGTGCATCTCGAAGTACGTTGTCGTGACGCTTGCCAGTCATTGCGGCAATCTCGACGGTGGTCATGGTGATTTCTTTGATACCGTTAAACATGGTAGTGGACTCCTTTTGAATGCTCCCTGGTTCGCTCCCACCGGCCGACCGTCAAGGCCCCACTACGGGCATCGACCATGGCTCAAGGAGCATTCAGAAAGACTTGACGTTGGTATAAGCCCAGCGACGGGCGTGTGTGACCAGGGAATGGCTGCTGATATTTATTTCAGAATAAACCGAGCTGTCCCTGTTATTGTGAGGGTTTTTAAATCCACTTGACGAACCGCTTAGATTCCTTTAGGGAATCATGAAGTCCGTACCGGATGGCGAGACCCGTGGCAGACCCAAAGGGAGGGAGTTCCTTATGGGATCTTAAAGTCCACTCTATGAGTAGGGATTATTTTGCAATAGCAAATCCCTTCACACTGGGTCCACCTAACGCCCTTGGGGTCCGCAATGAGCATCCAGTGAGTTTTTACCCCAAGACACGTAAAGATTTTTTCGCCCTCAACCCAAGGGTCATTTGGTTATTAATAGTATGCGGCATTTAATCAGAGACGCTTCCAACGCCCAGTGTTCGCAGGTCGTAGTGCAACTGTGCAAGCGCTTCTGGGCTTGGCGGCTCAAGCTGGTCCTCCCATTGGCTCGAACGTTGCGGCGCATCCTTCAGGAAGCCGTAGCGCATCAGATGGCTAAGCGCATCAGGTCTACTCTTAAGTAGGCGTGGCATGGCTAACTCGATGGCCTTCACGTACCGCTGCGCCTGACGTAGGCCCAACCGGCTGTGAGCCATTACGGTGGCCGCTGAGACGACTTCGAGGTCCGCGATGATCGCTACAAGGCGCTTCACTGACAGGGGCTTAGACGAGCCACCGACCCCGATAGCCCGGTCATGCCAGTCAAGTCGAGCGATCCCCTCAATGATGTCCATAGCGAAGAAAGGGTACTGGCCGTAGTCGGGCTCAGTCGGGCCTATGAAGCCGCAGAACAGGTTGGTTATTTCCTTGGTAGGACGGCCTCGACCTCGCTTGACGCTGGAGATAGATGCAGTGTAATCGGCCTCGTGTAGAGCTGGATCGTAGCTGGTCATATGGTCCTCACTTGAAATCATGGCGACCGTTGTGGTCATCCGTGTTCTTGTGAGGGTTTTTAACGACACCCGCTGTCACAAGGTCAGACCCAAGGCAACAAAAAGCCCACAAGGCCCAATGATTACGGGCACTTGCAGGCTCAAGGTGACGCTCCTGTGTAAATTGTGCAGGCCTATGGCCCAGGTGTTCCCTCAGATTTCACACAGGAGCGCCCTAACGAGCGCCTAACTGGTAACAGTCAAACCGCTGGTAGGGCTTCCTCAATGGCCTCCCTCAGTGACCCCAGGTTGACCCCAGCACCTTTGCCGTAGAGGTCATATGCCAGGGTCGAGGAGGCGTGCCCCAGGATGCTCTGTGCGGTCTCTACAGGGATTCCATGTGCCTTCAGTTGGGTCGCCATGCTATGACGCAGGGAGTGAAATACCAGAGCCTTGTGGTCACCCTTAGAGTGGAACGACCGAAGCAATGAGTTGACCTTACGGCCTATGGTCGGGTTCTCAGTGAACAGACGGGAGCCAGCAGGCCGACCCTTGACCAGCTTTAGGAAGCCTTCAAGGTCAAAGCCCATGACCCCGGTCAGTGGGACCAGTCGGGCGCTCTGTGCATTCTTGATGGACTTAAAGGGTTGATTGGTGTTGATGTCCATCACCCACACACCAGCTACCTCCTTGATGTCCTCAGTGGTCAGCGTGTAGACCTCATTTTGTCGGGCCCCAGTGATAGCGGCCAGTTGGATCAGCAAGGACGCCTCTGAGCTATCCTGTGTGGCATTGGTCATGATGTCCTTTAGGTCAGCCTCGGTGAAAGCCTCCCGTGCGCTGCCAGCGTCACGCTTGTGCTTAAGCCCCTTCCCATAGTGGCGCTCAATGGTCCCAGTATTGACGGCCCATTCAAGGGTGGTCAGTAGAATAGTCAGCAGCTTATTGACCGTGGAGTTAGCGCGTGTGGTTCCCAAGGTCTCCTTTAGGGCGGTCATATCGGCTCGCGTGTGAGTCATCATATCGACACCTTCAAGGGCAGCTCCCAGAACACGCTGTGAGGCTGATTGGTTCCTAAGGGTGGCAGGTGCAAGGTTAGGCGAATGTTCAGCCATGTAGGCAGCGGACAGGGACGCATAGGACAGACGCTCAGAGGACTCAAGGGTCCCTTTAGGCTGATTTGCACTTACAGATAAGGACAGGGAAGGAAGCAAACGCGGTGGAGGCTGTACAGGCTCAGAAGGTCCACGCACAGGCTCGCTAAGGTCCTCAATGATCCCCACCAGTGGCCCCAGGTTGCCCTGTAGGCGACTCTCAGCAGCTCTCAAGGCCTGGGCCGCAGTGTTAACCCCTCGGGCCTGTAAGGGACTCATAGAGGCTGTCATAGCGTAGCCGTGAAGCTCGGCCCTAATGTCGCTGTAGACCATGCCGTATTGCTGCATAGGGTCATCATGGTGAGCCGTCGCCAGGGCCTCTAAGGCAAACTCTACGATGGCCGAACGGATGTCCTCCCAGGTTGCCTCAGGGTTGTCGAGGTGGAAGCCAGCAAGGGCCTGTCTGAGAGTCTTAGAGGTGGTCATAGCTGTGGCCTTGTCAGTGGTCCTCAATGATACCGCATGACCCTTGGTGGACCCTACAGGCCTTAGGCGCATGTAGTAGACCCCTTGGCGGCGGTAGTAGTAGGGATGACTTAGTGGAGTTGTGACAATGGTTGTGACAAGGTTGTCTGTGTTGGTGCTGGTCATGGCTCAGGCCTCAATGGTTGCTAAGGCCCTGGGTCATCGCAAGTAGTTCAAGCGCAACTACGACGCCAACGTCAGCCTGGCCAGCTGTTTGCCCTCGGTGTATGCCCAGGGTCCGACGCGTTACCAGGGCCTGGGGCTGCGCGACCTGTGCGACCAATTGCACAGCTGTTATCGCAGCAACGCCACGGCCAAGCACCTCAAGCGCATGTACACGGTATTGCCGGACATCGCGATGAAACCGGCCGACGCTTACGACCAGTTGGTGAGGGGGGAAGTGGAGGCGGTTTCCATTGATGCCTTGCCAGGGCGCATCGCAGCCGTGATGCTGGTGCCTTATCCGCCGGGCATTCCGTTGATCATGCCCGGTGAGCGCTTTACCGAATCGACACGATCGATCATCGACTACCTGGCGTTTGCCCGGACGTTCGATAGCAGTTTCCCCGGTTTTGTCGCGGATGTTCATGGGTTGCAACACGAAGATGACGGCAGTGGTCGTTGTTACACCGTCGATTGCATCAAGGGTTAAGGATGGTTATGCAGGCTGTAATGAACCCGAAGTACCCGGGGCTCAGTGTAAGGGTCGCCGACGAGGGCTTTGATGCCTACGTGTGGGGCAATGACTTCAGTTTTGAGGTGAGCACCTACGGCGAGCCGCAGATGGGCAAGCGGGTCGATCAGTGGCCGGTGGAGCGCATCGTGCCGTACCGCAAGTGCTACGGGATCGATCCTGAAGAGTTCGCCAGTTTCCGTGACGCGCCGGACAGTGCGATCTTCATGGCCTACCTGGACGATCGGGCGGTGGGGCATATCGTGGTCAGCACCAACTGGAACGGCTTTGCCCACGTCGACGAACTGGCGGTGGCCTTGCCGGCGCGGCGCCATGGCGTGGCGAAGGCGCTGCTGGATGTGGCGCAGTTCTGGAGCCGCAAGAAGAACCTGCCGGGGATGATGCTGGAGACCCAGAACAACAACCTCGGCGCCTGCCGTTTGTATGAGCGTTGCGGTTATGTGATGGGCGGGATCGACCACCTGCGCTATCGCGGCATCGACCCACAGACCCGCGAAGTGGCGATTTTCTGGTACCGGTTGTTCAAGAGCGAAGTCGAACAGGTTTAACCCGGCAGCAGGCTTTCGGCCTTCTGGGTGACGATCTCCAGCAGCGCATTCAAGGCCGGTGACGGCGTTCCGTCCTTGAGGGTCAGCGCATACAGGCTGACCGGGATCGGTGGCGACACCGGGCACGCATCCAACCCGGCTTCCCGGGCGCCGTAGGCGGTGAACGGGTCGACAATCGCCAGGCCTTCCCCGGCTTCCACCATGCTGCGCATCATCTGGTAGGTCTGCACCCGCGTCTGCACCACTGGCAACGGGCGCAGGGCTTGCAGCTTGGCGTCCAACAGGCGGCTCAAGGGGTCATGGCCTTCGAGGCCGATCATCGACTGGCCGGCCAGGTCCTGCAGCGCAATGTACTTCTGCTTGGGTTTGAGCCAGCCATGGGGGGCGAGCAGTTGCAGCTTGCCCTGGGCCAGCACGGTGCTCTGGATCTGCGGGTGTTCCGGGTCATGCAGGCTCAAGCCCACGTCGGCCTCGTGCAGCAGCAGGCTGCGCACGATCTCCCGGGTCGGCTGGCTGGACAGGTTGCACGGGGTGTCCTGGAAGCGCCGCCGCAACACGGCGATGCTCTGTGGCAACAACTGGTTGGCCAGGGGCGGCGTGCACAGGGCGCGCAGGGTCGGGGCGTGATGGTGTTTCAGCCGGCTGGCCAGGCGTTGTACCGGTTCCAGGGCTTCGTAGAGGTGAGCGATCTGTGTTTGCAGCTCCAGGGTCTCACGCGTTGCTTGCAAACGCCCGCGCACACTGGCAAACAGCATGAAGCCCAACAGGTGCTCGGCATCCTTGAGCGTGGCGTCCACGTCGCCCACGGGGAGTTGCAACCATTCGGCGGCCGTGCCGAGGTGTCCGGTCTGCAAGATGGCCTGAATCACTTCGATATGACGTAAACGCATCGCCGGAGTCTATGTTCAGTGCGATGGGGTTTCAATGGCTGGGCAAAAAACAGCGTGGGCTTTTCGCCTACCGTTGCAACCTGCGGTTCATGTAAAGCGTGTAATAACCGACGAACAATGAGGGAGCGTCGCGATGTCCGGCAAAACCGCAGCATTTGACAGTCTGTCCCGCCAGCGAGGGTTTACCCGTTGGGCGGTGCTGGTGGTGTTGGTCATCGTTGGGCTATTGACCCTGGCGGTGGGGCCAAGGCTGTTTGGCGATGTGACCCTGGCCGAGATCGCCACGGCAAAAACGCAGGTGGCCGAGTTGGGCAAGGCACTCGAAGGTTTTCATCACGACACGGGCCGCTATCCCACCGACGAGGAAGGGCTGGAGGCCTTGACTGAGCAGCCTGTCGACGTGGCGCAGTGGAAAGGTCCTTATATCCAGGACGAACTGCTGACCGACCCGTGGGGCATTGCCTACCAGTACCATTACCCTGCGACCCAGGGCCAGGCGCCGTTTGATCTGTTCTCGTTCGGCAAGGACCGCACGCTGGGCGGTGTCGGGGTCAATAAGGATATTACCTACGGCGACAACTGAATCATCTGGCAATACCCATAGACCTGATTAGAATGACGCGTCTGATCATCAACGACCAATGCCGGTTACCGGCACTTACAACAAAAACAGGTCTGGTCTCGAATGCCGCTACCCTCGAATGTTCTCGGGGTAACGGTCAAGCAACTGGTGGTCCTGGTGACCGTCGGCTGCGTGGCCGCTTACCTCTTCAGTAACACCGACGACAACACCCCGCAAAAGCATGCGCTCGAAGCGTTCATCCGCTCCCAGGAACAGGTGGCCGAACAGGTGGGCACCGTGCTGGACATTGCACTGGTCAGGGAAGTGGTCGCGCACCCAGGCTATGGCACCACGGGGAATACACCGGGCTACACGCGCTCGATGTTTGCCGTCGAGGGTGAAAAGGGGCGGGTGCTGGTGACGCTCAAGCAAGTGGAGGGGGAGCAAGGGGTGGAGGTGACGCAGATAAGCCGGCAGTGATCGCCGGCCCAGTCAATGGCGCGGATGGCCAGGACTGAGCAGGTCTAGTGAGGCGAGATCTTATGACGCGAGGGTGGTTTCCGATTCACGGACAATGATGGTGCCCGACTGAATCAGTTTGAACTCATCTCCTTCCAGCTTTTCTACGCGGTCGCCAATGGCCAATTTGTAGGTGGTGGTAGGCATCGAGCCAGCCTGGCTGTCCTGCGCCGGGTTGGATTCCTGGAACTCATGCACCGAATACACGCGTCCTTCCGCGTCTCTGGCATGGAACTGTCCGACAAGTACTGCAGCCATCTGTTTAGAACCTCTGGAGATAAACACTCGATTTGCGGTTCTGTAGACCGTCATGGAGCGGGGTAGTTTACCTATAGTAAAAAAATACTATTCGTTGAAGATTTCAGACGCTTCCTACGCGCATGAGTGCGCAGTAACGTTCAGGAGGAATAGCAAAAACCTGCTGGTGAACACGGCGTGAAGACTCTATAACTGAAAGCTCCTTTAGTCAGACGTCGGGAAAACCTCAATGAGCAAGGTCTACACGATTGCCGTCCTGGTTGGCAGCTTGAGAAAAGAGTCGATCAACCGCAAGGTCGCCCTGGCCTTGGCCGAACTGGCCCCTGCCAACCTGAAGTTGAACATTGTGGAAATTGGCGATCTGCCACTCTACAACGAGGACATCGACGGAGGTACGCCGCCGGCAGCCTACAGTACTTTCCGTCAACAGGTGAGCTCTTCCGACGCGGTGTTGTTCGTGACCCCGGAGTACAACCGTTCCGTGCCTGCTCCACTGAAGAATGCGATTGACGTCGGCTCCCGTCCCTACGGCAAAAGTGCCTGGAGCGGCAAGCCGGGAGCGATCATCAGCGTGTCACCCGGTGCCATTGGCGGGTTTGGTGCCAACCACCATTTGCGCCAGTCTCTGGTGTTCCTCGATGTGCCGTGCATGCAGCAGCCGGAAGCCTACCTGGGCGGCGCAGGTAGCCTGTTCGATGAGGCTGGCAAACTGTCGGAAAAAACCAAACCCTTCCTGCAGGCGTTTATCGATGCCTACGGCAAATGGGTAGAAAAACAATCCGCCTGACACCCCACACCTTGTAGGAGCCGGCCTGCCGGCGATAGGCCCTAAAGCCTTGCGGTGCTCACGAAACCGCCATCGCCGGCAAGTGTCACGTCAGTCGAGCTGGCTCAGCGCAGCCAGTTAGTGCGCGCCAGTTCGATCACTTCATCGCCACGGCCACTCATCACCGCCTTGAGCATGTACAGGCTGAAACCCTTGGCCTGTTCCAGCTTGATGCTCGGCGGCATCACCAGTTCCTGAGTCGCCGTCACCACATCCACCAGCACCGGGCCGTCATGGGCCAGGGCACGGCGCAAGGCCGGTTCCAGGTCTTCGGATTGCTCCACGCGAATGCCCAGGATCCCCATGGCATTGGACATGGCCGCAAAGTCCGGGTTTTTCAGCTCGGTGCCGGTGTCCAGGTAGCCGGCGGCTTTCATCTCCATGGCCACAAACCCCAGGGATGAGTTGTCGAACACGATGACTTTGACCGGCAGTTTCAACTGCGCCAACGAAATGAAGTCCCCCATCAACATGGCGAACCCGCCGTCACCGGACAGGGAAATCACCTGCCGCCCGGGGAACGCCGCTTGGGCGCCGATCGCCTGGGGCATGGCGTTGGCCATGGAGCCATGGTTGAACGAGCCGATCAGGCGGCGTTTGCCGTTCATCTTCAAATAACGCGCGGCCCACACGGTGGGCGAGCCGACGTCGGCGGTGAAGATCGCATCATCGCTCGCCAGCTCGCTGAGCAAGCGCGCCACATATTGTGGGTGGATCGGCCGGTTGGCTTTCGATGGCTGGGCCAGGTCATCCAGGCCTTGGCGGGCTTTCTCGTAGTGCTTCAGCGACGTGTCGAGGAAGCTGCGATCGGTCTTGCGGGTCAGGCGCGGCAAGAGCGCGTCAAGGGTTTCGCTGACGTCGGCGGCGATGCCCAGGTCCAGGGTGGCGCGGCGCCCCAGTGCCTGCGGGTTGCGGTCGACCTGGATGATCTTCGCGTCGGTGGGGTAGAACTGGCGGTAGGGGAAGTCGGTGCCGAGCATGATCAGCGTGTCGCAGTTGAGCATGGCATGGTAGCCCGAGCTGAAGCCGATCAGGCCGGTCATGCCGACGTCAAACGGGTTGTCCCATTCCACATGCTCCTTGCCCCGCAAGGCATGCACCACCGGTGTGCCCAGGGTATCGGCCAAGGCCACTACCTGGTCATGGGCGCCGGCACAGCCGCTGCCGCACAGCAGGGTGACTTTCTGGCTGCCATCGAGCAGCTCGGTGAGGCGTTGCAGGTCCTGTTCGGCCGGTAAGGTGCGCGGTGCGTGCAGGGCAGGCCAGGGCTTGAGCGTGTCCTCGACCTCCAGCAGCGAAATGTCCCCGGGGATCACCACCACGGCCACGCCACGGTTGAGGATCGCCGAACGCATGGCGCGGTGCAGCACCTGGGGCATCTGCGCGGGGTTGGTCACCAGCTCGATAAAGTGGCTGCACTCCTTGAACAGTTCCTGGGGATGGGTTTCCTGGAAGTAGTTCAGGCCGATCTCGGAGGAGGGGATCTGCGCCGCAATGGCCAGCACCGGCACGTGGTTGCGATGGCAGTCGAACAGCCCATTGATCAGGTGCAGGTTGCCCGGCCCGCAGCTGCCGGCGCACACCGTCAATTCGCCGGTGGCTGCCGCCTCGGCGCCAGCCGCGAAGGCGGCGACTTCCTCATGGCGCACGTGCATCCACTCGATGCTGTCCATGGTGCGCAGGGCGTCGGTCAGGCCGTTCAGGCTGTCGCCGGTCAGGCCCCAGATGCGCTTGATGCCCGCCTGTTCAAGGGTGGTTGCCAATTGCTGGGCCAGGTTGATGTTCGCCATGAAGCACTCCAATCGTCAGTGAGGTTAAAAACGGCTGATCAGTAGAGGACAGTTCGATCACGGCGAATGCTCCGTCCTTATTGTGAAGATTGCGTCATGGCCGCACGGTATTGGCGGGTGCGTCGTGCGATAAACCACTGGTCACGTACCAGAGCCAGCAGGGGCGCGACGCTCGGGTTGGGCAGGCGTCCGCGGCTCAGGCGGCGCAGTTGCTCGCGCACCACGGCCATGGTGGCGAGGGAGGCCAGCGGCTTGCGCTTCCAGCGGATCGGCTGCAATTGCGGGTTGAGGTCGCGCCCCTCACGCCAGTGTTTGATCAGCTGGGGTTCCAGGGTCAGCGCTGTGGCGATACCGGCCATGGCGATGCCGCTGTCGAGCACTTGTTGCACCACCGGCAAGCGGCGAATGCCGCCGGTGACCATCACCGGCATGGTGGCAATGGCCGCCAGCTCACTGGCCATCTCCAGAAAGTACGCCTCACGGGCCAGGGTCCGGCCGTCCCGCGCTTCGCCCTGCATGGCCGGGGCTTCGTAACTGCCACCGGACAACTCCAGCAGGTCGACCGGCAAGGTGTTGAGCAACTCGACCACCGCCCGCGCATCCGCCGCGTCGAAACCTCCGCGCTGGAAGTCTGCCGAGTTGAGCTTCACGGCTACGCAAAACCCGGGGCTGACGCTGGCGCGTACGGCCGTGATCACCTCCACCAGCAAGCGGGCGCGGTTCTCCAGGCTGCCGCCCCAGCGATCGGTGCGCTGGTTGCTCAGCGGCGACAGAAACTGGCTGAGCAGGTAACCATGGGCCGCATGGATCTGCACGCCGGTGAAGCCGGCTTGCTCGGCCAGGCGGGCGCTGGTGGCGAAGCGCTGGATCACGTCGTTGATATCGTCTTCGGTCATGGCCTTGGGCTTGGCGAACATCTTGGAAAAACCACCGAGGTCCAGTGCGACCGCCGACGGCGCCAGGGCTTGCTGGCCCAGGTTGGCCATGGTCTGGCGGCCGGGGTGGTTGAGTTGCACCCAGAAGTGCACGCCCTTGGCGCGGGCGATGTCGGCCCATTCGCGAAAGCTCGCCAGGTGCTGCTCATCTTCCAGGGCGACGCCACCGGGGCCGGTCATGGCGCGACGGTCGATCATCACGTTGCCGGTCAACAGCAAGCCCGGTTCGCCGTCGGCCCAGGCCTTGTACAGCTGCTTCAATTCGCGGGAGGGCGCTTGCCGAGCATCCGCCATGTTCTCTTCCATCGCCGCCTTGGCGATGCGGTTGGCGAGGACTTGGCCGTTGGGCAGTTGCAAGGCTTCAAAGGGTGACATGGGTTGACTCCTGAGCGGGGGAGGCCTCAGGCTAAGCTTAAAGTTAACTTTAATGTCAAGCAGGGCGTGGCGATGAATATTGGTGAGCTGGCAAAACAGAGTGGCTTGGCGGCATCGCGCATCCGCTTCTATGAAGCCGAAGGCCTGATCAGCCAGGTGGGGCGCCAGGCCAATGGCTACCGGCGTTATGCCGCAGAGGCGCTACAGACCCTGCAACTGATCCAGAGTGCGCAAAAGGCCGGGTTCACCTTGCAGGAACTCAAGGCCTTGATGCCGGCTCCGGGCGAGCACAAGCGCGAGGAGCTGATCGACGCGCTGGAGCGCAAGGTGCAGCAGATCGAACAGATGCAAGCGCAGTTGGCCCACAGCAAGGCGCAATTGCTGGGGGTGATCGAGACGGTGCGGGCGCACCCTGAAGGCGTTCCCTGTTCCATGGGCCAGCAGCGTGTGCTGGCCGCCATCAAAAACGACGCATAAAAAAAGCCCCGGCATTGCCAGGGCTTTTTTGTACGCCAAGGTTCAGCGGCGGCGGAACAGCGGCAACGGTTCATCCGTCGCAGCCTGGTACGTCACCGAGAAGTCCTTGAGGCTTTCCAGCGCTTCGTACGGGTCTTTGTCGGCGCGCAAGGCGAAGGCATCGAACCCGCAGCGGCGCAGGTAGAACAACTGGTCGCGCAGCACGTCGCCAATCGCCCGCAGCTCGCCCTTGTAACCGTAGCGGTCACGCAGCAGGCGTGCGTTGGAGTAGTTGCGCCCGTCGGTGAAGGCCGGGAAATTCAGCGCGATGACCTGGAAGTGTTCCACGTCCGCGCCGATCTCTTCGGCTTCTTCATCGGCGTCCAGCCACACACCCAGGCCGCCGTCGCGGGCCTTGAGGGCGTGACCGTGTTCGCGCCACAGCGCCAACGGCACGATCAGGTCGTCGCAGTTTGAGATGCCGTCGAAGCTCGCGTCCTTGGGCAGCAGGTGCCAGGTTTCGTCGAGGACTTCGTTGTTCTTAATGATTCGCTGCATAGACGCGCTCCTTGAACAGATCGATGCCGATGCGCTGGTAGGTGTCGATGAAACGCTCATCTTCGGTGCGCTGTTCGATGTACACATCGATCAACTTGCCGATCACCTCGGGCATGGCTTCCTGGGCGAAGGATGGGCCGAGGATCTTGCCCAGGCTCGCATCGCGGCTGGCGCTGCCACCCAGGGACACTTGGTAGAATTCTTCGCCTTTCTTGTCCACGCCCAGGATGCCGATGTGGCCGACGTGGTGGTGACCACAGGCGTTCATGCAACCGGAGATGTTCAGGTCCAGCTCGCCGATGTCGAACAGGTAGTCCAGGTCGTCGAAACGTCGCTGGATCGATTCGGCAATCGGGATCGACTTGGCGTTGGCCAGGGAGCAGAAATCGCCGCCCGGGCAGCAGATGATGTCGGTCAGCAGGCCGATGTTCGGCGTGGCGAAACCGCCTTCGCGCAGCTCGCCCCACAGGGTGAACAACTGGCTCTGCTCAACGTCCGCGAGGATGATGTTCTGCTCGTGGGAGGTGCGCAGTTGGCCGAAGCTGTAGCGGTCGGCCAGGTCGGCCACGGCGTCCAGCTGCTTGTCGGTGATATCGCCCGGTGCAACACCGGTAGGCTTCAACGACAGGGTCACGGCCACGTAGCCCGGCTTCTTGTGCGCCAGGGTGTTGCGGCCACGCCAGCGGGCGAAACCCGGGTGCTCTTTATCGAGGGCTGCAAACTCGGCGTCCTGATTGGCCAGGGCCTTGTACTCAGGGTCGACGAAGTGCTTGGCAACGCGATGTACTTCGGCTTCGGTCAGGGTGGTCTGGCCGCCGCGCAGGTGTTCCATTTCAGCGTCGACTTTCTGGGCAAACACCTCAGGGGTCAGCGCCTTGACCAGGATCTTGATCCGGGCCTTGTACTTGTTGTCACGACGGCCATAGCGGTTGTAGACCCGCAGGATCGCGTCAAGGTAGCTCAACAGGTCCTGCCACGGCAGGAACTCGTTGATGAAGGCACCCACCACCGGGGTACGACCGAGGCCGCCACCCACGAGTACGCGGAAGCCCAGCTCGCCGGCTGCGTTGTACACCGGCTCCAGGCCGATATCGTGCACTTCGATCGCTGCACGGTCCGAGGTCGAGCCATTGATGGCGATCTTGAACTTGCGCGGCAGGTAGGCGAATTCTGGGTGGAAGGTGGTCCATTGACGGACGATTTCGCACCAGGGGCGTGGGTCGATCAGTTCATCGGCGGCAACGCCGGCGAATTGGTCGGTGGTCACGTTGCGCAGGCAGTTACCGCTGGTCTGAATGGCGTGCATCTGCACGGTGGCCAGTTCAGCCAGGATGTCCGGCACGTCTTCCAGTGCCGGCCAGTTGAACTGCACGTTCTGGCGGGTACTGATGTGGGCATAGCCTTTGTCGTAGTCGCGGGCAATCTTGGCCATCATGCGCATCTGGCGCGAAGTCAGCTGGCCATAGGGCACAGCCACTCGCAGCATCGGCGCAAAGCGCTGAACATAAAGGCCATTTTGCAGGCGCAGAGGGCGGAACTCTTCTTCGCTCAGTTCACCTGCCAGATAGCGTCGGGTCTGATCACGGAACTGCTTGACGCGGTCCTCAATGATGCGCTGATCGTATTCGTCGTATACGTACATATAGGTCCTGTTCTCGGCAAATCTGCGCGCACGGCCGCGCACTCCCAACGGAGCCGGCGCACGATACCAGTTTGCGTTTATGCGCAAAAGTGATGTTTGAGTATATGCAAATAACCAAATCGCCTATTGAGAACGGTTATCGCATTACCCACATTTGTCATGCGGGCAATCATCAACTTTACTGTCGTCGAGTCTTAGTGCAATCACCTACAAAACCGACAAGAGGCGATGCGATGAGCAATTCTACAAAAGCCCGTAAACCCGATAGTACCGTTGATGCCTGGGCCATTCTGTTCCTGATCATCCTGGTGGTGGGCACCGCGGTGTTCTGGGTCAGCCACCAGTAGCCATAGCTACAGACCCCTGTAGGCGCTGGCAAGCCAGCTCCTACAGTTACAGTCAGGTTGGGTTTACACGCCGGCCAGGTGCAGCACCAGTTTGACGATGCCAAACAGTGTCAGCGCGAACACCCCCGTGAACAGGATGCCCAGGATCACGAAGTGGCTGGGTTTGCCGTGGGTGAAATCGCGGGCGCGATTCTTGCCGCTCTGCACGCCAAAGGCGGCGGCCATGACGCTGTGGAGCATCTGCCAGAAGGTAGGCGGCTTGTTGTTGACTGGATCGTCCATACATCCCTCGCAAGACGGAGCCTGGAGGAAAGCATAGCCCAAACACCATAAAACCCATGTGGGAGCTGGCTTGCCTGCGATAGCGGTTTGTCAGTCGACATTGTCATCAACTGAAAGACCGTCATCGCAGGCAAGCCAGCTCCCACAGGTTGATCGGTGTTGTGTCAGATCAGTTGTCGTAGCCCAGGTTCGGCGCCAACCAGCGCTCGGTCACGGCCAGGTCCTGGCCTTTGCGCGCGGTGTAGCTGACCACCTGGTCCTTGTCGATCTTGCCGACCGCAAAGTACTGCGCCTGCGGGTGGGCGAAGTACCAGCCGCTGACCGCCGCCGCCGGGAACATGGCGTAGTGCTCGGTGAGGAACACGCCGCTGCGGCCGGCTTGCATTTCGCGGGCTTCGGGGTCGAGCAACTGGAACAGGGTGCCTTTCTCGGTGTGATCCGGGCACGCCGGGTAGCCCGGGGCAGGGCGGATGCCGCTGTACTGCTCCTTGATCAGCGCTTCGTTGTCCAGCTCTTCGTCCTTGGCATAACCCCAGTAGTCTTTACGCACTTGCTGGTGCAGCCACTCGGCGCAGGCCTCGGCCAGGCGGTCGGCCAGGGCCTTGACCATGATCGAGTTGTAGTCGTCGCCCGCGTCCTGGTAAGCCTTGGCCACTTCTTCGGCGCCGATGCCGGCGGTGGTGATGAACCCGCCCACGTAGTCGGTCACGCCGCTGTCCTTGGGGGCCACGAAGTCGGCCAGGGAGAAGTTCGGCTTGCCGTCGGTCTTGATGATCTGCTGGCGCAGGTGGTGCAGGGTCGCCAGGGGCTTACCATCGTCGCCGTAGACTTCCAGGTCGTCGTCCTGCACCTGGTTCGCCGGCCAGAAGCCGAATACCGCACGGGCGCTGATGAGCTTTTCATCGATCAGCTTGGCCAGCATTTCCTGGGCGTCGGCATACAGCGCGCGGGCCGCTTCACCGACCACTTCGTCGTCGAGGATGCGCGGGAACTTGCCTGCCAGGTCCCAGGAAATGAAGAACGGCGTCCAGTCGATGTATTCGGCCAGTACCTTGAGGTCGATATTGTCCAGCACCTTGGAACCGGTAAAGGTCGGCACCACCGGCGTGTAGGTGTTCCAGTCGAACTGCGGCTTCTTGGCGATGGCCGCGGCGTAGCTCAAGCGTTCGGTACGGGCGCTGCGATTGGAGGTGCGCTCGCGCACTTCCACGTATTCCTCGCGGGTGCGTTCCACAAAGCCGGCTTTCAGCTCCTTGGACAGCAGCTGCGTGGCCACGCCCACCGCACGGGAGGCGTCGGTGACGTACACCACTGCATCGTTGCTGTACTTGGGCTCGATCTTCACCGCCGTGTGCGCCTTGGAGGTGGTGGCGCCACCGATCATCAGCGGCAGGTGGAAGTCCTGGCGCTGCATCTCGCGGGCCACGTGCACCATTTCGTCCAGGGACGGCGTGATCAGGCCGGACAGCCCGATAATGTCGCACTTCTGCTCCTTGGCCACCTGCAGAATCTTCTCCGCCGGCACCATCACGCCCAGGTCGACGATGTCATAGCCGTTGCAACCCAGCACCACGCCGACAATGTTCTTGCCGATGTCGTGCACGTCGCCTTTGACCGTGGCCATCAGGATCTTGCCCTTGGCTTCCGGCTTGTCGCCTTTCTCCAGCTCGATGAACGGGATCAAGTGGGCCACGGCCTGTTTCATTACCCGGGCGGACTTCACCACCTGGGGCAGGAACATTTTGCCGGCGCCAAACAGGTCGCCGACGATGTTCATGCCAGACATCAACGGGCCTTCGATCACTTCGATCGGGCGTGCGAACGACAGCCGCGATTCCTCGGTGTCTTCGACAATATGGGTGGTGATGCCCTTGACCAGCGCGTGTTCCAGGCGCTTGTTCACGTCCCAGCCACGCCATTCCTCGGTCTCGGCTTCCTTGACGCTGCCGTCGCCCTTGTATTTGTCGGCGATGGCGAGCAGGGCGTCGGTGCCTTCCGGTGTGCGGTTGAGCACCACGTCTTCCACGGCGTCGCGCAGCTCGGCCGGGATCTGGTCGTAGATCTCCAACTGGCCGGCGTTGACGATGCCCATGGTCAGGCCGTTGCGAATCGCATACAGCAGGAACACCGAGTGGATCGCCTCACGCACCGGGTTGTTGCCGCGGAACGAGAACGACACGTTGGACACGCCACCGGAACTCAGTGCGTAGGGCAGTTCGTCACGGATGTAGGCACAGGCGTTGATGAAATCGACGGCGTAGTTGTTGTGCTCTTCGATACCGGTGGCGACCGCGAAGATGTTCGGGTCGAAGATGATGTCTTCCGGTGGGAAGCCCACTTCATTGACCAGGATGTCGTAGGAGCGTTTGCAGATTTCTTTCTTGCGCGCTTCGGTGTCGGCCTGGCCGGCTTCGTCGAACGCCATCACCACCACGGCGGCGCCGTAGCGCTTGCACAGCTTGGCGTGGTGAATGAACTGCTCCACGCCTTCCTTCATGCTGATGGAGTTGACGATGCCCTTGCCCTGGATGCACTTGAGGCCGGCTTCGATCACGTCCCACTTGGAGGAGTCGATCATGATCGGCACGCGGGAGATGTCCGGCTCGCCGGCGATCAGATTGAGGAAGGTCACCATGGCCTTCTTCGAATCCAGCATCCCTTCGTCCATGTTGATGTCGATCACCTGGGCGCCGGCTTCCACCTGCTGCAGGGCGACTTCCAGGGCTTCGGTGTAGTTGTCTTCACGGATCAGGCGGGCGAACTTGGCCGAACCGGTGATGTTGGTGCGCTCGCCGACGTTGACGAACAACGAACTGCGATCAATGGTGAACGGCTCCAGGCCCGACAGGCGGCAAGCCTTCGGAATGTCCGGGATCACGCGCGGTGCATAGCCGGCCACGGCCTTGGCGATGGCTTCGATGTGGCCCGGCGTGGTGCCGCAGCAGCCGCCGACGATGTTGAGGAAACCGCTCTGGGCAAACTCTTCGATGACCTTGGCGGTTTGCGACGGCAGTTCGTCGTACTCGCCGAACTCGTTGGGCAGCCCGGCGTTCGGGTGCGCGGAGACGTGGGTGTTGGCCTTGTTCGACAACTCTTCCAGGTACGGACGCAGCTCGCTGGCGCCCAGGGCGCAGTTCAGGCCCACGGAAATCGGCTTGGCATGGGCCACCGAGTTCCAGAACGCTTCGGTGGTCTGGCCCGACAGGGTGCGGCCGGAGGCGTCGGTGATGGTGCCGCTGATCATGATCGGCAGTTCGATATCCAGTTCTTCGAACACACCCTGCACGGCGAAGATCGCGGCCTTGGCGTTGAGGGTGTCGAAAATGGTCTCGATCAGGATCAGGTCGGCGCCGCCTTCGATCAGGCCCTTGGTGGCCTCGGTGTAGTTCTCCACCAGTTCATCGAAGGTCACGTTGCGGTAGCCGGGGTTGTTCACGTCCGGCGACAGCGAGCAGGTACGGCTGGTCGGGCCGAGCACGCCGGCAACGAAACGCGGCTTGGCCGGGTTTTCAGCGGTCTTGGCGTCGGCGATCTTGCGCGCCAGGCGTGCGCCTTCTACGTTTAGCTCATAGGCCAGCTCTTCCATGCCGTAGTCGGCCATGGAGATGCGCGTGGCGTTGAAGGTGTTGGTTTCGAGGATGTCGGCGCCGGCGTCCAGGTAGGCTTTCTCGATGCCACCGATCACGTCCGGACGGGTGATCACCAGCAGGTCGTTGTTGCCCTTGACGTCGCTCGGCCAGTCGGCAAAGCGTTTGCCTCGGTAGTCATTTTCTTCAAGCTTGTAGCTCTGGATCATCGTGCCCATACCGCCGTCGAGGATCAGGATACGTTCCTTGAGGGCTTGATGAAGGGCTTGCAGACGAACGCTACGATCGGACATGGGACTACTCTGGTCAGGCATTTCGGAGGGCGTGAATCATAGCAAACCTGTGCCGATTTAGAGCATGCACAGTATTTGCATGAATATCGTTCATGTTGTTGGAGGGTGTGGCCCGGTAGAATCACCGCCATATTTTAAGCGCACGCATTGAATCGGGACCGGATACATGTCACTTCGTCTTATCGTCAGCGCCGTGCTGTTGCTGATTGCCAGCAGCACCCAGGCACAAAGTCCCGCTCCGGCGATTTCCTATACCCGCGATATCCAGCCGATCTTCACCGAGAAATGCGTGGCCTGCCATGCCTGCTACGACTCTGCCTGCCAGCTCAACCTGGGCAGTGCCGAAGGCGCGGCCCGGGGCGCGAGCAAAGTGCCGGTCTACGACGGTGAGCGCAGCCAGGCCACGCCAACCACGCGGTTGTTTTATGACGCCTTCGGCAAGCAAGCCTGGCAGCAAAAGGGCTTCTATTCGGTGCTGGATGCCCAGGGCAGCCAGGCGGCGCTGATGGCGCGCATGCTGGAGCTGGGGCACAACGCACCGCTGCAGCCTAACGCCAAGTTGCCCGAAGACATCGTATTGGGCCTGAACCGCGAAAACATGTGCGCCATGCCCGGCGAGTTCAATGCCTACGCGGGCGCCCATCCCAAGGAAGGCATGCCGCTGGCCGTCACCGGCCTGACGGACCAGCAATACCAGACGTTGCAACGCTGGCTCGCCTCCGGCGCGCCGATTGACGAGCAAGGCCTGGCCCCCAGCGCCAAGGAAGCGCTGCAAGTGCAACAGTGGGAAAACCTGTTCAACCAGCCCGGCGCCCGGGAAAGCCTGGTGGCGCGCTGGTTGTTCGAGCACCTGTTCCTGGCGCATATCTATTTCGAGAACGGCGAGCCGGGGCATTTCTTCCAGTGGGTGCGTTCGCGCACGCCCAGCGGCCAGCCGATTGACCTGATCGCCACCCGTCGCCCCAACGATGACCCGGGCACCCAGGTGTACTACCGCCTGTGGCCGGTGCAGGGCGTGATCGTGCACAAGACCCACATCACGTACCCGTTCAGTGCGCAGAAAATGGCGCGGATCAAGGAGCTGTTCTACGCCGGCAACTGGCAGGTCAATGCGCTACCGGGCTATGGGCCAGGGCGCCGGGCCAACCCGTTCGAAACGTTCGAAGCCATCCCGGCCAAGGCGCGCTACCAGTTCATGCTCGATAACGCCGAATACTTTGTGCGCACCTTTATCCGCGGGCCGGTGTGCCGTGGGCAGATCGCTACGGATGTGATCCGTGACAACTTCTGGACCCTGTTCCAGGACCCGGACCACGACCTGTACATCACCGATGCGCGCTACCGCGGCCAGGCCACGCCGTTGCTGGCGATGCCGGGGCAGAATGACGACGTGGGCAGCGTGCTGAGCCTGTGGCTCTCTTATCGCGACAAGCGCAACCAGTACGAAGCCTTGCGCCGCGACAGTTACGCCGATGTGCCGCCACCGAGCTGGTCGACCCTGTGGGCGGGCAACGACAATGCCTTGCTGACCATCTTCCGCCACTTTGACAGTGCGTCGGTGACCAAGGGTTTGATCGGCGAAGTGCCGCAGACGATGTGGCTGTTCGACTACCCGCTGCTGGAGCGCACCTATTACCAGTTGGCGGTGAACTTCGACGTGTTTGGCAACGTGTCGCACCAGGCCCAGACCCGCTTGTATTTCGACCTGATCCGCAACGGTGCCGAGCAGAACTTCCTGCGCCTGATGCCGGCCGACTCCCGCGACGGGTTCCTCGATGACTGGTACCAGAACAGCGGCAAGCTCAAGATGTGGCTGGATTATGAAGCCATTGACGACGACAAGCCGACCGGTCTGCACCTGAATGAGAAAGACCCCAAACGTGATTTTGCCAACCAGTTGCTCACCCGTTATGGCGACCTGAACGCCAGCCCGGACCCGATCAACCGCTGTGATGGCGCGTATTGCTCCCGCGATGGTATCGACCCGGCGTTGCAGGACGCCGAACAGGCGTTGAGCCGGCTGACATCACGCCCGGCAGCAGGGCTCAAGGTCATCGACCAATTGCCTGAGGCGACGATGCTGCGTATTGAGACCGCCAGTGGCAAGCGTGTGGTCTATAGCATGCTGCGTAACCGCGCCCACAGTAATGTGGCGTTCCTGTTGGGTGAGGCTTATCGCTATCAGCCGGGGCTGGATACGGTGACCATTTACCCGGGGGTGTTGAGTAGTTATCCGAATTTCATGTTCAACATTCCGGCGCAGGAAGTGCCCGAGTTTGTGGCGCAGATGGAGCGGGCCAAGGATGCCAACCGGTTTGAAAAGATCGTTGACCGTTGGGGCGTGCGTCGCAGTCATCCGTTGTTTTGGCAGTATTTCCATGATTTGTCGCAGTACATTCGTGAGACTACGCCGGTGGAAGAGGGGGTGTTGGATATGAATCGGTATGAGAATTTGTGAGGTTTGTTCGGGGGGCATATCCGGTATTTGAGTAACGGCTGATATTGGTTCCGCTCTTACAGCGGGTCACTTTTGATAGAGCCCAAAAG
>NZ_JACARO010000005.1 GCF_013386585.1 Pseudomonas sp. P7548 | reverse complement strand
CAATATAACTCACTACCAACTTATAAGCTAGTAAACTCAACCGGCCCTGCTCACTCTAAAGTCTTTACCGCCGAAATAGAATTAAATAATAAAAAGTACAAAGGAACAGGTCGAACACTTAGAATCGCCGAGCAAGAAGCGGCAAAAAAATATCTCATCGAAAACAATATCCCTCACACCAAAGAAAAAATACTTAATTTAGAAAAAGCAATCAACTACTATCAGATTGCTAAAAACATGCCCCCCTTGGCAAACTCGAAAAAACTCAATAACTTAGTCGCACAATTTAAACTTCCAAACTGGAGCTCATCAATATTAGGACTGTCATTAACCCATAGAAGCTATAAAAAGGAAAATATAACAGGCACTCTTGGACGAGATAATACTTTACTCGCATTTATTGGCTCCCACGTCACTCAGTGGGCAGCACACGAAACAATATTAAAAAACTTACAGCCTAGTCAGGTGGTACAAAACGGGGGGATTGGCGCGACAACGGCATTACTTATAAAAGGAGAAAAGCTCGAAACCATTTTTGACTCACTATCAATTTCAAATTTTATGTTATTAGGAAACGGCGAGCGCCAAATAAAATCGACCATCAAATCAGAGAGCATCCAAGCTCTTTATGGTGCAATTTTTTTAATAAATGAAGAAAGCTTAGAATCCAGCAGCGCCTTACTTAAAAACATGGAAGTCTTGCACAATTACTTTCACAAAAATACATCTCGTCTAAGCGTAAGCCGAAGTGAGGCAGTATCAATAAAAACAACTTTACAAGAAACATGTCAATCACTATCTATAAAAATTCAATACGAAATAAAATCCGAAACTTTAACAAATAAATTAAAAGCAGTTCTCCCAACAATTAAGTTGCATTCAAACCTTCTTCACTCCTCGCTATATATAGAAGGCTTAAAGGAAGAATCAGAAATCCATACACGAAAGAAAAATATTGATTTAGAGTCAAAACTTGCCCTCAACACCAAAGAGCATTTTGACATTTTTTTTGGCAAAATTAGCGATCATACCAATACGCTCAGCACAGATAGGACTGTAGTCAAGTGGATCTCTGAACACATAAAAGAGCTCTCTATAAAATTCGCAAACAACAGAAACCTAAACGCCAATAGAAATCTTTTAAAAGAAAACTTCTTAGGCGCACTATACTTAAACAATTTAAATTTTTTCAAATATGAATCTTGGCTTAACAAGCTTCTAACCGCACTTGAAATCAGCTCATCAGATTTAGAATCCATCCTACCCCAGACGTTTTACGAATATGCAGGGCAGATAAGCACAGGCTCAGACAAACAAGACAACCTACCTTCTTACCTTCTAACACTTGAAAGAACCCTATCCATTTTGGATCCTCTTTCACGCGAATTCGAACTATCCGACTTCCAAGCCTACAAGGAATTAATAGATTATGCTGCGGCTTATAAAATCAAGAGCGGATCAATAATAACAACAACCGTATCAGAAATAGTCGAGCAATTTAAAATGCTTTCCCGGGAAAAATACAATATTTTAACCCCAGAAAGCCAAGACATTGAAATATTAGAAATTCAAGGCAGCCATCTCGCTCTAATCGACTTACTGACAAAAAACTTATGTACCAACCCTAACCTTACAATAACTATTTCGCGGAAAAACTGCTCACTATCTTACATTATAGAGAAGCCATCAGATACAGAATCAGTAGCCCTAACATCAATATCGAACAACAGGCTATGGAATACACTAGAGCTTCTCCTTCCGATAACCGAAGCATATGAATCTCAACATCTCATAGAAATAATTACGCCAGCAATTATAATTAACCCGGCACGTAACATAGCGTTAAATGCATGGTGGGCATTTGCATTAGAAGGAACATCAAACATATCCGCCAATGATGTGATAGCAGCAATGTTGCACAGCATAAAAAATGATATATTGGGATACTCTATTTCTTCACAGCATGCACAGGCACAGAGATCGCAAAGGGAACGATATCAGTTCGCGGCAGATGCTAGCAGTCATGCCGAACGCGCCATAATAACTGTAAAAGCAGTGCAAGGCATATCTAAAAACACGGTAAAACCCGAGATCACACAAGTTAAGTTAGGTAGTTTTTTTAGATCTCTACTCTCGAGCCTTTGGTCATGGACGCCGGAGACCATCATAATAAAACTTGACATCACCGAATCCAATATAGATATATGGACAAGTAAAGAAAGCCTTCACTCCATACTCGTTAATATTATTAAAAATTCCTGCGAGGCCATTTCCGGTAGCGGTACCATAACAATCAATTACAACCAAGATATAGGCCTCGGGGACATTGAACTGTCAATCACCGATTCCGGCGACGGCTTTAGCCATGATCAGCTTTTGACTCTTAACTCAGGAGCACCAATAAATTCATCTAAGAGAAACGGGCACGGCTTAGGACTACTTACGGTAAGATTGCTAATAAATGAACTTAACGGAAGCGTAAACTTCTCAAACTCAAGTGAAGGCGGCGCAGTTGTAAAAATATGGATACCTTCACTCCATCAACCTTTAGAAACGATATGAGGCTGACATGACACGTATATTATGGGTTGACGATCAAACAGATGTTGCAAAAAGCATCGTAGGTTTATTAGCAGTAGAAAACTGTCACTTTGAATTCTCTCCAAACGGAGAGGATGCTTTAGAGCGTATAAAAAAAAGCCATTACGATATAGTTTTAGTTGACCTTGCAATGCCCCCTGGCCGCTGGGGTGGATTATGGCTACTGGAACAGCTAAAGGAAATAAAAAACCGTATAATATCTATTGTGGTATCTGGAGAAGGAACACAAACCGAAACAATCAAAGCATTAAGATTAGGAGCAACAGACTATGTTACAAAAGACAAGATAACACTTGAACTCCCGCTACAGATAATAGCAGCACTTGAAATTGAGCCTAAAAAAAAGGCAACCATAATTTCAATTATAAAAGCTGGCGAGTCTGACTGTGTAGAATTTAAATCCACATTTCGTACCAATTTACATACGCAAAAAAAAGACAGTGACATCGAACTCTCCTCACTAAAAACCATTATGGGATTTCTGAACACAAATGGAGGAGACCTTCTGATTGGTGTAAGCGACGAAGGTGAAATCTTAGGAACTGAAGCCGACCTATTCCAAAACAATGATAAGTTTCAACTTCATTTTTGGCACAAGTTTAAAGAGGTCAGTGATATCCAGTCTCTAAGCTTGGTAAAGTGCGAATTCATAGAAATAGATGGAAAATCAGTCTTCCATGTTTCATGCTCAAAAAGTAATTTACCTGCTTTTCTCAAATGGAAATTCCAGGGAGACTCTAAAGCTCAAGAAATGTTCTACGTCCGAGTAGGCCCACAAACTGAGTCGCTTGGTACTCGGCAAGCACTTTCCTATATTGAAAGTCACTTCTCATCTAAGCATTGAATAATTTATACTCACTGTGCATTGAATAAAAAAGCCCCAGAACATGCCGGGGCTTTTTTAGTTTATTTTTATATCAGCAGTCAGTCAGCCAACCGCCACGTCGTCCCACCCTTCCCGTCTTCCAACACCACACCCATGGCGGTGAGTTGGTCGCGGATACGGTCGGATTCCGCCCAGTCCTTGTTGGCGCGTGCAGTCAAACGCGCCTGGATCAGCGCATCCACTTCAGCCGCATCCACACGCCCTTCAGCGCCGGCTTGCAGGAAGTCCTCAGGCTTCATTTGCAGAACCCCGAGCACGCTGGCCAATTCTTTCAGGCGAGCCGCCAGGCCAGCCGCGGCGTCGAGATCGCTCTCGCGCAGGCGGTTGATCTCGCGCACCATCTCGAACAGCACCGCGCAGGCTTCCGGGGTGCCGAAGTCGTCGTTCATGACTTCGGTGAAGCGGGCCACGAAGGCTTCGCCACCAGCAGGTGCTACGCTCGGCAGGCCTTTCAACGCGTGGTAGAAACGCTCCAGGGCGCCCTTGGCGTCCTTGAGGTTGTCTTCCGAGTAGTTGATGGCGCTGCGGTAGTGGCTGGACACCAGCAAGTAACGCACAACCTCCGGATGGTACTTTTCCAGCACGTCGCGAATAGTGAAGAAGTTGTTCAAGGACTTGGACATCTTCTCGCCATTGATGCGGATCATGCCGCAGTGCATCCAGGCGTTGGCGTAGGTCTTGCCGGTGGCCGCTTCGCTCTGGGCGATTTCGTTTTCGTGGTGCGGAAACTCCAGGTCGCTGCCGCCGCCATGAATATCGAAGGTCTCGCCCAGGCAGCAGGTGGACATCACCGAGCATTCGATGTGCCAGCCCGGACGCCCGGCGCCCCATGGCGACTCCCAGCTCGGCTCGCCGGGCTTGGTGCCTTTCCACAGCACGAAATCCAGCGGGTCTTGCTTGGCTTCGTCCACTTCGATGCGCGCACCGATACGCAGGTCTTCGATCTTCTTGCGCGACAGCTTGCCGTAGCCCATGAACTTGGCGACGCGGTAGTACACGTCGCCATTGCCCGGGGCGTAGGCGTAACCCTTGTCGATCAGGGTCTGGATCATCGCGTGCATGCCCGGGATGTGGTCCGTGGCACGCGGCTCCATGTCCGGCTTGAGGATGTTGAGGCGCGCCTCGTCCTCGTGCATCGCGGCAATCATGCGCTCGGTCAGCGCGTCGAACGACTCGCCGTTTTCGTTGGCGCGGTTGATGATCTTGTCGTCGATGTCGGTGATGTTGCGCACGTACGTCAAGTCATAGCCGCTGAAACGCAACCAGCGGGTCACCAGGTCGAAGGCAACCATGCTGCGGCCGTGGCCGATGTGGCAGTAGTCGTACACGGTCATGCCGCACACGTACATGCGCACCTTGTTGCCATCCAGCGGCTTGAAGACTTCTTTGGTCTTGCTGAGTGTGTTGTAGATCGTTAGCACAACGGCTTCCTTAGAGAATCACTGGCCCCACGAATCACGCAAGGTCACGGTACGGTTGAATACCGGGCGACCGGGTTTCGAGTCCTTGATATCTGCGCAGAAGTAACCTTCGCGCTCGAACTGGAAACGGTCTTCCGGCTGTGCTTCGCCCAACGAGGGTTCGGCACGACAACCAGTGAGTACTTGCAGGGAGTCAGGGTTGATGTTGTCGAGGAAGCTGGCGCTGTCTTCGGCCTTCTCAGGGTTCGGCGAACGGAACAGGCGATCGTACAGACGCACTTCGCACTCGATGCTGGCCGCAGCCGGTACCCAGTGGATCACGCCTTTGACTTTGCGTCCTTCCGGGTTCTTGCCCAGGGTGTCCGGGTCGTACGAGCAACGCAGTTCGACGATGTTGCCGTCGGCGTCCTTGATCGCTTCGTCAGCGCGGATCACGTAGCTGCCACGCAGGCGCACTTCGCCGGCCGGTTCCAGGCGCTTGTAGCCTTTTGGCGGCTCTTCCATGAAGTCATCGCGGTCGATGTAGATTTCGCGGGCAAACGGCAGCTTGCGCACGCCGAGTTCTTCTTTCTGCGGATGGCGCGGCAACTCGAGGTTGTCGACCTGGCCTTCCGGGTAGTTGGTGATCACGACTTTCAACGGACGCAGCACGCACATGGCGCGCGGGGCGTTGGCGTCGAGGTCCTGGCGGATGCTGAATTCGAGCATGCCGTAGTCGACCACGCCGTCGGAACGGTTGGTGCCGACCATCTCGCAGAAGTTGCGGATCGAGGCAGGGGTGTAGCCACGGCGGCGGAAGCCCGACAGCGTGGACATGCGCGGGTCGTCCCAGCCGTGCACGTGCTTCTCGTCAACCAGCTGCTTGAGCTTGCGCTTGCTGGTGATGGTGTAGTTCAGGTTCAGGCGGCTGAACTCGTACTGACGCGGCTGCGCGGGAACCGGCAGGTGCTCCAGGAACCATTCATACAGCGGACGATGGCTTTCGAACTCCAGGGTGCAGATGGAGTGGGTGATGCCTTCGATGGCGTCCGACTGGCCGTGGGTGAAGTCGTAGTTGGGGTAGATGCACCACTTGTCGCCCGTCTGGTGGTGATGGGCGTGGCGGATGCGGTACATGATCGGGTCGCGCAGGTTCATGTTCGGCGAGGCCATGTCGATCTTGGCACGCAATACGCGGGCGCCGTCCGGGAACTCACCGGCGCGCATGCGGGCGAACCAGTCCAGGTTCTCTTCCACCGAACGGTCGCGGAACGGGCTGTTCTTGCCCGGCTCGGTCAGCGTGCCACGGTATTCCTTGGCCTGTTCCGGGCTCAGGTCGTCGACGTAGGCCTTGCCGGCCTTGATCAGTTCGATGGCCCAGTCGTGCAACTGGTCGAAGTATTGCGAGGCATAGCGCACTTCACCGGACCATTCGAAGCCCAGCCACTTCACGTCGCTTTCGATGGCGTCGATGTATTCCTGGTCTTCCTTGGCCGGGTTGGTATCGTCGAAACGCAGGTGCGTGACGCCACCGAACTCCTGGGCCAGGCCGAAGTTCACACAGATCGACTTGGCGTGGCCGATGTGCAGGTAACCGTTCGGCTCTGGCGGGAAGCGGGTGACGATCTGCGTGTGCTTGCCCGAATCCAGGTCCGCCTGGATGATCGGGCGCAGGAAATTGACCGGGACGGCAGGTCCGGCCTTGGCATTCGAGGTAGGGTCGACAGTGGGCTTGCTCATAGGATCCTTGAACAGACAAGTACGTGGCCGGGCTAGGCCGACAAAACAAAGGCGATATCATAGCCGATGCTGTCAAGCACCTGACAGAGCGAGGCCGAAAACTGCTGCATTTATTGCATGGGCGGTAAAAAACCACCTCGAAATTCCTGCAGGTCACGCTAAACTGCGCGCCTTGGCCGTCGTTTAGCCATACCGGTCGTGGTGCCCCGGGCACCCAAACCCACGAATTCCCTGAAATAGAGTAGTGAACATGACTCAAGTCAAACTGACCACCAACCACGGTGACATCGTCATCGAGCTGAACGCCGAGAAAGCGCCGATCACCGTCGCCAACTTCATCGAGTACGTGAACGCCGGCCACTACGAAAACACCGTTTTCCACCGTGTCATCGGTAACTTCATGATCCAGGGCGGCGGTTTCGAGCCAGGCATGAAAGAAAAGAAAGACAAGCGCCCAAGCATCCAGAACGAAGCGGACAACGGCCTTTCCAACGACAAGTACACCGTCGCCATGGCCCGTACCATGGAGCCGCATTCGGCCTCCGCGCAGTTCTTCATCAACGTCGCCGACAACGCCTTCCTGAACCACAGCGGCAAGAACGTGCAGGGTTGGGGCTACGCGGTATTCGGTAAAGTCACCGAAGGCCAGGACGTCGTCGACAAGATCAAAGGCGTGCAGACCACCGGTAAAGCCGGCCACCAGGACGTTCCGGTAGAAGACGTTATCGTCGAGAAAGCCGAGATCATCTAAGCGTGATCCTGCTTATTTCAGATTTGCATCTGGAAGAGGAGCGCCCGGACATTACCCGGGCGTTTCTGGATCTGCTCCACGGCCGCGCCCGTGGCGCCCAGGCGTTGTACATTCTGGGGGACTTCTTTGAAGCCTGGATTGGCGACGACGGCATGACCCCCTTCCAGCGTTCGATTGGCGAGGCTCTGCGTGAGCTGAGCGACAGCGGCACCCCGATTTTCATCATGCACGGCAATCGCGATTTCCTGATCGGCAAGGCGTTCTGCAAAGCCGCAGGTGCCACCTTGCTCAAGGACCCGAGTGTCGTGCAGCTCCATGGCGAGCCTGTGCTGTTGATGCACGGCGACAGCCTCTGCACCCGCGACGTCGGCTACATGAAGCTGCGGCGTATCCTGCGCAACCCCATCGTGCTGTTCATCCTGCGCCACCTGCCGCTAAGCACCCGCCACAAGCTGGCGCGCAAGCTGCGCAGTGAAAGCCGTGCGCAGACGCGCATGAAGGCCAACGACATCGTCGATGTGACCCCCGAGGAAGTGCCACGGGTGATGCAGCAGTTTGGCGTGCGCACCCTGGTCCACGGCCACACCCACCGCCCCGCCATTCATAAGCTGCAGATTGGCGACCAGGCGGCCAAGCGCATCGTGCTGGGGGATTGGGACAAGCAAGGGTGGGCGTTGCAGGTGGATGAGCAAGGGTTTCAGTTGGCGGCGTTTGATTTTGTGAACCCGCAGTTGGCGTTGCCTGGGGCCTGATCACAAACCCCACTGGTCCCATGTGAACAGAGATCCAAATGTGGGAGCGGCGGTGCGAGCAAGTCGAATCGTCGCACCGCCGCTCCCACATTTTTGACCGCGTACATCCAGAAATCAGTGGCCGGAAGCTTCCGGCCCCGCCTTCGCACCAAACGGCGGCTTGGCCAGCCACACCAGTAACATCAAGGCCATGAACATCCACCCCAGCAACGTGAAGTAGTCCACGGTGGACATCATGTACGCCTGGCTGGTGAGGATCTGGTCCAGCTGCGCATAGGCCTTGTGCCCTGCCCCACCCAGCGCCTGCAACGCATCGCGAGTCGCCGAGTCGTAGGTGGTCATGTTCTCGCTCATGTAGGCATGGTGCTGGTCCGCCCGGCGAATCCAGATCCAGGTGGTCAGCGACGCCGCGAAGCTGCCGCCCAGGGTCCGCAGGAACGTCGCCAGGCCGGCGCCGTCGGCGATCTGGTGCGGCGGCAGGTCGGACATCAGGATGCTCAGGGTCGGCATGAAGAACAGCGCCACGCCAATGCCCATGAACAGCTGCACCAGGGCGATGTGCTGGAAGTCCACCTCATTGGTAAAGCCCGCCCGCATAAAGCAGCTCAAGCCAATCGCCAGGAACGCCAGGCCCGCCAGCAGGCGCAGGTCGAACTTGTGTGCGTACTTGCCCACGAACGGCGACATCAGCACCGGCAGGATGCCGATCGGCGCCACCGCCAGGCCCGCCCATGTGGCGGTGTAGCCCATCTGGGTCTGCAGCCATTGCGGCAGGATCAGGTTGATGCCGAAAAAGCCCGCGTAACCCAGGATCAACACGATGGTGCCGATGCGGAAGTTGCGGTAGGCGAACAGCCGCAGGTTGACCACCGGGTGCTTGTCGGTCAGTTCCCAGATGACGAACACCGCCAGGGCGATCACCGAAATGGCCGCGCCGATGATGATGAAGTTGGACTCGAACCAGTCCAGGTCATTGCCCTTGTCGAGGATGATCTGCAAAGCCCCCACCCCGACGATCAAGCTCAGCAGGCCGACGTAGTCCATCGGCTGGTAGCTGGTTTCCACTGGACGTTTCTTCAACTGCGAACGCACCACCATCACCGCAAAGACGCCGATGGGCACGTTGATGAAGAAGATCCACGGCCAGCTGTAGCTGTCGGTGATCCAGCCGCCGAGGATCGGCCCGGCAATCGGCGCCACCACCGTGACCATCGCCAGCAGTGCCAGGGCCATGCCGCGCCTGGCCGGCGGGTAGACCGCAATCAGCAGCGTCTGGGTCATGGGGTACAACGGCCCGGCCACCAGGCCTTGAATGACGCGAAAGGCGATCAGCTCGGGCATGGAGGTGGAAATGCCGCACAGGAACGAGGCCAGCACGAACAGCATGGTCGCCCACAAAAACAGCTTCACCTCGCCAAAGCGGCGGCTCAGCCATCCGGTGAGCGGCAAGGCAATGGCGTTGCTCACCGCAAACGAGGTGATCACCCAGGTGCCCTGCTCCGAACTCACGCCCAGGTTGCCGGAAATGGTCGGCAACGCCACGTTGGCGATGGTGGTGTCGAGCACCTGCATAAAGGTCGCCAGCGACAGGCCAATAGTGGCCATCAACAGGCTGGGTGGCGTGAAGGAGGCGTTATTGCTCATCAGCGTTGCACAGCCTTGGGTGCGGCGAGGCTGTTGTCATGGATCAGCTGGGTGATCATGGCGTCGGCTTCGGCCAGTTGGCGGTCGTACACGTTGGTGGTGAACGAGGCTTTTTGCGGCGCTTGTTGCGCCAGTACCGGGCCGCTCTGGTCGTGCAGGTCAACATTGACCACTGTCGACAAGCCTACCCGCAGCGGGTGCTTGGCCAGTTCGTCGGCGTTGACGTGGATGCGCACCGGCACCCGTTGCACGATCTTGATCCAGTTACCGGTAGCGTTCTGCGCAGGCAGCAGGGCAAACGCGCTGCCGGTGCCGGCGCCGAGGCTGTCGACGGTGCCGCTGAACTTCACGTCGCTGCCGTAGATGTCCGACTCGATGTCCACCGGCTGGCCGATGCGCATGTTGCGCAGCTGGGTTTCCTTGAAGTTGGCGTCGATCCACAGCTGGTCCAGCGGGATCACGGCCATCAAGGCAGTGCCTGGCTGTACGCGTTGGCCCAGTTGCACGGTGCGCTTGGCCACATAGCCGGTGACCGGCGCGATCAGGGTGCTGCGCGCATTAGTCAGGTAGGCCTGGCGCAACTGGGCAGCAGCAGCCTGCACATCCGGGTGCGACGAAATCACGGTGTCATCCACCAGCGCGCTGCTGGTCTTGAACTGTTGCTGCACGTTGGCCAAGGCGTTTTGCGCCGAGGTCAGGTCGTCGCGGGCGTGGGACAGTTCTTCCTGGGAAATCGCGCCGCCGGCAGCGAGGTTCTTACGACGGTTGTAGTTGTCCTGGGCCTTTTGCACGTTGGCTTGTTGCGCCAGCACCTGGGCCTTCATGCCGTCGACATTGCTGTACAAGCCGCGCACCTGGCGCACGGTGCGGGCCAGGTTGGCCTGGGCACTTTGCAGGGCGACGGCGGCGTCGTTGGGGTCGAAGTTGATCAGCACTTGGCCTTCGTGGACCAGGTCGCCATCGTCGGCGCCGATGCTGACCACGGTACCGGTGACCAGCGGGGTGATCTCCACCACGTTGCCGTTCACATAGGCGTCATCGGTGCTTTCATTGAAGCGGCCGTAGAGTTCATACCAACCCCACACGCCAACGATGCCGAGGATGACGATCAGCGCCAGGCCGATCAGCATCACCTTGCGCTTGCGTGGGTTGGTGTCTTTTTCTGTTGCGGCGTTGCTGTCGGCAGTGGCCATGACTAATACCTCACATTATTCCGTACGCGTTGCTGGGGTGGCCGCTGCCACGTTTGCGGCGTTGTATCCGCCACCCAGGGCCTGCATCAATTGAATCGACAGATCGATCTGCGCAGCATTCAGGGTCGCCAGCTGACGCTGGGCCTGCAGCAATTGCTGCTCGATGCTGAGCACATCCAGGTAGTTACCGATGCCGGAGCTGTAGCGCTGCACACCGGTGTCGTAGGACTGCTGGGCGATGTCCGCGGCGTGTTGCTGGGCCTGGATCTGCCGACCGGTTTCGCGCAATTGCACCAGGCTGTTGCCGATATCGCCCAGGGCCTGCACCAGGGTCTTGTTGTACTGCGCCACCGCCAGGTCGTAGTCGGCGTCGCGGGCATCAAGGTCGGCGCGCAGGCGGCCGCCGTCGAAGATTGGCAGCGAGAGGGTCGGCGCAATGCTGAAGAAGCGGCTGGCCGAACCGAACATCGCGTCGCCCAGCAACGACTCGGCCCCGGCGCTCGCACTCAGGTTGAGGTTGGGGTAGAAGCGGGTCTTGCTCGCGGCCACGTTCTTGCTCGCGGCCTCTACGCGCCAACGGGCGGCGATCAGGTCAGGGCGACGGCCCAGCAGCTCGGCCGGCAACACCGAGGGCACGGCCACGGCGCTGGGCTTGAGCACGTTGGGCCGGGCCAGTTCGCCGCCCCGGTCCGGGCCTTTGCCGAGCAACACTGCCAGGGCGATCTTGGCGCTCTGCAGTTGTTTTTCCGCATCGATCAGTTGCGACTCGGAGCTGGCTTCCAGGCTCTCGGTCTGCTGGTACTGGTACTGGCTGTCGATGCCTGAATTCAGGCGGCGCTTGCCCAGGTCGAGCATCTGGCGGGTGCGCTTGAGGTCGTCGTTCGCCAGGTCACGCACGATGTGCGCCTGGCCCAGGTCGCTGTAGGCCTTGGCCACGTTGGCAGCCAGGGTCAGGCGTGCGGCCTGTTGGTCGACTTCGGCGGCGCGGGCCTGGCCCAATGCGGCTTCCCAGGCGGCACGCTGGCCACCCCACAGGTCGAAGTTGTAATTGAAGCTGGCGCCGATATTACGCACGGTGGCGTAGGCATCGCCTTCACCGCGCGGGTCCTGGTCCTTGGCCAGGCGCGAACGGCTGACGCCGGCGCTGGCGTCCAGAGTCGGCATGCGTGCGGCATCGGCAGCAAAGGCGGCGGCTTCGGCCTGGTGGGCACGGGCGCTGGCCACTTGCATGTCGGGGCTGTTTTGCAGGGCTTCTTGGATCAGGCCGTCGAGCTGAGGGTCGCCCAGGCTCTTCCACCAGTCGGCGGTGGGCCAGGCGGCTGGCGACAGGGTCACGCCGCTCAGGGATTTACCGGTTTGCAGGGTGTTGGCGTCGAGGCGTTGGCCCTGGGTGTCGAGGCCGCTGAAGTTGGCACAACCGGCCATGCTCATCGCCACCAGCACCAGGCTCAGTGCGCGCGTTTTCATTGGTTACCTACCCGCTGGATGACGATGGCGTCACCGGCAGCTACTAGAATTTTCGTGAGGATCCTTTCCAGGCTCTGCAACTCGCCGGGCTCCAGGGCGCCGGCCAGTTCGTTCATCGACTGCGCGCCAATGTGCGGCAGCATGTCTGCCAAGCGCTGGCCGTCTTCGGTCAGCACCAGCCGGACCTGGCGCCGGTCCTGGTCGGAACGCTGGCGGGCCAGCAAGCCCTTTTGTTCCAGGCGGTCGAGCATGCGGGTCATGGAACCGCTGTCCAGGGACAGGTTGCGGCACAGTTCGGCCGGGGTATCGACGTCGAACTGGGCAATGATGATCAACACTTTGAACTGCGCGGCCGTGACGCCGTGGGGTTCCATGTGGGTGTCGATAATGCGGTCCTTGAGCAGCGCCGCCCGACCCAGTAGCAGGCCGAGGTGGCAGTTGCGGAAGCTGTCAGGGGTGAAGTGGGGCATCGGAAGTCACCTTATTACTGCCTAGGCAGTGAATGTATGACAAGATGTTACTGCTTAGGCAGCGAATGTCAAATGGAATAATTAGCTTGCTTGCTAATTGACCGATAAGCGGTGGCTCACGGCGCAATCAGCGTGCGCCGCGACGCACCATCAACAGCACCAGCCACGGCCCGCCCAACAGGGTGGCGACCAGCCCTGCGGGCATTTGCTCGGGGAACACCAACTGCCGGCCCAGCCATTCGGCCAGCACCATCAGCGTGGCGCCAAACAACGCCGACAGCCACAGTTGCTGCATCGGGCGACGGGCGCCGGCCAGGCGGGCGATAGGGGGGGCCAGCAGACCGACGAACGACAACGGGCCCACCAGCAGGGTCGCCGTGGTGGTCAAGACGCCAGCGAACAACAGGATCAACAAGCGTGCTCGGCTGACCGGCACGCCGACACTGGCCGCCGTGCCCTCCCCCAGCGAAAACGCCAGCAGCCAGCGGCTGAACAGCGGCACCAGGCACAGCCCGAAGGCAAACACCGCCGCACTGGCCCAGGCCATCGACGCCGGCAAGTAATACAGCGAGCCCATCATCATCTGCAGCATCAACCCGGCGCGCGGGTCACCACTGGCCAGGCTGGCGCTGACCATCGCCTGGGCCCAGGCACTCACCGACACCCCCACCAGCAACAGGCGCTGCGCGGTGAACGCTCCCCGGCCAAACCAGAGCAGCGCGCCCAGCGCCGTCAACGCGCCGGCCAGGCAGGCAACGAACAGCACCGCAGCCGAAGGCTGTGCCACCAGCAACACCACCGCAATCACCCCCAGCGCACCGCCGGAACTCACCCCCAGCAGGTCCGGGCTGGCCATGGGGTTGGCCGTGAGCCGTTGCAGCAAGGTCCCGGCCAATGCCAGTAAACCTCCCGCCGCCGCGGCAGCGACGGTGTGAGGCACCTGCCAGAACAGCAGCGCGCTGAGTTGTGACAGGCTGGCGACCTGCCAGCCGTGCAGGCTGCGCGACACTGCCAACGACAGGAATAGGCTGAGCAGCAGCAACCCCAGCGTGCGCCCGAGAGCAAATCGCGCCTCGCCGTGCGTGCTCAAGCGCCAGCCACTCGACAGCCCCTGGCGCAAACGCGGCAGCAGGAACACCAGCAACGGCACGCCCAACAACGACGTGACCGTGCCCGTAGGAATCAAGTGGGCCGCAAACGGGCTGGCACTCGACACCTGCAACACAATCTGGTCAGTGGCCCACAACAGGCCCGCGCCAATGCACGCCGCCCACACCAGGCGCTGGTACAGCGTGCGCGCGCCCAACAGCCGGGCCAGCGCTGGCGCCGCCAACCCGACAAAGCCGATCACCCCTACCTGGGCCACCACCAGGGCCGTCAGCACCACGGCCAGCAACACCGCCAGCAGGCGTGTCGTGCCGACCTTCGCGCCCAGGCTGCGGGCCGTGCTTTCGCCGCTGTCGAGCAGGGCCAAGGGGCGCCGGCTGAACCACACGACGACGCTACACCCCAACATGCCCAGGGCGAGGTGGGCACTGGGCGTCCAGCCGGACTGCTCCAGCGCACCACCGCCCCAGATCTGCAAACCGCGCAGTAAATCGAAGTTGCCCAGGGCAATCGCCAGGCTGATCGCCCCGCAATAGAGGTTGACCACCATGCCCGACAGAATCACCGCCACAGGCGATAACCGCTGCGGCCACGCCAGCAGCAACACCACCAGCACGGCCGCGGCGCCACCGGCCAAGGCGACGGCCTCGCGACTCAGGGCCACCTCGCCCGGCCAATACAACGCAGACAGCGACAGCGCCAGGTAGGCCCCCGGGAAAATCCCCAGCGTCATGGGCTCTGCCAACGGGTTGCGGAGCACCTGTTGCACCAGCGCGCCCGCCAGCCCCAGCGCGGCCCCGCACAACAGCGCCATCGCCACCCGTGGCAGCAGTGAGGCATGCAGCAGCACCTGGGGCAGCACGTCAGGGTCCGGGGCAAACCAGGCCTGCCACCCGCCACTGCTGCCCAGCAGGTCCTGCACCTGGATCAAGGCCAACGCGCTCGCCACCGAAAGCAAGACCAACAGCAACCCCAGGCATCCACGCGGGATCGCCTGGCGTAAGGCGTTAACCATGGTCGGCCTCCGGGTTCTCGATCTGTGCCAAGGCCACGTGCAACGCACGGGCAAAGCGTTGCAACGACACCAGCCCACCGTAGGGCGCGATCACCGGCAGTTCCGCTACACGGTGCTGGCGCACACAGGGCAACGCCTGCCAGACCGGGCTGGCCTGCAAGGCCGCACGCACATCAGCGGTCACCGGCCCCACCAGCAACAGGTTGGCCAGCGGTGCCGACGCCAGGCGTTGCAACGGCACCAGGGCATTGCCCGCGCGGTTGCTCGACCAACCGGCAGCCTGCGCACCATTGCTCACGCCGAGCGACTGCATCACCGCATCGAACAGGCTGCCCTGGCCGTACACCCGCAGAAAATGCCCATCGACGGCGTCGGCCACGATCGTCGGCAGCGCCGTCAGCCGTGGCGCGAGGGGCACCTCGAAACGGCGCCGGGCCTCGTCGATCAACGCTTCGGCGCGGGCCGACTCACCCAACGCACGGGCCAGGGTGCGGGTGTCGCCGAGCAATGCCGGGTAGGGTTGCGGGCTGTCCATATAGCCGCCCAGGGTCAGCGTGGGGCACAGGCGCTCCAGGGCCGGTTTCAAGTTGGAATGCCCCGGCGTGAGGATCAACAGGTCTGGCTTCAGGTCGCGCAGCACATCGAAGTTGGGCTGGTACAGCAGGCCGACATTGACCACCCCTTGGGCCAGCGGCGGTTCAACAATCGTGCGCCGGTACCAGTCGGGCAGCGCCATGGCAATCGGTGTGTGGCCCAGGGCCAGCAGGGTTTCGGTCAGCTCCCAGCTGAGCGAGACGATTCGCCTCGGCCCATCGGCCGCCGACGCACAGGCCAGCCACACGGCAGGTCCGGCGCACACCAAGGCTTGCAGCAGTTGACGACGGTTCATCGTGGGAAACTGACCAGGCGGCCACTCACGGGGTCGCGCAACACCCCCATCGGCGTGCCATAGATCCGTTGCAAATGATCATCCTGCAACACTTCGGCGGCCGGCACCTGCATCAGCAACCGACCCTCGCCCAGGGCAATGACTTCATCGCAGAAGCGCGCCGCCATGTTGATGTCGTGCAGCATGATCACCGCGCCCATGCCACGCTGGGTGCACAGGTTGCGCACCTGTTGCAGGACGGCGACCTGGTGGCCGATGTCCAGCGCCGAGGTGGGTTCGTCGAGCAGCATGCAGCGGCAGTTCTGCGCCACCAGCATGGCGATCCAGACACGCTGGCGCTCGCCACCCGACAGACTGTCCACGGCACGCTCGGCGTACTGCGCGACCTCCGTGGCGCACATCGCCTCCTCCACCCACTGGCGATCCTGGGCACTGAAGCGACCGAGCGCGCCGTGCCAGGGGTGACGTCCCAGCGCCACCAGCTCACGCACCCGCATGCCGTCGACCTCTGGCGGTTGTTGCGCCAGGTAGGCGATCTGCCGTGCAAAGGCCCGTGAAGACCACTGCGGCAATGGCTGGCCAGCCAGCGTCAGCCTACCCGCCGAGGGGATCGACTGGCGCGCCAGCAGCTTGAGCAAGGTCGACTTGCCCGAGCCGTTGTGCCCGACCAGGCCGTATACTCGCCCGCTGTGCAACTGCAAATCGAGGGGGTGCAGCAAGGTTCGCGCGCCCATGCGCACGCTGACACCCTCCAGGCGAAACAGGACCTCGGCCTGGGCCAGCGGCGGTTCAAACCGGCTCATCAATCGAATCGCTCCTGTGGCTGTGCGCAACGATCTTGCCCATGTCCAGCTTGATATGGCGGTCGGCCAAGTTGAAATAGCGGTCATCGTGGGTGATCACCAGCACCGCCTTGCCGCGCGCCTTGAGGTCGGGTAGCAGGCGTTGATAAAACACTTCCTTGAATTCCGGATCCTGGTCGGCCGCCCACTCGTCGAACACGTAGAAGGGCCGGTCTTCCAGCAAGGCCACCAACAACGCCAGGCGCTTGCGCTGGCCCTGGGACAGGTCGAGGGTGGTGAAGCCACCGTCTTCGATGCTGACCTTGTGCTCCAGTTGCAGCTCGCGCAAGAGCAGGCGCGCCTGCGATTCAAGGTGCGGCGCCAGCACGCCGAGCAGGCTGTCGAACAGGTAGAAATCACTGAACACCGTGGAGAAGCACTGGCGGTAGGCATCGCGGCCCCTGGCATCGACGGGCGAACCATCCAGCAGCAGCGTACCCGCCTCGCTTTCGTACAACCCCACCAGCAATTTGGCCAGGGTGGTCTTGCCACTGCCGTTGCCGCCGATCAGGTAGGTGATTTCGCCGGGGGTGAACACCAGGTCAACCGGACCGAGCTGGAACAGGCTGTTTTCCTTTTCACGAAAGTACTGGTGGGTCATGCCCCGCAATTCAATGCGCTCAAACCCCTGATCAGGCTCGGCCGTGCCGATCGGTTCCAGCGGCAGGTCGCTGTCGAGCCGGGCGATGCGTTCCAGCGCGACACGCGCCGAGCCGATCACCGGGATCGCTCCCAGCAGACTTTCAATGGGCAGGATGATGTAAAGGAAGGTGATCGCATAACCGGAAACCACATGCCCGTCGACGGCAAACACTCGGGCCAGCACGAACAGGGTCAGCCCGATAAACCCGAACAGCACTAGGCTGCCCCAGCTGGATGCGGCGCTGAACAGCACATAGCCGAGGGTTCGCTGGCGGCGCACCGACTCGATCGGGCGCGCGAGGGTTTCCTCGACAAAGACTTGTCGCCGTCGCCGGTGCAGCTTGAGTTCCTTGGCACCGTCGAACAAGGCACGGAACTGCTGGATCAAGTCGTCCTCTCGCTGGCGCGAGCGCCGCAGCAGGTCGAGGGCGCGGCCATTGACCAATAGGAAACCCAGCGCCCCCAGGGCCACCGCCAACAGCGCGAACACCAGCAACTGCCACGACAGCCAGCCCAGGTACGCCAGGCAGCCGAGGATCACGGTGCCTTGGGTCAGCAGCGTCGGCAGGTTGAGGAAAAACACCACCAGGGTGTCCAGGTCACCGGTCAGGATCGCCAGGGGCCGGGCCGACCCGTAGCGCTCAAGATGCGCGTAGGACGCCTGCGCCATGTGCCCGATGGCACGCAAGCGCACCTGCGCCTTGGCGCGCTGGCCCAGGTACATGAACAGCGCCTGGGAGAGCAGACGCAACAGCAGCACACCGCCCACCACCCCGGCAAATTGCAGGCCGAGGTGACTGAGCTGGTCATCCCCGGCGCCCAGGGCCTGGTTGATCAGCGCGACCATGGCGGTGGCGCCAAGGCCACCGACCAGGCTGGCCAATGTGGCCAGGAGCAACAGCCCGCGGGCGCCCTGCAGCAGTGACAGCAACAGGGCGAACGGAGTGCCGGGCAACCCGGCAGCAGGTTTGAGTGAAGGCATAAGCGGTCAGAATTTCACGTTCAGCGTCAGGGTGGCATTGCGTGGGTCACCGTACAGGCCGTAGTAGCTGGAGGGCACGCGGGCGTAGTAGGTGCGGTCGAGCAGGTTGTTGACGTTCAGCGCCAGGTCGTAGTGCGGGTTGATTTGATAGCCGATCAGGCCGTCGATCACCGCGTAGCCACCCTGGTAACTGGTGTTGTTGCGCGTGGTGCGGCTTTGCGCGCGCACCCCGCCGCCGACACGCCAGTTGTTCAGTGGCTCGGCCTGGAAGCGATAGGTGTTCCACAGTTTGAGCAGGTGCTTGGGTTCCTCGGCGTCCTGGGCCGTGCCAGCGACGGCAGCCTGGCCACGCAGTTCACTTTGCAGGTAGGTGTAGCCGGCCTGCACGTCCCAGTTCGGCAGGAGCTTGCCGGTCAGCTCGGTCTCGACACCCCGGGTGCGGGCCTGGCCCTGTGCGACCCAGTACGTCGGGTGGGCGTCGTCGGCAATCGGACGGTTCTTGTCGTCGATCTGGAACACCGCCACGGATGCCCCCAGGCGGCCGTCCAACCAGTCACCCTTGAGGCCGACCTCGGCCTGCTTGCCGGTGCGCGGCTTGAGCACGCTGCCGTTGAAGGTGCTCTGGAAGGCCTGGGACGGGGTAAAGATATCCGAATAGCTGGCGTAGGCGGACAGGCCATACCCCAGGTTCTGGACGATGCCGGCATACGGGGTGAATTTATTCTGGGTCGGGTCGTCCACGGTGGGTTGCACGCTGGGCAGCCGGGTTTGGCGCGAGCTCTCGTAGTGGTTCTGGCGCCCGCCGATGATCAGCGAAAGATCGTCGGTAGGCTTGAAGGTGACCTGGCCGTAGACACCGACCTGGGAGGTGTCCGAGGTGGTGCCGAAGGTGTAGGGAATATCCACGTTCGGCTGGTTGATGTTGAACACATCCACCACCCCGCCACTGGTGCCTCCGGACACGCTGCGCTGGTGGGTGCTGGCATAGTTGATGCCGACCATCAGCTCGTGGGTTCGCCCAAACAGCTCGAACGGGCCACTGACGTAGGAGTCGACTCCCAGCCAGCGGTAACGGTCATGCTGGCGCTGCAGCCAGTAATCGGCAGTGTTGTCGAGGTTGACCGGGCCGTCCACATAGCCGTACTTGGAGGCGACGTCGGAGGTGCGGTAGTTGATCGCCGTGCGGTTCTGCCAACCGTTGCCGAACTGATGCACCAGGTCGGCGTAAAGCTCGGTCATGTCGGTGTCGGCATGGCTCCAGTCGGTGCCGTAGAACCCCGAGCGCTTGGCATTGACGAAGCTGCCGTTGGTGTAGGTCGAGAGACCATAGTCAAAGCCGTCGAGCCTGATTTTCTGGTGGGCGGCGCCGACCGTCAGTTGGGTGTCCGGGTCGAGGTCGAAGGCCAGGGAACCGTAGAGCAGGCCCTGGTCCGAGCCGGTCTTGTCGACGAAGGCGTTTTCATCTTCGCCGGCGAACCCGAAGCGGCCCTTGACGGTGCCGCTGTCGTTCAACGGGCCGGTGACATCCCAGGCCGTGCGGTAACGGTCCCAGGAGCCGGCAGATACCGAGCCGGTCAAGGCAAATTCATCCTGCGGGCGCTTGCGCACCAGGTTGACCGTGCCGCCCGGGTTGCCGAACCCTTGCAGCAAGCCGGCGGGGCCGCGCAGCACTTCGACGCGGTCGTACAGCGCCAGGTCGAATTGCGGCAGGTATTGCAGGCCATTGTTGGCCGGCAGTCCGTCAAACTGCACCTCGGCCGGGTAACCCCGCGACTGGAAATAACTGGTGCCGTCGCCGTAAGTCACGGCGGTGATCCCCGGGGTATTGCGCAGGGCCTCGTCCACGGACGTCATGTGCTGGTCGTCCATGCGCTGGCGGGTGATGGTGGTCACCGAGGCCGGGATGTCCTTGGGCTGCGCGGCCACTTTGCCGACGGTTACCAGTGCCGGCTTGTAGCTGTCGCTGCCTTCGGTGCTCGCTGTGTCCTGGACCGGATCGGCCACGATCTGGGTCTGGGGCAGGATCATCGGCGCCGATTGTGCATGCACCGTCGCTACCCCCAGAGCCAGAGGTGCGAGCAGAACATGCTTGAGGATCAATCGGTTGAAGCGGAACTGGCACAGCGGCGCGTAGGACAAGCGTTCAACGAGGCTTCTGCTCATGGCGTTCAAGGGACCTGACAGGTTGTAAATGCGATTAATTTGCATTAATTTTGCCAGTCCATTTACTTGGCTTCAGGACAACAAATATCGATGAAAGGACAGAATTGGCGCTTTTCTGCCGGCCACGATCATCTCCCCCAAAAAGCGGCCAACAGCTACAAGGAATTTGCTGACGACGACCCCGCGCTGGTGGTGCGCGCGTTCGAGTACGCGTCGGGTGCCCGGCAGCAGCCCCACTCCCACCAGCGGATCCAGTTGATGTATTCACCCCAGGGGTTGATGCGCGTGTCCACCGAGACCGGCGCCTGGACACTGGCACCGATGCGCGCCTTGTGGATTCCGCCGGGCATCACCCATGAAGTGCGCATGGTCGGTGAAATTTCCATGCGCTCAGTGTACCTCGACCCCAGCGCCGTGCCCTGGCACTGGGAAGATTGCTGCGTGCTGACAGTCACACCGTTGATGCGCGAATTGATCCTGATGCTGTTCGATGGCGCCATGGCCGACGAACAGCCACGGGCGTTGGCCTCCGCCCTGCTCGTGCAGCTGCTGGCGCGCGCCAAGCCCCAGGCGCACAACCTGCCGATGCCCATGGACCGTCGCTTGCGCCGGGTGTGCGATGCCATATTGCAGAGCCCGGACAACAACGACACCCTGGAAGCCTGGGGTGAACGCATCGGTGCCAGTGCCCGCACGCTGGCGCGGCGCATGAAAGAGGAAACCGGCGTGACCTTCCACCAGTGGCGTTTGCAGGTGCGGGTCGATGAGGCGATCTGCCGGCTGGCACAAGGTGTGTCGATCAATGAAATCGCGCTGGACCTGGGTTATCGCAGTGCCAGCGCGTTCATCTATATGTTCCGCAGCTTGCTGGGCAGCACACCGGCGCAGTACCTGGACAAGCTGCTGGCTGGTGACGCGGCGGCGTCAGAAATCGCGCTTGTAGAAAATATCCAGTGAACTGGCCACGCCACTGGCCACTTCCAGGTACACCTTCTTGCTCAACAGGTAGCGCAGCGCGATGGTGTTGGCCGGCTCGAACACCCCCACCCCGTAACGCAGGCTGAGCTTCTCGGTGATCTTGCCGCTGGCGACCACCGCCGTGGTGGTGCCGCTGCCCTGGGTATCGAGTTCGAAGTCCTGGATGCCCAGGTTCTTGGCGATATCCGAGGTGACCCCGGCGCTGCCCATCAGGCCCAGGCCCAACGCGGCTTGGGCGAGCATGTTGTTGTCCTCACCGGTGGTACTCAACGGACGCCCCAGCACCAGGTAGGACAGTGCCTGTTCCTGGCTCATGGCCGGTTCCGAGAAGATCTGCGTGGTGGGCTGTTCGGCGCTGCCACTGAGGCGGATACCGGCAATCACGTCGTCGGTCTTGCGGATCGCTTCGATGTCCAGGTACGGCTGGTCCAGCGGCCCGGCAAACAGCAGGCGTGCACGCCGCACGTCGAGCTTCTGGCCGTAGGCGCGGTAGCGACCGTCGTTGAGCCACAGCTCGCCACGGGTGTCCATGTTGTCGCCGATATGCACGTGACCCTGCACCTTGGCGGTGAGGCCGAAGCCTGAAAAGTTGAGCTGGTCTTCGCCCACTGCGACGTCGATATCCATCGCCATGGCCATCGGTGGTTTGCCTTCCTCGGTCTGGCTGCCGACAATCACCGTGTCATCCGACACCTTGACCGTCGACGGTGGCAACTCGCGCACGGTGATGTCACCGCGCGGAATCTGCACCTTGCCGGCGATGGCCAGCTTGTCGTCCTTGAGGCTGATCTTCAGGTCCGGCGCGACTTCCAATACGGCGTAAGGCTCTACCGTCACCGGCAGTTGCGAGCCTTTTAGCGCCAGGTCGACCACCAGGGCCTGGCCCCAGCCAATATGACCATTGAGGTTGCCCTGCCCGGCCTTGCCACTGCGCCAGCCGCCATTGAGTTGCACGCTTTCGCCGGCGATCAGCGCCTGCACGTTCAAGCCTTCGAGGCTGACCGGCAGTTCCGGCCCGGAGATCTCGCCGCCGATCAGGTTCACGTTGCCGTTGACCTGCGGTGCCAGCAGGCCTCCGGATATGCGCCCGCTGCCGTTGAGCTTGCCGTTGAGCTTTTCCACCATTGGCACAAACGGCCGCGCCACGGCCAGGTCCAGGCCGGTCAGGTTGAAGGTGCCGGTGATCGGCTTGTTCTTCGGCAACGGGTTGATCTGCGCCTGCAACAGCAGCTCGCCGAGCTTGCCACCCTGGAAATTCAACTGGGTGTCGATGCGCTTGGGGTTCAGGGTGGTTTCCAGCTTCAGCGTGTCATACGGGAAATCCAGCCACTGGTCCTTGTCTTTGACTCGCAAGGTGCCACCGCTGGCGTCCACCGACACCACACCTTTGGGGCCGCTGTTGGGCAAGTCGAGCTGCACGTCGGCGTTGAGCTTGCCCTGCCAGGCGAAGTCCTTGGGCAAGAACGCCGCGAGGCTGTCGATGGGGAACTGCTTGAGGTGATAACGCAGCTTGGGCTCCGGCATCAGGCGCTGGTCTTCACCGCACAGGCTGGCCGGGCCGGACACCCAGCAATGCGCGGCGAAGGTCAGCTTACCGTCGGCCAGGCGTTCGACCTTCGCCGGCGCTTGCAGCTTCCAGTCCTGGCCACCGGCTTGCACATCGCCACTAGCCAGGCGCCCGCGCCAGTTGCCCTTGTCGAGGTTGCCGTCCAGCGCCAGGGCCAGCTTGACCAGCGGTCCAGTCAGGCCCAGTTGGACCTCTTGGCGCTTGATGTCGCCTTGGGCGCTGGCGGTAAGGGTGCCGACCTGCGTGTCACCGGACTGGATACCGCTGCCCTTCAGGTCGAGCTTGGCGCGCTGAGCGTTGTCGAGGCTGGCGTCGAGCGTGAGGGTTTGCAGGCGGTTGTCGGCAAACGCCAGCTGCTGGCCCTTGAGGTCGAGCTTGCCTTGCGGGGCTTTCAGGCTGCCGGCCACGTCGAGTCGGCCGTTGATTTGCCCACGCAACTGCGGCCACAACTGGGCCAGGCGCGCCAGCTTGATATCGATCTGCCCGGCCAGGCGCTGTTGCAGGCTGCCACTGCCATTGATGCGGTTGTCACCCAGGCGGACATCCAGGTTGGCCAGGGTCCATTGCTCACCCGCGCCTTCGGCCTTGGCGGCCAGCACGGCCGTTTGCCCGCGCAGGCGACCCTTGAGGTCGAGGTCGGCGTTCAGCTTGAGTTGCTCGTTCTTGAACTCGCCTTTGCTGCGCAGCGGGCCGGCCAGGGTGCCCGGCAATTCCGCGACCCAGTACGCCGGGTTGAGGGCCGACAGGTCCAGCGCGGTGTCCCAGGCGATACCATCGGCGAACTGCACGTTGAGGTGACCTTCGGCCTTGCCTTGGCCCGCGGTGAGTTTCAGCTCGGGCAGGAAGATTTGCTTGAGGTCGCCACTGAACGGTGTGACTACATTGAATTTGCCCGCCGGGCCGTCGAGATCGGCCTTGAGGTTGCCCAGGTAGTTGCCATCCTTGTAGGAGATCTCACCATTGAAGGTGCGCAATGCAACCTGCGGTTCGTCGATCAACGGGTAGAGACGGTGCCAGGGGAAGTCCAGCCAATCGATCTTGGCATCGGCGCTGAAACCTTGTTGCCAATCCAGCTGGGCCGAGAGCTTGAGGCTTTGCTTGTCACCGGCCGTCAGGTCCAGGCCGGCGATCTGCGCGCCCTTGGCGTCGACCTTGCCTTGCAGCAGCAGATCCACCGGGCCTTTTTCGGCGGGCAGCACGGCTTTGCCGACCAGTTGGTAGCCGCTGTTCAGGTCGCCTTTGGCGGTGAGGTCCAGCCCATTGAGTTGCAGGGTGTCGGGCAGGTCCGCGCTGGCCTTGAAGCCATCGGCGGTGATGTGCACCTGGGCGGGCAGATTTTCCACCAGGGGTTGCAGCTCGCCGCTGAGCTTGGCGGGCAAGTAGCCGCTGCTGTCGGCGTCGAGCGTGAGGGTCTTGAGTAGGTCGCCCTCGACCTTGAGGGCCACTGTCCAAGGTGCGCCGCCCGGTGCATAGGGCAGGCTCAGGTTACCGCTGGCAGTGAGCGGCCAGTTGCCGGTGGGTTGCAGCAGCCCGGCCAGGTCCAGCACCAGGCCGTCACGTTGCAGGTGCACCGAGTCGATCTGCAGGCCGGCGGCCGTCCAGTGCGCCACCAGTTGCAAGCCCTTGAGTTCTTCGCTGCCGTTAAACAGCAGGCTACCGACGCGAACGTCGCCCAACTGGATCGCAACCGGCAGTTTCAATTCAGGCAGTTGAATCGGCCCACTGCTCTCCTCGGTGCCTGGCGGAAATTGCAGGCTGACCTGCTCAACGTCGAGCGTGTTGATGCACAGGGTCATGCGCAACAGGCACGCGGGCGACCAATCGAACGTCGGCGTGGTGAGTTCCACACGACTGCCGTCCTGCTGCCACACCAGGTGGTCAGCACGCCATTGGCCGCCCAGGCGGCCCTGGAAATTTTCCACGCTCAAACCCGGCACCTGGCCCAGAGCCCAGCGACTGCCTGCCTGGGTACCGAGCACGCTCCACAACGCCAACAGCACCAACGCCAGGACCGCCAACACGGCCAGCCCCGCTATTTTCAAACCACGCATCACAGCTCAGGCCCCATGGAAAAGTGCAAACGAATGCCGCCCGGATCTTCGAGGGCATGGGCCAGGTCAAGGCGAATCGGGCCGACGGGCGAAACCCAGCGTATGCCGACGCCGACGCCGGTTTTCAGGCTGGGCATCTCCAGGGTGTTGAAGGAGTTGCCCTGGTCGATGAACGTGGCGATCCGCCATTTATCGGCGATGGAATATTGATACTCGGCACTCAGGGCCATCATGTAGCGGCCGCCGATACGGTCACCGCGATCGTTCTCCGGGGACAGCGTCTGGTACTCGTAGCCGCGCACGCTCTGGTCACCACCGGCAAAGAAACGCAGCGACGGCGGCACCGACTTGTAGCCGTTGGTGGCGCTGCCGCCCACCTGTGCCCGGGCGAGGAAGCGATGGTTGTCCCACAAGGTGGTCAAGCCCTTGAGGGTGGCGGTGCCGTAAAGCAGGTTGGTGTCGGAGCCCAGCCCTTCCTTGGCCACCTTGGTGTCGAACATAAGGCGATAGCCATTGTGCGGGTCGATGCGGTTGTCACTGCGCAGGTAGGAATAGCTGACACCGGGCATCACCAGGTTGCTGAGACCCGAGTCATTGCCCAGGCGATATTCTTCGCGCTGGTACTTGAGGGAGATCACCCGGGTCCAGCCACTGGGCAACTTGCTGTGCCATTCGGGGCCGACGGTGAGCAGTTTGCTCAAGGTGTCGGTGCCCGCCAGTTCTTCGTTCTGGTAGCCACCGGCGAAACGCAATTTGTCGGTGAGCGGCGGGTCCAGGGGAACGTCGTACCACAGGCCGACGTTCTGGCGCGGCGCCGACAGCTCGGCCTCCCAGCCGTAACTGTGGCCCTGGGGGTTGACCCAGTGACGCGTCCAGTTAGCCTTGCCGCGCGGGCCCACGTCAGTCGAGAACCCCAGGCCCAGGCCCATGGTGCGCGGCTTGCGGGTTTCCAGTTGCACGGTCACCGGGATCACATCGTTGGACGCAGCAGCAGGCGCGGCGTCCACGCGCACGCCTTCGAAAAAGCCACTGCCTTGCAGGTTCTGGTTGAGTTCGGCGATCAGTTCAGAGTCGTAAGGTGTGCCGCTTTTGAACGGCACCATGCGTTGCAGCAGGTCCTCATCAAAAGGGGTGTCGCCGGTAAAGCTGACGTTGCCCATGGTGTAGCGCGGGCCGCTGTCGTAAATGAGTTCGATGTCAGCCACGCCCGCCTGGGGGTCGACGGATAACTTCTGGTTGGTGAAGCGCCCGCTGAAAAAGCCGTAGCGCGAGGCCTGGTTCTGGATCAGACGCTTGGCGTCTTCATAGTGGCCGTGGTTGAGCACGGCGCCGGATTTGAGGTCGTCGCTGGCGGGCACGCGAAACCCCTTGAGGTTCGCGGCCTGGCCATCGACCCGAATGGTCACGTTGCGCAAATGCACCGGTTCGCCGGGGTCGATGGTGAGGATCAGGCGCGGGTTCTTGCCGCCCTTCACGTCACTCTCGATCTGCGGCTGATAGAAGCCCAGGGCCTGGGCCGCCTTGCGCGCCTGCTCCTCTGCGCCACGGCTGAACCGCAGCAAGGCTTCTTCATCACGATCGCCAACCCCGCCGATGTAGCCTTCGATGTTGGCTTTCAACGCGTCGTTTGAGGGTTTGATGCGCACGTCCAACTCGCTTTGCGCAAAAACGCTGCAGCTTGTGAACAGCAGAATCAAGCCGCTGGTATATCTTCCTGGAAACTTCATAGGCACGGATGCTACACGAGCTAGGGAGTTTCTTTGAATTGGGAATTGTCTGAATAATTCTGTCCTAAGCCGTTGCAGCATGTAACGACTGGGGATTGGGATGAAAAAACACGTGCTCAAGCACCGGCCCTACAGCCACTTCTCCAATTTCCTGGTAGCCCTGGCGTTTGTAGAACTCCAGGTAGCGCGAGTTGCCGGTATCAAGCACCACGCCTGAGGAATGCGGGTCTTCGGCACACCAGTTGTGCACCGCCTCCAACAACTGCTCGCCGTAATGCTTGCCCTGGAATTGCGGGTGAATGCCCAGCAACGGCAGCACATGCACCGACTCGCCGGGCAGGCAGGCCAGCACCGCGTGATGGTAGTCGAGGTAACGCCGCGTGCCACGCACGCCGGTGCTCAGCCACATGCGAATCTGCCAGGCCCAGCTTTCGGTGATGCCCAGGCGTCGTTGCGGTGGCGCGATCAGGGCGATGCCGATCAGGCGATCATTGACGAACAGGCCAATGGCGGGCAGCTTCTGGAAAAAGTGTTGCTTGACCAACTCGCGCACCGTGGCACGCACCCGTTGTTCATAGCCGGGCCGCTCGGCTTCGAAGATATAAGCGAAGGTCGGTTCATGCCGGTAGGCCTGATACAGCAGGGAGCGCGCTTCACGGGAATAATCGCTGTTGAGCAAGCGGATTTCGGCAACGGCAGTCGAAATTTCAGGCATACGGTCAATCTCCCTGGGCGCCACTGAAAAAGATGGCGTTCTTATGGGTACGAACCTGCGCGGTACGAGTCGTTCCCAGACATTAGCAGCGCATCTGCCCTACCGCCACGCTGGCTCCCGTCCGACTTGTCGGCTAGCATCGCCCTTTTGCCAGACTGGACTGCCGACCATGAAAATCGTCTCTTTCAATATCAACGGGCTGCGTGCCCGCCCTCATCAGCTGGCGGCGCTGATCGAAAAACACCAACCGGACGTCATCGGCCTGCAGGAAACCAAGGTGCATGACGACCAGTTCCCCCTGGCCGAAGTACAGGCGCTGGGCTATCACGTGTATTACCACGGCCAGAAAGGCCACTACGGCGTGGCGTTGCTGTCGCGTCAGCCTGCATTGAGCCTGCACAAAGGCTTTGCCAGCGATGAAGAAGACGCCCAGCGTCGGTTTATCTGGGGCACGTTCGCCGATGAAAACGGCCACCCGATCACCATCATGAACGGCTACTTCCCCCAGGGTGAAAGCCGCGACCACCCCACCAAGTTCCCGGCCAAGCAGCGCTTCTACGAAGACCTGCAGCAATTGCTGGAAAGCCAGTTCAGCAATGAGCAGGCACTGGTGGTGATGGGCGACATCAACATCTCCCCCGAAGACATCGACATCGGCATCGGCGCCGACAATGCCAAGCGGTGGCTCAAGACCGGCAAGTGCAGCTTCCTGCCCGAAGAGCGCGAGTGGATGGCCCGCCTGAAAAATTGGGGCCTGGTGGACAGCTTCCGTCACCTCAACCCGGAAGTGGCCGACCGCTTCAGCTGGTTCGACTATCGCAGCCGTGGTTTCGAGGACGAGCCCAAGCGTGGGCTGCGCATTGACGTGATCCTGGCGTCCAACGGCCTGGTGTCGCGGGTCAAGGACGCGGGGGTGGACTACGAACTGCGCGGGCTGGAAAAACCGTCGGACCATGCGCCGATCTGGCTTGAGCTGAGCTGATTTCTGGCTGTCCTTGGTTTAAATGTGGGAGGGGGTTTGCTCGCGAAAACGGTGTGTCAGTTGAGGGTTTATTGACTGATCCAGTGCATTCGCGAGCAAGCCCGCTCCCACAATGTGTTCCCCAGTGCAGCCGTCATATCTTTGCAACCTGCCTGACTTATTCTCGCGGCACTCCCTTTGGCTTGAGAAGGTGCCGGCATGAGGCTGCGCGTTCTGTTCCTGCTGGTGCTGTATCCCCTGTTTGCCGTGTCTGCCCCCCTTCCCGTTCCCGATCAAGGCCCCGCGCTACGTGTGCAGGGCTCCAATACCATTGGCGCAGCGCTGGGGCCGGCCCTGGTCAAGGGGTTGATGGAGCATCAGGGCCTGCAAGGCGTACACAGCGAACCGGCCGAAGGCGCCAATGAACAACGGGTAGTCGGCAAGACCCGCGCGGGCAAGACGGTGACCATCGAGGTGGCCGCCCACGGTTCCAGCACTGGTTTCAGCGCGCTGAAAAAAGCCGCGGCGGACCTCGCGGCCTCGTCCCGCCCGATCAAGGACAGCGAACTGGTCGATCTTGAACCCCTGGGCGACCTGAAAAGCCCCGAGGCCGAGCAAGTGATCGCGATCGACGGCCTGGCGATCATTCTGAACCCGCAAAACCCCTTGAACACCCTGAACACCGAGCAACTGGCGCAAATCTTCAACGGTGAAATCAGCACCTGGGAAGCCCTCGGCGGCGTCGGCGGGGCCATTCATCTGTATGCGCGGGATGATCAGTCCGGCACCTACGACACCTTCAAGGACCTGGTCTTGCGCCTGCGTGGCAAACCCCTTGCACCGTCGGCCAAACGCTTTGAATCCAGCGAGCAGTTGTCCGACGCGGTCAGCCAGGACCCTCAGGGCATCGGTTTTATCGGCCTGCCCTACGTGCGCCAGGCCAAGGCGGTGGCCATTGTCGACGGTGATTCACAACCGATGCTGCCGCTCAACAGCCTGATCGCCACCGAAGACTACCCGCTGTCGCGCCGTTTGTTCTTTTACCTGCCACCGTCGAGCCATAACCCGTGGGCCAAGGCGCTGGTGAACTTCGCCCAGAGCAGCAAGGGCCAGGCGATCGTGGCCGCCAATGGGTTTATCGCGCAGCAGGTACAAGCCATGGGCGTGGAACCGCGCGCATCGATGCCGGTGGAATACCAGGCGATCGCCCGTGAGGCCCAGCGCCTGAGCGTGAATTTCCGTTTCGAAGAAGGCAGCGCGAGCCTGGACAACAAGGCGCGCCAGGACCTGCAGCGGGTGGTGGCCTACCTGAAAACCCACGGCAAGCTCGACAAGCAGGTCACGCTGGTGGGGTTTGGCGATGCCAAGAATGACCCGCAGCGCGCGGCGTTGCTGTCGAAATTACGTGGGATGGCCGTGCGCCGTGAGCTGGTGAAGAACGGTGTGGTGCTGCGTGATATCCAGGGGTTTGGCGCGCAGATGCCGGTGGCGGCGAATACGGCGGATGAGGGGCGGATCAAGAATCGGCGGGTGGAGGTGTGGGTTTACTGAACCCAGGGCTTATAGGTTGTTCAGACTGGCCTCTTCGCGAGCAAGCCCGCTCCCACATTCTGACCGTGTTTCCACATTGGAATGCGGTCAACTGTGGGAGCGGGCTTGCTCGCGAATGCAGGCGGCTCGGTCTAACTTACTGGCCGCTGCGCATCAGCTCTTTAGGTACATATTTGCCAATCTCGAACTTGCCGATCGCCGCACGGTGCACTTCGTCCGGACCGTCGGCCAGGCGCAAGGTGCGTTGCATGGCGTACATATAGGCCAGCGGGAAGTCGTTGGACACCCCGGCGCCGCCATGGATCTGGATCGCACGGTCGATCACCTTCAAGGCCACGTTCGGCGCCACGACCTTGATCTGGGCGATTTCGCTTTTCGCCACTTTGTTGCCCACGGTGTCCATCATGTACGCCGCTTTCAGGGTGAGCAGGCGGGCCATGTCGATTTCCATGCGCGAGTCGGCGATCTTGTCGATATTGCCGCCCAGGCGTGCCAAGGGCTTGCCGAACGCGGTACGGCTGACGGAGCGTTTGCACATTAGTTCCAGCGCACGCTCGGCCATGCCGATGGAGCGCATGCAGTGGTGGATGCGGCCCGGGCCAAGGCGGCCCTGGGCGATTTCAAACCCCCGGCCTTCGCCCAGCAGCACGTTTTCGTAAGGCACGCGCACATTGTCGAACAGCACTTCGGCGTGGCCGTGGGGCGCGTCGTCGTAACCGAATACCGGCAGCGGGCGCACGATCTTCACGCCAGGAGTGTCCACCGGCACCAGGATCATCGAGTGCTGCTGGTGGCGCGGCGCATCCGGGTTGCTCAGGCCCATGAAGATCAGGATCTTGCAGCGCGGGTCGCAGGCGCCGGAGGTCCACCACTTTTTGCCGTTGATCACCCACTCGTCGCCCTGGCGTTCGGCGCGGGCGGCCATGTTGGTGGCGTCTGAGGAAGCCACGTCCGGCTCGGTCATGGCGAAGGCCGAGCGAATCTCGCCGCGCAGCAGTGGCTCCAGCCAGCGTTGTTTCTGTTCTTCATTGGCGTAGCGCACCAGCACTTCCATATTGCCGGTGTCGGGGGCGGAGCAGTTGAACGGCTCCGGGCCCAGCAGCGAACGCCCCATGATCTCGGCCAGCGGTGCGTATTCAAGGTTGGTCAGGCCAGCGCCCAGTTCGGATTCGGGCAGGAACAGGTTCCACAGGCCTTCGGCTTTGGCCTTGGCTTTCAGCTCTTCCATGATTGCGGTGGGCTGCCAGCGGTCACCTTCGCTGACCTGGCGTTCAAACACCGGCTCGGCCGGGTAAACGTAAGCATCCATGAACGCGGTGACGCGTTCACGCAGTTCCTGAACCTTGGGCGAATAGGCGAAATCCATGAGCAGCTCCCTTCTCTGAGAGGTTGTTTAGGTCATGCAATCGATGCTAGAACAGCGCTGATAATTTACCTAGCCTATTCTCGGCGTGTATTAACATTCATCACCGATATATGATCGGCGTATGGACACCTAACAATAAGAGCGCAACGAAATGAATCTGAGCAAGGTCGACCTGAACCTCTTCATCGTCTTTGACGCGATCTACACCGAAGCCAACCTGACCCGCGCCGGGCAGATCGTCGGCATCACCCAGCCGGCGGTGTCCAACGCTCTGGCCCGCCTGCGCGAGACCTTCAACGACCCGCTGTTCGTGCGCACCGCCCAAGGCATGGTGCCCACGCCCATGGCGCAGAACATCATCGGCCCGGTGCGCAACGCGTTGTCGTTGCTGCGAGTGTCGGTGCAGGAAAGCCGCATCTTCAACCCGCAGCAGGCGGCCAAGACCTACCGCATCAGCATGACCGACCTGACCGAGGCGGTGATCCTGCCGTTGCTGTTCCAGCGCCTGCGCCGCCTGGCGCCGACGGTGGTGATCGAGAGCTTTTTGTCCAAACGCCGCGAAACCACCAAGGAACTGGCGGCCGGGCGCCTGGACTTTGCCGTGGATGCGCCGCTCAACACCGACCCGCAGGTGCGCCACGTCAAGCTGATGGAAGACCGCTACGTGTGCGCCATGCGCAAGGGCCATCCGCTGGCGAGCAAGGACAAACTGACCCTCGATGATTATTTGGGGCTGACCCACATTCATATTTCCAGCCGCCGCAACGGCCTGGGCCATGTCGACCTGGCGCTGGGCAAGATGGGCCTGCAACGCAAGATTGCCCTGCGCTCCCAGCATTACCTGATGGCCTCGCAGGTGCTGCAGCAGACCGACATGGTGATGACCGTGCCCGAGCGCTTCGCCCGCCGCCATGAATTGCACTGGTTCAACTTGCCGGTCAATGACGTGCCACCGGTGGAAACCCACCTGTACTGGCACGAAAGCACCGACCAGGACCCGGCAAACCGCTGGATGCGCGAGCAAATGATCGAGCTGTGCCAGCAGGTGACGGCCCATGAAAAGAAACTCGATGGCAAACAACCCTGACCGTTTTTGTGGCGAGGGCGCTTGCTCCCGCTGGGGCGCGAAGCGACCCCAAAAGACAGGCCTGCTGCGCAGGCCAGCGGGAGCAAGCTCCCTCGCCACAGGTGAATTGATCCAAAAGTGATTTGCTTGACGTTAACGTCAAGCAGACACTAGCCTAGCGCTCAAGACCTTCTTGAGCGCCGCCATGAGCACCACCTACAGCATCTCCGACCTCGCCCGCGAGCTCGACATCACCACCCGCGCCATCCGTTTCTATGAAGAACAAGGCCTGCTGAGCCCCGAGCGCCGGGGCCAGGAGCGCATCTACTCGGCGCGGGACAAGGTCACCCTCAAGCTGATCCTGCGCGGCAAGCGCATCGGGTTCTCGCTGGCCGAGTGCCGCGAGCTGATCGAACTCTACGACCCCACCAGCGGCAACCACATCCAGCTCAACAGCATGCTGGCCAAGATCGCCGAGCGCCGTGAACAACTGGAGCAACAGCTGCTGGACATCGAACAGATGAAGCTGGAACTGGATACCGCCGAAGAGCGCTGCACCCAGGCCCTGGCCCACACCATGAGCCAGGTTGGCCATTGATCAGAAGGTAACTGCCATGTCCCTCCCCTCCCATGTGCGCCTGGTTGAAGTCGGCCCGCGCGACGGTTTGCAGAACGAATCCCAGCCCATCAGCGTGGCCGACAAGGTCCGGCTGGTGGACGCCCTCAGCGCGGCGGGCCTGGGTTACATCGAAGTCGGCAGCTTTGTATCGCCCAAGTGGGTGCCGCAGATGGCCGGCTCCGCCGAGGTGTTTGCACAGATCCAGCGCAAGCCCGGGGTGACCTACGGCGCCCTCGCACCGAACCTGCGCGGCTTTGAAGATGCGCTGGCGGCTGGAGTAAAGGAAGTGGCCGTGTTTGCGGCAGCCTCCGAGGCGTTTTCCCAGCGCAACATCAACTGTTCCATCAGTGAAAGCCTGGAGCGCTTTGCGCCAATCATGGCGGCCGCCAAACAGCACGGCATCAGCGTGCGTGGGTATGTGTCCTGTGTGTTGGGTTGCCCTTACGAAGGCCAGGTCGCGCCGCAGCAAGTGGCGGCGGTCGCCCGGGAGCTGTACGCCATGGGCTGCTATGAGGTTTCACTGGGCGACACCATCGGCACCGGCACGGCGGGCGCCACGCGCAGCCTGTTCGAGGCGGTGGGTGCACAGGTGCCCAGGGACAAGCTGGCCGGTCACTTCCATGACACCTATGGCCAGGCCATCGCCAATATCTACGCCAGCCTGCTGGAAGGCATCAGCGTGTTCGACAGCTCTATTGCAGGCCTCGGCGGCTGCCCCTACGCCAAGGGCGCCAGCGGTAACGTCGCCACCGAAGACGTGGTGTACCTGCTCGACGGCCTGGGTATCGAGACGGGTATCGACCTGCAGGCCTTGATTGACGCGGGCCAACAGATCAGCACTGTGCTGGGCCGGCCGACGGGGTCACGCGTGGCCAAGGCGCGTAACGCCAGTTGAGTCCCTTAGCCGTGACAATGTGTTACCGCCGGCTTACATAACGAGTAACACGGGAACATATTTTGTCGCATTTGCCGTAGGCCAAACCTTACACAAAAATCAAACCATTGATTTTAAAGGACTTTTAAAAGTTGGCACGGCTTCTGCTATCTCTATGGCATAACAAGAATAAAAAGCGCCAAACCTAATAAAAATAAGACGAAACGACTCTGACATAACAAGAACAACACGGCAGAGACGCAGCTAACAGATTTTTTTGGAGAAGATGTGCTTCGCAGGGTACGGCGTGCCGAAACCCGCAACCGGTTAGAGAAGAACAAAACTACCTCAAGGTAGCTACCCACTGGTTGGATCGCGTGCGAAGAAGCAGATCAGCGCTCAAAAAAATACGTTTGCTCTTGACCCCGGATGGGGGTCGCCCAAAACAGCGGTAAAGGGTCACGGCTGCCAAAAACAACAATAGGCCGCCCCTCAATAATAAAAAAAGAGCACGCAACGACAAATTAAAGGGGACCTTCGGGTCCCCTTTGTGCTGTCTGGCCCTTTGATTCAGAGGGATGTCCCGGTCGTGGCTGCGAAGTTGTTCAGTACCCTGCGCGTCAAGGTTTTCAAGGCTCGCTGCTCCAACAGGTGGCGCTCAGCGCCCAAGCTGTTGAGCTCTCGCTCATAAAATGCGCTTTGCATCGAGCCGTTCACCAGGATTTCATCCCTGCGTTTACCCAACAGTCCCGCCAGGTGGTCCGCGGCCGCACCGTGCCTAGCCTGCCATTCCTTTCCCTCTCCTGCGTCCGGCTGACCTTGCAAGTCCGAGAGTTCGAACAAAGCCGCACTTTTCTCATCAATTACACCAAGTTCAGGTGCCATCAGCGCGCTCAGCGCTTGCGAGTAACGGGTACGCAGGTGCTTCTCCCAGAACGTGCGCCCGACAAAAAATTCTTCCTCAAGCTCAGGGTTGCGCTCATCCCGGAGTACCTGCTCACACGCCGCATCGAGCGTCGCCTGGGCCACGTTGGCCTGTTGGGGAAACAACATACCCTGGGATTTGACCGGCAGTTCCAGAGGGGCGGCAAGCCGCGTTCGATAAGCCAATACGACTTCAACCTGCTCGGTAAACCCCGGCCCTCTTGCCGCAACATCGCGTAGGGCAATGGCGTCGACCAGCGCTAAACGAAACAGCTGCCTGGCGGTGGCGATCAGCGCGCCTTCGGCATTGTCCGTTTCTGCCAGTTCAACGGCCCTCGCCCCCATCAGCTCACTTTCAAGGTTCATGAACTCGACCGAACTGCCATCACCACAGGTCACCCGATCATCGGCGGCGGTAAATAACGCTTCGCGAATAGCCTGATTTTCACTGGTCGCCGTCAGCATGTCCCACACCCGCTCAGCCAGTACTGGGCGAGTCACTTCGCTGACGTACTCGGCGCTGCGGGTGATGTCAGCCACCACTGCAAAAAAAGCGGCCGATTCGGGGCTACCCCGCAGTTCATCCCACACTTCACCGCGCCGTGCCCGTTGGTCCGCAGACACCCCCTCCAGCCATAAGCCCCGTGCTTCGTCCACGGAGGTGTGCTCATCCCACTGCACCGGGTTAAAACGCTGATCCAGCCGGGCGAGCGTGGCCGCCGACAAGGGATTGTCATGCACATTGATACGTTCCAGATGCTGGTACGCGTATTCAGGCAACGTGGTGATCTGGTTTGAATGCAGATCAATGCGGGCCAGGTTAGGCAATTGTTCGGCGCCTGCAGGAAATGCAGTGGTGCCGGTGTCTGGCAGATAAAGCTGGTTGAGATTTCGCAGCCTGCGCAAATCCGCCCGCCAGCCCAAGCGGCGATTGCCGCCAAGCTTGAGAATCTTCAGGCTCTGCATCCCTTCCAGGCGCAGGCGGCTGTGTTCGGTCAGCTGAATGTCATTGCTGCTCAGATTGAGCTTTGTCAGCCCGGCACCTGCGTTGGCGAACTCCGGCAGTTGCGTCAGGTTGTTATCACTCATGTTCAGCCAGCGCAAACCGCCAAAGGCACGCAGGAACGGCTGTGAGGCATCCGATAGCGCCATTCGACGCAGAACCAGGTGCCCCACGTGATCCATGTTGGCGTTGAGCGCCGGCAACTCGCCCACGCTTTCATCCGAAAGATCCAGCACATAGCCGATCGGTGTCTGGTCCCCTGCCAATGCCTGTGCACCCGTTCTGCGCCAGGCTGCCTTGATGGTCCCCGTCACTCTGCGCCTGGCGCTTGCGTAGCCCGCCCCTCCTTCTTGCTGCCAACTGACCAGCGCTTGATCCAATGCGGCAAACTCTTCTTCAAGTTGGGTCAGCTTCGCCAGGAGCATACTGTCATCAACCCCCTCAAGGCCGAGCATCGTCTCGACCTCTTGCATGGACCTTGACGGATAGAGCGACATCGCTTTCATCCAGCACACCCGGGGACGCTCAGTAGCGCCGCCCAATGGGCTGAGCGGATAGCCCACGCGTCCGTCAGCCAGGCGCATGGGTGATTTGAAACCGGGCTTGATCACTTGCATGCCAAGCGCTTGCCGGCTTTGCAACTCACTCAGAGGCTGTTCCGCCAGTTGCCTCTTCAACCGTTGCGCAGCCGCGTTGAAGACCGACCAACCGGTGAACTCGCCACTGCTCGCCATCCACAGGGCGTTGAAGAAGGCGTCCTTATCGCGGCGCCAGTACTCGACTTTTTCCGAGCTGCTGCAGAGCTTCCATTCCGTCAAATCGGTCTGAATAAGACGAAGCTGTCGAGCGCCTCCGACATCACCCACTTTGTCCAGCAAAGCGCCATCGTAGGTGCCCGCGCGAAGCTCGATGCACGTCTCTTTGAGCAGCCCGGGAATAGACGCCATCTTGTGCAATGCCAAGTGCACACCGTCCAATGTGAGTTGATTGTCGAATAGAAGATCAGCCTGCGCCCGCATGACCCGCGCCTTCTGCAGGTACACGCGCGCCTCCTCGGCCAACCGCTGCGGCAAGCGCGACGCAGACTTCATGCGAGCCAGCTCCCGAGCGTTGGCGTGGGCCACAATTTCTTCGGCTACCCATTTAGGCAAGCCAGGAAAGTCGCGCTGTATCAGTTGAATGTTGGCGTCGTTAGACACATCACCCCCTGATAACTCGCGCTTGACCAGCCGGCTTCTGTTGCTATTGGCCGCGCTCAGCAAACGGTCTCGATACCTCACGAACCTTGCATGCGGCCTGCGTAAGTGCTGCCTCAACGGGTCGGCGCTTTCATCTTCCCGCGTCTGGGAACGCGCAACCGAATCATCATCTGAAACGTCTCGGGTACGCAGGTAAAGTTCGCTAACTTCTCGCTCTGTCATCAGATCCTCACCCAACAACTGACGCATTTCAGGCTCCGTCAATTGCTGGACAAAGGACCGGAACAGCAGACCACTGTCGAGTTGTTCGTGCGTCAGCTCAACAACTTGAGTGGAGTCCTTCGGGACGGCTGAGCGCCATACCTGATGCCCCTCTGCGTCCAACGCTACCAATACCCGCGACTCGGGCCACAGGCCGCCTTCCATCAAGAACTGCACTTGCATCCGCCAGTCGATCCGACCAAAAACCACAGGGTCCGGGTGCTTTAGCTGGTCGATAACCCTTTGGTATTTGTTGTCGCACTCAAATCGTCGAAGCATGTCTTTGAACAGAGGCGCGGGCGCGTGATGATCGATGAACACACTTCGCAACTCATCATCCGACACACCACTGAACGCCCTGGCGAGTTCCAATTGGTTATCGCTCAAGTGATCGACCGAATGGCCAATGCGCCGTAACAGAGTCTTGCGATCCCATGTCAAAGGCTGCTCGAACTCGTGCACCCAGGCCCCTTCCCCGTTGTGTCGAGCGCGTGGTGCATAACGTGAATCGCCATCGGGGTGCAGAAATCTGAATTCATTGGGCTCGCCGCTGGCCCGGACCTTGTAATGATTGCCCCCGCCTGCTGACAAATACAGCTCGCCTTCATGACGATACAGGCCCTGGGTATCGGGTCGTTGCCCCTCAGGCAGCGTTATCCGGTGCAGGTAGTGTGCGGGGTCGAATGCATACAAGCGCTTGCGTCCACCGAATTCCACATGCACCAGGCGCTTGATGAAAGGGGCATCTTTGGCTGCCATCAGCCCGTGTGGCACGGCCAGCCCCGCCAGGTTGAGCGCCACCGCCGAAAAGTGTGCCCAGGCGGTTTTGGTTTCGTCTTGTGACCAGGCTTCAATGCCTTCGCCTAGCTCGTAGGTCATCTGCACGGCGGCGACGATCAGCATCGCCTCCCCCAGGAAAGGCACCACGAACGAGGCAAGATTGAGAATGTCCAGCGCACGACTGCCGAACGACCACAACCAGGCGTTGTAGACACGCTCATCCACATCCCGGGTAGGCACCACACTGGCGCGAGCATTTTCCACGGTCAGTTGCATGCGCCTTACCGCGCAGTCTGCCCACACATCACGCCATGAAGAGGCGTAGCTACCATGCCGGTTGACCCGCCCCTTTTGGGCGGGCGCAAAGTCCCCATCGTCGGCGTGACGGGCCTCCGGATCCAGAAAGGCCTTGAGCCGAGTGAAGAATGCATCCTGGCTGGAAAGCGGCACGAACTGGCTGAAGAAAGTGCGGTATTGGACCTGACACAGACGCGTCGTCAGGTGGTCGGTAAACGCGGCAATATTGTCATATGACTTGAGGGGATGCTGGGGGTCCCCCGGGATGTAGACAATGCATGGCCGGGAGACCAATTCGGCATTCCTCAGGTTCGCCCGCCATGCAACCGGACCGATGATCAGGATGTTTTCGATGTCGAACGCAAATAACCGAAACGGTGAAAACTTGACCTCCTCACCCGCCCATTTCACCTGTGACTGGCTTCGCAGAAGATCGATGATCAATTGGTGGCCATCGGGCTGGATATCACCTTTCATCAAGGCAATCTCTGCCGCCAACTCCAACTGATGCCGGTGGCTGAGGATCAACGTGCTGTACAGCTTGCCGATGCCCGCTTCCGTGCTGGTGATACGTATCCGGCTATTGATGAAGCTTCGTACATACTCGCTGTACGAGCTGCCCAGATCCAGTTCCCTGCACAGTGTGGCGAATTCATACGCCTTGATACTCAGCCTGACCGATTGGACGTTGCCTGGAGCAGGAAGCCTGGTGCGTGAAGCGCGGGAAAAGTCGTAAAGGGTGACCAGGTGACAATCTGCACAGACCGGCTCACTCGCTTCCTCTTGGGTGAAATTGTTCAGCGCAGCCCCCAGCAAGCTGATCCCCCGGTAGAAATAGAATTGCGGTGCCAACTCGCTGACCTGGCGGGTCGAGACCTCTCGGGGATCGGTTTCGCATACTTTCTGCTCCATCTTGCGGGCGAAAAATACTTGTCTGACGTCCAGGCGCTCCCCGAATTTCTTTTCAATCGCAGCCACCAACAACGGTTCGGCATACTCGGCCGGCCCTTTCAATGGCCTGAACATCTGGTCGAGTTGATTCAAGGAGTACCGGCTGCGCTGATGGATCACCCTCATACGGTCTTTCGCATCCGTTGAGGCATTTGTGTACCAGTCCGGGATGCTCAACTGCAATGAGGCCAATTCGGTTTTGCGCTCATCCAGCGCGTCCGTGTACCAGGCGGGGGTGTTGTCCTGTATCACGCGGCCGTGAGGGCTGGTCTCGCTTGCAACCGGACGCGTGGGAGGGTCAATAGGGGTACTGGTCATAGCCATGGCCTTCAAGTGGCGAAAGAATGCGCCACTTTAGGCACTGCCCTTCATCACGCAGCAGTAGACATGTACCGCGATTCAGCAGTCGTCACGCAGCTCCTCAATCGAAATCTCGCGCATGCGGAATTTCTGGATCTTGCCCGTGACCGTCATGGGGAACTCATCCACGAACTTGAAATGCCTGGGCGTCTTGAAGTGCGCGATGCGGCCCTTGCACCAGGTCTGCAATTCCAGTTCGTTGGCCACATGGCCAGGGTGGAACTTGATCCAGGCGACGATCTCTTCGCCATAACGCTCATCCGGAATGCCGATGACCTGCACATCCGCCACCGCAGGATGGGTGAAGAAAAACTCCTCCAGCTCACGCGGGTACACGTTCTCGCCGCCCCGGATGATCATGTCCTTGTTGCGCCCGGCGATGCACACATAGCCGTGCTCGTCCATGGTCGCCAGGTCGCCGGTGTGCATCCAGCCGGCCGTGTCGATGGCCTCACGCGTGCCGTCGGGGTTGTTCCAGTAGCCGAGCATTACGCTGTAGCCACGGGTGCACAATTCGCCGATTTCACCGCGCGCAACCGTGTTGCCCTGTGCGTCGATGATTTTGTTTTCCAGTTGGGGCTGTGTGCGGCCGACGGTGGTGACGCGTCGCTCCACGTCGTCGTTGGCACCGGTCTGCAGGGACACCGGGCTGGTTTCGGTCATGCCGTAGGCGATCTGCACCTCAGCCATGTGCAACTCGCTGATGACCCGGCGCATCACCTCGATGGGGCAGGTGGCGCCGGCCATGATGCCGGTACGCAGGGTGGCCAGGTCCAACTCGCCCCGGCGCGGGTGGTCGAGCATCGCGATGAACATGGTGGGCACGCCGTACAGGCCGGTGGCGCGCTCTTCGGCGACGGCGCTGAGCGTGAGCAATGGGTCGAAGCCGTCATTGGGGTAGATCATGGTGGTGCCGTGGGTGATGCAGCCCAGGTTACCCATCACCATGCCGAAGCAGTGATACAGCGGCACCGGGATCACCAGGCGATCCTGGGCGGTCAGGCCCAGGCTTTCACCGACCATGTAGCCGTTGTTGAGGATGTTGTGATGGCTGAGGGTGGCACCCTTGGGAAAGCCGGTGGTGCCGGAGGTGTACTGGATGTTGACGGGCTGATCGAAGTGCAGGCTGGCCTGGCGCGTGTGCAGTTGCTGGGGCGGGACGCCTGCCCCGAGCGCCGCCAGCTGCGACCAGGGCATGAAGCCTTCGGGCGGGTTGGGGTCCAGGCTGATGATGCCAAGCAGGTCCGGTTTCAGTGCCTGCAGCATGGCGTGGTAGTCGGAGGTCTTGAACGAACCGGCGCACACCAGCCACCGGCAGCCCGACTGCTTGAGCACGTAGTCCAGTTCAGTACTGCGGTACGCCGGGTTGATGTTGACCAGAATCACCCCGAGCTTGGCGCTGGCGATCTGGCTGATGCACCACTCGGCGCAGTTGGGCGCCCAGATGCCCAGCCGATCACCGGTCTGCATACCCAGGGCCAGGAAGGCACGGGCGTGCAGGTCAACGGCGTCGGCCAGTTGCCGCCAGGTGTAGCGACATTGTTGATGGCGCACTACCAGGGCCTCGCCCTCGGGAAATTGCGCAACGGTGCGATCGAACGCCTGGCCAATCGTCATGGCCAGCAAGGTCTTGTCCTGAGAGCCACGGCTGTAGCTCTGATTCTGTTGATCCATAACGACCCCTGTTGTCTTTTTTGTAGGTTGACGTAAACGTAAACTACGATTGACAGCGCCGTAACGCAAGCTTACGTTAACGTAAAGGTGAGCGCCCTCCCCTGACGCGCCACCCACACAAAAACAACGCCCACATTAAGGTGCCTGTCCATGAGTTACCCGTCCCTGAACTTCGCCCTCGGTGAAACCATCGACATGCTGCGCGAACAGGTGCAGCACTTCGTAGCCAAGGAAATCGCACCTCGCGCGGCACAGATCGACAGCGACAACCTGTTCCCCGCCGACCTGTGGCGCAAGTTCGGTGACATGGGCCTGTTGGGCATCACCGTGCCGGAAGAATACGGCGGCGCCGGCCTGGGTTACCTGGCCCATGTGGTGGCCATGGAAGAGATCAGCCGGGGGTCGGCCTCGGTGGCGTTGTCCTACGGTGCCCACTCCAACCTGTGCGTGAACCAGATCAACCGCAACGGCAATCACGCACAGAAACTCAAGTACCTGCCCAAACTGATCAGCGGCGAACACGTCGGCGCCCTGGCCATGAGCGAGCCGAATGCCGGCTCCGATGTGGTGTCGATGAAACTGCGCGCCGACAAACGCGGCGACCGCTTCGTGCTCAACGGCAGCAAGACCTGGATCACCAACGGCCCCGACGCCAACACCTATGTGATCTACGCCAAGACCGACCTGGAGAAAGGCGCCCACGGCATCACCGCGTTCATCGTCGAGCGCGACTGGAAGGGCTTCAGCCGCAGCAACAAGTTCGACAAGCTGGGCATGCGCGGCTCCAACACCTGCGAGCTGTTCTTCGATGACGTGGAAGTGCCCGAAGAAAACATCCTCGGCACCCTCAACGGCGGCGTGAAAGTGTTGATGAGCGGCCTGGACTACGAACGCGTGGTGCTCTCCGGTGGCCCCACCGGGATCATGCAGGCGTGCATGGACCTGATCGTGCCCTACATCCACGACCGCAAGCAGTTCGGCCAGAGCATCGGCGAATTCCAGCTGATCCAGGGCAAGGTCGCCGACATGTACACCCAGCTTAACGCCAGCCGTGCCTACCTCTACGCCGTGGCCCAGGCGTGCGAGCGCGGTGAAACCACACGCAAGGACGCCGCCGGGGTGATCCTGTACAGCGCCGAACGCGCCACGCAAATGGCCCTAGACGCCATCCAGATTCTCGGCGGCAACGGTTACATCAACGAGTTTCCCGCCGGCCGCCTGCTGCGCGACGCCAAGTTGTACGAAATCGGCGCCGGCACCAGTGAGATTCGCCGGATGCTGATCGGCCGCGAACTCTTCAACGAAACCCGCTGAAGGAGCGCGCCATGGCCACCCTGCACACCCAGCTCAACCCACGCTCGGCGGAGTTCGCCACCAACAGCGCCGCCATGCGCCAGCAGGTCGATGCCCTGCACACCCTGCTCGCCCACGTGCAGCAAGGGGGCGGCGCCAAGGCCCAGGAGCGGCACACCTCGCGGGGCAAACTGCTGCCGCGCGAACGTATCAACCGCCTGTTGGACCCGGGCTCGCCGTTCCTGGAACTGAGCCAACTGGCCGCCCATCAGGTGTATGGCGAAGACGTACCGGCAGCCGGGGTGATCGCCGGGATCGGCCGCGTGGAAGGCGTCGAATGCATGATCGTTGCCAACGACGCCACGGTCAAAGGCGGCTCCTATTACCCGCTCACCGTGAAAAAACACCTGCGCGCCCAGACCATCGCCGAGCAGAACCGCTTGCCGTGCATCTACCTGGTGGACTCCGGCGGCGCCAACCTGCCACGCCAGGACGAAGTGTTCCCGGACCGTGAGCACTTCGGGCGGATCTTCTTCAACCAGGCCAACATGAGCGCCCAGGGCATCCCGCAGATCGCGGTGGTCATGGGCTCCTGCACGGCCGGTGGTGCCTACGTGCCGGCCATGGCAGATGAAGCGATCATGGTGCGCCAGCAAGCCACCATCTTCCTCGCCGGCCCGCCTTTGGTGAAGGCAGCCACGGGTGAAGTGGTCAGCGCCGAAGACCTCGGCGGTGCCGATGTGCACTGCAAGATCTCCGGCGTGGCCGACCACTATGCCGACAGCGACGAACACGCCCTGGCCCTGGCGCGACGCAGTGTGGCCAACCTCAACTGGCGCAAACAGGGCGAACTGCTGCAGCGCACGCCGGTGACGCCGCTGTACAGCAGCGAAGAGTTGTACGGGGTAATCCCGGCCGATGCCAAGCAGCCGTTCGACGTGCGCGAAGTGATCGCGCGGCTGGTGGACGGTTCGGTGTTCGATGAATTCAAAGCGTTGTTCGGCACCACGTTGGTGTGTGGTTTTGCGCACCTGCACGGCTACCCGATTGCGATCCTTGCCAACAACGGGATCCTATTTGCCGAAGCCGCGCAGAAAGGCGCGCACTTTATCGAACTGGCCTGCCAGCGCGGGATTCCCCTGCTGTTCCTGCAGAACATCACCGGCTTCATGGTTGGCCAGAAGTACGAGGCCGGAGGCATTGCCAAACATGGCGCCAAGCTGGTCACCGCCGTGGCCTGCGCCAAAGTGCCGAAGTTCACCGTGATCATCGGTGGCAGCTTCGGGGCCGGCAACTACGGCATGTGCGGCCGCGCCTATGACCCGCGTTTCTTGTGGATGTGGCCGAATGCACGCATTGGCGTGATGGGCGCCGAACAGGCCGCCGGCGTGCTGGTGCAGGTCAAGCGTGAACAGGCCGAACGGGCCGGCAACGGGTTCAGTGCCGAGGAAGAAGCGGCGATCAAGCAGCCGATCCTCGACCAGTACGAAACCCAGGGTCACCCCTACTACTCCAGTGCCCGCCTGTGGGATGACGGCGTGATCGACCCGCTGCAGACCCGTGACGTGCTGGCCCTGGCCCTGTCCGCTTCGCTGAATGCCCCCATCGAGCCGAGCCGCTTCGGCGTGTTCCGCATGTAAATGGAGCTGTACCCCATGAGCGATTTCAACACCCTCGAACTGATCACTGACAGCCGTGGCTTTGCCACCCTGTGGCTCAGTCGAGAAGCCAAGAACAACGCGTTCAATGCCGAGATGATCCGCGAACTGATCATCGCCCTCGACCAGGTGCAGGGCGATCCGTCCCTGCGCTTTCTGGTGCTGCGCGGGCGCGGCAAGCATTTCAGCGCCGGGGCCGACCTGGCCTGGATGCAGCAATCGGCCGAGCTGGATTACCACACCAACCTGGATGACGCCCGCGAACTGGCGGAGCTGATGTACAACCTGGCCAAGTTGAAGATCCCTACGCTGGCGGTGGTACAAGGTGCGGCCTACGGCGGTGCGCTGGGCCTGATCAGTTGCTGCGACATGGCGATTGGCGCCGATGACGCGCAGTTCTGTTTGTCAGAGGTACGCATCGGCCTGGCACCGGCGGTGATCAGCCCGTTCGTGGTGCAGGCCATCGGCGAACGCGCGGCGCGGCGTTATGCCCTGACCGCCGAACGTTTCGACGGCCAACGCGCGCGGGAAATCGGCTTGTTGGCCGACAGCTACCCCGCCAGCGAGCTGGACCTGCAGGTGCAGCTGTGGGTCGCCAACTTGTTGCAGAACAGCCCGGCCGCCATGCGTGCCAGCAAGGACCTGTTGCGTGAAGTCGGGAACGGCGCGCTCACACCCGCCCTGCGCCGCTATTGCGAAAACGCCATTGCGCGGATTCGCGTCAGCGCCGAGGGCCAGGAAGGCTTGCGCGCGTTCCTGCAAAAACGCCCGCCCAGCTGGCAAGCGCAGGAGCCACGCTCATGAGCACACTGACCACCCTGCTGGTGGCCAACCGTGGCGAGATTGCCTGCCGCGTGATGCGCACCGCCAAAGCCATGGGCCTGACCACCGTGGCCGTGCACAGCGCCATCGACCGCGACGCGCGCCATAGCCGCGAAGCGGATATTCGCGCGGACCTGGGCGGCAGCAAAGCTACTGAAAGCTACCTGCAAATCGACAAACTGATCGCTGCCGCACACGCCAGTGGCGCCCAGGCGATCCACCCGGGCTACGGTTTCTTGTCGGAAAACGCCGGCTTCGCCCGCGCCATTGAAGCGGCGGGCCTGATCTTTCTCGGCCCGCCCGCCTCGGCCATCGATGCCATGGGCAGCAAATCGGCCGCCAAGGCGCTGATGGAAACCGCGGGTGTGCCGCTGGTGCCGGGTTATCACGGGCAAGCCCAGGACCTGGACACCTTCCGTGCCGCCTGCGAACGCATTGGCTACCCGGTATTGCTCAAGGCCACGGCCGGTGGCGGCGGCAAGGGCATGAAGGTGGTCGAGGAGGTCAGCCAACTGGCCGAAGCCCTGGCCTCCGCCCAGCGTGAGGCGCTGTCGTCCTTCGGCAACGGGCAAATGCTGGTGGAGAAATACCTGCTCAAGCCGCGCCACGTGGAGATCCAGGTGTTTGCCGATCAGCACGGACACTGCCTGTACCTCAACGAGCGCGACTGTTCGATTCAGCGTCGCCACCAAAAAGTGGTGGAAGAAGCCCCGGCGCCGGGCCTGAGCGTCGAACAGCGCAAAGCCATGGGTGAGGCCGCCGTGCGCGCCGCCCAGGCCATCGGCTATGTGGGCGCCGGCACCGTGGAGTTCTTGCTGGATGCCCGTGGCGAATTCTTCTTCATGGAGATGAATACACGCTTGCAAGTGGAACACCCGGTGACCGAGGCGATTACCGGGTTGGACCTGGTGGCCTGGCAAATCCGTGTCGCACAGGGCGAGGCGCTGCCGATCACCCAGGAGCAGGTGCCGCTGATCGGCCATGCGATTGAAGTGCGCTTGTACGCTGAAGACCCGACGAATGATTTCCTGCCAGCCACCGGCCACCTGGCGCTGTACCGCGAATCTGCCCCAGGCCCCGGGCGGCGTGTGGACAGCGGTGTGGCGCAGGGGGATGACGTGTCGCCGTTCTACGACCCAATGCTCGGCAAGTTGATCGCCTGGGGCGAGGACCGTGAACAGGCGCGCCTGCGGTTACTGAGCATGCTTGATGAATTTGCCGTGGGCGGGCTCAAGACCAACCTGGGCTTTCTGCGTCGGATCATCGGCCATCCGGCCTTTGCGAGCGCCGAGCTGGATACCGGGTTTATTCCGCGTTACCAGGACCAATTGCTGCCGGCCGTTGGTGCCTTGAGCGATGAGTTCTGGCAGGCGGCGGGCGCCGCGTTTATGCAGAGCCTACCGGCCGGTGATGGGCCTTGGGCGGATACCCGTGGCTTTCGCGCAGGGCTGCCAGCGGAGGTTTCCCTGCACCTGAGCTGCAATGGGCAGGATCGGTTGGTGACGTTGCAGGGGGATGCCTTCGCCTTGCGCGGCGAGCAATTGTCGTTCGAGCGCCAAGGCGTGCGTCGCGACCTTCTGGCCGTGCGCAGCGAGGGCAGCGAGGGCAGCGTGTTCCTGCGCTGGGACGGCGAGATGCACGCCATCAGCCTGTTCGACCCGATTGCCGCGGTCGAGGCCAACCAGTCTCACCAGGGCGGCCTCACAGCGCCCATGAACGGCAGCATCGTGCGCGTGTTGGTGGAGGTGGGACAAAACGTTGAGGCCGGCATGCAACTGGTGGTGCTGGAGGCGATGAAGATGGAGCACAGCATTCGCGCGCCCGAGGCCGGGGTGGTCAAGGCACTGTTTTGCCAGGAAGGCGAAATGGTCGCCGAAGGCAGCGCACTGGTGGAGCTGGAAACGGCGGGCTAGAACTTGGCCATGGCTTGCACGACGACGCCGAGGATACGGCAGTCGTCGGTGAACAGCTGCTTGGGATACGTTGGATTGAGTGGCATCAGGTAAAGCTGGCCGCTCTCTTCCCTCAACTGGCGGAAAGTAGCGCGGGTGCTGTTGGCCCATTGCGCAACCACCAGCTTACCGGGCTCGGCTTCGACGGCCGGGTCCACCAGGATCATCATGCCGGCGCCGATGCTCAAGCCGCTGGGGGCAGCCATGGCGTCGCCGGTGACGGGCAGCCAGAACGCCGCGCCGGCGCAGCGCTGATCCGTCAGTTCGAAGCGCCGGGTGTCATAGGTGGCGCGCTCTTCACGGGTTTCGCACAGGCTTTTCCAGTCGCTGACCGGGTAACGGAAATACGGGTTGTAGTGTTTCGCCGGTGACGGCTCGTGCGGGGCGCTTCGTTCGCGGATCTCCAGCGCCACTTCCAGGTCACCAAGCCCCAAGGCCTGCAACAGCCGGTTCATGTCTTCCAGGCTCGGCACGCGGCGCTTGTTGAGCCAGTGGCCGACACCGCCCTGGGACATGCCCAGACGTTCAGCCAGTTGATCCTGCGTGACCTTGCGGTCTTTCATGTTGGCCTTGACCAACGCTATCCAGTTATCCATGGGGCCTGACAATACGTCGCGTATTTTTCAGGGCAATAAACAGTTTGTAGTAATCCATAAAACGACATAAATACGATACGTACTATCATCGGTCATATGGTTTTCGACACCCCACCGGAGTACCGATCCTTATGACGACAAGCCCGTACCTATTGCCTGAAACCGCTGGAAACGATGAGTTGCACGACATGCGCAACAGCGGTGCCGCCCAACGCGCACTGGACTATTACCTGAAAGAAGACATGTCGGCGCCCATACCAGACGACACCTTGTTTGCCATCAAGCCCGGCATCAGTCAGGAGGAAGCCTTGGTGCATGCCTCCGACCTGCTGCGCAGTGCAGCGGCCACGGCCTATGAGTCCGCGAGCAACCATCACGGCAATCAACGCGACCTGGCATTTTCAGTGGTGTACTTGATCGATATGGCGAAGGCGATGGTGGAGCGGTCGTTGCAGGCGCAGCAGGCACCGGCAAACGTGTAACGGGCGCGAAAGAAAAATATTTCTATCCCACGGATAAAAACATTTGACTTGCAAATGATAATGATTATTATTGGACGCAGCTGATCGCGAGATCAGTCGATAGACCAAGGGACCTTAGGTCGGACTCTTGGAATATCTCCTCATCAGGCTAATCACGGTTTTTGACCCGGCTCTTTGGCCGGGTCTTTTTTTTGCCAGTTTCCCTGGCGTGGCTTCAGGCTAATGAAGACTGTGTGTTGCTTGATGGCGCGCATGGTAGCAAAAGACCATCGCCAAAAGAAAGCCGAACGAGCGCTCTAGCCCGGATCTTTAAGAAATAGCGCTTGAGAATCAATCTCATAGATTCTAAGCTGCTGTCGCGTCAAGGACGACGCCCCCCTCCCCCGTGCAACAATTTTGCATCAAGATTTCGCCTGACTCCTGTGTAAGATATCTGCCACAACACAGCTACCCAGGCGAACCGACCATGACCGTGGCCTTGACCTCCATCAAGATCAGCACCGACTTTGACAGCGGCAACATCCAGGTCCTGGATGCCAGCGACGCCTATCAATTGCTGCTGGCGATCAAACCTGACACCCGCAGCCCGCATTTCCAATGGTTCCACTTCAAGGCAGAAGGCATGCACGTGGGCCACACCCACACCTTCCGCTTGAGCAATGCGGGCCAGTCTTCCTATAAGCACGCGTGGAGTGGCTACAACGCAGTGGCGTCCTACGACCACATCAATTGGTTCCGTGTGCCCACGCGCTTTGATGGCGAGACCCTGCACATCAGCCTGGAAACCCGTGAAAAGCGTGCCTGGTTCGCCTACTTCGAGCCCTACAGCCGCGAGCGTCATGACTGGCTGATCGAGCAGGCCCTGAACCGTGCTGGCTCCCAGTTGCTGGCCACCGGCAAAAGTGCCGAAGGCCGTGACATCCCACTGCTGCGCCGAGGCAAAGGCGGCGAAGGCCGCCGTAACGTGTGGATCATCGCCCAGCAACACCCCGGCGAGCACATGGCCGAGTGGTTCATGGAAGGCATCATCGAGCGCCTGCAACAGGACGGTGACGCCGAGCTGAAAAAACTCCTGTCCGTGGCCGACCTGTACCTGATTCCCAACATGAACCCGGACGGCGCCTTCCACGGCCACTTGCGCACCAACGCCATGGGCCAGGACCTCAACCGCGCCTGGCAGAGCGCCAGCCAGGCAATCAGCCCGGAAGTGCTGTTCGCCCAGGAGCAAATGGACAAGTACGGCGTGGACCTTTTCCTCGATATCCACGGTGACGAAGAAATCCCCTACGTCTTCACCGCAGGCTGCGAAGGCAACCCCGGCTACACCCCGCGCATCGAGGCGCTGGAAAAACACTTTCGCAGCCACTTGAGCGCCCTCACCCGCGACTTCCAGACCACCCACGGCTACACCCGCGACCTGCCGGGTGAAGCCAACATGACCCTGGCCTGCAACGCCGTTGGCGAGAAGTACGACTGCCTGTCCCTGACCCTGGAAATGCCCTTCAAGGACAACGACGACGCTCCCAACCCGAAAACCGGCTGGTCCGGTGAACGATCCAAGCAGTTGGGCAAGGACGTATTGAGCACCGTCGCCGACATCGTGACCACCCTGCGCTAACCCCTTGTAGGAGCCGGCTTGCCGGCGATGCGGTCCTTGATAACGGCAGAAATTTCAAGGACGCCATCGCCGGCAAGCCGGCGCCTACACGGTCAGCGTTTGCTGCCGGTCATGCTTTGCAACACACCGTCGCGTCGAATCAGCCCGTGGAACAACGCCGCCGCCAGGTGCAACAACACCGTCAGGAACAACAGGTAGGCGAGAAAGCCATGAGCCTTGCGCAACACCGCAAACAACGGCGCATTGGCCCCCACCAACGCAGGCAATTGCACCGAACTGCTGAGCATCACTGGGTCGCCCGCCGCCGAGATCATCGCCCAGCCCAGAACCGGCAACACCAGCATCAACGCATACAGCACTAAGTGGGACGCCTTGGCTGCCAGCACTTGCCACAGGGGCAAGTCCGTCGGCAACGGCGGCTGACGCGTCGAAAAGCGCACCACCAACCGCACGATCACCAGAGCCAGGATCGCGATCCCCAGCGGTTTGTGCAGGTGGATCAGCCACTCATGGCGCTCCGACACCGATGCCACCATGCCCGCGCCGATAAACAACATCGCGATGATCATCAACGCCATCAGCCAATGCAGCAGGCGCGCCAGAGGGGCGAAAAACCGCGGTTGACCATTCATGGTTTCGACTCCTGAGGGGCACTGTGCAAGGGGCTGACTTCACCGGCGCGGCGCACGTACGAGCTGGCATACGCCGCCGAGCGTGCGGCCAGCAGCGGGTCGTTGGAGGCTTCGATGCCACTGGGCAAAACCAGTGGATCAAAGTTGATATCACGGCAATCGCCGTCCGCTTGGGGTTGGCTGCTCTGCAGTACCAGGGTGCCGGCGTTCAACACCTTGTGTTCGCCGCTCCAGGCTTTGCTGGCATCGTCCAGTGGGTCGCCAGGGTTGGCCAGCGTCATGTTCAACTGCCAGCGCAACGGCCCCGAGGCCAGGCGCTGCACCAGGTCTTTTTCCAGGAAGTCGCTGCCCGCCGGTGCTACATCACCCGGCGCGTCCAGGCTCTGGGGCACGACGCCCCAACGTACCGCCTGGCGCTTGCCATCGGCGCCCACCAGGAAAAACGCGTTGATCCCGTTATAGGTTTCCGTTGCATAGCTGGCGGACGGCTTGGCCGTCTTGACCCACGCCAAAAACGGCGCGGTCTCAGGGTGCGCGGCAAAGAACGCCGGCATGTTCGCCGGGTTCGGCTTGCCGGTGGCCGGGTCGGGCGCGCCCGCTTGCAGCATCTGGTAGAACGCCTGCGGCGTGCCCACCGGGAACACCGGCATGCTGTTCATCCCGGTCCGCCACTGCTGGCCGTTAGCCTGGCTGAATTGCAACGCAAAGCTGCGGATCGGCACGCTGCTGTCCGGTGCATAAGGGTTACCACTGGGCAAGGCAAACCGACCGATCACCGGGGTCTTGGCCTCGCTGAACACCTGGGCGCTGGAGTACGCACGCGCCTCTGGGCTGCTCTCGAAGTAACCTGCCACACACACACCCTTGGCATGGTTGCGCCGGAAGCCCGGGTGGATACCGTTATTGGTTTCCAGGGCATTGACCAGGGTCTTGGGCCGCAGGCGCTGTGGGTCAAGTGTGCCGTTGACGTAGGCAAATGCCCCGGCAACAACCGCAACCACGGCGCCGATACCGATGAGCCGTGCGATCAGGCTCGCCGTGCTCAACGGAGGACGAGGCGGTGATGAGTGATCTACCATGAAGAAACTCCAGGGCCAAAGGCCTTAGGGGTGGAACATAAGGTCGGAGCATTAAGACGAACGCCGATCTGCTCTATTCCCTGGCCCCGGATTTATTTTTAGGAGCGGGGAATAACCTTCAACGCCGGACGTCTCTCCAGTCCCAGCGTAGTGATCAGCCAGCCGACCATGCATGAACTCGACGAACAGTTACGTGAACTCATCCCCAGGTTGCGGCGTTTTGCCGTGTCCCTGACCCGTAACACCAGCAGCGCTGACGACCTGGTGCAATCGACCCTGGAACGGGCGATCATCCGCTGGGCCGACAAACGCCTCGAAGGCGACCTGCGCGCCTGGCTGTTCTCGATTCTCTACCGCCAGTTCCTTGATGCGCACCGTCGCAGCCGGCGCTATGCGCGCATGCTCGAATTCTTCACTGGCCGCGATGACGCGCAACCGTCGGTCGAACGCACGGTGATGGCCCAATCGACCCTGCAAGCCTTCGACCAGCTCAACACCGAACAGCGCGCCTTGCTGCTGTGGGTGTCGGTCGAAGGCTTGAGCTACAAGGAGGTGGCCGAGATCCTCGACGTGCCCATCGGCACCGTGATGTCGCGCCTGTCCCGGGCGCGCCAAGCCTTGCGTCAACTCAGTGATGGCGAAATAGCCAGCCCTTCCCTGCGGATACTCAAATGATCAGCCTGCCCCCCAGCGAACGCGATTTGCATGCCTACGTCGACCACCAACTGCTGGAGAGTGATCGCCGTGTGCTCGAAACCTACCTGGCCGCCCACCCCGACGTCGCCGCCCAGGTCCAGGCCTGGCAACAGGATGCGCAATTGTTGCGCGCGTCATTGAGCGGTGCCTTGCAGCAACCGGCCAACCCTGAGCTGGACCCTGCGCTGATTCGCCAGCGTATCCGGCACCAGTCCCGCCGCCACCTGGCAACGGCCGCCGTGTTGCTGATCGCCGTCAGCCTCGGCGGCATTGGCGGCTGGCATGCCCGCGAGGTCACTCAACCGCCGATGCTGCCAATGGCCGATGCGATGCAGGCATTTCGCCTGTTTGCTCAGGACGGCATCCTGCCCGCCGACTACAACACCCAGGGCAGCTGCAACATGCAGGCCTGGCTCGACCGTTACTTCAACCAGGCCCACCGCCTTCCCGACCTCAGCGCCTCCGGTTTCACGCCGGTCAGCGGGCGCCTGCTGACCACCGAATCCGGGGCGGCGGCGATGGTGATGTATGAAAACCGTGAAGGCCACAAGATCAGTTTCTACATCCGCCCACCAGGTCCGGAAAATAACTTCCTGCCCCGGGGCAGCCGCAGCGCCGACGGGTTGCAGGCCGAATACTGGTCCGGCGCCGGCTACAACTACGCGATGGTCAGCCCCAATGACGAGCCGACCGCGCGGCTGATCAAGCAGACGATCAAGTTCTAGAACCCCACGTCGAGCACCACGTTGTCGAGGTAGGTACCGCCCGGCGGCGTGGCCTGGTCGGTGTAGATCTTGGCGTTGTAGTTGAACACCTGGCTACCGGTGCCTAGGCCGTTGCCCGGGTTGACCTCGGCGGTGGAGCTGTCTCGCCGTGCAGCGCCGACACTGCCCCAGCGCGTGGTGCCGGCGCTCTTGAAGATGTCGTAAGCCAGGTAGTTGCTGCCCGAAATCATCCGCCGGCGCCCGCCCACGCTGACCGCGTTCTGGCCATCGCTCAAACCTACACTGTAGGCACTGCCCTTGGTGCAGGAGATGCTGATGGTCTGGCCAGTGACCGGGGTAAAGGCGCTGATCACCGGTGCGCTGCCAAAGCTGATGTTGGGCGCGGTGATCTGGCAGTCGTTGGTGACGGTCATGCTCACCGTCAGCGTGCGGGTCTGGGGCGTAAGGTTTCTGTCACGCAGCACACACAAGGACCCTACCCCCAGGCCGATGCAGTAATCCCAGCTCCAGGCCAGGTTCAGCACTTCGGTGTAGACCCCCGCCGCCACGTTGCTGCCCGTGATGCTGGCGAAGTACAGCGGCATGGTCTTGTTGCCCGGCCCGCTCAACAGCCCGGCAGCGGTAGCCAGGCCATTGGGGCCGAAGTCGAACTGGCTGTTACGATTGATCGGAAAGTTGGTGGTGTTGTTGCCGTAGACCGTATAGCCGATCACATCACCGGTGGGGCCGACCAGGCCACCCGTCAGCGAGCTGATGGTCAGGTAGAAGTGATCGCTGGTGCCCAACGCGATCAGCGACGCCCCGCAGCTCAAGCCGGCGTTCTGGGTCGAACTGCCTTGCGAGGCCGTGCGCACGTTGATCGAACTGACCGAGCCAAAGCTGGCCGGTGTCGTCGCCACCACCGAACACAGTGCCATCGCCTGCCCCGACACCCCAAGGCTGGCGCTCGCCAACACGCTGTAAAGCCATCCCTTGCCCCTCACTCGCCCGCTCCTTGTTCAGTCGCTCATTGGCACACCAACGGCCCGATCAGGGGCACGTCCGGTTGTTGCACGTCCATCTCGAAGGTCGCCTGGCAGGTACGCCCGCCCACCATCGTGACCTGCAACGTGTTGTGGGTCGCCAGGTTTTCCAGGTAGACCAGACCCTCCCAGCCCACCACCGCCTGGGTGTTGCTTTGCTCGTGCACCACCAGGCTGCCCAAGGGCAATTCCTGGTGCTGGCCGTCCACCAGGGTGATGCTCGCGGCGATCACCCGACGCAGCGGAAACTCCAGCAGGTAACCGCTGCCCCGGCGCACCGACACCCGCTGTTCCACGTTCGGGCTCTGGATATTCGGTGGCAGGTTGAGCGGGTCAATCTCATATTTGGCACGGTAGTAAGCGCTGCTCCAGGGCACCAGCAGGTGCCCGTTACGGTCGGTCTGGCCCACCAACTGATTCTCGTAGCGCACCGGAATCCCGGCGAAACCCTGGGTGCTCACCACCACAAAGGCATCGTTGATGCGGTTGGCAGCGAAGGTATCGCCGCCCATCCACACCAACGAACCGCTGGCATCCGCCCAGCGCGTCTCGGCATCACTGCTGCCGTATACACCGGCCTGCAACTGCACCGACTGCAAGCGCCAGGTCAGGTCGGCCTGGCGATAGGTCGGCCCGTCGCCCTGGGCGTAGCCGAGGTTGTAACCCACCCCGCCTTCGCTGGGCACCGAGCTGCTGTAGTTGATGCGCTGGCGACTGGCACCGTCCTTGCTGCGTTCGCTGCTCAGGGCCAGGCTGCCATTGAGGTCGAACGGGATCACCAGTTGTGCCTGCACGGCCCAGTTGCTGTCGCCGACCTCACGGTTGGCCGACAGGTAAAAACTGGTATTGCGCCACAGCGGCTTGCTCCAGCTCAAGTTGAGCAGACGCGTGCGCGAATCGTCCGCGGCCTGCACGTCGAAATAGCCCACACCCAGGCTGCCGAAACGCTCCAGATTGAGGCTGAGCGTAACCTGTTCGCTGCGCTTGCTGAGGCTCGCGTAAGGGGTGTCCACCAGGGTCAGGTCAGCGTATTCGTTGTGCCGCTCCACGCGCTGGTACGACAGGCTGTAGCGCGTGCTGTTGTACTGATAACCCAGGCTCAGTTGCTGGCCATTGCGACCGTCGAACTGGCTTTGACTGAGGGCTGTATTGAGGATGCCGAAGTTGCCCAGACGCAGATTGCCGCCCAGGCCACCGAGGGTCAGGTCACTTGACGCTTCGGCGTGGCTTTCCAGGGTCAGGTTGTCGGAGTAGCCATAGCGAAAGGTGCCACTGGCCACGCCCGGCCCATAGGCGAAATCCCGTACGGTGTAATCGCGGCGCAAGGTCCCGGCCGCCACAGAAAAATCCGTCAGCCCCTTTTGCAGCAAAGTGCTGGTGACATAGAACGGCACCGTGGTCGACACCTGGCGCCCCAAGGCGTCCGTAGTGACCACCACCGCCTCGCCGGCACCGTTGATAAAGGGCACGTTAGTGAGGGTGTACGGCCCCGGCTGCAACAAGGCGCTCTCGGATTTGTAGCCATTGATAAACAGGTCCACCGACGAGGGCACCGCCGCCTCGCCGGCAAACTGCGGCAACGGATACGTCACCAGGTCCGGTCGCACCGCGAAATCCCGCGAGAACTGCACCCCACCCAGACGTACCGAACTGCTCCAGGGCAGCGACCCGCTGATCACGTCGCCAGCCTCGTAAGTGAGCATCCGTTCGTCATCGGAGAAACGCCACGTCGTGTCATAACGGCGATAGCCGTTGTCGAGGGTGCTGTTGCTCACATTGCCCGACAGGGTCTGACGGTATTGCCCGGTGTTGGACAACGTGCCCCACGTGTCGAACAGCCGTACTTCGTTCCAGCCGGCCAGGTAGCTGCCACCTTCGTCGGTGTCGTTGAAGTACAGGTCATAGTTGAGCAAGGCACCGAAGCTGCTCATGGCCTGAGTGCGCGGGTAGGTGTTGCGGTTGCCGATGAACTGTTCCTGCAACCACGACGGCGGCACATCCAGCAACAGGCGTTGGCCGTTGCTGTCGTAGTCACTGTGCAGGCCGGGCAGCTTGTCCAGAGCGATGCTGCCGGTGGGATCACCGGGCAGTTTCATGCCGACGTCCTGCAGCGCGCTGACGGGCACATACAGCTCGCCCGCCCGTTGATCGACCGCGATGACGCGGCCGGTGTCCATCTGGTTGACCACCAGTTCCAGAAACAGCTGTGCATCGGCGACAGCCTCCATACTGCTCGGGGGCGGCGGCAGGTCTCCAGCCACCCCCGGAAGCGCCAACATCGCGCTCCACAGCCCGCTCACCACTGCCACCGACGGCCACATACAACGAGCCCGACCACGACTCACACATGGCGTTGTGTCCTTCAATGGACATCTCCATCCTGTTGAACCCGGGTTTACCCCGTCCCGCTGCCTACTCCGTTATCGCGCCGGCGCCAGGGCCTCCACCTGTGCCGCGCCATTGATCCGCACCTGCAACGGCTGGTCGGCTGACACCGCCTCCGGCACCGGCCAGCGCATCGTCGCGCCCGGCAGCACATAGCCCAGCAGGCCGTCCGCCACAGGTCGTGTCTGACCGCCTTGTTTGAACGACGCGTCGGTGAGTCGCGCATGCACGGCGCCCTGGTTGCGAACTTCGATGTAACTGCGCCCGGCAACCGAGACCTTGCGCCAGCTCAGATCCGGTTTGCCGGCGCCCTTGGGATCGCGCTGGCGCGTGGCGTCTTCCTTGCTCCACAGACCCGCGCCATACGCAAACAACGGCACCGAATAGCGCATCTGGAAGCGAATCGCCGCCGCCGTGTTCTTGCCTTCCGGTGGGGTCGGCACCTGCAAGGGCGAAGGGATTTCATCGATGATGATGCGGTAGGCCAGCTCTTGCCCGGGTGGCACTTCACGGGTGCGCGTCAGGCGCACCAGCTGTTTCTGCCCCGGCTCGATCTTCGCCACCGGCGGGCTGCCTATTACGTCGCGCTGGTTCTGGTATTGCTCGTCGAAGCCGTTCTGGCTCCAGGCGAATACACGAATCTGCAAGTTGGCCGTCTCGGTGCCACGGTTTTCCAGCCACAACGCACTGGCCTGCTGGTCGGCCTCCAGCACCGGGTCGATCGGCCAGATCAGCACCGAACTGGCCGCCTGCACCGCCACCACATTGCTCAATGCCCCCGCCAACACAGCAAAACCCGCGGCCCACAACCGCCGGGAAGGTGAACACATAAAACCACTCCTCATACCCATAGCCCTACCACGACAATTGCACCTGCAACGTGTCGCTGTACGTCCCCCCAGGCTGGTTGCCCGGTAACTGCACCCGCCCGTAGATCGGCAGGCTGATGTTGTTTGCATCGCTGTAGGTCACGTTGACGCTCTGACTGATCCCCAGGCTTTGACTGAACGCTGCATCCTGAAACAACTGATACGCCACCCGTGCAGTGCCGGTATTGAGCTGCAAATTGCGCCCGGTGTTGCTGTGCAGGCCGCCGTTGACGCTCATGCTCAGCGTCACCCCCGGCGTGCATTGCAGGGTCACACCACCGATCAGGGCGGCGCTCACCGTACTGGTGGATAGCGCCGAATAACTGCCATAGGTCAGCGCCCCATAGTTGGAGCCGCCCCCCACCACCAGGCAGCCGGGGGTGACAGTGGCGCTCACCTGGAAGCTCTGGCTGGTCACCGCCGACAACGGCAGTGGCACCACCAGCCCGCACACCAGCAACGCCCTCACCCACCCTGACCGGGTCATGACGCTAGAACGTCAGTTCCACGGCCACGGTGTCGGTGTAGGTGCCCGCCGGCAGCCCCGCCTTGCCCACCGCACGACCGTAGAGATTCACGGTTTGCGCCACGCCGGTGCTGGTGGCGAGGGCGATCACGCCATCGATGGCCAGCAGCGAGGAATGCCCGCTGTCGGTGTAGAAGTCATAGGGCACAAAGTTGCCGAGACCATCGGCCAGCGCCCGAGTACCGCCGGCGGAGGCATTGTCATGGGCCCCCGCACGCACTTTGATGGTCGGCGCAGTCCCCGCCGAGCACAGCACCGACAACGCTCCGCCCGTACCGGTACCGCCCAGCAACTGGGCGTCGGCATTGGTGAACAGGCTGTTGGTAGTACCGAAGTTGAGGCTACCGAAGTTCAACCCGCTGGCCGCGCCAGAACCGTTGACCTGGCAACTGGCGATCAGCGTCAGGCTGGAGGTGATCTGGCCGGTCACGGTGGTGGCCGCATTGAGGCTGGAGGCCATTGCCAGGCCCAGCGCACAAACGCCTAAACGCGATACGAGTACATGCATGATATCCATCCTCATGGTTTACCAATCCAGAGTCACCGTCAGGGTGTCTGTGTAGATGCCGGCCGGTAAGGCCCTGGTATTCGCCACCACCGAGCCGAATACCGGAATGGGTATCTGCGCGCCCCGGGTCACGACGAAATTTCGCTGCTGGCCGATGTTGTAGGTGCTGTGTCCCAACGGATCGGCCGAAAGTCGATACGGTATGGTCTGGGTGCCGTTGCTCAGACGCCGCGTGGTGCCGTCACCGTGGGCGCCGCCGTCGATGGTCACGGTAAAGCTGCTGACCACCGAAGGGTTGCATGACACTGACAGCGGCGCCTTGTCGCCGTCGGTGACGCCCGCCGCCAAGGTGTTGTTCCAGGTCGGCCCCTGGCTGCCGAAGTCCAGGAGCGCTGTGCCACCTGTAGGACTCACCGGCGCACTTTCAACGCTGCTGACCTGGCAACTGGCGGTGATCACCAGGCGCGCATGAATCTGCCCGCTGGCGACCACCGCCCAGGCGTCATCGGCGAGCAGCAATAAGCCGCCGAACGCCGCCAGGGCCAGGCTGCGACTCACCATGTGACGGTCACCTTGAGCAGGTCGCTGTAGCGACCAACGGCGGGAATTTCCTTGAGCGGCTCGATGCGCCCGTACAGCGGCAGGTCAACGCTCCCGGTATCTGGCACACGACCGCTGAGCGGCTCATTCACCGGCAGCGGAATGCGCCGCGCGGCGTCAGCGTAAAGACGGTAGGGAATGGGTTTGCTGGACGATGGCGTAGCGGCGGCGAGGTAGCGCACTTCGCCCGTGCCGCCATGCAGGCCGCCGTCGACGCGGACTTGGTAAGGGGTATCGGGGTTGCATTCCAGGCGCGGTTGCCGCTGGCTGATCAGGGCCGCACTCAGGGGGCCGGCCGGGTCATCCAGACGCGGGCCGCTGCCAAAATCCAGTACGCCAAGTTGCTCGATGCCAGCGCTGCGGGTGGTGCCCACCAACTGGCAACCCCGCTGCACGTCGATCCGCACCTCCACCTGGAGCTGCGCACCTGAAGCCGTGCTGCAGAGCATCGCGCCCATGACTGCCAATACCGCTCGTCCCTTCACTGCCCCAATTCCTTATACAGGGGTGACTGCTGTGTATGAGGTTAGCCATTCAGAGGGAAACTGCCAGTCTCGGCGGATTCAGCGTTGCGCCATGCCTTTTCGAGATAGGTGGTGGCACCCTTCTCTATTGGTCAAATCGTGACGGGCGCCCTAAAGTGGGTGACCATCGAAAGACAGAGTGACGTGTATTGGCCGTGCTTTCCCTTATCCGGCGCCTGCTCGGCAAACCCGCCGAAGCCCTGGCTGCGTCGCCGATCCCGGCGTTTTTCCAGGCCAAGGCCGCACAACAGGGCTATACCCTCAGCGCGGGCCAGACCCAGGCGATTGCCGCCCTGGCCCGCGAAACCGGGCACCTGCTTGCGGGCCAGCCCACCCGCAGCCTGTACCTGCACGGCCCGGTGGGGCGTGGCAAAAGCTGGCTGCTGGACGGTTTTTTCCAGGCCCTGCCGATTGCCGAAAAACAACGCGTACACTTCCACGCGTTCTTCGCCCAATTGCACCGGGGCATGTTCAAGCATCAGGCCGATGACGATGCCCTGGGTGTCACCCTGGATGAGCTACTGGCGGGCTGTCGCGTACTGTGCTTTGACGAGTTTCATGTCCACGACATCGGCGACGCCATGCTCATCAGCCGCTTGTTCAAGGCGCTGTTCCAGCGCCGCGTGCTGGTGCTGGTGACCTCCAACTACGCGCCCGAAGGGTTGTTGCCCAACCCGCTGTATCACCAGCGGTTCAAGCCGGTAATCGACCTGATCGCCGCGCGCATGGAGGTGTTGGAGGTCAGCTCGCCACAAGACTTTCGCAGCCTGCCCCAGGCCCACGCGCAGCAGCGCTTCACCGGCGGCCAGTACGTGTGGCCCGGCAGCCTGGCGCAGCGCGAAGCCCTTGGCTTGCCCGCCGCCGATTGCCCGCCGCAACCGTTGCCCGTCGGCACCCGCCAGTTGACCTGCCGCAGTCGCCAGGGGCGCACCCTCGCTTTTACCTTCAATGATCTGTGCGAGCAGCTCACTGCCGTGATGGATTACCTGCTGCTGTGCCAGGACTTCGACCACTGGATCATCGACGGGCTGCCGCACCTGGCCGACAGCCCGATTGCTGTGCAGCAGCGTTTCATCAACCTGGTGGACGTGCTCTACGATCAGGACAAGCGCCTCACCCTGATCGGTCGGCAGCCCTTGGCAGAGTCGCTGGAGGGCCAGGCCATCGACCTGGCCCGCACCGCCAGCCGCCTGGGCCAATTGCAATCGGTGAGCCCGCAACACTCGCCCGACCCGGTATCATGAGCGCCATTTACGCACCCTTGCCGAGTGATCGCGCCGTTCATGAATACCCTCGCCCAACTCAAGGCCGGCCAGTTGGCCGGCATCAAACGCCTGGACCTGTCCTGCGGACTGACTGAATTCCCGCCGGAAATCTTCGAACTGGCCGACTCGCTGGAAATTCTCAACCTCACGGGCAACGCCCTGAGCCGCCTGCCCGACGACCTGCACCGCCTCACGCACCTGCGCGTGCTGTTCTGCTCGGAGAACGCCTTTACCGAACTGCCGGAATGCCTGGGCCAGTGCGCCAACTTGAGCATGATCGGCTTCAAGGCTAACCAGATCAGCCTCGTGCCCGCCGCTGCGTTGCCGCCGTTGTTGCGCTGGCTGATCCTCACCGATAACCACATCAGCGAACTGCCGGACGAACTGGGCGAGCGACCCTTGCTGCAAAAACTGATGCTGGCCGGCAACCGGCTCACGGCGCTGCCCCGGAGCCTGGTCAACTGCAAGAACCTGGAACTGCTGCGCATCGCCTCCAATCGCTTTACCCAGTTGCCACAGTGGCTGTTGACGCTGCCAAGCCTGACCTGGCTGGCCTACGCGGGCAACCCGGTGGAAATGGCGGTGGACGTGTCGGCCGATGACGCGACGCCGGATATTGCCTGGTCGGACCTGGAACTGGCCGAGGTGCTGGGCGAAGGCGCTTCGGGCATTATCCGCAAGGCGCTATGGAAGCCTGCCGCCAAGCCGGTCGCGGTCAAGCTGTACAAAGGCACGATCACCAGCGATGGCTCGCCGTTGCACGAAATGCAGGCCTGCATCGCGGCCGGGCTGCACCCGAACCTGATCAAGGTCGAAGGCCGCGTGGTCGGCCATCCGGAGGGCCAGGCTGCACTGGTCATGGACCTGATCGACCCAAGCTACCGCAACCTCGCGGCCCTGCCGAGCCTGGCGTCGTGCACCCGCGACATTTATGAGCCGGGTACTCGCTTTAGTCTCGAAGTAGCGCTGCGCATGGCGCGGGGGATTGCTTCGGTGGCGGCCCACTTGCACCGGCATGGCATCACCCACGGCGATCTCTACGGCCACAACATCCTGTGGAATGAAGCCGGCGATTGCCTGCTGGGGGATTTTGGCGCGGCGTCGTTCCATGCCACGGCGGATACCGAGGAAACCCGCGCATTGCAGCGGATCGAGGTCAGGGCATTCGGGGTGTTGCTGGGGGAATTGTTGGAGCGGGTCGAGACGGGGTCGGTCGATCAAGCGCTGATCACGTTGCAGGAACGTTGCTGCCAGCCGGATGTGCTCGCACGACCAGCCTTCAGCGAAATCGAAACCACCCTTGTCTCTATACAACACCCCTAAACCAATGTGGGAGCGGGCTTGCTCGCGAAGGCGGAGTGTCAGTCGCCCCAATGATTGACTGATACACCGCCTTCGCGAGCAAGCCCGCTCCCACATTTAGATCACATTCATAGCTACAGATCAGCCCGCCAGGCCGACAAACATGTCCTGCACGTCGTCATGGTTGTCCAGGCCTTCCAGGAAGGCTTCAACTTCAGCCATCTGCTCGTCGGTCAGGCCGCTCACCGGGTTCTTCGAGATATACCCCAGCTTGGCCGACAGCACGGTGAAGCCCTGTTCCGGCAGTGCTTTTTGCACGGCATCCAGGTCGGTGGTCTCGGTGATGAACAGGGTGGAACCCTCTTCTTCGCCGTCTTCGAAATCCTGGGCGCCGGCTTCAATGGCAGCCATTTCCGGGTCGGCGTCCGGGGTGTCCGGCGAGGCTTCGATCAGGCCGACATGGTTGAAGTCCCAGGCCACGGAGCCGGAAGCGCCGAGCTGGCCCTTGCGGAAGGCCACGCGGATTTCCGCCACGGTGCGGTTGATGTTGTCGGTCACGCACTCAACGATCAGCGGCACCTGGTGCGGCGCGAACCCTTCGTAGGTCACGCGGTGGTACTGCACGGTTTCACCCAGCAGGCCGGCGCCTTTCTTGATGGCGCGGTCCAGGGTTTCCTTGGGCATCGAAGCCTTTTTGGCCTGCTCCACTACCAGACGCAGGTGGGCGTTGGTGGCGGTGTCGGCGCCGTTGCGGGCGGCGATGGTGATTTCTTTCACCAGCTTGCCGAAGATCTTGCCCTTGGCATTGGCTGCCGCTTCTTTATGTTTGACTTTCCACTGTGCGCCCATGACTCACTCTCTTCTATCCATCGCGCCCAAACGTCTACTGGCCGGCGCTTTGGGGGCAGAGTTTATAGCGCAAAAACCCATCGTTCCACCAAAAACCGTCAGGGCGCCAGCTCGAAAAAGGCTTGGATCAATCGCAGCGATCGGCGCCGCTCCATGCAGCCAAGCATGTGCCGGTTCACCAGCCCCTCGCCCTGCAGCGCAACCGCACGCACCCTCGGGTCCTGGCTGACTTCCATCGACGACACCACCCCCACCCCCAGCTCGGCGGCGACGGCTTCGGTCACCGCTTCACGGCTGTCCAGCTCCAGCAGCACCTTGGGCTGCACCGCGGCTGCCAGGCAGGCGTTGTCGAAGGTGCGCCGAGTGATGGAACTGGGCTCACGCAGCACCATGATCACCTCGTTCAGTTGCTCCAGGCGAATGCCCGCCTTCTCGGCCGTCCACGGGTGCCCGGCCGGCACCAGGGCGCAAATCCGCGACTCGCTCAACGGCTGCAGGTGCAAGCCAGTGCGCGGTTCCACTTCGGTGAGCACGGCCACATCGGCATGCTCGGACAACAGCGCCGCCAGGGTTTCCTGGGCGTTGCCCAGGCGCAGGTTGACGGTGATGCCGGGGTAGCGCGCACGCAGGCTGGCGATCATCGGCATCACCAGGTGCGGACCATCGGCTGCCACTTCCAGGCGTCCGGTGAGCAGTTGTCGATTGGCCTCCAGCAGCGCCTGCGCTTCGTCCACCAACCCAAAGATCGCCCGGGTGATAGCCGCCAGGCGCGTGCCCTCCTCGGTCAACTCCACGCGACGGGCAGTACGGCGCAACAACGGGATCTGGTAGTACTCCTCCAGGGCCTTGATATGCCCGGTCACCGCCGGCTGGCTGATAAACAGCCGCGCCGCCGCACGGGTAAAGCTGCCCTCGCGGGCCACGGCATCGAATGCACGCAATTGGAACAGGTTCATAGCTATCGGCCTCACTGATAGCTCGCATAACAACAAACAATTTGATTGATAACAAGCCAAACTGCAATTTAGGCGCCGTAGATTCAACCCCGATGCTTTGCGAGGACTTGAGATGACCACTGCTGCGCCGATCCTGCTGACTCCCGGCCCCCTGACCACCTCCCACCGCACCCGTCAGGCGATGATGATGGATTGGGGTTCGTGGGATGAGCGCTTCAATCAGCTCACCGCCAGCGTCTGCGAGCAATTGCTGGCAATCATCGACGGTGCGACCAGCCACCACTGCGTGCCGTTGCAAGGCAGCGGCACCTTCGCCGTCGAAGCCGCCATCGGCACCCTCGTACCACGCAATGGCAAAGTGCTGGTGCTGGTCAATGGCGCGTACGGCAAGCGCCTGGCGAAGATCTGCGAAGTGTTAGGCCGCGACTTCAGCACCTTTGAAACCGCCGAAGACGAACCCACCTCCGCCGCCGACGTCGAGCGCCTGTTGCTCGCCGACCCCAGCATCACCCACGTCGCGTTGATCCACTGCGAAACCAGCACGGGTATCCTCAACCCACTGCCGGACATCGCCCAGGTCGTGAAACAGCACGGCAAGCGCTTGATCATCGACGCCATGAGTTCCTTCGGCGCACTCACCATCGACGCCCGCCACGTGCCGTTCGACGCCTTGATCGCCGCCTCGGGCAAGTGCCTGGAAGGTGTGCCGGGCATGGGTTTTGTCTTCGCCGACAAGCAGGCACTGGCCGCCGCCGAAGGCAATTGCCACTCCCTGGCGATGGACCTGTTCGACCAGCACGCGTACATGGCCAAGACCGGCCAATGGCGATTCACCCCGCCGACCCATGTGGTGGCGGCGCTGCACGAAGCGTTGTTGCAATACCACGAAGAAGGCGGCCTGCCCGCGCGGCACCAACGTTACGCGGGCAACTGCCAGGCATTGCTGGACGGCATGACCGCACTGGGTTTGCGCAGCTTCCTGCCGGGCGCGATCCAGGCGCCGATCATCGTCACCTTCCACGCCCCCAAAGACCCGCGTTATCAGTTCAAGGACTTCTACGAACGGGTCAAGGCCAAGGGTTTCATCCTTTACCCGGGCAAGTTGACCCAGGTGGAAACTTTCCGCGTGGGCTGCATCGGGCATGTGGATGCAGCCGGGATGCGGGCTGCCGTGACGGCGATAGCGCAGGCTCTGCAAGACATGAATGTGCTCGAACCTTTAGGAGCCGGCTTGCCGGCGATCACAGGCGACGCGGTCCCTCTGTAAAACCTCATTTTCGTTCATCGCTGGCAAGCCAGCTCCCACAGGATTTGTGTATGAACTATCAGAACCCCAACACCCTCCAGGCCGTCATTCTTGACTGGGCCGGCACCGTGGTCGACTTCGGCTCGTTCGCGCCCACCCAGATCTTTGTCGAGGCGTTTGCCGAGTTCGACGTGCAGGTCTCCATCGAAGAAGCCCGTGGCCCGATGGGCATGGGCAAGTGGGACCACATCCGCACCCTCTGCGACCAACCCCAGGTTGCCGAGCGCTATCGCAAGGCGTTTGGCCGCACGCCGACCGACGATGATGTGACCGCCATCTACCAGCGCTTCATGCCGCTGCAGATCGAGAAAATTGCCGAGCACTCGGCGCTGATCCCCGGCGCCCTGGACACCATTGCGCGCCTGCGCGTGCAAGGCATCAAGGTGGGTAGCTGCTCCGGCTACCCCAAGCAAGTCATGGATAAAGTCGTCGCCCTGGCCGCCACCAACGGCTACATCGCCGACCATGTGGTGGCTACCGACGAAGTACCCAACGGCCGCCCGTGGCCGGCCCAGGCACTGGCCAACGTGATTGCCCTGGGCATTGACGATGTGGCGGCGTGCGTCAAGGTTGACGATACCGTGCCAGGCATACTCGAAGGCCGCCGCGCCGGCATGTGGACCGTGGCCCTGACCTGCTCCGGCAATGCCCTGGGCCTGACCTACGAGCAGTTCCGCGCGCTGGATGCCGCCACCCTGACCCGCGAGCGCAAGCGCATCGAGGCGATCTTCGAGGGCTCGCGCCCGCACTACCTGATCGACACCCTCAACGACCTGCCGGCGGTCATCACCGATATCAACAAGCGCCTGGCCCGCGGTGAAATGCCGCAAAGCCACTGATAGAGGTCAACACAACGGCATTCACGCCAGGCAAACCACTCAAAACCGGCATACAGTTAAACCACTGCGTCATCCAAGAACGCAATGTTGTCCTGTGATGAAACTGTACCTGTGGCGAGGGAGCTTGCTCCCGCTGGGGCGCGAAGCGACCCTGAACAGGGGGCTGCTACGCAGCCCGACGGGAGCAAGCTCCCTCGCCACAGGTTTGCCCTGATGAGTGAGGAACCCAACGATGCCGTGGAAAAACTCCGATACACGCTACAGCACCATGTCGATCGCGTTGCACTGGTTGATGGTGGTGCTGCTGGCGGTGGTCTACGCCTGCATTGAGTTACGCGGCCAATTCCCCAAAGGCAGTGGCGGGCGAACGTTGATCGTTGAAATGCACTTCATGTTCGGCCTCACCGTGTTTGTGCTGGTGTGGCTGCGCCTGTTCGCCCGCAGCCTGGGAGTGGCGCCGAAGATCGTACCAGCACCGCCGGCATGGCAGAGCCTGCTGGCCACCCTGATGCACTTCGCGCTGTATGCCTTGATGATCGGCATGCCGATTGCCGGCTGGCTGATCGTCAGCGCCGAAGGGCATTCGGTGATGTTCTACGGCATGGAGTTGCCGCCGCTCATCGCCGAGAACAAAGCCCTGGCCAAGCAGATCGAAGGCTGGCATGTGCTGTTCGGCAAGATCGGCTACTGGCTGATTGGCCTGCATGCTCTGGCGGGTATCTTTCATCATTATGTGCTGCGCGATAACACTGCCTTGAGAATGATGCCAGGTGGGAGCGGGCTTGCTCGCGAAGGCAGNNCCCGCTCCCACAGGGGATCTGCGCTAGGCTGCAAAGCCGCGGCGGCCTTGCAGGCCTCCGGTGTGGACGAAAATCAGGCGGGTGCCGGGGCTGAAGCGTCCTGCTTCGATCTGTTGTTTCAACGCCAACAATGCCTTGCCGGTGTAGAGCGGCTCCAGCGGCAGGCCGCAGGCGCGTTCGGTGGTGTCGATGAAGTCGAGCAGCAGCGGGTCGACCTTGGCAAAGCCCCCTCGGCTGGCGTCCAACAGCTCATAACCCCCCCGCACGATGGCGTCGACATTCTGGGCGACACCGTGATCATCGGGCACGGCCATGGCGCCGTACACCGGGTGCGCGCCGACCTCCGCCAGTGCCAAGCCCGCCAAGGTGGTGCCGGTGCCCGCTGCCAGCCACCAGGCGTCGTAATCGTCCCAGCCGAGCGCCGCCAGTTGCCCGCGCACCTGCTCAACCAGCTCCGCACACCCCATTGCTCCCGCC